>CAYTBZ010000022.1:0-2021 GCA_964436275.1 uncultured Gammaproteobacteria bacterium | reverse complement strand
CGAATCCCACCCCCTCCGCCAGCAAATTTTCGCAGCGCGAAAATTTGCTCCCCAATTACAAATTACCCACACAAATTACAAAATTAGTCCGCCAGCAAATTTTCGCTAACGCTCAAATTTGCAGTAATTAGTAATTTGGATAATCATATTCCTAATAGATTGGTCCTACACAATACACTAGGTTCTTTCTGACTCAGGTTCCAAAGATTCTGAAAAGTTTTTTCTTAAAAAAAAGAAGCAGATGACCTAAGAATATCTGCTACTATTCTGTCTATTCTATTTTAAAACTATTCTATATTATCCTAGTTTTAAGATAAAAAAGAGGGGTATAGAGAAAATGTTCTCTATACCCTTTATAATATTTAGCAAAAAATTAGGCCCAGCAAACAGCAAATTACTCCTATAAGAGCGACTAGATTTTCCATCTGTCTTTATCCTTCAATAATGACATACAAAAGCAGCAGGAAACAATGAGGAATAAACCAAACAAAAACCAGAGGTTTGCCCAATCAATCCTTTCTTCAACTTCGATATCTTTTCCTGTAAGGTAAGCAAATAATTGTCTTACTTTGCCATGTTCATCCCGATGTCGAATAAAGCCTTTTTCATATTCATCAACCAACTTTGTAATTAAAGTTTCAATCCGGGTTTTGGTGGTTACTCCATAGATTTTCAAATAGTTGTTTGCTTTCTTTTTTTCCTTTTTAAACTCCTCAACTTTTCTTTTCAGGATTAGCATTTCTTTTTCTGTTACTCGTCCGTCTTTGGTAATTTCTTGAATGTAATCATTAATATCTTGATTGAGATTTTTCAACTGCTTCTCCTGACTATCAAGAGCTTTTTCTCCAGCTCTTATTAGATTTCTAGCTCTTATCAGATCTTCATTTTCATACTTATAACCTCTGCTTTCTTTTCCAAAAGTAGCGTTAGTTCCAAGACCTCCGAGGATTATCATTACAATTACGAGGATTTTTTTCATTTTCCCTCCTTTTTTGTTTTTAAAACGGCCGTTTAAATTATACATTAAAAGTTAAATTTTGTCAAGTTTACATGGGAAACTAGCATAAAAAGCAAATTTTCATTCTATGAAAATTTGCTTTTTTGATAAACTAAAAGTACCCATTATTTGATACCTTTGGTTTATAATGATGGAAAAATCCAGGATATTAGACATTTACTACTTAAGAAAAACCTTAAAAAAATTTATTGTTCTTATTAAAACTGAAATTAGAAAACCTATAAAACCCTTCACCCTTCACGACCTGCCAAAAGAAGAAAAACCGAGAGAGATTGAAAAATTGACATTATTGACATAAATACTGGATTTGATAAACTAAAGGTAACAATAATTGTAACTTCAAGTTCATAAAAATGAAAGAAACAGGTATTTCAAGATTACTAAGAGCCAAAAACACCGTCTTTACCTTTAAGGAAGTTTCTTTGATTTGGCAAGAAACAAGCCCAAATTTAATAAAGAGAAGAATCAATTATTATGTTAAAACCGGGAAATTGTATAGAATTAGAAAGGGCATTTACGCTAAAGATAAAGATTACAACAAATTTGAATTAGCCACAAAAATATACACCCCCTCTTATATAAGTTTTGAAACTGTGCTTTCTAGGGCAGGAATTATTTTTCAATACTATAGCCAAATTTTTGTTGCTTCCTATCTTAGCCGAGAAATAACAATTGACAATCAAGTTTATTCTTACAAAAAAATTAAAGATGATATTTTAACCAATTCCTGCGGCATTGAAAACAAAGAAAATTATTCAATTGCCTCTCCAGAAAGGGCTTTTTTGGATATTTTATATCTTTACAAAGATTATCATTTTGATGATCTTTCTTCCCTTGATTGGGAAAAAGTTTACAAAATTTTGCCAATTTATGGAAAAAGTAAAACCCTAAAAAAGAGAGTAGAAAGATATCATTCTTAAAAAAATATGGCTCTTGATATAACCAAGCACAAAAACATTTTAATTAAAATTTTAAAAGATATTTATACCGAACCATCGCTTGG
>CAYTBZ010000021.1:0-2485 GCA_964436275.1 uncultured Gammaproteobacteria bacterium | reverse complement strand
AACTTGACAAAATTTTTAACTTTGTTAGTATAGAAATACATTTGTTTGAATAATAATTCTGGAGGGGAAAGGTGTAAAAAATATGAATATCGAAAACAGAGAATTTAATCCTATTCTTGAAGAAACAAAAAAACAATTAGAACAAACTGCTAGTAAATATGAAAAACTCCCAGCAACTCCAGAAAATGAAATTAAAAAAGCAGCAAGCATTTTGGCTTTAGCTAAAAAATGCACTAATGAAAAACATTTCTCTCCAGAAGAAATGAAAGAATTGATAGAAGACATTTATTAATAAAAAATAGGAGGATAATGTCTAAAGGACTTGAAGAACTAAAAGAGATATTTGGTCAATCATCTATTCCCTTAGAAGACCAAAATGATCTTCTTGTTTTTTTACCTATTCTTCCAGAAAGTGTTTTAAGAAATTTAGCCAAAGTATTTCGAGAAAATCCTGAATTAGTAGAAGAATTTAATGAAAATTTTAAAGCAAAATTTAATGCTCTTTCAGGAAAAGGAAATAAAAGTTGGGACGAAATAATTGAAGAAGAAATTAAAGAAAGCGAAGAATTTCCTGAAGAAAATTTAGAAGAAGAGAATTTAGAAGAAGAAAATTTTTAATAAATCTATATGCCCCAGAAAAAATCAGCGAAAAAAGCACTTCGACAAAGCAGAAAAAGAGCAGAACGAAACAAAAGGGTAAAACTTAATATTAAGTATCTAATTAAACAAACAGAAAAAGCAATTAAAAATAACGATAAAACAAAAGCCCTAGAATGGTACAAAAAGGTTCAAAAAGCCATTGATAAAGCAACGAAATCAAATATTTATAAAAAAAACACCGCTGCTCGCAAGAAATCACGGCTAATGAAAAAAATAAATAAATTAAAAGAAAAATAATAACTTACTTTTTCTTTTTCACTCCTAAGACAAATAAGTCAAATAATAATTCTGGATTAACTTTTTCTGTTTTAAGACGAAAATCTATCTTAAGCAATGCTTGATAGATTTTTTTTAATTCATCAAAAGAATACTTCCTCGCCTGTATCAAAAATTTTTTCGCCACAAAAGGATAGACCTTTAATTCATCGGCTAAAAATTGGATATTAACATATCCTTCAGTTCTTAGCATCTCTTGAGTAATAATCAATCCTCTAAAATGATTAGTTAAAGCAGATAAAATAAGCGGCCAAGATTGGCGTCTTTTTAATTGGAAATTAAGCAATTTTAAAGATTTTTCTCTATGACCTTCGGCTAAAGCGTCAACTAAATGAAAAATATTTTCATCAAGTTTTACTTCTACTAAATCTTCTATATCCTTTTCCTTAATTAATTTTTTTTCAGAATAAGCAATCAACTTGTCTATCTCATTACTTAATTCCCATAAATTGTTTCCTCGATAAAAAATCAATTTTTTTATTGCTTTGTCTTCTATTTTCCCTCCTCTTTTTTCAATTTCTTCTTTTAACCAACGATAGGTTTCTTTGAATGAAAGTAAGGGAAAATAATAATTTTCACTCTTTTCAACTAATAAATCAAATATCTCTTTCCTTTTACCTCTTAAAGCAGATAAATCTTCTTCCCAAAATATTATTTCTATTCTTTTATTTTTGCTCAGTTTATCTACAATTGCTAAAATTTCTTCCAACACTTTTTCCTTCTTTGTTTTTTTAATTACATTTTTAACAATAACTAAACGTTTTGACGATAAAAGATCAGGGGTAAGAAAAACCCTGTGTAATTCCTCTGGAGACAATTCTTCTCCTTCTAAAATAACAATATTGCTATCTGAAAAATTCCTTTCCTTTTTTAATTCCTCAATTTTTTTCTTTGAACGATAAGTGTCGGGTCCGTGAAGAAAAATAATCATATTTTTTTATTTATTATTTATTTCTTCCATTTTCCCCCAATTATCCCCTGCTCTTAAATCAACAACAATAGGCACCTTTAACTTGATGACATTTTCCATAATCTTTTTTATTTCTAAGCCAATTTCTTTTACAAAATCTCTCTTAATTTCAAAAAGCAACTCATCATGAACCTGAAGAATCATTTTTACTATTTCTTCCTTAGAACTCTCATTAACCTTAGATATAAAGTTTCTAACTTCAATCATTGCCATTTTCATTAAATCAGCGGCTGTTCCCTGAATAGGCATATTTATAGCCATTCTTTCTGCCTCATTTCTTAATTGGGGAATTTGAGAATTTATTTCCGGCAAAAAACGCCGCCGACCAAAAAGAGTTTGAACATAACCTTTTTCTCTTGCTTCTTTCTTTTTTTCTTCTAAATATCTTTTTATCTCCGGATGTAAGGAAAAATATCGTTCTATAAATTGTCTTGCTTTCTCTCGGGATATACCAGCTGATTGAGCCAAGCCAAAAATACTCATCCCATAAATAAGGCCAAAATTAATTGTCTTTGCTGCTCGTCTCATCTGATAATTTACTTCTTCTAAAGAACAATTATTTATTTCCGCTGCTGTTTG
>CAYTBZ010000020.1:0-4373 GCA_964436275.1 uncultured Gammaproteobacteria bacterium | reverse complement strand
TTGGGCTATTTTTTGGCTCCTGGGGCGGGATTCGAACCCGCAACCTACTGGTTAACAGCCAGTTGCTCTAACCATTGAGCTACCCAGGAATAATAATTAGTAATCTTTTAATTTTTTAGTTTTCTTTAAATGTCTAATTTTTTCTAAAGCACGCGCTTCTATTTGCCGAATCCTTTCTCGAGTTACTCCAAATTCTTTCCCTACTTCCTCTAAAGTATGAGCAACTCCATCAACCAAACCAAACCTCATTTCTAAAATTTTTTGTTCGCGAGGAGAAAGCTCATGGATAACTTCTTTAACATAATCTCTTAAAAGACGCAAGGCGGCTATTTGCGAAGGAGCCAGAGTTTTAACATCTTCAATAAAATCAGCTAAAGTAGCATCTTTATCTTCATCAGCACCAACGCTTGTTTCTAAAGAAACTGTATCTTGAGATATCTTAATGATATGACGAATTTTTTCAAGGTCTTCTCCCATCTCTGCAGCAATTTCTTCAGGTAATGGTTCTCTGCCCAAATCTTGAGTTAATCGTCTTTTTACCTGCTGAAATTTGTTGATTGTCTCTACCATATGGACAGGAATTCTAATAGTTCTGGACTGGTCGGCTAAAGCGCGAGAAATTGCCTGCCTAATCCACCAGGTAGCATAAGTAGAAAACTTATATCCCTTTCGCCAATCATATTTCTCTACTGCCTTGAACAAGCCAACATTACCTTCTTGAATCAAATCCAAAAGAGAGAGACCATAGCCAACAAATTTTTTAGCAATAGAAACAACTAATCTTAAATTGGCCTCAATCATTTTTTGAAAGGCCTCTTTATCTCCTTTTTCCTTTCTTTTAGCCAATTTAATTTCTTCAGCTGCGGTCAAAAGAGGCGCCTTACCAATTTCTTTCAAATACATCTGGACAGAGTTGTAAGGAATTTTTTCTTCTCTTCTCTTTCTTTTACTAGCCAATTTTGCTCCCTTACCTTTCTTTATTTCCTTTTCTAAAATACTTTCTCCTGATTCAATAACATTTATTCCTTCTTTTTCTAATAAATCTAAAAATTCCTCGTATTTTTTAAGATAATCTTCTAAATGAGGAAAGGCGTATAAAATCTCATCTTCAGTAATAAAACCTCTCATTCTTCCTTTCTGTAATAATTTCTCTGCTGCCTCTTCTGGCCAAACTGCTTTAACCCTCTTTTTTCTTGTCTTCTTTTGTTTCTTTGATTTAGATTTAGTCAATCCTCTCTTCTTTGTTTTCTTGGTTTTCTTGACTTTCTTGGTTTTCTTTGTCTTTCCTGGCTTTCTCTTTTCCTGCTTTGCTGACCCTTTCTTCAAACCACTTTTTTTAGAACGAACAACTTTTTTATTCGATTTTCTTTTTTTCTTTGGTCTCTTTTTAGATCTAGAACTAACTTTTTTCTTTTTATTATTTTTTTTCATAAGAAATCAACAGCTAAACAATTTTAGCTAACTCTTGAACAACCTTATTTAATTTTTGAGTAATTTCTTCTATCTTTTCTTCCTGTCCTTCTTTTTCTGCCTCTTTTAATTCTTTTTCTAAATCCTTTATTTGAGAAGAAAGAGATTCTTTTTTTAATTGTTTTTCCAGTTTTTTAAACTCGGCAACCAGTTCTTCTTCCTTCTCAAAAAGAGAAAATTCTTTATCAGCCAAGAGCATCAAAAAATCAGCATAATCCTTTAACTTTTTATCTTTTAAGCCCTTTCTAAAATCAGTGAAATCAAATTGAAATCCCTTTTTCTGATGTTTCTTATTATAATAGATATTTAATTCTCGGGCAATCTCTCCTATTTCTCCTCCGGGTAATTTCTTAAAATCAAAAGAAGAATAATAATTTTCTAATAACTGAGGGAAATCTGAAGAAAATTTCAAGAGAAAAGCCAAAAATCTTTCAGCCAAAATCATCAAGCGGGTCTTATTCTCTTGTTTAAAGACATTTTCCTCCTCAGCAAAAGAGCCCTTATCTTTTTTAAGCTCAATCTTTTTTAACTCTTCCCTAATAGCCTCTTCAGAAATATCCAATTTTTGCGCCAAGGTTTTTAGCCAATAGTCCTGTTCTACTTTGTTGCCAAACTTACTTATAACGGGCAATAAAATAGAGACAATCTTCTTTTTACCACTTAATTGAGAGGGGTCGGCTAAAGAAAAAGCAGAATTAAAATAATACTCCATTATTGGTTGAGAGTTCCTAATCGCTTTCTTCCATAATTCTACATCTTCTCTGATACATTCATCTGGGTCTTTTCCTTTTAATTCAGTAATAATTTTTAAATTCATTTCTTCCTGAAAACAAAGTTCAATCCCCCTTCTGGTTGCCTCTTGCCCGGCTAAATCAACATCAAAACTCAAAATTAAATTAGGAGAATATCGTTTTAAAAGTTTAATTTGTTCTAAAGTAAGCGCTGTGCCTGAAGAAGCAATTACATTTTTTATTCCTGCCTGATGTGAAGCAATAACATCCATATAACCCTCAACCAAAACAGCGTAATTACTTTTTCTGATATATTGTTTTGCCTTATCTAACCCATAGAGAAGACGACTTTTATTATAAACAGGGGTTTCTGGAGTATTGATATATTTAGGTTTATCTTCCTCTTCTTTCAAAATCCTTCCTCCAAAACCAACAACATTTCCATAAAGATCATTGATAGGAAAAATGATTCTTGCTCGAAAACGGTCAAAATAACCCGGAGAAGATTGTCTCTTAATAATCAAACCGGCCTGTTCTATATCCTTTTCCTTATATCCCTTTTTGATTAAAAAATCTAAAAGTCCCCTGCCTGACTCAGGAGACCAACCTAATTGGAATTCATCAATTGATTTATCCTCTACGCCCCTTCCTTTTAAATAATCTAAGGCCTGTTTAGCAGAAGCATCTTTTTTAAGAAGTTGATGATAAAACTCAGCAGAGGATTTCAAGATGTCCAAAAGTTTTGTTCGCTGGCTAACCGCTCGAGAATCGGTTGGCTTTAACTTAACGCCTGCCCTTTTAGCTAAAATCCGCAAGGCCTCAGGAAAATCAATTCCTTCTATTTTCATTAAAAAAGTAAAAATATCCCCTCCAGCTCCACAACCAAAGCAATGCCAGATCTGCCTTTCTGGCGAAACAAAAAAAGAAGGAGTTTTTTCTTTATGGAAGGGACAAAGCGCTTTAAAACTCGTGCCCGCTGGTTTTAAACGAAGATATTCAGAAATAAAGTCAACAATATCAATTTTTGACTTTATTTCTTCAATAATATTATCCATATTTCTATTTTAAAGTCCCTTTTATTTTAGCACAACAAGATAGATGGTGTAAGGGTAAAGAATACTAATTCCTTTAATAAATTTATACAATTAATTGTATAATTAATTGTACAATTAATTATACAAATTTAATAAGCTCAACCAGCTAACAAAACGCCCCACTGGAAAAAGATTGAACTTCAATGGCGAAAAATAAATTGCTTGATTATCATTGTTCATAATTCTAATCTAAATCTTTTGCTGAAATTGATTATTTCTCAATCAATCCCCCAATTTTCCCTTTAGTTAATATTCTCACATTCTTAAGAATGTAAGAATATTCTATCTTTCGTCAAAGGAATTCATAAATTTCAAAAACTTTCTTCCATAAGGAGAAAGGTAATGCTCAACTTGTCTCCCCCGGTATTTTTTATTTACCAATCCTGCTTGAACCAACCTTCTAATATGTTCGGATATTGTCTTAAAATTCGCATTAAGTTTTTGACAGATTCCATCCACTGTTATTCCCTCTGCCTTTAATATCAATCTTAAAATCTCAATCCGGCGATGATTGGCAACACCTTTGAAATATCTTTCCAATTGTTTGGCTGTCTTCTTTTTATTTCTCATATCATTTAATTATACCACAACATTCTCACATTCTCAAGAATGTAAGAATGTTTTTGATGACCCTCTTTTAACTTCCTGAACTTTCACAACCTTAAATCCTCCCAGTTAGCGAAATTGTTTTTTAATTCTTTTGATGGTTTATTGGAAAATGGGTAGCATTATCCGTAAATGATTTTCTGAACACTATCTTTAATTACTCTAGATATTAATTTTCTCCTTTCTTTTAAGAACTCGTTGTAATCCAGCTCCCAAAATTTATCTGGAATAGCATGATAATATAAATCTTTCTCTGTACACTTCTCTAATAGTTTTGGAAAGTAATCTTTTGGGGCCTTGTCAGAGATTTTTATATTTAATGGATATTCAAGATAACAAAAATTTGCCACTTGATTGATTTCAGAGTTTTTGAGCCCTTTCTTTTTCAAATAATTTGCTGGAAAAATATGGTGTTTATCTATTAAGTTCTTTTTGTATACTTCTTCTCCACCTAATACATCTCTAATTCTAG
>CAYTBZ010000019.1:0-7501 GCA_964436275.1 uncultured Gammaproteobacteria bacterium | reverse complement strand
TTTTATTATTCTAACACCAGAAGAAGAACTGAGGTCTCAGCTTTTGAGAATTGAAGAAGCAGGGAGAACTTGTTATCAATCAAAATCTAAGGAGATTACTATTGAAACAGCTGAACAGTTTGTCAGAATGTTAATTAAAAGAGGACATGAAAGTGTTCTTGAGCATAGTTATATGACAGTGCAATTTAATAATGTTTCCCGAGGTTTTACTCATGAGTTAGTTAGGCATCGTCTTTGTGCTTTTTCTCAAGAATCTACTCGCTATGTAGACTATGCAAGGGAAGGAGAGGGTCCAGATTTAGAAAGATTTAAAATCAGATGTATAGTGCCGCCTGATTGCAATGAAAACGAAAAAGTAAAAATTGAGGATGGTAGATTAATGTCTATTTCTGAAATGTTTGCTGAATACGAAAAGTTTTATCGGGCTTTGAGAAAAGCCGGTTGGCTTCCTGAAGACGCAAGAATGGTTTTGCCTATTGGCATTAAATCACAGATTGTAGTTTCAACTAATTTTAGAGAATGGCGACACATTTTTAAACTAAGAACTCAGAAACGGGCTCATTGGGAAATTCGGAGTTTAATGGGTAAACTCTTAAAGAAAGTTCAAAAAATTGTTCCAGCGGTTTTTGATGATTTTAAAGAGGTGGGGAAAGACAAAAAGGGGATTCCTTATTTTGAAAAGGAAAAAGCAACTGACTAAAAAACTAAAAACTAAAAAATGGGGTCTTCACAAAATGTGAAACCTTTTTATTTTAGGTGATAATTTTATTTAGATTTTTTAAAGAAATTTTAGATACTCATCTAACTTTTTTAATATTTCTGATTGTCTTTCTTAGAAATTGTTGTCATAATAAAAAAGGAATCATTTTTTGATTAATTAATCAATGAAAAACAGGCAAAAAAGATTAATTTATTTCTTAGTATTTGTAATAGTTGGTCTTTTATTTTTTACACTTGGTTATTTCTTGCGTTATCCTCAAACTAACCAGCCATATCCAGTAGTTGAAGTGATTGACGGTGATACAATTAGGGTAAAAATTGGCAGAAAAATAGAGGTAGTAAGATTAATCGGCATCAATACTCCAGAAGTTGAGAATATTTATAGACATCAAGAATGTTTTGGTCCTGAAGCAAGCAAGGAGACAAAAAAACTTTTGACTGGCAAGAAAGTTTTTCTTTTGCCTGATCCGCAAGTGGCTAATCGAGATAAATATAAACGTCTTTTAAGATATGTCTTTCTTGAAAATGGAGAATTTATTAATGCCAAGTTAGTTAAAGAGGGCTATGCTTTTAATTATTTTTATCAACCCTTTCAGTTTATAAACTATTTTGGTTATTTGGAGAAGAAAGCGCGGGAAGAAAGAATTGGATTATGGGGGAGTCAATGTGATTATTATGAGAGGAAATAATATTTATTTCTTGCTATAAGTAGAGAAATTTGTTAGAATCTAACCGAGATAATTTTTAATATGAGAACTACCCTTAGAATTTCTCTTAAAAAAATCCGATATTATTACCCTTCACGTTCCTTATAATAAAAATACTCACCATCTTAGTGAAAGACCATATTCTTTTAAGCAAGGATAATAATGTTGTTTTTACACCCCGTATTGCTTTTTATAGTCAAGAGGCGTTGGAGAGAATTTTAGAAACTACTGTCCAAAACATTCAAGGATTTATCTCAGGTAAATTAGAAAATATTTTATAATTTATCTTATTTAATTTAATTTATTTAGCGTGAAGCAAACATTAAAAAATTTAGCCCAGGCTTTCATTGGGGAAAGCCAAGCGCGTAATCGTTATTCTTTTTATGCCAAGGTGGCTAAAAAAGAAGGTTTTGAACAGATTGCTGAAATTTTTTTAATAACTGCTGAGAATGAAAAAGAACACGCCAAATGGCTTTTTCGCTTAATTAATCAACTGAAAGAAAAGGAAGCAGAAGAATTAGAAGAAATTAAAGTAGAGGGAGTTGTCTCTACTATTTTTGGGGATACAAAAGAAAACTTACGCGCTGCCATAGCTGGAGAGACCTATGAATATACTGAGATGTATCCTCAATTTGCGGAGATTGCTGAAAAAGAAAACTTCCCGGAAATCGCTCGTCGATTAAGATCTATTGCCATAGCCGAAAAACACCATAAAGAAAGATTTGAAGCCCTTTTAAATGAATTAGAAAAAGGGACATTGTTTAAAAAAGATGAAGAAGTTTGGTGGGTTTGTCGGGAGTGCGGTTATGTCTATTTCGGGAAAGAGCCACCTGAGGAATGTCCTTCCTGTAGTCATCCTCAAAGTTTTTATCAGATTAAATGTGAAAATTATTAATAATTCTAATTATGTTTAGAGAAGGATTTGGGCCTCCCCCAGAAGAAATAAAAAAATTTTCCAGAGATGAGAAAGAAGTATCCACTGACAAAGAAATGTTAGCAGAGAAAGAGGGGAGGTTTCTCTTTGATTGGAACAAGGAAATAAAGGAAAAATTTGATTACTGGCGACCACCAGAGATTGCTCCGAACGGAGAAAAAGTAGTTGTTGTAGCGACAGATGAATCTAAAGAATACCAAAGCAGGACGGCTATTACGGTTAATGGAGAACCCTGGACTCATCGAGTAAGCGAATGTAAAGAAATAGTTTTTAGCCCGGACAGTCAAAAAATTATTGCTTTAGCAAAAGTCGGTGAGAAAGAAAAAGTTTTGATTAATGATGAGATTTTAAAAGTAAATTTTGAGCAAGGAAGAAATTTACAATTTAGCCCAGATAGTCAACATTGGGGATTAGTTGTTTCTCTGCCAGAAAATAAAACTGGAATAATTATTGATGGTCAACTTTTGGAAGAAAAATATGAAGGATTTCATAGTTTAAAAATAAATGAGAAAGGAGAAATTGGCGGTTGTCTAAAAACGAGAGAAGGAGAAAAAATAAAAGTAGGAGAAAAAATTTGGCCAGAAGAATATTTAGAAGCATGGAGTTTTCGTTTTGCTTCTAAGGGAGACAAGGCAGGGGCTTGTGTAAAAACTAAAGAAGGAGAGACGGTTGTCATTAATGAGGAAACTTGGCCAGAAAAATTTGAACATTGTCATACTTTCGAATTTAGCCCAGATGGCCAAAGAGCAGCGGCAATAATTGAAGATTCGCGAGGTAAAACTATTGCCTTAAAAGAAAAAGTTTGGAAAAACCGCTTTAAATATTGTCGAGATATAACTTTTAATCCGACTAATAATCAAGAAGTTTCCGTTAAAATAGTTGATGAACAAGGGGCCACTTTAGCCAAAGATGATGAGGTTTGGGAAAAACATTTTGAAAACTGCGGCAAGCCGATTTATAGTGCTGATGGTAAGAAAATGGGTACTTGGGCCAAAGACAAAGAAGGCAAAGAATTCCCTGTAATTGATGGAGAACCATTACTTGATGAAAAATATGAATTTTGCCGTTTAATTTCTTTTAGTCCAGATAACAAAAAAATAAAATTATTAATTAAAAAAGAGGGTAAATTTTTCTTAATAAATAAAGAATTATCAGGTAAGTAACAAGGTAAGTAACAAGGTAAGTAACAAGGTAAGTAATTATAAAAATCCTTTTAGAGGATTTTTTTAAATTATAATGAATTTATTTTGACCAAATGGTTTTAGCAACTTGCCAGATTGTCTTATCACCTTGTTCTTTTAGCCAATACCACCATTCTCCTCCCCAAAAATAAATTGGGCTCAAACCGGTTCGCCGAGCATAACTTAGATTCTTTTTAAATTGCTTTAGATTCATTGAGCGGTATTGCTCAGATAGAGGAGTAGAAGTAACCGGCGTTCCTAGCCAAGGTTCCATTTGCATTTCAGCGACAAAAACTTTTTTGCTTTTAGTTAAAAGAGTGATAATTTTAGTTTTTAGATAGTAATAAATTGGTGGTAGAGGATAACGAAAATAACCCCAATGTTTGTTCCAGGTAATTCGATAAACACTTGTCCCTAACCAGTCAGCCAATTCGCCTTCCTTTATCCAAGAAGAAAGTTCGCCGCTTACGCTAATAACAATTGGCTTTTTTGTTTTTGAACGAACTAAGGCAATTTCTTTCCGGTAGAAATTTTCATCAGGAGGGGGACATTTACCAAATAATTTTAAAAATGGTTCATTTTCCACTTGCCAAGCAATAATTGTTGGTTCGTTTTTGTATTTTTCTAAGATAAACGAAATTAACTTCAGAATCCTTTTCTCTCTTTCCTTTTTACTTAATTGATAAGCCCATTTTGGCCAATGACATTCAGGCCAGCGTGGTAAACGTTGTCCAATGGCTAAAATTATTTTCGCCTGATGCTTTTTTGCTTGGGAAATTTGCCAATCAAGGTCTCGAAAATCATAAATATTTTTTTCCTTTTCTATTAAGTCCCAATAAGCGGAGAGACGAAAATTCTTTACTTTTAATTCATCAAGCATGGCTAAATATACTTTTTTCCAATCAAGTCCAAGTTCTTGGGCATATTTTTGGCTAAAAGTTATTCCATATTCTATTTTTCCTCCTTTACTTAAATCAGCACCAAGATAAAGCCAGAGTAAGAAGATAGTAATGATGAAAATAATAGACATCCACATTTTATCTTTCATTGATTTTTAATTAGATAATAACAAGAAAAACTCCGATAAAGAGAACGATACTCCAAATAATTTTTTCTTTAAGAAAATAACCGGAAATATCTTCCCGAAGAATTCTTGGGTAAATTTTTGATAGAAAGTAAACAATCAATATAACAAAGAAAAATTCTAGACCATTTAAAGCAGTGACCAAAACAACATTGCCTAATTTAATAGCATATTGCATTAAAAGAACGCCTAAACCGCCGACGATTTGGCCCAAAGCAAAGACCAACCATTGTTCCCGCGAACTTAGTTTTTTCCTAAATAAGTGAAGGGGAGCAAAAAAATGATGGGCTATTTTTTTAAAATAATTAATAACTAATTCAATTTTCTTAAACTTTCTCTTTTTTAAATTAAGAACTATTGGCCAAGCGCCGATTAAACTAGTAAAAATTAAGGCAGTGATTAAACTAAACCATCTTAGCCAGACAAAAGCGTTAATAAAAGATAAATTATTGTAAGCCATTTTGTTAAAGATATTAGATAAGGCAAACATTAGGCAAGAAAGAATAATTAGGAACCAGTTTTTAAAATTGAGTTTAGTTTTTAAACTACCTGTTTGAGAAAGAAAATAACTGCTGATGATGATAAGAAAAGCGCCTCCAGTTTTTTGGAAAGTAGGGGATTGAATGGGTAGAAAGAAAGAGAAAAAGAAAATTATTAGAGGAGTTAAACTGATAATAAGAGGATTAACCTTGGATATTTCTGCCTTTTGGACTGCCAGATACATAAAATAAAGAGCAAAGTAAAAACTAATTCCTCCTCCAACAAGGATAAACCAATAATTTTTAGGAAAATAAAAATTTGACTCAAAAATTAAAAGAAGAGTACTGGCTAATCCTCCGAGGACCGAAACATAAAAAGCGTAAGAAATAGGAACAATTTCTGATTTGGTCAAAAGAAATTTATCAATAACCGCTGCCAGAGCAAGTAGAAAAAAGGCAATAAAAGCAATAATAAACCAATTCATAATGAATATTAAATTTATTTATTTTTCGTTTTTTTAGAAAGGATTTCTTCAATTTTATAAGTTCCTAATTTTGGTAATTCTAAAAATCCTTGCGCGGCTGCTTCAGCTAAACGGCCATTATTTATCCAATCAAAAAGCCAGTCATTAATATAATTTAAATTTTTTTGCTCTAATCCAGCGCCTACATTAATTAAGAATTCTCGATTAAATTTTTCTTGCGAACCAATTGGAGGCGCAATAATAATAGGTAATCCCAAAGCAGTGTAAAAGCTTAGTTCTGAGGGCTTGGTCCAAAGAATATCTGTTTTTCTTAACCAAAGATTAAATTTTTTAAGATATTCTTGTTTGTTAGGAGTATAAAGTATTCTTATTTCTTGACCTAAATACCTGTCGAGATGGTTTTTCTTAACAATTTGATGAAAATAAGCATTAACTTTACGATGTATTCCGGCAATCAGATTGATTCTGATTTTCTTTTTCTTTATTTTTTCAGCTAATTCTTCAACAATTTTTCCTCCAAGTTCCCGCTGGGCTCCAGCCCCGCCGACAGCGAAAGTTAGAGTAAGAGGATGATTTGATTTTTTAGGAAAACTTTTTATCTTTAAACTAGCAAGAAGGGTGTCTTTATATTTATTTAAGTATTCTCTTCTGGGGTCTAAATTGATTAGGCGATGCCGCAGGTCAAACTTTGCAATTCCTAAAGCCGGACTGCCTAAATTTTCCATAGGAAGAGGAAAACCAGTTAAAAATATTTTTGATTTAGGAACGCCATAAAGTTGAAGGCGTTCGACTACCCGAGGACAGGGAGCAAAATATTTAATTTTACTTTTTTTAGGTTTAAGGGGAGCCCAGGCGCGGCTGATGTCTGTATCACAAATAATACAATAAATTTCACCAGGATAATTAAAAATTTCTGCCATAAAGGCAGTAACAAAGAAGGATGTAACTAGAGGCAATGGTTGTTTAGCCAGTTTATTGATTAAGTGTTTTCCCCATTCTTTACTTTTAATCAAATGAATAGTTGAAAGCAATTGTAGGCTTGGGCGAGTTAAATCTCTTTTAGGATAAAATTTGGGAATTCTTTGAAACCAGTCAAAGACTTTAAAACTTATTGATCCCAAGACAGGAAATCTTTTGAAACGAGAAATTGCTTCATAAAATTTTCTTTGGCTTCTCCAAATTTTTCGGTCCTTATGAGGAATACCTGAATAAGTATTAGCATTAATAATTCCCTTGTAAGCGAGATGCTTGAGGGGGTAGACTGCTCGTTGGTGACCGTAGCCCATATCTACGGCAACTATCCATGCCTTAGATTTTCTTTTTTTTCTTCCCATAAAAATAAAAAACTTGCTTATTTTATTTTACCACTTTTTGGAAATTAGTTAAATTATCTTTGTTTAATCAATAAATTATTATATAATTTTAATAATTATTATTTTAACTTTTTAAGATGATTAAAGAATTTTTTGTCCAAACCGAAAAGAGATATGAGTTAAAGGATATTAGTCAAACAATAGAAAATATTGTTCAAGAAAGTGGGCTTGCTGAGGGGCTTGTTTTAATTTTTGTTCCTCATTCAACCTGTGGGATTATTGTTACTGAGAATGAGGAGGGGTTAAAAAAAGATTGGCTGAATTTCTTGAAAAAAATGGTTGCTGGTTTTGATTTTTACCATAATCAAATAGATGATAATGCTGATTCTCATCTTCTTGCTGGTTTAGTTAGTCAAGTAAAGGTTTTTCCTGTAAAAAAAGGAAAAATTTTGAGAGGAACTTGGCAGCAAATTCTTTTGGCTGAATTTGATGGTCCTCGGAAAAGAAAAATTGTTGTTTTAACAAAATGATTATTGCTAAAAATTTATAATAGTGATAGGATTTTATAATAAGAAAAGGGGGGATAAGGTAATTCCTA
>CAYTBZ010000018.1:0-7938 GCA_964436275.1 uncultured Gammaproteobacteria bacterium | reverse complement strand
AGCCACTGTCTGCAGTTTGCTGGATAGAATATGCTTTTTCATTAAGCGTTCCACCCAGGGATTTTGTCCAAACTGTGTCACCAGTAGAATCCAACTTGACCAGCCAAATGTCGCAATACATGGTGTCGCCGTGATGATCACGAACATCGCCGCTGTCAGAATAAGAAAATCCAGCAAGAATATAACCGCCATCAAAGGTTTGTTGAACAGAAAAACAATAATCACCTTTCCATCCGCCAAAATTTCTCGTCCAAACCGTGTCACCAGTAGAATCCAACTTAACCAGCCAATAATCAGGATTATAAGAAGAGCCATGACGATAAGTGCGAGAATGGCCAGCAACAATATAACCACCATCATTAGTTTGTTCTCCGCAGGTTCCCCAATCATGGTAAAGACCTCCGAGTGACTTTGTCCAAAGAGTGTCGCCAGAAGAATCCAACTTAACCACCCAATAATCAGTCCAAAGGGTATCACTATGATGACCATGCACATCTCCATCATTAGAATATGAGTAACCTACTACAAGATAACCACTGTCATTGGTCTGGGCAATAAAATATCCCCAATCGTCATCACTGCCGCCCAATGATTTTTGCCATTCAATTGATGGCTGGCTAAAAATCAAGGAAAAGAAGAAAAGGCAGGAAAAAACAAACTTAATCATTTTAAACCTCCTTTTTAATTTTTTCAAAGTACAAAACTGGCTTAAAATTAAGATATTTTTTCTTTTTTGTCAAGAGATTTATTGAATAAAAAAAATATGCTATAATAAAATAAAAAAATAATTTTTAATAATGATTAAGAAAAAAACCTTTTTATCAAAATCATTTACTTTAATTGAACTTTTAGTTGTCATTGGCATTGTTATTATTGTTGCTCTTTTGGGATTAATTAATTATCAGTATAACCGGCAAATAAAATCATTAGATAATGAAACAGAAAAGTTTGCTTCTCTTTTGCGCGAAGCCCGTCGTCGCGCTTTAACTGGCCAAACCATTGAAGGAATTAGACCAAAAGGATTTGGTGTTTATCTTCAGTCAACAGCAACTAGTTATTCTCTTTTTGCTGACAAAAATGGTAATGGCGCTTATGATTCTGATGAGGAGATTAGCCGTTTTGACTTGCCTAGTAAGATATATTTTCAAAATTTTATTGGCCAAAGTTTTATTTTTACCTTGCCTAATGGCGAATATACTGGCAGAGAAAAGCGAATTGTTTTGGCTTTGGAAAATTCTGACCGCAGCCGGGCAGTTATTCTCCAATCGCCTAACCGAATAGAAATAGAAGGTCCGAGTTCTTCAAGCAAATGTTCAACTGATGCTGATTGCTCTTCAGGAGAGAAATGTTGTTCTGGCTATTGCCGCAAAGTTTGCTCTGGTGATGGCGATTGTGATGATGGTGATTCCTGTACTAAAGAAACCTGCGAGAATCCAGGAGGTTGTTCTTCTTATTGCAGTTATACTCGGATTACTGACTGCCATGACGATGACGGCTGTTGTCCACCAGGATGTACCTCTCTTAATGACAATGATTGCGTGGCTCATTGCGGCGATGGGATTTGCGAAGGATCAGAAAAATGTAGTTGTGAAGTAGATTGTGATGGCTCTCCTTGTTCTGGTGGCTATTGTTGTGGTGGAGAATGCCAATCAACAATTGAAAACAGTGATTTTGACGAGACCTGCCGTTCTGGTCCTTTTTGTTTATCTGGAGACACAGGAAAAAAATTGTCTTATCTGCCGGCTAATGAAGGAAATGTTTGTTTAGGAACCTGTCTTTCCTGCCATAATGGTTTTTGTAATTTTCAAGATGATAATAAATGTACTATCCTTTGCCAAAGCGTTTGCCAAGATGACGGCAGTTGCGCTAATACTCCTTTAGGCGAAGAAGATACAACTGGCGATTCTTTATGTCAAGGAAATTTGGGCTGCAGTGGCGAATATTGCCGATGTGATGGTTCTGGAAATTGTCTTTCTTTAATGTGCCTTGATTGGGGAGAAGAAGACAGCAGTGATTGCCGGGATTTAAAAGGTGATGACCCTTGTATTGACATAGCCACTTGTAATTACAAAGAAAGCGAAGGAAGCGAGTGCGAATATATTTACAAACTGCCTAGCCATTCAGAAGTTGATAATTGCTGTCCTGAAGAAGGGAATCTTGATCCAGAAAGCACTAATTATGATGTTGATTGTGAAGCAAATTGCGGCAATGAGATTTGCGAATCAGGAGAAAATTGCCATAATTGTTCAGATGATTGCTCTTGTTCAACTGGCCAGTTATGCTGTTCTATTTTTGATGAATGGGTCTGCCATACACCAGTTTGCTCAACTAATGAAGATTGCCAAAGAAGTGATTATCCTTGCGCTAAATATCAGTGCTCATATTCTGGTAACCCTTGCCAAAGTTATTGCTCTTATACGATTAAACCGGCTGGAAGTGATTGTCCTTCAGGAAAATGTGACGGTTTAGGCATTACTGAGGAGCATTGTAAAAAAGATATTGGTGAAATTTGTTATAAGGATAGTGATTGTTATAGTAACAATTGTTGTATTGTTAGTGGCAGTGGAAGCGGAGGAAGTAGCGGAAGTGGCGAAGAAGAAGGAGGAGGAGAAGAAGGAGGAGGAGAATCTCCTTCCGGAACTTGCATTAAATCTACCAAGTATTGTTGCGGCGACGGGACTTGTGAGGACTTTTTAGGTGAAAATTATGATAATTGTCCTGCTGATTGCCAAGCCCTTTGGTATTATCCTGACTTTGCCCGGCGATTAAAAATAAACATTGATTTAAACAATACTTCAGAAAGTTTAACTGATTTTGTTGTTAGAATTGATGTTGATTATGATACAGATATGCAGCCGGATTTTGATGATATCAGATTCACCAGCGTTTCTGGGTCAATTGAAACAACTGAAGTTTATTCTTATTGGCGCGAGGAAAATTATGGTATAAGTAGGTCTGTTTTTTGGGTAAAAATTCCTCAATTAAATCCTGGCTCCAATGAGATTTATATGTATTATGGCAATCCTTTTGTCTCTACTACTTCTAATATAGAAAACACTTTTATTTTTGCTGATGATTTCAATGGTCGAGATTTGAATACTTCTCAAAAATGGAATAAAGTTGGCTCTCCTTATGTTAAGAACGGCCAATTGCGTTTGATTGGCCAATCTGGAGTTAAAAGTAAAACTGATTTTCAATACAAAACTTTAGAATTTTGGGGAAGATTTGAAAATGAATTAATGACTGATGCTTTTGCTGGATTTAATCTTTCTTCTTTTGATTTTAATCAAGGACCTTGCGGCGCTTTTCAGCCCGATGGTTCAAATAAGAGTGTGCGAGTAGTTTATCAAGGGGAGGGTTGTGAAGGAGATGAAGGAGAATCTTTTCTAGGCGGTGATTTGGCTTTTGATGATGCTTATCACCGTTTTAAAATAGAATGGCAGGATGTTGCTGAGGGTCAAAACCAGAAATTTTATTTAGATAATAATCTTGTTTTTCCTTCAGAGCAAAATCGTTCTCTTTTCCGAAGAATTGCTTTTTATGCTGGCGATGGAGCCAGTTTAGATATTGATTGGGTTATTCTTTATCCTTCTTTGCCAGAGGAAGCAAGTTTGACTATTTCTTCATTAAATTATTCACACGAAGACTCGCATTTCGATTATTTTCCAGAGAACAGCGAATGTTCTGATGGTATTGATAACAATAAGGACGGGTTGATTGATTATCCAGATGATCCAGGTTGTTCAAGCGATGAAGACGATTCTGAAAATACTTTAACCGACCAGCGTTGCTTTTTCAAAGAAAATTCATCCGAAAACGAGGATTGTATCAATTCTCCTGATAGTTGTGGTGCCTGTGTTGATTATTTAGACCTTTTTAGCAAAAGGCGTTTAATTACGATTACAAATCGCTATAAAAAGGCATTGTTTGATTTTCCAGTCAAAATAACCGTTGATTACGATTCAGCGATGCGCACTGATTTTGCTGATGTTCGCTTTTTAAATCGAGAAGGAACAGAACAATTAGCCCAATGGTTCCAGGAATATCCTCCTGGTTCAACACCTCCTTCTTCTTCTTCAGCCACTTTTTGGGTAAAAATACCTTATTTACCTCCCGGCAAAACTTATATTTATATGTATTATGGTAGTGATTTAATAACTGATTATTATAGTTGTTGCGGAGAAAATGGTAACCTTTGTTTTATTGATTCTGTTTTTAGTTTTGGTGATGATTTTGACAAACCAAATCCAAGTGATAAATGGATTCAAAAAGATGTTGTCTATAATTCATCAGAAGGAACGATAACTTTAAAAACGGGTAGTGAGATGATGAGCAAAGAAAGCGATTTCCAATTTTTAACTCTGGACTTTCGGGCAAAATTAGAAACAGCAAATACTAACTCTTGGCTTGGTTTTAGCACTCAAGAAGGATGTCGTCCTTATCCAGATACTTGCGATAGTTTATGGGGTGGCTTTGTTTCAACATCAAGCACAACGACAGATTCGGTGAAATATCTCGGCTCAGGCGGAAAGGGCGAAGCAACAGAAAGTTTGGATTTAGGAAGAATTATCCATGACAATACTTGGCATATTTTTGAAATTAAGTGGCTTGATGATGAAAGTCAGTCCTTTTCTCTTGACGGAGCGTCTCTTGTTTCCTCTTCTCATCATCGTTTAGTTCCTCGTAATCTTGTTTTCTTAAACAATTCTTTAGGCAAATTAGAAATAGATTGGGTCTTTTTAAGAAAAGACATTCCTGAAGATTATGGCTATAGTATAGAATTTGCTCCTTCTCCAGAAGATTTTGTGATTGATTAAATAAAATGACAAAAAAATTTTTACTAAAAAAATTTAAACAAATAGACGGGCAAAGTTTAGTAGAAACGATTGTTGCTGTTGGTATTATGATTGTCGGCATTACCGCAGTTTTAACTTTGGCTGTAATAAGTTTATCTGTTTCTGGGGTTTCTAAACAAAATATTATTGCTCTTAATTTAGCCCGGGAAGGAATTGAAATTACTCGGGCGGTCCGTGATACCCATTGGTTAAGAGATGTCCAGTGCTGGCATAGTTCCAATGAGTGCGGTTTAAAAACAGGGAAATATGTGCTTGATTACCAGACCGAAGATACCCTTACTCCTCTTTCAGGAAGCGATTTTGATAGTTGCACCAACTGCCAATTGTGGATTAATGCTGATGGCCTTTATAATCTTACTTCAGGAAGCCCAACAGTTTATAAAAGGATTATTGAAATAAATACTGGCGCTTCAACTGAAGAGAAAGAGATAATCTCTTCAGTTCAATGGAAAGATAAATACGGAACCCATAAGATTGTTTTAAAAACTATTTTAACCGACTGGCGTTAATGGGAGGAGAATTCAAAAAAAAATTTAAAAATTTCTTTTTTCAAAAGCATTCTAAAAAGGGTTTTACTCTTCTGGAAATGTTAGTTGCCTTATTTGTTTTAAGTATTTTAATTGTTGGCGTTAGCGGGATTTATGTTTATAGTTTAAAGGTTCAAAAGAGAACGACTAAATTAAATTTAGTTGCCCAAGAGGTTCAATTTATTATGGATAATTTAAGTAAAAGAATTCGCTCCGGAGAAATTGATTATGCTTATTATGGTGGAAGCGTCTCTTCACCAGAGGATACATTAGCCCTAATCATTGGCGAGCAAGAATATCTTTATAAAGAAGATGAGGAAAAAATATTTGTTTGTTCTTACGAGCGAGATGATTCTTGCTCTGGTTATTCTCCTTTGTCTGACCCAAATTTAAAAGTTATTGATTTAAAATTTTATATCAACCCTTCTTCTCCTCCTTTTGCTAGCGCTTCTCCTCTTCAACCAAGAGTCACCATTAAATTAAAAGTTCAAGGTCCTCAAGGGGAGATTGTCCTTCAACAAAGTGTGCCTCAAAGGTATTCAGAAAGAAGATAAATATGTTTAATAATAAAAACAAAAAAAGAGGATTTTCCTTGATTGTTGTCAGCATTATTTTAATGACAATGTTTGCCGGAAGTTTGGCTTTAAGTGTTCTTGTTTTAAGAACCACGCGCGGAGTGAGAAGTATGCTTAACTCAGAAAGGGCTTATTATGCCGCTGAAACAGCAGCCGAAAGGATTTTATACAAAGTAAATAAAAATTATGAAGATATTACCTCTATCTCTCTTTCCGGCTCAATAAATGGCGCTGATTATGGAAATGATACTTTAAATCCTGACTTAGTAAGTAGTTTTTCTCAAACTTTGGCTGATGGCAAGTCATTAGAATTGTCTTTTGATTTAAATGGAGCAACTTACCCTTCTTCTTTAAATATAAAGAATTTGACTGAGACAGGAGGCAAGGTGATTCTTTTGGCTTTTAAAAAAACTACTCATCAGCCGGATAATCAGGAAATATATACTTTGCCTACTTCAAGCCCAAGTTTTACTACTCTTTATTTTGATTGGGCAAATTATTATTATAAAATAAGAATAATTAATGATACTGGCGACTCAGCCATTTTTCAAATTTATCCTTCCAGCGGAACTTTTCCCAAGGGTTTAATTATTTCTACTTGGGGTAAAAAAGGAGAAACAAAAAGAATTCTCCAGACCTATCTGTACAAATGGCAAGTTTTCTAATTTAAAGGGAAAATAAAATATGCTATAATTCTAAGAGGTATGGTCAAAATAATTTTGAAAATGAAAAAAGAAGATTTAAAATTATTCTTAATTATTATCAGTTTACTTGTTTTAAATTTCTTCTTGTTTTTAGGTGTAAAAGAGGTATTGGCTCTCTGGCAAGAACCATCTTCACCTCCGGCTAATCAGCCGCCAGGTCCGGTTTTGATTAATCCAGAAAGTCCTCAGTTAGGTGATATTCAACTTAACGGAAGCGCTGTCTTTGGCAAACGAGTAACCATTGGTTCAACTACTTTATCCTCAGAGTATCAATTAAAAGTAGCCGGCACCAGTTCTCTTGAAGGAGATTTATATTTAGGAACTTCTGGTTCAGAATCAGGTGGTAATTTATTAGCCCAAGGCAAAGGGATATTTGAGAATGGTTTTTATGCTTTAGGCGGGCTAATTGAATTAGGCAGTACTGAGACAGACATTACTAAAATTACTGGTCAATTATGTTTAAATGAGGATTGTGTTTCTTCTTGGTCAGAAGTAAGAGGAGAATACGGAACCTGTGGCAATGGAATTTTGGAAGATGGAGAGGAGTGCGATAAAGGAGTTATTCCTGATACTTGTATCACCTTAGGATATAAAGGAGGAACTTTAAGATGTAATTATGATTGCACTTATGACACTTCCAGGTGTTCTACTCCTGACCGAAAAATTATTTTTGTTACTGGTGGAACAGTGGCTAATTCATCTATGACAAATGGAACAACTACTGGAAAGATTCAGATAAAAAGAAATGGCATAGAGTTTTTGGGACGCGATGCAGCAAATATGATTTGCCAAGAATTGGCTGAGCAAGCCCATCTACAAGGAACCTTTTGGGCTTGGTTAAGTGGAGAGGAGGATGGTACTCCTTATTCTCCAGATTCTTATTTTAATAAATCATCTGTGGCTTATTATAATATGGCAGGTTTTAAGCTTGCTGATAATTGGACAGATTTAATTACTAAAGATGCTTGGGGGTTTTTTTTAGAGCCGGGTGGGCTTATAGCATACGATGAAAACGGTAATTCAGTTCCTTTGGAGGATGTTTGGACAGGGACTGATACAGATGGGACGGCTATTTCTCCTTATTGTTCAGATAGTGATGGCAATGCTTGGCATAGTGAAGATGGTGGTAAAGATGGAGTAGTTGGTAATACAGGGCATAGTATGAAGGAATGGACTAATAATACGGCTACTTCCTGTGATACCCCTTGCCACCTCTATTGTGTTCAGCAGTGATTTAATAAGATTTTGTTTTGAAAATGAAAAAAGAAGATTTAAA
>CAYTBZ010000017.1:0-8519 GCA_964436275.1 uncultured Gammaproteobacteria bacterium | reverse complement strand
AGCTCTAAATTATGCCAAATATGTAATAAACTAATTGATATTGGAGAAACTTATTATTGTGAACGACTAACGGATTCAAAAATTAATTTTATTAGTAAAAAAATTTGTAGTGATTGTTATAAATATCTAAATAAAAGAGATAAGAAATAAACAAATTTATCTATACCTACTCAACGAGAAAAAATAATTAAAAAAGCGAAGGAGATTTTAAAAAATTCTCCTAACGGTGTTAGATATTCCGAACTAGTACAGATCAGAGTGCGACCCTAACAAAAAATGCCCCGGGCGGTAGATTATAGCCGCCCTCTTTTTTGAGGTTAAATTTAACTTGTCTTTTTTTTATTTTTTTGTTAGTTTATAAAAAGTGTTATTAGAGTTGGCTTGATTTGCCACCCTAGCTCAATGGTAGAGCAACGGTTTTGTAAACCGTAGGTTCGCGGTTCGAGTCCGCGGGGTGGCTTGTTAGAATTTCTTAATAATTAAATGTAAAAATTATGTCTCAAGATAATTTAGTCAAATTAGAATGTACTGAATGTCATCGGATTAATTATTATGTTCATAAGAATAAAAAACAGATTAAGGATAGATTAGAGTTGAAAAAATATTGTAAATGGTGTAAAAAACACACTCTTCATAAAGAAACAAAATAGGTACGGGCCCTTAGTTAAATGGTATAACGACGGTCTCCAAAACCGTAGTTGGTGGTTCGATTCCATCAGGGCCCGTTTTTAAAAATGAAAAAATTAGAGTATAATAAATAAAGTTAATTAACACTATATCTTTATGTCTTTATTAAAAATAAAAATTTATCCTTCATCAGTTTTGCGCAAAAGGTGTGAAGAAATAAAGGAAGTCAATGAAGAGATTAAAGAATTGGCGAGAGATATGTTAGAGACGATGTATAAACATCAAGGAATTGGCTTGGCTGGACCGCAAGTTGGGGTGACTAAGAGGATTATCGTTATTGATGTAGGTAAAGGACCTTTGGTTTTAATAAATCCCAGAATAGAAGAAAAATCAAAAGAGAATGATTATCTTCTTGAGGGTTGTTTAAGTTTGCCCAAAATTTATGTTAAGGTAAAAAGAGCGCGCGAGATAGTTGTTTCTGGATTAGATGAGCAGGGCCGACCAGTTAAATTCAAGGCGCGTGGCTTAACTGCTCGGGCTATTCAACACGAGATAGACCATTTATCTGGAGTTTTGATTATTGATAAGACAAATTTTTTAAGGAAGGTTTTGCTTAAATTGAAATTGCTTTTAAAAAGAAAGAATGATTGAAGCATACCATTTTGGAAAAATAAAAATTAACGGTCAACTTTATGATTATGATGTTTATTTAAGTTCTTCTGGAGAAGTAAAAAGATGGTTAAGAGAAGAAAGCCATTTGTTTCAAAAGGAGGATGTAATTGAGGCTGTAAAAGAAAATCCAGAGGTAATAGTTATTGGCACTGGCGCTTATGGGGTGGCTGAGATTAGTCAGGAGGCAGAAAAGTTGATTAGGGATAAAGGAATTGAATTAGTAATTAAAAGAACAGGCAAAGCAGTTGAAGAATATAATAAATTTTTAAATCAAGGTCGTAAGGTAGTCGCTTTATTACATTTAACTTGTTAGCCAGTGAGTGAAGAAAAAAAAGAAGAAAAAAATTTTAAGAGTGGATTTGTTGTTTTAGTTGGCCGTTCTAATGTCGGTAAATCAACCCTTTTGAATAGTTTGGTTGGCACCAAGGTCTCAATTACCACGCCAAAGCCGCAAACAACGCGTCAAGCGATTCAGGGAGTTCTTCATGATGAACGTGGTCAAATTATTTTTGTTGATACTCCGGGCATTTTTAAAAAAGTTAATGATAGATTGACTGCTAAATTAACTGAAAGAGCAAAAAGGGCAATGAAGGGAGTAGATGTAGTTTTATATGTAGTTGATCCAACCCGGGAGATTGGCGAGGAAGAACGTCTTATTTTTCGTTTAGTTAAAAATTTATCTATCCCTAAAATTTTGGTGGTCAATAAAATAGATATTAAAGATATTCCTTATAAAGAAGATTATCAGGAGTGGCAGGATGAATTTGACGGGTATTTAGAGATTTCTGCTTTAAAAAGGAAGAATTTGAAACCTTTGATTGATTTGATTTTTAAATATCTTCCTAAAGGAAAGCCCTTTTATCCACAGTATCAATTTACTTCTTTAAGCAATGAATTTTGGGTGGCTGAACTTATTAGAGAAAAAGTTTTTTTAGTCACAGGAGAAGAGATTCCTTATAAAACAAAAGTAGAAGTAGAAGAAATTGCTCTTCGGGATAACGGACTCCTTTATATCAAAGCATTTATTATTACTTCGGAAAAAAGGCATAAGAAAATGCTTATCGGTAAAGGTGGAAGAAAAATTAAAGAGATTGGTCATTTGGCTAGAAAGGAATTAGAACAGGTGATGAATAAAAAAATTTATTTAGATTTAGAGGTAAAATTAGAAAAGCAATGGCAAGATTATTTAGAAGATTAAATTTATTTGTCATTCTCTCTTTCCTTATTTTTTCTTTTCTTTTTTCTCGTTCTCTTTTCGCTCAAAATAAAGCAGTAGAAATTTTCTTTTTTTACCAGCAAGGTTGTCCATATTGCGCTGAGGAAAAAGCATTTTTAGAGAGTTTAAATAATAAATATCCTTCTCTTTTAGTAAGGGAATATGAAGTTTCTTTGAATAAAGATAATGCGGCTGTTTTTTCTTTGATGGCGCAGGCCTATGATAAAAAAATAGAAGGAACGCCGACTATTTTTATTGATAAAGAAATGATTGTTGGTTATAACCAAGTTATAAAACAGAAAATAGAGGATAAAGTAAGTTATTGTCGTCAATTTGGTTGTCTTTCACCGGGAGAAAAATTATCAAATTTTTTAAAAAATTTTGATTTTAAAGAATCTTACTCAGAAGATAAAGCAAAAAATGTTAAGAAAAATATCAATTTGATAGTTAGTTGGTTTATCCTTTTATCCCTTGTTTTTTTAATCATTTGGGGGTTGATAAAAGCATTAAAAAAGAGTTAAAATAAAAAAGGTCGTTGTTCATTTATTATTAACTTAAAATTATGGAAAGAAAAAAATTTTTTATCCTATCAATCATCTTCTTATTTTTAATCAGTTCTTTACCTTTTTCTTTGGCTCAAGCAAAGGTTGCCGAAGTTCAGAAAAAGCCCTTAATGATAAAGCCGTCTTCACAAACAGTTTTGTCTAAAAAGTTAGAAAAAAATGCTTGTGCTCCTGATGAGGAGAGCGTTAAAGCATTAAAAGATTTAAGGAAAAAGTTAGAAGAACTGCAAGAGAAGGGAGAAACTCAAGCGGCTGAGGAAATTCAGAAAAGAATTGAAGCCCTTGAAAAAGATATGGCTGCTAAAAGAGAAGAATGTTTGAAAAAACTTGGTAAAGGGAAGTTAGCTCCAATTGCTCCAAAAATTAAAGAGGTTGTCCGGAATTATCATCAGAAGATGAAAGAAATTTTAACTTCAGACAAGACACCTCAGGAAAAAGCAGAAGCATTAAAGAATATAGAGAAAGATTTAGGGCATCAAATTAGAGAAGTGGTTAAATCAGTTAAGGAAGTTGATTATAAGGATATAAAGCCATTAGTGAAAAAAATTATTGTTAGAAAAGGAAGAATTATTTTAGACAAACAGCCATTGACAGTTAATAAAGAGAAAATTTTGAGGGTTTCTATTAACGGGAAAAAGGTTGGTATTCTGGTTAGAAGTAAAGAGGTAGAATTAAATCAAGGCAAGATTAAAGTAAGAGTTCTTCGGCCAGTTACCGTTGATAATGGTAAAGTTATTATAGGGAAGAAGAGGATATTATTAACTCCTCTTGACTTAGTAAGAAAAGCGCGATTAACTTCTCAAGCGCAAATTACTTTAAAAGAAGATAAGGGCAAGCCGATTTACGAAGCCATTGATAGACAGAAAAAAAGATTATTAGGAATTTTTCCTGTGCGAGTAAAAAAGGAAGTAGTTGTTGACGCTTCAGTTAGCGGAGGAAAAATTATCAAACAGAAAAGGCCTTGGTGGAGTTTCCTTGCTTTTTAGAAAAAATTATGTTTGAAAAAATTAAGAAGATAAAGCAATTAAGGGATATTCAAAAGAGTTTAAAAGAGGAAAAGGTGGAGATGGAAAAAGACGGGTTAAGGATTGTCCTTAATGGTAAATTAGAATTATTAGAACTTAATTTAAATCCAGAGAAAAGTTTTTCTGAACAGGAAGAAATTCTGAAACAACTTTTTAATCAAGCAATAAGAGAGATTCAAGTAAAGATTTCTCATAAACTTTCTCAATTTTCTGGCTGGGGACTTTAAGAGATGGAAGATTCTGAGTTTGAAAAATTAGTTAATCAAGCAGTCCATTCTATTCCTAAAAAATTTCGAGATAAATTAGATAATCTTATTATTACCGTGGCTGACCAACCTACCTCAGAGCAACTTAGAAAACTTGGTTTTCGTCAAAAAAATTTATTGTTAGGTTTGTATGAAGGCGTTCCTCAGATTAAAAGGGGCGTCTCTTATAATTTAGCCGTTCCTGATAGAATTACTCTTTTTAAAAAAGCAATTGAAAGTTTTGGACAGACAAAAGAAGGGATTATTCGTTTAATTCAGCAGACAATTTATCATGAGATTGCCCATCATTTTGGGATGGATGAGAAAGAGGTTAGAGAGGTAGAGAAGAAAAGGAGAAATAGAAAAATTTGACAAAAATAAAATAGTTTTATATTCTTAAAAAGAACGCTGTAGGTATTCTTTAATTTCTTTGAAAATTAAAGAATAAAAGGTCTGCTGCAGTTTAATAAGTTTTAATTTATTTAAATGGCTAAAAAGTTGTATGTAGGAAGCCTTTCCTACAGCACCACCGACGATCAGCTTAAGGATTACTTTTCCCAAGCAGGACAGGTAGAGTCAGCAACAGTGATTAGAGACAGAAATTCAGGTCGTTCAAAGGGCTTTGGTTTTGTGGAAATGTCTACTGATGAAGAGGCAGAGAAGGCGATTGAAATGTTTAATGGACAGGAATTTGATGGGAGAAAAATTATTGTGAATCAGGCTCGTCCAATGAAACCACGAAGACCTCGCTCTAATTTTAATGATTTTAGATAAGAGATTAAGCGATTTGTCTGGTAAATAAAAACTGGCTGGAATTTCCAGCCAGTTTTTATTTGACCTTTTTTCATTTTTTTCTTTTTGATATAATACAAGAAAAAGAAAGAAATAAGTTCTTTCTTGGACTTTTTGAATAATTTAAAATTAATTTTCAAAAAAAATGAAAAAGATTTTTTTCTTTAAAAAATTTTCTTTAAATCAACAATGGAAGATTTTAGGGATTAGTTTAAGTATTCTTTTGAGTATTTTTCTGGTTTATATTTTTTCCCGGGCTGGAAGTTTGACTCCTTCTAATACACCTGGAGACACAATGAAAACTTTAGAAGATATTTATTATCGTTTAGATAAAGATGCTTCTAGTCCTCCGACTTATGGACTTAACCCACCCGGTAGTCCAGGGAGTACAATGCATACTCTTCAACAGATTTACGATAAAACACCTGATTTCCACGACAATCCGGGCGATGCTGATACGGCAGATGTTTATATAGGTAAAACATTTTATAAAGATAGCGCTACCCGATTAACTGGAACTTTAGAAAGGGCTGGTTATTCAGTTGGGGCAATTAGTTCAACTTATGCTAATGGCGAGACAGATCGTTATGTAGTTGACCAATCCGGAGCTAATGATAATGGAATTGATAGCGCTAAACAGCTTCTTTCAGGAAAATATGCTTGGAGCGATGGTTCTTGGTATGGCCCTGGGACTTTTCATTTTTGGAGCGGTCAAATTACTTCTTATCGGACTGGTGATGAGGCTGACCTTACTGGTTTAGGAAAATCATATACAGATAATGGTGATGGAACAGTAACTGATGATTCTAATGGATTAATGTGGGCGTATGCAGACCATAGTTCTGATACTTGGAATAATGCTATTGATTATTGTTATAACATAATTCTTTGTAATGACGGCAGTTGGTTAAATGACTGCAGTAGTAATGGGGGGAATAAATATGACGATTGGCATTTGCCAAGCATTAGAGAAGGGCTAATTATGCTTGATTATGAATGCGGTTCAGCCGGTGGTTCTTGTTATGATGATTTTCAAAACAGTGTCTTAAAATGGACTAATGGCGGCACCACTGGTTCCTATTGGCTTTCTACTACTTGTCCCGATAGCACAGGTAATGCCTATATTTTGGATTTAGGTACTGGTGAATTAAATACAGCAGCCAAAACCTCAACTTATCCTTTTCGTTGTGTGCGATGGGAGAACTAGTTAGAAGATTATTAAAATGTTAAATTTTAAAATTAAATTAAAATTTCAATTTATTTGTTTTTTAGTTTTTCTAATTTTCTTATTGCTTTTTAGCAATTTTTTAATAGGAAAAATAGGGTTTAAAAAAATAGAGCGGGCTCAGGCAAGGGTAGAAATAATTTCCAAAAGAAATAAATATACAAAAACTTATTTAAATCCTGATGGTAGTTACACAGCAGAGATTTCCATTGCCCCAATCCATTATTATGATTACCAAAAACAAAGATGGGAACCAATATCTTTAAAGGCAAAGAAAAAAAAGAGCAAGTTAATTATTGATAAAAATACAGTTGATTTAGAGGCAGGAGATGATAAAAGAACAAAGAATGTTTTTGAGTTGGTTAAATTTTGGATAAACAAGGAGGAAAAAGGAAAAGTAAAACAAGAATGGATAAAAATATCTTTTCCTTTAAGCAATAACAAAAGAATTAATCTTAAATCTCAACCTATTGAGGAAAAACCAGGGACTTTATTTTGGTCTGAAATTTATCCAGATATTGATTTTCGCTTAATTATTAATGAGAAAGGAGTTATTAGGGAAAGTTTTATTTTAAAAAATAAAAATGCTTTGGAAAGTTGGGTTAATGAGATGAGTAGGTTGTTGATAGAGACGAATTTACAGGTAAAGAAAGAGGGAAGTTTGATTAATTTTTACAATCAGGAAAAAAGGGTTTTTTATTTTACCGAACCATATCTTAAAGCTATTTTTTCTCAAGAGGAAAAGACAAAATATAACTCTGATGTTATTTATTATCAATTAAAACCGGCTGAAAAAGCAGGCAAGTTTTATTTAGAAAAAATTTTAGAGGAAAAAGGAAGGAAATGGATTGAAGAGCAGTTTAACCAAGGTGCTTTAGAAGTAGAGATTGACCCGACTTTAACGCTTCAACCTAATGCTTCTGATGGAAAATGCGCTCGTTTGATAAAGGTTTATCCTAATAATAATTATGGTAATGATAATTATGTTACTGCTTATAATAAAGATGGTAATAATATACAGAACGGAGTACTTCAGTTTGATTTATCAAGTATTCCTTCAGGAAGCACTGTTTCTTCAGCAACTTTATATTTATATATTGTGGTTGATGCTCATCATTATGATTTATATCCTCATAGAGTTTTAGTGGCTAAAACCACTACCAGTTGGTCTGAATCAACGGTAACTTGGAATTCTCCTTGGTCTAATGCTGGCGGAGATCATACTGGTTCTTATGCTGACGAAGGAGGGGCAACTTATGGAGATAGTGAATTAGATGTAAAAAATTTGGTTCAAGAATGGGTGAACGGAACTTCTAATTATGGTTTTCATATAAGAGATGATGTAAATTGGCAAGGACAAGGATATGGTGATGCTGGTGGTGTGTTTTATTCAGATGATTATGGAACAGCAAGCAAAAGACCTAAATTGGTTGTTGAATATGAAAATGATAATTGTTCTTGGGGAGAAAATGTTGGTTGGCAAAACTGGGAACCCATATATAGTGGAACAGATTATGGGGTTACTGTTTATGACGAGTGTTTAACTGGTTATGTCTGGAATGAAAATATCGGATGGATAAAATTAGGTGATACTAGTTGTACTGGAGGTGATTGTTGCCAATCGGGAACGAGTAAGGGTTATGAAAATGATAGCAATGGGACTGATGATGACGGTGATGGTGTGGTTGATGATTGGGGGGTAAATAATGATGGTGATGGTAATCTTTCTGGTTATGCTTGGGGAGAAAATGTTGGTTGGATAAATTTTAAAGACACAAGTGGAAATGACTATAATCAGGTAGTTATCAATAATGATGGTGAATTTACTGACTATGCTTGGGGAGAGAATATTGGTTGGATAAATATGAATTGCTCTAATGATAGTTCTTGTAGCACAGTTGATTTTAAAGTAAAAACTGATTGGATTCCTCCCCAACCGCCAACAGTGACTAATGTTCAATTAAATAATCAGAATGATATAAATTTAACTGAAAATACAACCACTTCTGTTTCGGCTACAGCAACAATTACCGACCCTAATGGTTATGATGATATCAATACAGTTACGGCAAAGATTTATAAATCTAGCGTCAGTGGGGGTAAAGATTGTACTCCTAATGATAATAATTGCTATTCAGTTAGTTCTTGCTCTTT
>CAYTBZ010000016.1:0-8545 GCA_964436275.1 uncultured Gammaproteobacteria bacterium | reverse complement strand
GGACTTAAAATCCAATGGCCGTAAGGCCTTGTGGGTTCGAGTCCCACCCGCGGCACCACCGAGAATTCTACAGGTGTTTTGGTTTCGTCTCGCTCTACGAGGCGAAACTACCAAAAAATCTCGAAGTATAACCTCCGGTTAACTACGAGGCAAGCCTGTAAGAAATATTGGTCCTGACTTTGTCGAGAATTCTCGATCCTGGCTTTAGTCAAGGGTCGGGATTTGAACCACATTTTGTAAAAGAAAATTTTTAAAAAGGTCAAAACACTTAACTAAAAACATGAACAATAAAGCTTTTTCTAAAATCTGGATTTTAATTATTCTGATTGTTATTATTGGTGGAGGATTTTTAACTTGGCAATATTTTGGGGCACCAAAGGAAGAAGGTGGAGAGCAGGGAGGAAAACCCATTACTTTCGATAAAGATTTTGAGGCGTGTGTGAAAGCTTCTTCGTTAAGCGAATATTGCAAAAAAGTAAAAATTGAAAGTGTTTATGATTTATCAAAAATTGATGAACTCGAACCCGTATCTGTTCCAGTAAGAATGAACTTTCCTGATATAGAGATATATAACATTCCAGATGGTGCGGCAGGTGGCGATCTGTTTACAATACCGGTAATTAAATTTGATAATAATTATTGTGCATTAACAGACCTTAATTTCCAAAAAATATTTGGTCCCATTCAAAGAGAGGAAGCGATAGAATATCTTAACTTTCGCTTAATAAGTCTTGCTGCTTCTTCTTATGGTAGAACAAGATATACTATAACAAGGGAAGAGGAATATAATAAAGAAAAGTATAAATCTTGTAAGAGACCTATTTCCTGGAAGAGAATTACTCACATTACCAAAGAAACACCAGATGGGTTTATAATAGAGTGGATATATTTTACTCCAGTTCGTCGTTCCGGCGTTTACGAGACAGAAGTAAAAGTAAACCGTGATGGAACAATCAAAATCCTGAAAGAGGGCAACAGATTTATAGATTGTGGGGCAGGCATAATGTTTTAGAATTTGCAACCAGATATTTTCTACTTTTAAGTTTTAGAATAATTTGCCGCCAAAGAAAAATTTGAAATTGTCAAAGAACACGACGAGCCCGCCTGTGGCGGGCGAGCCGCCTAATCAGGGGGGGTTGCCTTCGCCGCCTTTGGCGGCGAAAAATGTTCGAACTATCTTTAATTTAATATAGTGCATTAATTTTTTACTAAATTTAAGGGGCGGCCTGAAAGGCCGCCCCTTTTAAATTATTAAAAATCGTTTTTTAATCTCGTTCTATTTTCTCTAAAATTTTAGGAATTTTAGCAAACTCTTTCTCTAAAATCTTTTTTAAACGGACATTATATAAAGCAGCAGCCGGATGGTAAAGAAGATAATAATATTGCTTTTCTCCAGTTTTTTGATTGATTAATCTTTTGACTTGTCCATGAACTTGCGAAATTTTGAATTTAGATGGTAACAGATGAGAGAGAGCGTGTCTGCCAAGGGTGATTATCAATTTTGGCTGAATGATTTTTATTTCTTTTTTTAAATAAGGAAGGCAAGCCATTATTTCTTCTTCTTTTGGGTCACGATTGTTCGGCGGTCGACATTTAACAATATTAGTAATATAAACATTTTCCCTTTTTAAGTGAGCAATTTCTAAAAGTTTGTCTAAAAATTTACCCGCTTCGCCAACAAAAGGACGACCTTGGAGATCTTCTTCTCTACCCGGTGCTTCACCAACTAAAATTATTTTTGCTTGTATATCTCCTTCTCCAACTACTGGCTTATTTCTTGTTTTGAATAAAGGACATTTTTTACATTTTGATATTTCCCGGGAGAGATTATCTAAATTCATTTATTTTAATCCTCAATGATAATTTTTTTGAGAAAGTTGATTGTTTTTTTAGTGGTGATAAGATTGCCTAAATAAATTCTGTACTCTTTATTCATTACCTGTTTACGAATATTTTCATCTAAAGGATACATTTTTAAAATTTGATTGATTTCATTTTCTACTTCTTCTTCAGTTTCATGGATGTTTTCTTTTTGAGCAATTTTTCTAAGTATTAGAGCGGTTTTTATTCGTTTTTCTGCTTGAGGCAATAGGTCTTTTCTTAATTCTTCCTCTGTCTTTTTTATTTGTACTAAATAGTCGCTGAATTCCATTCCTTGTTGTTTTACTCCTTCTTTTAATTCAGCAATCATTTTTTCAATTTCTTGTTCTTTAAGCAGAGGGGGGATTTCTCCAATTTTTGTCTGGCTGAGAATCTTTTCTATCATTTCTCTTTCTAACTTTTCTTCTTCTTCCATTTGTTTTTCTAATTTTAGGTTATCTCTAAGTTGATTTTTTAATTCTTCTAAATTTTTAAATCTTCCTAAGTTTTGGATAAATTCTTCATTAAGTTCGGGGATATCTATTTGATAAATAGATTTAATAGTAACCTTAAATTCTACCAATTTACCGGCTAATTTTTTATCATAATGGTCTTGTGGATAAAGTAAGGTGAATTCTCTAACTTCTCCTTTTTTTGCTCCAAGCAGTTTTTCATCTAAACCGGGAATAAAAAGAGAGTCGCCTAAAACAATTTCTGAATCCTTGCTCTGTCCTCCTTCTAAAGGAATTTTGTTTAAGAACATCTCTATATCAACAACAACTTTATCTCCTTTTCTTGCTTCTCTATCTACTAATGTTTGTTTTGCCCTCATTTTTCTTAAATCATCAATTATTTTATTAATTTCTTCTTCTTTTATTTCAATTTTTTTTCTTTTTAGTTTTAAAGAACGAAAATCGCCCAATATGACTTCGGGTAGAAGAGTAAGGGTTGCTTTGTAGATAAAAGGATTACCCGGAGCCATTTTTAAAATATCTATTTTTGGTTGACTAACTACTTCAATTTTTTTCTCTGAAATAAAGTCAGAAAGTGTCTTAACAATCATTGGTTCCAGTGCTTCTTGAAAAATTTTTGTTTCCCCAATTTTTTCCTTAACAATTTCATAAGGGGCATTTCCTTCTCTAAAACCAGGAATTTTGATTATTTTAGTTATTCTTTTGGCTGCTTTTTCTAAAAATGGCTGGACTTCTTCAAGAGAGAGTTCAATGATAACTTCTGCTTGATAGGATGATGTTTTCTTAAATTCTGTTTTCATAATTTATTTATTTTAAAAATAATCTTTTTAAGTTTAGATTATTTTCCCAATTTGGTCAAATTTTGTCAAAAAAGAAATAAAATTTATACAATTAATTGTATAATTAATTATACAATTTTAAAAAACTAAAACTGACCCTTGATATTTTGAAATATATTCTTATAATTAAAATTGAGTATTAGCAAATTGGGCACGTAGCTCAGTTGGTTAGAGCGTCACGTTGACATCGTGGAGGTCACAGGTTCGAGTCCTGTCGTGCCCATTTTTTATTTTTAAAGAAAAAAGGATTTATCTTTTAAAAAGAAATTTATAATTTTTGAAAAATATAGAAAGAACTTAAAGTATTTCTTTCTTTAATTACTTTAATCAGTTTATAATTTTTGTTTTTTAAAAAATAGGAAATATGAGGCCGGCCAATTACTACAATACTTCCTTTTTCTATGTTTTTCTCTAAAGTAAGGAGAGAATAATTTTTTATTTTCCAATTCATTATTTCATCAAAAAATTTAATGAATGTTTTGATAAAGACAATAGAAGGGTCAAAATAAATTTTTTGATTTTTGTCTTTTAAATAATAGAAAAGTCCAATAAAGTTACAATCCTCTCCTTGAGAGTAGCTCTTGCAAGTAGCAAGTTTTTTATTGGCTAAATAAAAATAAACATAGAGAAAATGGGAACTTTGAGCAAGTATTAGAAAAAGTATTATTAAAGCAACTGTTTTAGTTTTGAATTTTTTGAATAGTTTATCTTTGAATTCCAGAATTAATAAAAGACCAAAAATAGAAATTATAAAATATACAGGGATTAAATTGACTATTCGGTTGGTCGTTGGTTCAGCGGATAAAGCAAGGATTGCTGGTAAAGGATATATAATGAAGCAAAGAAGAAGAAATTTTGAAAAATGATTTTTCAAGTTTTTGATTAAATAAACAATACCTCCAGCAAAAAGAATAATTGTCAAAGATTGGAAAAGGCCAAACTGATTTAAAGGAAAGAAAGGCAATCTCATTTTACAATAAAGAGGATTCAAGGAGTAACAGTAAGAGATATTGAGAAGTATATTTTTAAAATTAAAAGAGTTTTTGGTTAAATAATGAGAGGGCCAGCCACTAGTAAGGATTTGCCAAAAACTTAAAAGAGAAAAAATGATGAATATTGAAAAGCCAAAAATAAAATATTTAGAACGAATATCTTTTTGGAAAATTAAAATAAAGAACAATACACAAAGAGGAAGATAAAGTCGGAATGGTTGATAATCAAATAAAGGAAGGCCAGCCACTAAGAAGATGAGAGGCAAAAGTTTTTTATTTCTTTTTAAAGAATATTCATATATTAAGGCAAGAAAGATAAGTTGAAGAGTTATGGGTAAAATATAATAAGGAGCGCCATAACGTTGAAAGATAAAAACTCCTGGACTAAAGTAATAAATTAAAGAAAAAAGGACAGGGAAAATAAGATGATGCTTTTTTAGAATTCTTCTTGCTAGAAGAAAAAAGATTATTCCACTTAAAGTGCCGATTAGAACGCTGAAAAAACGGATATCAAAAATATTGTGAGGAGGATATATTTTGTAAAATAAAGCAGAAAAATAATAAGATAAACTAATGAAGGGATAAGGAAAATCAAGAGCAGAACAAGGGAAAAGAGGCAGTTTATTTCCACATAAATCATAACCAGTTTCACTTAGATTTAAGGCTCCTATACTAAAAGCCATTTCATCTTGATTAAGGACAAAGGGAATTTTCTCTAAATTTAAAGTGCCTAAGAAAAGGAATAAAGAGAAAAGGATAATTATAATAAAAAGAAGAGTAAAGGTACTCTTTTTGAAAAAAAACTTAGATTTAGACGGTTTTTGGCTATTTTCAGGCATAGAAAAAACATAAAATGCCTTTTATTTTAAAATACCCTCTTTTTTCTTGAAAGTCAATTGATTGTACTAGAAGGGTACATAGGTAACACTTTTTTGTCAGGGTCGCACCCTGAATTGTAACTAATTTTACCCAATTTTGGCATCTTCGGGGTGTTAGTTATGTATCTTGTCTTTTGTTGCTTAGAAAGAGGTAAAAAGTTATTTATTAAAGCAGTATAGAGAAAATCTCCCTTTTAGCTAATTATGAGTTATCCACAATTTATCCACAGGTAGTAGAAAAAACCAATAGCCCAATTTTCTCCTAATTTTATCAGAATATTTTTTCATTAAAATATTTTATATTTTACGACGCTTCAAAACTCCTTTAAATTAAAGCATAATTCCAATTTTCACTTAAATTTGTTTATTTTTCTGTAAAAATTAAGTAAAAAAGTTTCCTGAGAAACTGTTTTTAGAAGAATTTTTTAGAAAAGGGCTAATCTAGTTTAAATTTTAGTTTTTATAGTCCTTATTTTTAGAACTTTGCTTAAATTCTCTTTATTTTTGCTTATTTCTTCCTAATCCCCCTGATTCCTAGTTTTTTGATTATTTTTAGGAAGAATGGCTTTAAAAATAAGAAAAATTAAAGAAAATTAAAGAAAATTAAAGAAAAACAAAGAAAAAGACCAAAAAAGAAAAATTAAGAAAAATAAGTAGAATAAAAGAGATAAAAGCAAAATTCTGAAAAAATCGAGCAAAAACAGGAAAAACAAGAAAAAAGATGAAAAAGATTGTAAAAAGCAAAGATTTGTCAAATCTTTTATTTATTTTACTTTTTAACCCATTTAGCCCTTATTTAAAGAGAAAATCGGCTTTTTTAGGAAATTTAAGAAAGTATTACTCTTCCAAAATATCTTGATTATGCCTTTATAAAAGGTGAATTTGCTTTTTTCTTAATTTTAGTCATTATTTCATTATTTTGTCTAAATTTATCTAGAATTAAAAACTATTTTTTTCTTAATTTTGCTTTTTTACTTAATTTTATAAGAAGTTTTTCAAAATCGTATTATTTTTCATATTAGTTTTTAATTATTTTTTATGGAATGGATGTTTTTCTTTCTGTGGATAACTTTTTATTCCTGTGGATAACTTTCTTTTCCTGTGGATAACTTTTTCTTCTTGTGGATAAGTTATTTTGGTTAAAATTTGCTTATAATTTTAATTTTTGTTTTTCTTTAAATAACTGATAAATTCAGATAAAAAGGAGGTTTTGACTTGTCTTTTTGAAAACTATATCAATAGTTATTGATATAGTTTTCAAAAAAAATTAGAATTCTCTTTCTCGGCCAACAATCATTTTTATTTTTTTAGGCAGGATAGATACTTCTGCCGGCGTTTTTATTATTTCAGAATCATCTATTAAAATAGGTAAAGACGGCCCTTTTGCTTTTATCCATATCTTCTTCTGATAAAAAAGTCCCTCAATTTTTTCTCCTTTTCTTTTTATTTTCCAAATTTTTGAAGTGTGGGGAGGGATAATGATTTCTAAAAATCCGTCTTGAGGATTGGTGAGGTGATGATTAAATTTGAATAAATTTCCAATAATTATATTTTCTCTTTCTTGGGGAATAATCTGATAATTTTGGTCTTCCCCTTCTAAAAAAAGACCGTCTCCGCCTACTTCTAAAGAAAAAAGAAAATATCTATTATTGACTTTTCCTAAATCTATCTCTTCAATTAATCGACTAGCCAAAACATCAACAGCAAATTTTCCCGGAGGAATACCCAGAAGTTGGTTAATTTTTTCGTTTTTTTCTATAGGAATATAGCCCAAAACTGGCGAGGGATTTTCTTTTAAAATATTCAGGGCTTGGTGAAGAGTTCTTTTATTACCTACTAAGACAATTGTTTTAAAATTTTGATTATTGATTGCTCTTTGAAGGGTTTCTTCAAAGTTTTTTAGAACAGTTAAATGGACATATTTCCCCTCAATACCTAATTCAGTAATTCTATTTTCTATCTCATTTATTTCTTGCCGATATTTTTTATTATTTAAAAATGAATCAAAAAGATAAAAATACATAAAGAATCATTCATCAATTTTTGATTAAAAATATTATTTTTGAGCTGGAGAATTTTTGTTTTCTTTGTTTATTTTGGTATTTTGTTTTTTAGAAGGAATTTGACTTTCTTTTTCTTCTGGATTCATCAGGCATTTTCCTTGAAAAAAGGCGCCTTCTTCAATGGAAATGCTTTTTGTTTCAATGTCGCCGATAACTTTTGCTGTTGATTTAAGAATTACCTTTTCTTTTGCCTTAATTCCGCCTTTAATTACTCCAGCAACAAAGATGTTTCTTCCTTTAATTTCGGCTTGCACTTTTGCTTTTTCTCCTATTTTAATATCTCCTGCTGCTTCCAATCCTCCATTGATAATTCCTTCTATTTGGACATTTCCTTGTCCGATTAAACGCCCTCGTACTTTAACTGAGGGACCAATAATTGTTTCTAAGTCCGATGTTTTAGGAAACGATTTTTTTTCTTTTTTAAACATAGGAATAAATTAAAGGTCAAAAAAGAAAAACGAGGTTATTAAATTTTAACTTTTTTGAAAGCATTTGTCAAAATCAATTCAAGTTCTATAATTAAAGTATGAAGGGACCAAACTGGTTTTATGAAAATAGGATAAAAAAGATGGGTTTTAAATTTATTGCTGGCGCTGATGAAGCCGGTCGGGGCGCTTTAGCCGGACCGGTTGTTGTTGCTTCAGTGATGCTTGACTTAGAAAAAAGGGAGAAAATAAGTAGAAAGTTAAAAAAGAAAAATCTTCAAGTTAGAGATTCTAAACTTTTAACTTTTTTACAAAGAGAAAAAATTTTAGAGGTAATTAAAGAAGAGAATATTGATTGGGCAGTAGGAGTGGTAAGTAATAGAGAAATTGACAAAAGAGGGATTAATTGGGCTGTTAGTCAGGCCTTAAAAAAGGCAATTCAAAAGTTGAAACACCAACCTGATTTCCTTTTATTAGATGCAGGTATAAAACCTCCAAAGCGGATGGATATCCCTTTCAAATTAATTATTAAAGGTGATAATAAAGTATTTTCTTGTGTCCTTGCTTCAATTATTGCTAAAGTTTATCGTGATAAAATAATGATAAAATATAGCCGTAGATTTCCCCAATATCATTTTGAAGAGCACAAAGGTTATGGAACTAAAAAACATTTCAGTCAGTTAAATAAATTTGGGCCAAGCAATATTCATCGCCTTTCTTATTATCCTTTAAATATCTTGAACAGATAATTAAATTTATATAAAATCAGAATAAATATTCAAGCAAAAGGAGTATTTCAGAAATGTTGGTTGGTGGGCTAAAAGATAATTTTCCAAAGGCCTAATAATTTTTCGAAGAAATAGAAGTTGAAGAGAAAGTTTGATTGATAGACCTTGGATATTTTAAATTCTTGTACGAGTAATTATTAAAAATTAGTGAACAATAATTTTCTTTTTTTATTTTTTTTGTTATAATTAGAACTAAGATAAATTTAAGATACTATGGCTTTATCAAC
>CAYTBZ010000015.1:0-10112 GCA_964436275.1 uncultured Gammaproteobacteria bacterium | reverse complement strand
TCAGAAACAGAACTCATATACACCCAGCCATCAACATATTTATCTTTTACCAATTCCGGGGCATTGGTTTTTGCCTCTACCCAACTTCCCCATTTTCCATAATTTTCAGGCCGCCAGCGACACATAAATTTGGCATAGCAATACAAACAAGAATGTTGGCAACCAACATATGGATTAATCACCCATTTGGCTCCGGGAATTTTTGTTCGAGTAAAAATTGACTTGGCTTTAACTTTAAAAATCCTGGGTTTCATTTCAAGTTTTTTAACTTCTTTTGAATTACCTTGCTTTCTAATTCTTTAATAGCGTCAGAAGCAATCCAACGAGCGGTTTTAGAATCTATTTTTTGAATCTCTTTAGCAAGACCGATTAATTAACTCGTCAGAGTGCGACTCTGACAAAAAAGTTAAATAATCTCAATTATCCTTCCTACTCCTCCTTCAATGTATTTTTCGGGATAGAGTTCTTTAAGTTCTGTTTTATGTTGAGTACAATGAGTAGGGCAAATTAGTTCTAAATCTTTAAGCAACCCAAACTCAGAAAAACCATGCATTCCACCAATAATGGCATAAATTTTGCCAAATCTTTTGGCAGTATCTAAAATGGTTCCCATATAAGGATGAGAACAACCGACAATTAAAACAATACCCTTTTTTGTTATTACTCCCATTGATTGCTCTATTCCTTCTAACTCTCCTGTTGAAAAAATATTTTGGTGAATTTTTGTTGGCTCTTTTAAAACAACTTCATTTTCAAGACCCATTGCAGAAGGGACATAAATTTTTTTGATATCTGGATTTACTTTTAAAAGTTCAGAAAGTCCTCCAATATGATCCCAATGTAAATGAGAAATAAAAACTTCTTCAATTGATAAAGGATTAATTTCTGACTTTTCCATATTTGAAAGGAGAATCCTTCCGTTAGCACCAGTATCAAATAAAATTTTCGGAGCATCTTTAGCCTCTATTAAAGCCGAAAATCCCCAATCACTTTGAAGATCCTTTTTAAATGAAGTGTTATCATAAACAATTGTTATTTTCATTTTTTATATCTTTAACTCGTCAGTTGACTTGTCAGGATGCGACCCTGACAAAACCAAGTCAGGGTGCGACCCTGACTTAACTGATTTAAAACACTGATTTTGGCTGCCGGGCCAGGATTCGAACCTGGATTAACGGCTCCAAAGGCCGCTGTCCTACCATTAGACGACCCGGCAATTATTTTATATTATTTTTATCTAACCACTCTCTTCCTTTTCCTGATTTTAAAAACTTCTCTCTTCGCATTGCTTCAGCTCTTGTATTTAACACTTCTTTGTAAATTAATCTCCAAGGGCGATGCCCTTTAGTAAAACGATAATCACCTTTATTATGCCTCCTTAGTCTCTCTAAAGCACTTTTTCCACTACCTATATAGCGGATACCATCTTTTTCACTTTTTAATACATAAACTTCATACATATTTCTGGATTAACGGCTCCTTCGCCAGAGGCGAATGCGCCTTTGGCGCAAAAGGCCGCTGCCCTACTCTGTCCGCCTCTGGCGGGCTCTGTCCGCCTCTGGCGGGCTCTGTCCGCCTTTGGCGGGCCATTAGACGACCCGGCAATTATTTTATATTATTTTTATCTAACCACTCTCTTCCTTTTCCTGATTTTAAAAGAAGTTCAAATTTAAATGCGCAAGTATTTTCTCATTGCTAAACTACTACTAAAAACATTTAAAATCAAGATGCCAACCAACTCCCAACCAAAAATTGACCAGAAATGCTGATAAAAATATTCACTCAAACTGAAAGTTGTTGTTCCTAAAAAATTATTTATATAGGGCTGGATAAGGGACAAAAGAGGAAAAAGAATTATTAAATGAAGTATCCAAGCAATAACTCCATAGAGAATACTCTGCCAGATAAATGGACCGCGAATAAAAGAGCTATTGGCTCCAACCAATCTCATAATACTAATCTCACCTCGATAAGTATAAATACCAATTCTTACTGTATTAACAATGATTAAAACAGCAATAAAGATGAAAATCAAGGTAATAATTAAGACAACTAACTGGACATTTTTGCTAATGTGATTTATTTTCTGAATAATTCCTTTATAATTTTCATTATATTTTTTGCTCCAAACCAAATCAGCATATCCTGAGTTATTAAAAAGATTAATAATCGTTGCATAGTCCTCTATTTTCTTTGCTTTAACGATTAAACTATCACTTAAGGGATTCTCTTCCAATTCTTCCAAAGATTTAGAAATAATTGGATTATCTTGGTGCTTCTTTTTAAATTCTTTTAATGCCTCATCTTTTGAAATATATTTTACTTCTTTAACTGAAGGTAAATTTTCTAAAAATGATTTTGCCTCCTGAATTTTTTCTAAACTAACTTCTGGTTTAAAATAAATACCCAAATTAATCCTTTCTTCAACAAGATGTGTCGCTTGACGAGTAATGATGTTAAAACCTATTAGAAGAGAGATAGAGAATAATGAAAGAAGAATAATAATAATAGTAGCTAATGAGAGCCAAAAATTCCGAAAAAATCCTTGAAAGGCAATTTTAATTTGTCTGAAAAAAGAAAAATTCATTTTAAAAAATTAAATAATATAACGACCGTTCTCTAAATCAGAAATAATTTCTCCTTCATCTAAGGTAATAACTCTTTTCTTTAAATAATTAACCACTCTTTCATTATGGGTAACCAAAAGAACAGTCGTACCAAATTTATTGATTTTCTTTAGCAAATTAATGATTTCTCGCGTATTTAAAACATCTAAATTTCCTGTTGGCTCATCGGCTAAAAGAATTTTTGGCCGATTAGCCATTGCTCGAGCAATGGCTACTCTTTGCTTTTCTCCAGCGGAAAGTTGCGCAGGAAAACGCTTAACTTTATCTTCCAAGTCAACAATCTTCAACACCTGATGAACAATTTCATTTATTTCTTTGCGTGGTGTATTAGAAACTTCTAAAGCAAAAGCCACATTTTCAAAAACAGTTTTTTTAGGAAGTAATTTAAAATCTTGAAAAATAACTCCTATCTGCTTTCTTAATAAAGGAATATCTTTTGGTCTAATTTTAGTAATATCCCAACCACCAATGATAATTTTTCCTGATGTCGGTTTTTCTTCAGCAATAAGAAGACGAATGAGAGTTGTTTTGCCTGAACCAGAACGACCAACAATAGAAACAAACTCCCCTGCTTTAATATGAAGATTTACATTTCTTAAAGCATAAACATCTGGTGGATAAACTTTTGTCAAATTTTTTAAGTAAATCATTTTGTTACAACTTTTCTACTTTAACTTTAATTAAACCTCTTTTTAGACTGGCTAATTTACTAAAGGAAACAGAGTTTAAATCAATTACTCTTTCAGGATGAATTCTTTTATCCGGACCAGTGTCATTAACCCTAACTATAACTGATTTATTATTCTCTAAATTAGTCACCTTAAGACGGGTTCCGCGAGGATAATAAGGATGAGCAGCAGTTAAATGATAGCCAAATTTATACCAAGAGGCAATTCCTATTTCTGGTTTTTCTTCTAAAATCGCAATCTGAGCATAAGGAAATTTTAACTTTACTCTTATATATTTTTTCTGGGCATTATCTTCTGACGGAGCAACTTCTGACCATTTTTTTAACTGATGGTTATAAAAGTAAATTGCCCGATGAGAACTATTTTTGGTATTATATTTTAAAATGAGAGTATAAGGACGCTTAAAATCTTTAAAACTTCTCCCTTTAAAATCAAAAACATATAAATCAGAAATCATATTCTTTCTTTCTGGAAGAAAGATGTTTTTTATCCTTATTTTCTCTATTGACACCTTTGTCGGTTTGCTTAAAATATTAGGCCAAACACCAATAATCAACTGTTCGTCTTTACTCTTTAAAGTATAGCCGCGCTGTAAAGTCGCCTTTCCTAAATAAACATCTTTTTTATCAATAATAGAAGCTGCTTGAGTCGGCAAAAAACTAATAAAGAAGAAAAACAAAACTAAAGAAATTATTAAAATAAGGGTTTCTCTTCCTTTTGATTTATTGTTTAATCCTCTTTTCATTTTTCAAAAAATTAGTTATTATTTATCCCGAGCGGGATTAGTATAATGGCAGTACGCATCCTTCCCAAGGATGAGACGCGGGTTCGATTCCCGTATCCCGCTTAAGCCGGCGTAGCTCAGTGGTAGAGCAGCACTTTCGTAAAGTGAAGGTCGTCAGTTCGAATCTGACCGCCGGCTCTTTTTTATTCCTAATCTTCTAAAGTTTGATGTAATAAACAATCTTTTTATTTTCCCTCTCTTCTTCAAGCCATTTATTAAAACTCATTCTTCTTATCAAAATATGAGCAGCGCGGACCTCTTCTTTATCACCTGTTCCTCTTCTGTCTAAAACTTTGATTATATGATAGCCATAACTTGTTTCAACAATTCCACTTATTTCCCCCTTCTTTAAAGAAAAAGCAGCGTCTTCAAACTCTTTAACCATCTTCCCTCGGCCAAACCATCCTAAATCTCCTCCCCTATTAGCTGTACTGGGATCCTCACTATACTCCTTAGCCAATTCTTCAAAGGACTTCTTTCCTTCTTTAATCTTTTCTAAAACCTCCTCTGCTTCTTTTTTTGACTTTTCTTGAAGAGATTTGTCATTCATAATCGCTTCAGCAACCTTTTTCTGGTAAAGATAAGGAATAAGAATTTTTTTCTTAAATATATCTAATGTCCAATTATAATTATTTTTAACAATCTCTTTTGCTTTATCCTCACCACCAGCATTTTTTATTACTCCTTCAAATTCATCATTCAAATCTTCCTCACTAACTTTAATCCCCCTCTTTTTTGCCTCTTCCGTTATAATTTTCTCATCAACTAAACGCTCTAAGGTAGAAAGTTGGATATCAGCTAAATCCGGAACTCTGATATTCTTATTTTTCTTTGCCTGTTGTTGATAATAAAAAAGAAGAGTTTCTGTATCCTCCTGAAATTGACTAAACCTTATTACTTGATTATCTACCTGAGCCACAGGGTAAGGAATAATTTTAGTAACAATTTTGGTATAACGATTAAACCAATGATGTTGATAAATACCTTTTGAAAAGGCATAAAGAAAAGCAGAACTAATAATCAGCCAAAAAATAATCAATAGAACAATCAATTTTTTTACTTTTTTTTCTGTCATAGATTTGAGTTAAAAATAAATAATAATTATTCTTTAGAAAAGAAATAATCCCACCATTTTTGAGGATTATTCTTTTTAGAATTTAAACTATTCTTTTTAGGTTCATCTAATAAAGAATTATTACTTTCTCCTAAAGAAGAAATAAAAATTACTTTTTCTCCCGGCTTACCTAGGCCTAATCGTTGTCTAATTTCTTTTTCTTGAACAATTGGAGTAGCTAAACGTTTTTCTGTTTTTAAAAGTTCTTCTTTTCTCTTCTCCATTTCTGCTATTTTCTTTTCCTTTTCTACAATCTCTCTTTTTATAGCCAAATTTTCTCCTACCTTTTTAAATAAATTTACTAAAATCAGCGCAATAATTAAAAGTAAAAAAATAGAAATAACTGGAGAACGAAGAATCCTCTTTTCCCAAGAATCTCTTTTTTTTAACATATCAATATTCTATCACTTAACCTCTACGCTTTCAAGAATCATCTTCCTTTTCTTCTATAAACAAATTTCTAAATTTATCTTCTCCCATTATTTCTTTTATTCTTCTAACCACTTTAACTAATTCCTCCATTGGCGCTTTTGAAAGGATTTCCTCAGCGGAAAATAAAAATTTTTCTTCTCCTTTAATCCTCTTTACTCTGTCCCTTATCTGAATTATTAATTCTTGAATATCTTGGGGATGATGAATGTTTTTTAAAATGATTTTATCTTTACCTGAACGATAAAATGAGTTAAGCTTAATTGTTCCATAATCAAAAAAATTGGGAAAGACCCCTTTTACTTCATAAATAATATCTTTTAATCTTTGGAATTCTACTTCTGAAACAATTCTTCTAAAAAATCCTTTTTGTTGAGCAATAATTATTCTTTGATTAGTAATCCAAACAACTGTCCTTGACCATTGATAGAATGTTTTAAAAAGAATAAGAAAACCAACCAAAACTAAAAAAGAAAAAACACCTATTCCTTCCTTGCCTAATTTGAATAAAGGATAAAGTAGAAAAAAGGCAGAAAAAATGGCTACTAATCCGCAAAAAACAGGAAGAAAAAGAGTTAAAGGATAATGATAAACTTTTTTAATAACCTCTTCATTTTCTCTTATCTTTTTGCTAAGATAAGACATAGAATCGAATAAAAATGAGAAAAAATAAATTATCAAAAATTATTCTAATCATTGTAACCCTCATTCTTATCCTGAGCATGATTTTAATGTTTGTTATTCCCTATTGAATCTATCGACTTAAAATTTTCAAATAAACTTTAGCCGGGATAGAAACCTTACCCATTAACTTCATTCTTTTCTTTCCTCTTTTTTGTTTCTTCAACAATTTCTTTTTTCGACTAACATCTCCGCCATATAATTTGGCGATAACATCTTTCCTTAAAGGAGGAATACGTTCAGAAGCAATAATTTTTCCACCAATTACTCCTTGAATTTTTACCTCGAAAAGCTGTCGGGGTAAATTTTCTTTTAATGTCCTAACAATTTTCCTAGCCGAAGAATAGGCGGTATCTTGATAAACAATCATAGAAAGCGCTTCTACTAATTCTCCAGCAACTAAAACATCTAAACGGACTATATCTGTTCTTCGGTAATCGGCAAATTCATAGTTAAAAGAAGCAAATCCAGAAGAAACACTTTTCAATTTATCATAAAAATTAGCAATTAGAGAGGTTAAAGGAATTTCCCCTTTTATCATAACATTTTTTCTCAAAGAAAGTAAATTCTGATTAAGATAATCTAAAGAAACAAATTTTCCTCGATTATCTTTTATTAATTTTAAAAGAGGACCAATATATTCCTCTGGAGTAATAATCTCTATTTTCATCCAAGGTTCTTCAACATACTCTATTTCTTCTGGACGAGGAAGTTCTTGGGGACTATGGACAATAATCTCTTTATGATTTTTTTTAAGAATAACCCGATAAGCAGGTGTTGGAGAAGTAATTATTACTTCTAGACCAAATTCCCTTCTTAATCTTTCTTGAATAATTTCTAAATGTAAAAGACCCAAAAAACCGCCACGAAATCCCGGCCCTAAAGCAATTGAATTTTCTAATTCAAAACTTAAAGCAGCATCAGTTAATTTTAACTTTTCTAAAGCATCTTTTAATTTCTCAAAATTAGTCCCTTCCTGACAATAAAGTCCGGCAAAAATCATTGGTTTCACTTCTTTATACCCTGGCAGAGGTTGAACTTGAATCTTCGTCCCTTTATATTCTACTTGAGCAACTGTATCTCCTACTCGGCAACTCTTTAAATCTTTTAATCCAGTGATTAAATAACCGATTTCCCCTGACTTTAAAGAAGCACTTTCTTTCAAATCAGGAGCAAAAAAACCAACCTCTAAAACTTCTGATTCTCTATTTGAGGCAAGTAATTTAATTTTTTCTCCCTTTTTTATCTCCCCCTCCACTACTTTTAAATAAATAATAACCCCTTTATATTCATCAAAACGGGAATCAAAAATTAAAGCACGAAAAGGAGCGTCCTCCTTTTCTTGAGGGGGAGGAATTTTCTTAATTATTCTTTCTAAAAGTTTTTCTACATTGGTCCCTTTCTTTGCTGAAATTTTCAAAACTTCTTCTGGTTTAACTTTTAGAAGGACGGACAGTTCTTTAATAACTTCTTCGGGTTGAGCATTGGCCAGGTCTATTTTGTTAACTACAGGGATAATCGTCAGCCCCTCTTTTAAAGCCATAGATAAAGTAGAAAGGGTCTGTGCCTGTATTCCTTGAGTAGCATCAACCAAAAGAATGGCTCCTTCAACAGCGGCTAAAGAACGGGAAACTTCATAAAAGAAATCAACATGACCGGGCGTATCAATCAGATTCAGAATATAATTATGCCAGACCATTCTTACTGGCTGAAGTTTTATAGTAATTCCCCTCTCTCTTTCCAAGTCCATCTGGTCAAGGTATTGTTCCCTCATTTTTCTTTGTGGAATTGTTTTGGTAATCTCCAAAAGACGGTCAGCTAAAGTTGACTTTCCATGGTCAATATGAGCGATAATACAAAAGTTACGGATATTATTCATCTTTTTAAAAAATTAAACTTTTTACCTAGAAAGAGACGAAGCACTTCAATTTCTTCGCATTTCAAAAGAATGGCTAAAAATAAATAAACTACTAGTCCAACCAAGCCGGCTACAATAAATTGACAAAAAACGCCGCTAAAAGTCCTCATATTGACTAAATGTCCCATAATTGTTTTGGCTATTTGAAGAAAGAAAACAGCAATTAAGCTTATTATTAAAATTTTAAAAAAGGAGAAAATAATTTTTTTCTCATCAAACCATTTTAACTTCTTTCTCAAAAAAATATAAAGTAAAAGGAAATTAATAATTGAAGCTAAAGAAAAAGCCAAAGCCAAACCGGGCGTCCCTAATGTTTGAGTAAAGCAAAGAGCAAAAATAAGATTAAAACCAACTGATAAAAAACCGATAAAAACTGGGGTTTTTGTATCTTGTAAAGCATAAAAAGCGCGGGCTAAAAGAGGTATTAAGGCCTGAGCAAAAAGAGAAAGAGAGAAATAACCTAATGTTTTTAAGGTTAAAATTGTATCGCGCCAACTAAAATGACCAGCTCCTAAAACTAAACGAACAATCTGAGCGCGAAGAAAGAAAATAAAGAGAGAAGTAGGAACTATTAAAAAAATCACCCGACGCAAAGTTACTGAAAAATGAACAGCGAACTTTTCTTTTTCATTTTTAGCCGCACTTTCTGAAAGATAAGGAAAACAAGCAATAGCTAAAGGAATAGCAAAAATTCCAATGGGAAAAGATTGGAGATTGTCGGCTAAATTATAAACAGCAATACTTCCTACAGTCAAAGTTGAGGCAATATTAGTAATAACTAATCTATTAACCTGATTAACGGCTAAGGCAAAAGTACGTGGCAACATTAAAAGTCCGACTTTTCTGACTCCTTTATGTTTAAAATTAAAAACTGGTTTCCAAGAAAAACCGGTTTTTAATAAACTTGGGATTTGAACTAAAAGGTGTAAGAAAGAACCAAGTACCACACCAAAAGCTAAGCCAATCTCTCCTAAAAGAGGGACAAGAAAAATTATCCCAAAAATAATTCCTAAATTATACATTACTGGAGCAATACTATAAGCAAGAAATTTCTTGAAAGAATTGAGAATTGCGCCGGCTAGATTACTCGCAGTAAAAAAGAAAATACTAATTAACATAATCCTCGTTAAACGAACGGTCATTACTTGCTTTTCTAAACCAAAACCTGGAGCAACTAAATGAGAAATTAAAAAAGGAGCAAAAATAAAAAATAAGCCCCCTAAGATAAACAAGACAATAAGTAAGATATTTAAAATTGAACTAGCAATTTCCCAACTTTCCTCCTTATTTTTATGCCAATATTCCAAAAAAACAGGTATAAAAGCAGCAGAAAGAGCCCCTAAGACCAAAGTGTTAAAAATCAAGTCAGGCAGTCGAAAAGCAGCATAATAAACATCTAGGGTATCACCAGCGCCAAAAGTAGAAGCTAATAATCTATCTCTAATTAATCCTAAAAGACGACTTAAAATAGAGAAAAAAGAAATAATTATTGCCCCTCCAGCAATAGTAGTATGAAGTTTATAAAAAAAGGAATTAGACATTATTAATTTAGACAATCTTTTTTATATTATTTTAACAAGAAAAAGGCACTCTTACAAGCAAATATAAAAGTGGATAGAGAAAGAACCGACTACCAGTTACAGTCAAACCGGATTACCGGCTGACCGTAATCCCTTTTCTTAAAAGGGACTCTTAAAACGAGCTGATAGCCATTCTTCCTCTATCCACTTTTGTTAAAGTACTCTTTATTCTTCTATTTTAACTATAGCATATTTTAGAAAAAAAGTCAAGAGTATTATTCAATATTTTTAATATAATGCTTTTTTAAATAATCAATCGCTTCTTGCTTATTTTTTAATTTTCCTTTCAA
>CAYTBZ010000014.1:0-10444 GCA_964436275.1 uncultured Gammaproteobacteria bacterium | reverse complement strand
TTATCTTAAAGAAGCAACAACTGGTTGCCCTTCTTTAATAACATTATCTTCAACAATCATTTTCTTCTCATCTAAAGAAATAACTTGTTCTCGATTAATTATAAGTTCTCCTTGGACCATCTTTTTAATTAAATTACCCTTAAGATGATAATTAATAATCATTTGAGAAATAGGGTCAACTTCAAAAGCACTAATTTTGCCCAAATAAAAATTGCTTTGTGTATAAACAGGAAGACCGATTATTTTTTTATTTTGAAGAAGATTCATTGTTTTTCTTTTTATCTTTTCGGAAAAAATAATATTGTTGAGCAATAGTGAAGAGAGTAGTAACTAGCCAATAAAGAGTTAACCCTCCGGGAAGTGTCAGCCCTATAAAAACAGTAAAAAGAGGCATCATATAGAGCATTTGCTTATTCATCATTGCCGTCATACTTTCATCTCTTGCTTCTTTCTCTTTGGCAACTTCTTTAGAGGGCATCTGATGATAAAGCATTTTTGATTGCCAATACTGAGCCAAACCAGCAATCAAAGCAAAAAGAGGAACTGGCTTAGACAAGTTAAAAATTCCTAAAGAAATTGGGTTTAAAGAACCAGGATTGTGAATAAAAGGATAAAGATTCTCTAATGATTTAGAAACTAAACCATAACGAAAAACCTTAAAAACAGCGAATAAAAATGGTAGTTGGATCAAAAGAGGAAGACAAGAAGAAAAAGGACTTATTTTTTCGCGACGATAAAGTTCAAGTGTGGCTTTGGCTAATTTTTCTTTATCATTCTTGTATTTCTTTTTCAGTTCATCTAATTTTGGCTGAAGTTCGCGCATTATTTTTTGAGATTTAACCGACTGAATGGTTAGGGGATAAAGAAGTAATCTAATCAGAATAGTTAAGACAATAATAGCCAAGCCAATATCATGACCAGGGAGAAAATTATACAAGAAAACCAAAAGATTTAGTATTGGTTGATAAAGAATTGTATTAAATAAATAAGCCATAATAATTGCTTAAAATTAAATTAAGGAGGGTCATATCCTCCCTTACTAAAAGGATTGCAGCGTAAAATTCGCCAAATAGATTTAAAACCCCCTCTAATCAATCCGTATTTCTCGATGGCTTGGTAGGCGTATTCTGAACAAGTCGGCTTAAAACGACAATAACCTAAAGGATAGAAAAACGAAAAAGCACTATGATCAGGAGAAAAAGTTTTCTGATAAAAACGAATTAAACGCAAAACAATAATTTTAAGTAGACCAAAAACCATCTTCATCTTTTTATTTTTGCTAGTTTATTAAAAAGAATCTTCACTTTATCTTTTAATTCTTCAAAATCTAAATTTTCTATCCCTGGTCGAGCAAAAAAAACATAATCATAACCTTCAATAATTTCAGAAAAGAACTCTCGGATAATCGCTCTAATCCGACGTTTTATTTTATTTCTTACTACTGCTTTTTTAGATATTTTTTTAGAAACAATAAAACCAAAACGAGGAATATCTAAACCATTCTCCTTAACTTTCAGTCCAATCTCTTTTAAAAAATATCCTTCTCCTTTTTGCCAAACCCGTTCAAAATCTTTATTTTTTCTTAAACGAAACTTTTTAACAAACATTTTAAACGGTTAATCTTTTGCGACCTTTAGCTCTTCTCCTTTTCAAAACTTTTCTCCCTGCTTTTGTCTTCATTCTTTCTCTAAATCCATGTGTCTTTTTTCTCTTTTTTCTCTTGGGTTGATAAGTTCTTTTAGGCATATTTAAACTAAAGTTATTGAAGCAACCTTATCTGTTTTTTCCTTAAATCTCATTAATCTTACCCCTTGGGTATCTCTTCCTAAAATAGGAACTGCTTTTAGGGGGATACGAATAACTTGCCCAAGGGAACTGATGATAATAATATCTCCTTTTTTATAAGTAGAAAGAGATGTTTCATCAATTAAGAGAGAAGCGACTAATTCTCCTGTTTTTTGATTTGTCTTGGCTGTTTTTATTCCTGTACCGCCTCTTTTTTGAACTTTGTATAAAGAAATTTTTGTCTTTTTGCCAAATCCGTTTTCTGTAACTACCAACAAATAGCCCTTTTTTGAAGTATTTTTAATAATGTCCATTCCTATTACTTTATCACCCTTCTTCAATCTAATTCCCCTAACGCCAGCGGCTGAACGACTCATTGGTCGTACATCCCTTTCCTTAAACCTAATAGATTTTCCTTGGGCAGTAGTTAAAATCACTTCATCTTTACCTGAAGACGCTTTTACCCATTGAAGTTTATCCTCTCCTTTTAACTTTATAGCAATTAAACCAGACCTCCTTACCTGAATAAAGGAATCAATTTTAACTTTTTTAACTAAACCCATCTCCGTAACCATAATAAGAAACTTCTGATTGGCTAATTCTTTTAAGGAAAGAACTGCGGAAATTTTCTCTCCTGATTGAATTTGTAGAAAATTAACAATAGCTTGTCCTTTGGCCGTTCGAGAACTTTGGGGGATATCATAGGCCTTTAACTGAAAAACACGACCGCTGGTAGTAAAAAAGAGAATAGAAGAATGCGTAGTCGTAGTTAATAAATGTTCTACTTCATCTTCTTCTTTAATAGATAAACCAATCACTCCTTTGCCACCTCGACTTTGCGTTTTGAAAATCCCCGGAGATAATCTTTTAATATAACCACTTCGAGTAAGAGTAATTACACAAGGTTCATCAGGGATTAAATCTTCTTGTTTAAACTCATTAACAGGATGAGAAACAACTTTAGTCCGGCGTTCATCTCCATATTTTTTATCTAATTCAGTTAATTCTTCTTTAATAATGGCTAAAATCTTTTTAGGATGAGACAAAATAATTTTATACTCCTTTATCAATCTCAATTTTTCTTTTAATTCATCCTCTATTTTTTTCACTTCTAAATGGGCTAATTGATGTAACCTAATTTCTAAAATAGCGGCTGCTTGAATTTCGGTTAATTTAAATCTCTTTATTAATCTTACTTTTGCCTCTTCTTTATCTTTAGATGACTTAATCAATTTAATTACTTCGTTAATATTATCTACGGCTATTTTTAACCCCTTAAGGATATGTGCTCTTTCTTCCGCTTTTCTTAAATCAAATTCCGTCCGTCGCCTGATAACTTCCTGACGATGCTTTATATATTCCTGCAAAATTGATTTCAAAGTTAAAAGCCGGGGCTGAATTTCTTCAGTTAAAGCAATGGAATTAACATAGAAAACATCTTGGAGTTGAGTCAGTTTGAAAAGTTTATTTAATACTTTTTGAGGATAACTATCCTTTTTTAAATCAATAACAACTCTTAAACCTTCCTTATCTGACTCATCACGAATATCTTTAATACCTTCAAGACGACCCTCTTTGACTAAATTAGCAATTTTCTCCAAAAGAGCGGCTTTATTTACCTGATAGGGAAGTTCGGTAACCACTATTTGAAATTTACCTGCTTCATATTCTACAATATCTGCTTTGGCTCGAATAACAATTCCGCCCTTTCCTGTAGCATAGGCCTGCTTTATTTGTTTTTTATCAAAAATAATCCCACCGGTAGGAAAATCTGGTCCCTTGATAAACTTCATCAAATCTTCAGTCGTTGCTTCTGGATTATCGATTAGATAAATCAATGCCTGACAAACTTCGGAAAGGTTATGCGGAGGAATATTAGTCGCCATTCCTACAGCAATACCCATACTTCCGTTTAAAAGAAGGTTTGGCAATTTTGCCGGCAAAACCTTTGGTTCTTTTTGACTATTGTCGTAATTAGGCACAAAATCAACTGTATCTTTCTCTAAATCAAAAAGCATTTCCTCGGCAATAGGAGTTAATTTTGCTTCAGTATAACGCATTGCTGCTGGAGAATCCCCATCTACTGAACCAAAATTTCCCTGACCCCAAATTAAAGGATAACGAAGAGAAAAATCTTGAGCCATTCTTACTAAAGAATCATAAACTGCTGCTTCTCCATGGGGATGATATTTACCCAACACTTCACCAACCACTGTTGCTGATTTTCTAAATTTAGCTCCTGACTTTAAACCCAAATTCCACATTGCGTAGAGAATACGCCGATGCACTGGCTTTAAGCCATCACGAACATCAGGAAGGGCACGCGAAACAATAACTGACATTGCATAATCTAAATAAGAAGATTTCATCTCCTCGGCAAGGGGTTGTTCCTGAATTTTTCGAGCAATTTTGTCTAAAGACATTTTTAAAAGTGGGCTTTACTTTTATTATATTTTTCTAATTCTTTTTTTAGTTTTTCTTTCAACTCCTGTAATGATTTTTTATCAAATTTATTTTGCTTTTCTTTCTCTTGTTTCTCCATTTGCTCCATCTCTTGGCTAAAACTACCAAAAAAATTTCCTAATTTTTCCTCAATGGTTTTCAAAATATTACTTCTTGCTTTTTCTCTTTCTTCAATTTGAGAAAATTGATATTTCAAACTAAAAATCCAAAAAATAACAATTAAAATAATGATTAAAATAACTAAAAACCAAACCTTTTTTATTTTTTCCTTCTCTTTTTTGTTTTTAAAAATCATAAAACCGACCTATGGATTCAAAATAATCAATTCTGTCTCTTCGGGCAAATCCTTTTTTTTGATATTTAGTTTATCTAAAATGGTCCTTTTAACGCCTAACTCTTTAGAGAATTTTTCCACTCCATCTAACTTAATTTTTAAATTAGAAATTCTATAATATATCGGGATAACAATCTTTGGTTCAATCTGACTAACTAAATCAGCTGCCTGCTCATAAGATAAAACATCTTTGTCGCCTACTGGAACCATTAAAATATCTCCTCCGTCAATCTCTCCAATAATTTCTTCACTTGGCTTATTTTTTACTCCCCCTAAATGAATAAGAGAAATATCTTCTAGTTCAATCCGATAAACAATTTTATCCGATTCTTTTTTTGAAGAAGGTAAAGCATAAATAAAAACATCCTTCACCTCATACTCTCCTGGAGTAAAAATACAAAAATTTCCCTTATCATCTTTCTGGGGGAACTTTTCTTGAATGGTAGAGTAGAGAATTATTCCATCTTTTATCTTTGGGGTCTTTATGCCTGTATTTGACAAGGAAAATGGATCAATTAAAAGGGTAATATTTTTATTTTGAATCTTACAACACCCCTGTCCAAACCATTTAATATGCATATCCTTTTATAAAATAATTTGTTTTATTTTATCATAAAATAAAAACCAAGTAAAGCATACTTTAAACTTGCTCTTTTTACCTTTCTGTGCTAATCTATCAATACTTAATTGATTATTAAGTCCAAAATAAAGAACTAAATATCTTAATTAATGATTCTTAAGGCAAAAGAAGTAAACAACAAGAAACTTATTGTTAACCCTTTAAAGGAAAAGGAGAAAATATTTAGTTCTCTATTTTTGGATATTTTAAGGAGATACAATTATGTCAATAAATCAATTTCCCTTAATTATTCTTATAGTTTTAATCAGTTTAGGAATAGGATATTATCTCCGCCGTTTTTTAGCTATTAAAAAAGCGGCTTCAGCAGAAGCCAAAGCAGAATCAATTCTTAATGAAGCTAAAGCAAAACAGAAGGAAATCCTTTTCAAAGCAAGAGAAAAAGCGCTAAAAATCATTGAAGATGCTAAAAAAGAAGAATCAGCACGACGGAAAGAACTTCAAGAACTTCAAAAAAGGATTGAGAAAAGAGAATCTCTTTTTGACCAAAAATTATTAGAATTTCAAGAAAAACAACAACGCCTTTACGAACAGGTAAATCAATTAGAAAAAGCAAAGAAAGAAATCCAGCAAATCAAAGCAGAACAATTAAATAAATTGGAAAAAATTGCTCAATTGAATAAAGAGGAAGCAAAAAAAGTCCTTTTAAACAACACAGAAAGAGAAATAAAAGAAGAATTAGTCCATAGAATAAGAAAATTAGAAGCAGAAGCTTCGGAAGAATTGGAAAAAAGGGCTAAAAACATACTAACTTCGGTTATTGAAAGATGCGCCGTTTCTCATGCCACAGAAATCACCACTACTACTGTTAATCTTCCTTCTGAAGAAATGAAAGGAAGAATTATCGGACGGGAAGGAAGAAATATCAGAACATTAGAAAAATTAACTGGAACAGAAATTATTGTTGATGATACCCCCGGAGTAGTCGTTATTTCCGGATTTAATCCATTGCGTCGCCAGTTAACGAAATTGGCATTGGAAAAATTAATTTTAGATGGTCGGATACAACCGGCTCGAATAGAAGAAACAGTTGAGAAAGCAAAAAAGGAACTGGCTTTAGAAATTAAAAAAGCCGGAGAAGAAGCAGTTTATGAAACAGGTGTTGTTGGCCTTGACCCTAAATTAGTCCAAATCTTAGGACGATTGAAATACCGAACCAGTTATGGACAGAACGTCCTTCAACATTCTATTGAAGTTGCTCATCTCTCAGCACTTTTAGCTGCTGAATTAGGAGCAGATGTTGCTGTAGCTAAAAAAGCAGGATTACTCCATGATATTGGAAAAGCTCTCGATTTTGAGGTTGTCGGCACTCACCCAGAAATTGGCGCTGATTTAGCCAAAAAATTTGGCTTACCTAAAGAAGTAATCATTCCTATTGCTACCCATCATGAAGATTCGCCACCAACTTTAGAAGCAATCATTGTTAAAGTCGCTGATGCTATTTCTGGAGCAAGATTAGGAGCACGAAAGGACACCTATGAAGAATATTTAAAAAGATTAGAGGATTTAGAAAAAATTGCCCTTTCTTTTGAGGGAGTAGAAAAGGCCTATGCTATTCAAGCAGGAAGAGAAATTAGAATATTTGTTACTCCAGAGAAAATAGACGATTTAGCAGCAATTAAATTGGCTAGAGAAATTGCTAATAAAATAGAAAGTGAACTTAAATATCCCGGAGAAATAAAAGTTAATGTTATTAGGGAAAAACGAGTAGAAGAATATGCTCGTTAATATAAAGATATGCCTACTAAAAAACCAGTATTAAAAGTCCTTTTCTTTGGAGATGTTGTAGGAAAAATTGGCCGTAAGGCTATAAAAAAGGCTTTACCCAACTACCGCAAACAATACCATCCTGATCTTGTAATTGCTAATGCTGAAAATTTAGCCCATGGTAAAGGAGCAACGAAAAAAACCTTGGAAGAATTAATCAATTCAGGAGTAAATTTCTTTACTTCCGGAAATCATATTTGGTCGAAAAAAGAAATTTTTTCTGTATTTGAAGAAAATAAAATACCAATTATCAGACCGGCAAACTATCCTCCAGAAGTTCCTGGAAAAGGATATAAAATAATTGAGATAGGCACAAAAAAAATTCTTATTATCAATCTTTTGGGCCGCACTTTTATGGAAGAAAATCTAGACTGCCCATTTAGAAAATTTAAAGAAATTATAGAAAAACACCAAAAAGAAGAACTTAATGCCGTTATTGTAGATTTCCATGCGGAAGCAACTTCAGAAAAAGTAGCCTTTGGTTTTTATGCTGATGGTCTTGCCTCAGCTGTTTTAGGAACCCACACTCACATTCCTACAGCTGATAATCAAATACTTCCTCAAGGAACAGCTTATATTAGTGATGTAGGGATGGTCGGAGCAAAAAATTCTGTTTTAGGGGTTAAAAAAGAAGAAATTATAAACTTTTTTCTTAGACAAATTCATTCAGTCCATCAAATTCCTGAAAAAGGCAAGTGTATTTTGAACGCAGTTTTCTTAGAAATCAATCCAAAAACAAAAAAGACAAAATCAATTAAAAGGGCTGATAAAATTGTAGAAATATAGTAAAATATAAAAGAGAAAAAATAATATTATAGAAAGGAGGTGAAACTATGAATAAAGGAGATCTAATTAATGCTTTAGCCCAAAAATTAGAGCTTTCTCACAGTCAAGCAGAAAAAACTTTAAATTCATTAATTGACATCATTGTTTCTACTTTAAAAAAAGGCGAAGAAGTGGCTATTACTGGTTTTGGTACCTTCTCAGTCAAGAAAAGAGCGGCTCGACAGGGAATTAATCCGAAAACTGGAGAGAAAATCCAAATTCCTGCAGCAACAGTACCTAAATTTAAACCTGGAAAAACCTTTAAAGAAGCAGTAAAGTAGTTTTTATTGAAAAATTAAGAAAAACCTTTTAAAAAGTTTATAAATAAAACTCGCTCCTTACTTCTTGTAGAGCGAGTTTTATTTTAAAATTATTTTAATTATTTTTGAGCATAAATTAAAATATTCCAAGCAAGTTTAGAAAAAGGAGGAATCTTTAAGACAAAACTATCAATTTTACTTAGAGGAGAAAACCACCATTTAATTTTTTTCGGTTCCTCTCTAAAAATTTGTTTCCAATAACTAATTTTGTTTGGGTTATATCTATCCAAAAGATAATATTTAAAAAATAAAATTAAAGTAAAGAACCAAAATTCTCGATGATACACCTTAGGAAAAGCCCTTTTTACTTCAGAAAGTATTCCAAATGTTAAAGGTCTTTCATTAGGAGAACGCATTTCTGAAGCAATCTTACGATAAAAATTAATAAACGGATTATAAGCTAAAGGGTCCCAAGAATAGAACCATCCTCCTTTTTTTAAAAATTGATAAGAATTTTGAATGACTTTTGCCCTCTCGGACAAAGAAAGATGATGAAATAAATTAGCGCAATAAATAAAGTCAAAAGATTCTTTTTTAAAACTAACATCTTTGGCTGAAGAAACAATGTAATTAATTTTTACTTTATATTTCTCAGCTAATTGCTTTGCTAACTCTATTACTTTTGGCGAAATATCTACAGCAGTAACTCTTGCTCCTTTTAGAGCAAAATAAATTGAACTTTCTCCTAAGCCACAACCAAGATCAAGAATATCTTTATTCTTAATATCGCCCATATGAGAAAGAATAAATCTATTTTCTAAAGCAGTTATATTCTCAAAAAAAGCAAAAACATCTAAAGAAGAGAAATCAACAAAATTTAGCCACTTCTCAACAAAAAGGAGTTCCCTTTTTTCTTTTTCAGACAAATTTTCATTTTCAATAGTCATATCATTCTTTTAGTATATTAATATTATCAATTTTATTAAATTTATCAAATAAAAAAGCCGTTTTATTCAACACGGCTTTTTAAAAATGGGCAGAGGAGGATTCGAACCTCCGACCTCTGCTTTATCAGAGCAGCGTTCTAACCCCTGAACTACCTGCCCTTTAAGATAAAACCTTGACCCTTAAAAAATGATAGGAAGCCCTAAATTACTCTTAGAAAGGAGGTGATCCATCCACAGCTTCCGCTACGGATGCCTTGTTACGACTTTGTCCCTGTCGCTGGGTTTACCTTGATCCACCAACCGGCAGACTTCAGGTACCCCCAACTCCCTTGACATGACGGGCGGTGAGTACAAGACCCGAGAACGTATTCACCGCCGTATGGCTGACCGGCGGTTACTAGCGATTCCGGCTTCATGGAGTCGAGTTGCAGACTCCAATCCGAACTGAGGGTAGGTTTGATGGGATTAGCTCCGCCTCGCGGCTTGGCAACCCATTGTTACTACCCATTGTAGCACGTGTGTCGCCCAGGGCGTAAGAGCCATGCTGACTTGACGTCGTCCCCACCTTCCTCCCTGTTATGCAGGGCAGTCTCCTAAGACATATCTAACTTAGGACAGGGGTTGCGCTCGTTACCCGACTTAACGGTACACCTCACGGCACGAGCTGACGACAGCCATGCAGCATCTGTCCAGCACCCTCGAAGGCCTCCCCGGTTTCCCGGGGCATGCAGCTGGATGTCAAGCCCTGGTAAGGTTCTTCGCTTATCGTCGAATTAAACCACATGCTCCACCGCTTGTGCGGGTCCCCGTCTATTCCTTTGAGTTTTAGCCTTGCGGCCGTACTCCCCAGGCGGGATACTTAACGCGTTAGCTATTTTACCGCGGCACTGAAAGGGTCGATACTTCCAATGCCTAGTATCCATCGTTTAGGGCGTGGACTACGCGGGTATCTAATCCGCTTCGCTCCCCACGCTTTCGTCTCTCAGCGTCAGGACTGTTCTAGCAAGCTGCCTTCGCATTTGGTGTTCTTGCCGATATTAACGCATTTTACCGCTACACCGGCAATTCCGCTTGCCTCTCCCAGCCTCTAGATAATTAGTTTCAGCTGCTGCTTTAAGGTTGAGCCTTAAAATTTAACAGCTGACTTAATTATCCGCCTACAGACGCTTTACGCCCAGTGAATCCGGATAACGCTTGGGGCACTCGTCTTACCGCTGCTGCTGGCACGAGTTTAGCAGCCCCTTATTCCTGGGGTACCATCAATCCTGCCGAAGCAGGACTTTGTCCCCCAGAAAAGTAGTTTACACCCCGAAGGGCTTCATCCTACACGCGGCGTCGCTCCCTCACGCTTTCGCGCATTGGGGAAGATTCTTGACTGCAGCCTCCCGTAGGAGTCTGGGCAGTGTCTCAGTCCCAGTGAGGCGGG
>CAYTBZ010000013.1:0-12733 GCA_964436275.1 uncultured Gammaproteobacteria bacterium | reverse complement strand
TAATTGGTAATTAGTAATTTGGGGTAAGGAATTAAAAATGCCGGCAGAAAGTCGGCTTTTAATATATAAGACAATTTTTATAAAAAAATTTGTATAATTAATTATACAATTAATTATACAATTAATTGTATAAATTTTTCTTGAGCAAGCGCTTTTTTCTTTTTAGAAAAAAATAAATAAATAATGCTAAAACAAGCAAAACAATACTTAACCACTGCCCCATTCTTAAAGAAAGATAAACTGGCTGAGGGTCAATTCTTAAAAATTCTATAAAAAACCTTCCTAAAGAATGAAGGATTAAATATGTAAGAAAAATCTCTCCTTGATTTATTTTTCCCTTTTTTATTCTTTTTTTATGCCAAAAAAATAAAATAAGAAAAAGCAAGAAAAGCCAAAGAAATGAATAAAAAAAGACCGGATGAAAATAAGTAAATTTCTCATATCCTTCAAGACGATGAGAGTAATCAATAGGAATACTCAAGAAAAAATTAGTCGGTTTCCCATAAATTTCCTGATTAAAATAATTTCCCCAGCGGCCAATTGCTTGACCTAAAGCCAAAGCAGGAGCAAAAATATCAGCCAAAAGAAGAAATGAAATTTTTTTAAAATGACTAAAAAAGAAAAGAACTAAAAGACAAAGAAAAATAGTACCATGAATAGCCATTCCTCCTTGCCAAAATTTTATTATCTCTTCCAAGTGATTGGAATAATAAGGCCAATGGTAAAAAAAGACATAACCTAATCTAGCGCCGATTAAGCCAAAAATTATTAAATAAAAAAAGAGGGACCAAAAATCATCCCTCTTTAATCTATATTTGCGCATTAAATAACTAACTACTAAAAAGCCAAAGATAAGACCAAAACTAATCATTAATCCATAAGCATAAACAGAAAAAATTTTTGTTTTAAAAAGAACAGATTCAGGATGGTAATAATGAAGAAAAAATCTCATCTTCTTAACAACTAACATCCTCCTTTAGCGCTTCCCCCACTTTCTTCTAACTTCTGCTGGCATTCTTTTGGAGGATTTTTAAATCCTGAACAAAGCGCTTGTTTATATGCCTCGGGAGAACGACTACCCGAGTATTCTTTATCATTGATAAAAACTTGAGGAGAACCTCTTACTCCATATTTCTTATTCAATTTTAGCTCTTCAGCCAAAAGATCTTTTGCTTCTTGATTAAAGCATTTTTTTATCTTTTTTATATTCACACCAACTTCTTTAGCCACTTTTTCCCAACAAGTATCAATATTATCAAGTCTACAAGTATTATCAATTTTTTCTACATAATCCCACCATTTTTCTGGCTGGTATTTCCAAAGACAAAGTTGGCGCACATCCTCTTTTATCTCACTTAAACCGTGCATTGAACAATACTTTGCTTCTTTATCTAAACAATACTTTTCTTTAGGACTTCCGTAATTACTATAAATAACAAAATGAGGTTCAATTTTTGCCTTTTCTCCCATTAAACGAGCCACGGGAATAATTCCTTTTTCCGCCTGTTGGCCAAAAGGACAAAAACTCATTACAAAAAACTTCATTTCGGCTATTTTTTTGTCTGGAGCGTCAAAAGAACTTTCTTTTGTTTCTTCCTTGTTCTGTTCTTCTTTAACTGGCTGATTAGTTTGGGAAAACTTTGGCTGCTCTGAGGAAAGAATCAAAAGAAGAATAAAAATAATTAAACTAACCAAAACAATACCACAAACTAATCCTAAAATAAAAATTAGTTTTGGTGATGCTTTTTTCTTCTCTGATAATTTTTCTGAATGTGACTCAGGTTTTTGCTGATTAATTGTTTCTGTCATAAAATTTAGGTTAAAAATAAGTTAAGGAGTAAGAATTCTTACTTCTGATATTTCTTCAACTAAATTTTTAAATTTTATTGGATCACCCGGGGTTTCGGCTAATTTACCATAATGCATTGGAATAACTATTTTCGGCTTAATCAAGCGAACCGCCTCAGCCGCTTCTCTTTCATCCATTGTATAAGTTCCGCCTATAGGTAAAAGGGCTAAATCAATATCTTTTAATTCTGCCATTTCAGGAATACAATCAGTATCTCCGGCATGATAAATTTTCTTTCCTTCAATCTCTAAAAGATAACCTAAACCAAAACCACGCGGATGAAATCTTTTGTCTTTATTATAGGCAGGAACCGCTTTAACTTTTATCTCCCCCAATTCCTTTTCCTCTCCTTCTTTTATGGCTACCTGTTTGCCGATGTTCAATCCAGCAAAGCAATCCTCAGGAGCAACAATAATTGTTTTTTCATCAGCCAAATCTCTAATACTTGCCGGGTCGCAGTGGTCAAAGTGACTATGAGTAATAAAAATTATCTCTGCTTTCTCGTCAGCAATCTGATAAGGATCAATATAAATAACTAATTTATTTTTTATCTTAAAAGAAGCATGACCTAACCAGGTTATTTTTAGATTTTCTAAATTAAGAGTTGCGCTCATATTTAAAATATTAAAGTTTTTCTATTGTATCATATCTTTTTAGAAAATAAAAGTTTAATTTTTTAACCAATTTTTTCTTTTATTTCTTTTTCTATTAACTTACTTATCTCTAAAAGTTCTTTTTCTTGGAATTGTTTACCAATAATTTGACAGCCAATAGGTAAGTTGCCTATTTTACCGCAAGGCAAGGAAATTGCTGGCAATCCGGCTAAATTGGCTGGAACAGTAAAAATATCTGACAGATACATTGTTAAGGGGTCAGAAATTTTTTCACCAATCTTAAAAGCCGGAGTAGGAGTAGTTGGCCCAAGAATAAAATCAACTTTTTTAAAAGCAGAAGAAAAATCTTGAGCAATCAGTCGTCTTACTTTCTGCGCTTGTAAATAATACTTGTCATAATATCCAGAAGATAAGACAAAAGTTCCTAAAATTATTCTCCTTTTTACCTCTAAACCAAAACCTTGCCCTCGATTAAAAGCATATTTTTGCCAAAGAGTTTCCCCTTGAGAGGAATTAAAACCAAAGCGAATCCCGTCATAACGGGATAAGTTAGCGCTTGCTTCAGCAGGCATAATTAAATGATAGCAAGCCAAAGCATACTTTAGATAAGGCAAACTAATCCTTTCTACTTTTATTCCCTTACTTTCTAATAAGCCAACTACTTTCTCTATTTCTTCCACTACTTTTTTATCAGTTTCTTTTAAAAATTCTTCAGGCAAACCAATAACTATATTTTCCTCATTAAAAGAAGATTTATCTTCAATTTCCACCACTGTAGAATCCTTACCCTTGCCTCCTTTTATCACTTGATAGATTATTTCTATATCTTCAACTGTTTTAGCCAAAGGACCAATTTGATCCAAAGAAGAAGCCATTGCTATTAATCCATAACGAGAAACGCGTCCATAACTTGGTTTAAAACCAACTACTCCGCAAAAAGAAGCCGGCTGCCTGATAGAACCGCCAGTATCAGAACCTAAGGAAGCCAGAGCCATTGAAGCAGCCACTGCAGCGGCTGAACCGCCAGAAGAACCACCAGCAACCCTTTCTAAATCAAGAGGATTTCTTGTTGGACCAAAATAAGAAGTTTCTGTTGAAGAACCCATAGCAAACTCATCTAAGTTTGTTTTCCCTAAAATAATGGCTCCCTCCTCTTTCAACTTTTTGACAACAACGGCATCATCAAAGGCAAGATAATTTTCTAATGTTTTTGAACCAGCAGTTGTTTTCTCTCCACCAACTAAAATATTATCTTTAATTGCCAAAGGAATACCTTCTAATAAATTTATTTCTCCTCCTTGAGCAATTTTTTTATCAATAACCCTTGCTTGTTCTAATGACTTTTCTTCATAAACATCTAAAAAAACATTTAACTTCTCGTTAAGTTCTTCAATTCTCTTTAAATAACCCCTGATTAATTCTTCAGTAGAAAATTCTTTTTTAAGTAGGGAATTGTGGGCTTGCCTAATGGTTAATTTAGTTAAATCCATATTTAGTTCTCTAAAACTTTCTTTACTTTAATAAATTTATCTTTTCTTTCTGGAATATTTTTAAAAAGGTTTTCTTTTACTTCTTCTCTGGATTCTTCTACTTTATCTTCTCTCAACACATTCTTTAATCCAGTAATCTGAGCGATTGGCTCAATCTTTTTAGTATCAAGTTTTTGGAGTTGTTCTACATAAAGTAAAATAGAAGAAATATCTTGAGCAAATTTTTTCTTTTCTTCTTCTTTTAACTCAATTCTGGCTAAACGGGCAAAATGTTCTATTTTTTCTAAGGAAAATTTCATAAAATTATTTTAACATTTTTAAAAATTCTTTCTCGCCAATAATTTTTACCCCTAATTTTTTTGCTTTCTCATATTTTGAACCGGGGTTCTCGCCGCAAACAACAAAATCAGTATTCTTGCTTACTGTAGAAGAGACATCTCCGCCACGCGCCCTTATTTTTGCTTTTGCTTCCTCTCGAGTTAAAGAAGAAAGGGTTCCAGTTAAAACAAATGTTTTGCCTTTTAATGTTTTTTTAATTGGTTGCGGTTTGATAATTTCTATTCCACTTTCAATTAACCTTTGAATAAACCGGCGATTTTGTTCATTATGAAAATAATCATAAATACTTTGAGCAACAATCTGACCGATATCAGGAATTGATTCTAATTCTTCTAAACTTGCCTTTTCTAACTTTTCTAAACTGCCAAAATGATTAGCCAAATCCACGGCTGTCTCTTCGCCAACATGTCTAATTCCTAAAGAATAAATAAATCGGGCTAAAGAAATACGTCTACTCTTATTGATTGCTTGAATAAGGTTCCTGGCTGACTTCTCGGCAAAACGTTCCAAAGGAACTAAATCCCCTTCTTTCAAGGAAAAAATATCAGCCGCATCTCTAATTAATCCTTCATCCATCAACTGGTCAATAATTTTTGGTCCTAATCCTTCAATATCAAAAGCGCCCTTAGAAACAAAATGGTAAAGTTCTCTTCTTCGTTTGGCAAAACAATTTTTATTTGGGCAATAGTAAGCAACTTCTCCCGGCGGATGAATTATTTTTGAACCGCAAAAAGGACATCTTTTCGGCATTCTAAACTCCCTCTCTTTCCCCGTGCGTAATTCAGGAAGAACCTTAACAATATCTGGAATAACATCTCCGGCGCGTTGGACAATGACTGTATCTCCAATTTTTAAACCAAGTCGCTTTATCTCATCAGCATTGTGTAAGGTGGCTGAACTAACAGTTACTCCGCCAATTTTTACTGGCTTTAGTTTGGCTACTGGAGTTAAGGCGCCAGTTCGACCAACTTGGACAATAATATCCTTGACAATAGTTGTTGCCTCTCGAGCAGGAAATTTATAAGCAATTGCACCGCGCGGCGCTTTGCCAACCACGCCCAACTTTTTAAAAATTTTATTATCATTTATAATAACGACCATTCCGTCAATCTCAAAAGGCAGTTTTTCCCTAATTTTCTGGAGTTTTTGATAGTGTTCAAAAACAGATTTCAAGTCCGGACAAAATTTACAATAAGGATTAACTTTAAATCCTAACTTTTTAGCAATAATATGTTCCTGCTCATGAGTTTCTTGACCTAAATCTGTTGGCACAGCGTAAATTAAACAGCCCAAATCTCTTTCAGCGCTTACTTTAGGATCAAGTTGACGAATGGAACCAGCGGCTAAATTACGGGGATTAGCATAAGGAGTTAAGCCCTTTTTTATTCTTTCTTTATTCAATTGCTGGAAATCTTTTTTAGAAACATAAACCTCTCCTCTGACTTCTAACTCTTTTTTTTCAAAATTAAAATTATCTAATAACCTATCTACTTTTTTATCTTCTTTTAATTCTCTTTCATCTTCTATTTTATATTTTTTAGAATAAATTTCTCGGGGAATCCTTTCAATTTTTAAAGGAATAGAATGAATTGTTTTTAAGTTTTGAGTAACATCTTCTCCTATCCGACCGTCGCCGCGAGTAGAACCTAAAACAAAATAACCTTTTCGGTAAAGAAGCGAGATAGCCAAACCATCAATTTTTGGCTCACAATAAAAACCGCAGTTTATTTTTTCTCCTAAAAATTTTTCTGCTCTTTTTAGCCAGTCCCTAACTTCATCTTCAGAAAAAGCATCATTAAAAGAAAGCATTGGTACTTTATGTTCAACTTTTTCAAACTTATCTAATGGTTTACCACCAACTCTTTGAGTAGGAGAATCTGGAGTAATAAACTGCGGATATTTTTGTTCTAACTGAAATAATTCCTCTTTTAAAGAATCCAAAGCGGCATCAGATATTTCTTGTCGGTCTAAAACATGATATAAATAACGGTGATAATTTATCACCTTTCTAAGTTTCTCTATCCTTTTTTTAATCTCAATAAGTTTCTCTTTTTCTCTCATTTTTTCACCTCAAAAGACAAGTTCTATCTCTTTTGCCTGAATAATGTCTAAATTGCGAACATCTTTATCTGTAGAAACAACTAAATAACTTCCTTTTTTAATATCATCTAAACTAAGAAAAATTTTAGGTAAACCTTGATTATTCTTTCTCTCGCCCTTTTTATCTATCTGATAAATTTCTGTCTCTTTGGTTACTTTAACCTTCTTTACGGTTGTTTGATAAGCCGGTTTTCCCGGTTGAGAAAAGGGGCGAATTTTTATCTTTGTTCTAACTTTAAGCAGATTACCTTTTTTTTCAATCACTCGACCAGAGATGCGAGTTATTTTAGAAGGCAAAGGAGGATATACTTTAGATAATTCTGCTTTTAAAAATTTCACTTCTCCCTCCCTTATTTTTTTCTCACCTAAAAGATACCCTCCGACAAAAACCAAACTTAAAATTAAGATAAAGAGAGATAAAAAGATAAAGATTAAAATAATTTTTTGAGGCGCTTCTTTTTTCTTAAACATATTTTTTTATTAAAAAATATTTAAAATTAAATTTTAAATTATTATTTTTCCTCCCATTCAGTTGGCGGAAAACAAACTGTTTCTCCATTGGCTGGATCAGAAGGTAAAGATTCTAAAGGTGGGTCTTCGCCCATACCTTTCAAAGCAGTTACCCAATAATAATATTTTACCCGAGGAATAACTTGTTTATCTGTATAAGAAGTAGTTGAAGATAAAAGAGAGGCAATTTTTTGACAAGTAGAAGAAGAAAGAGAGGTGCAACCGTCTGAAGTTAAAGAACGATAAAGATTATAACCGGCTGTAGCGTCAGTTGAGGCACTCCAAGTTAAAGTAATTTGGCCACATTGGGAACCATCTGCTGATAAATTAGTTGGTTTAGCAACTCTACAAGCAAGGTCAGTTGCACAATCTTCATCATAACAATCAATTTTGCCATCGCAATCATCATCTGAACCACCACTACAAGAAGTTTCTCTACCTCCACAATCGCTGTCAATACCGTCTTTACAACCATCACAATCATCGTCAAAATCATTACTACAATCTTCTAAAAGTTTAATGCATCTTGCCTCTAAAGCGCAATGCTTAGTGCAATCACGGGTCTGGTAAACCTCATCATCTTCACAAGTCAAGCCATCATGAGTTCCTCCACAAGTGATGCTTGACCAATCAGTACAGGTACAATGCTCTAAACAATCAACATCTTCAATACAGCGTTTAGTTTCAAAAACGTCAGAAGGAGTTTGGCAAGTTCTTGTTTGGTACATCTCTGTCCCTGCACAACCATTAGCCCCACAATGATCATCTTCCCACTCAGTACAACAAATCGCTGGGTCATAACAATCTTCATCCTGGCAATCAATCTTGCCATCGCAATCATTGTCTTTTGTATCCTGACAAGAAATATAAGGATCACCAATATCTTCTCTTCCTCCACAACCGCTATCCCGACTATCTGTACAACCATCGCAATCATTATCAAAACTATCAGAACACATATCTGCTTCTTCATCAGGTAAATCGCTTAAACAACGCCCTTGGTCAGGACACCAAGGATAAGCAGCAGTCCTTGTCTGACATAACTGATTATTACTACAAACTAATTCTCCAGAAGGTCCACATTGTCCACCACATCTATCATTTTGCCATTCGCCATAATCACAAGAAGCAGGTTTCCACATTATCCAACCAATTTTTTGATTCCAAGACCAATTACTTTTTAGTTCTGGAGGATCATTACCTAAAGTACCTATTCCAATAAAATCATTTATCTTAACACCATAAAACTTTGTTCCCCAACGACTATCTAAATCAGAATGGGATAAACATATCCATCCCTCGTCTCCCCAATTAATAAATTTTGCCCAGCCCCAAACTCGTTTTGTCTCTGTATTTAAAGTAGCCCGAATAAAACTAGGACCCGGAGGAGGATAACCATAAAGTTGGGGATTGCAACTTTCGCCAACACAAATCCATCCACCCCCTGGCCAGCCACTCCAAAGCCAACCAAAAACCCGTGGAGGATTAAATTTATAATTAACCCAAACTCCTGCTCGACCTTGAGCATTAGAAGCGTCTAACTGAAGCCAACCAAGATAATCGCTCCATCCCCAGCCAATAATTCCTGATAAAGATAAAACATCCTCTAAACCGACAACTGCTTGATAATCAGTTAATTCTGTTTCATGGGAAGAAGAAGTAGCCGAGGCATCAGGGTTTCCATAATAAAGATAAAAAGTTCGCTGGTTTTTAATGCTGTAACCATCATTTTCTTTAGGAACCTTAAACCAAATCTTTGTTGCCTCGGTATTACAATCCTCAATCTCACTCTCAACTGTTTCAAAATCATTATGCGTTTCTTCTACAACCCTTAGATCACCACAATCATTTTTCATTTTTTGGTTTGAAATTAAATCCTTGGTATTAAGAGTAAACTTAACCCAAATATCGCTTTCTTGAAAAGTCCCGCCAGAATAAATAACAGAAATCGGTCTTTTATAAGCCCAATCTACTGACCACCAAGCAAAACCAGAGAACACCTCTTCATCTTCAGGAGAAGGTAAATTAACATTAATGGAAGAATTATAAGGATAAAGAGCAAAATTATCAAAAAGAGCATTCACTTGATTTAAAACACCGCCCCAATTTTTAGCAAATAAACCAACTGAAGAGGGTGAATAGGCTAAACTTCGACTGTCAACTAAAACCCAATTATAGCCGTCCAAAGAATAAAATGCTTGTGTTTGATTACCAGTTTTTCTTATTTTTAGCCAAAGAGGAAAGTCAGTTATTCCAGAAAAATTTTTGTGATAACCTACATTATATTCAATATATTCATATTTTAAACCATCTTCTGAAGACCAATGGTATCTTCCCCAAAGTTCAGCATTATCTCTATTCAAGTAAAGCATTATCCCCCGATGAGTTCTTTCACGAACTCCTTGATTTTCTAATTTTACCATTACTTCATAATTATCAGTAAAATCTCCTAAAGGATAATAAATAATTGGCGCCTCTTCCGTTCCTCCGCCCCACCAATCAGCATCTTCTCCTCGATTAATTTCAATTTCTAACTTAGAATCATATAAAGAAATTTTTCCAAAAGGAGTATCAGTTATCCATTCTGACTTTAAAGAATCTCCACTAAAATCATCAAAAAATTTAAAAGTATTCTCAGGATTGACTGAGGAAAGAGCAAGAAAATTCCCATAATAGAGATAAATATCTTTATTTCCTGAAGGTAATGAAGGGATTTTAACCCAAATGTGAGTATGGTCAGTATTACAATTTTCTATCCAATAGTTTAATTCTTCTGCTGTTTCTCCACTTTGGTCAACTAATCTAATATCATCACAATCCTCTTGCATCTTGTTAGAAGAAATTAAGTCGGCTGTATTCAAGAGAAAGTGCAAGGTATAATCAGATTGGTCATCTCCAGAATTAGTAATTCCAATTTTTTTGCGATAAAGCCAATTACTATTCCACCATTGCGGATTAATATCAGCCGGGGTTATCTCTGGGGTTATCTCTCCAGCAGCACTAATATCTAAATCCGAACTATATTTATAGAGATAGAAGTTGTCAAAAAGAGCGGTTGCTGGAAAATAAGGAGTCCCCCAATTTTTTACAAATAAACCAACTGCTGAAGGAGAATAGACAATTGTCCGACTCTCACCTGCTTTTGTCCATTGATAACTATCTAAAGAATAAAAAACCTCTACTTCATCATTCTGTTTTCTTATTTTAAACCAAGCAGGTAAAGTAGTTTGCTCTTCAAAAGCCGCTTCATTATCACTTCCTCCTTCAATATATCTATAAGCCAGACCATCCTGATCTACTGAAGGACCTTTATATCGTCCCCAAAGTTCCTGATTATTGTTATCCTTAAGGAGTAAGCCCTTATAAGTATTCCAATGGGGAACAATTGGATAATTCTCTAATTTAACTCTAAATTCATAATTATCATCTAAACCACCTAAATTATAATAAACAAAAGGCATTCTCTCATAATCTGTCGCCTCAATTTTTATTTTTAATTTTCCTGAATCTAAAGAAATATCCGTTCCTGAAGGTGAGTTTTCTGTCCAATCACTTTTTAAAGTTGAACCAGAAAAATCATCAAAAAATTCAAAAACACTATCTCCATCTTCTGTTGAAAGAGCATAAGGATTGCCATAATACATATAGATTGTCCTTGTGCCAGCAGGAATATCTAATTTTGTCCAAACAGTTGTTGCTGAAGTATTGCAAGTTCCTGGTTCAATCCAATAATGTAATTGGTCGTTTTCACTTTCGCCAGCATCAATTACTCTAATATCACCGCAATCTTGACGCATCTTATGGGCGAAAATTAAATCTTGACTATTAAAAGTAAAGGAAATTTGAAAATTAGTTAAATCGCTGCCGCTGTTCTCTATAGTAATGGGCATTTTATAATGCCAATTATGATTCCACCAAGGAACTGCTCCACTTATTCGAGGCGATTCTTCACCTAAATTAGTTGTTGGCTCCTTGTCATTAAATTTTCTCACATAAAAATAATCAAAAAGATAACCACTATTATGATAATCTTCATTCCAGTCACGAGCAAAAAGACCAAATCTATTTAAAGAAGAGCCCAAAGGGCGAGAAACACCGGCTGAATGCCAATCATCAGAAAGTGGGTCATCATTAACCACTGAGTAAAAAGCGCTAATTAAAGTTCCTCTTTTTCTTAACTTTAACCAAAGGGGAAGTTCAGTAATTGAAGAAATGGTTGCGTCATAATCAGCAGTATCAGCACTGATATGAGCATAAGCCAAGCCATCTATTGAACTTCCATTTATTTCTCCTCTAAATCTTCCCCAAAGTTCAGCATTATCTCTGTCCTGATAAAACATTATTCCTCCTTGATTTTTCTCGTTTTCATAAGACCAATAATCTTTAAGTTTGGTAACAACTTCAAAATTATTTGGTAGGTTTAAATCAGAGAATTTTTTAGTAGAATAAAGAATTGGTCCACACTCTTTGCCTTCTTCCCGAGTCCCTGCCCACCAATCCGCTGTGGTAAGTATTTTAAAACCAGCCCATAAGGTAACTCCGGAAAGCCAACCCGATTCAACCCAAGAAAGACACCAACAATCCTCTGAATTTCCACAAAATCCATAAGCAACGCTTTGATACTCACTTACCCATTTCTTTCCTCCTTCAAAACAATATGAAGCGTCAAGAGGGTAGGAATTAAAGTCGTCAAAAAAAGGAAATACTTCTTCACCATTAGAAGCAGAGGAAGCATAAGGATTGCCATAATACATATAAATAGTCGTGGTGCCGACGGGGATATTATTAAGTTTTACCCAAACCCGTGTCTCTTCAGTATTACAAGTACCATCTTCTAACCAAAAAGGTAATTCTTCAGGAGATGTTTTGTCATCAGTAATTCTAATGTCAGCGCAATCCTTCCTCATTTTATGCTGATTAATCAAACTGTGACTATCAAAAGTAAAAGCAACCTGATAATTAGTCAAAGCAGAAGCACTATTGTTAATAGTTATCGGCCGTTTATAAAACCAATGAAAATTCCACCAAGGATCTAAAAGGCCATAACTACCCTTTATTCCTTTTGCTTCAATATAAAATTCTCCCTGAGAATCAAGAGGAGAATTTATTAATAAGCGAAAATACTTTGTTTCTTGAGAAGAAAAATTCAGATAATTTTCACCAGTAGTTTTTTTCAAAATAAATTTAGAGGGAATTTTCTTATTAAGAAAAAATTGGCGAAAAACTCTTTTCAACCAACCTTCTTTGATTTTTAAACTTTGAGAAGTTAATTTTATTTCTTGCCAATCTCCTCCATTTTTCCCCTCTGACCAAACTTCTAATTTATTCGCTGTACCTAAAGAAGGAAAATAAAATTGTAAACCAACCAAATCAGTATGTCCGCTTTGATTAGTAATACTGAAATGAACCCAAGAATTAGTAAAACCGCCATATTCTTTTTTGTTGCTTCGGATAAGCAAACTTTCCCTACTCTGACTGTCAGAATAAGAGAATTGAATTTTTTTACCCCAAAAATTTTTCTTTAATCCTGCCTCAGCAACATCAGCCCGAGAAAGAAGATAAAGAGTCAAAAAGAGGAAAACAAAAGAAAAGAAAACCAGCCAAGAAAAGGAAAATATCTTTTTTATCTTTTTTAAGATAAGGATATTTTTCATAGAAAGAAAATTTACCCTCTTATTAAATCACTGCTGAACGCAATAGAGGTGGCAAGGGGTATCACAACTGGTATCAGTATCATTAGTCCAGGCAGCATAAATCTGATTGGTGTTCCCGGTTTTTCCCGAAGATCCAGAATCAGCAGTAGCCCAAGATTTATTCAGGTCAGGATCCGA
>CAYTBZ010000012.1:0-13780 GCA_964436275.1 uncultured Gammaproteobacteria bacterium | reverse complement strand
CCAACTACAAATTACCAATTACTGCAAATTTGAGCGTTAGCGAAAATTTGCTGGCGGAGAGGGAGGGATTCGAACCCTCGGTCCCGCTAAAATGGCGAGACAACGGTTTAGCAAACCGCCGCTTTCGACCACTCAGCCACCTCTCCTAAAGTTCCAAGATTATTTTTACTTTATTATTTATTCCTTTTATTGTCAATTATATATTAATAGAAACAAAAACTTTATTTTATTTTCTTAATATTGTCTTTAAGTTTCTTGTTTTAGATTTATTAAAGTTGTGTTAAACTAAATTATGAAGATAAATTTATTTGGATAGATAAACATTGTATCCTTAAAACACCTAGTGCTTTACTTTTTATGTCGATTCCTTTAATAATTCAAAAATTAAAAGCAGTTAGTTTGAAGGGCAGAGGAGGAGCAGAATTTCCTACTTGGCAAAAATGGCTTTGGGTAAAGCAGGCGCGGGCAAAAAAGAAATTTATTGTTTGTAATGCTGCTGAAGGCGATCCTTATTCAAAAAAAGACGGCTATCTTTTGAATCATTTTCCTGAAGAGGTAATTAAAGGTATAGAAATAGCCCTAAAAACTATTGATAACAGTCAGGCCTTTATTTATCTTCGTCAGGACTATTATCAAAAGTTTAGAAATAAATTGATAAAACTAGCCAAGAATTTGCCAATTAAAATAGTTAAAAAAAGGGGCGGCTATCTTTCTGGTGAAGAGACCACCCTTTTAAATGTCATTGAAGGCAAAGAAGCCCAGCCTCGTCTTCGTCCTCCATATCCTGCTCAAGCCGGTCTTTGGGAATGCCCGACTTTAATCAATAATTTAGAAACATTTTATTTTGTCGCTAACATTTATGAGAACAAATATAAGCAGACGCGCTTTTACACTTTAAGTGGTAAAATAAAAAATCCCGGAGTTTATCAATTACCTTTAAATTGGACAATTCAAAAAATTTTGGAGCAAACCAACAATTTGCCTAAAACTGATTTTTTTCTCCAAGCAGGAGGGATAATGGGAGAAATTATTTTATCTTCAGAAACAAATAAACCGCTTAAAGGATTAGGAGTAATTGTTGTCCATTCTTTTCAAGAGAATCCAATTAAGTTAATGAGAGGATGGGCTGATTTTTTTAATCATGAAAATTGCGACCGTTGCACTCCTTGCCGCGAAGGAGTTTTTAGAATAGAAGAAATGATTAAAAAGGGAAAAATTAATTTTAAGGAATTGGAAGATATATTCTTTGTTCTCAAACAAACTTCTCTTTGTCCTTTTGGCAGAATGGTTCCTCTTCCATTTGAAAGTTTAATTAAAAAAATTATTTTAAGAAAAAAATGAAGATTATTATTGATGGAAAAAGTTATTTAGCAAAAAAGGGTGAGACAATTTTAGAAGTTGCCCAGAGAAATCATTTAGAAATTCCTGCTCTTTGTTATCATTCTGACTTAAAGATAAAATCAAATTGTCGTTTATGTTTAGTAGAGATTAGAGGGAGAAAAGGTTTATTTCCTTCTTGTTCTACTATAGTTGAGCCGGGAATGGAGATTATTACCGATTCTCCAAGAATTCGTAGAGCAAGAAAAATAAATTTAGAATTGATTTTCGCTCAACATCGCGAAGAATGTCAGGATTGTCTTTGGGGTTTTCGTTGCCAATTACTTAATTTCGCTCGCAAATACAAAATAAAAATTGACAGATTTGAGGATAGGAAGAAAAACTATCCAGTTTATCAGTTTGGCCCAGCAATTATTTTTGATAGTTCTAAGTGTATAGATTGTCGTAATTGTCTAGAGGTCTGTCAGAAACAGGGGGTAGGATTTTTAGAAACTAAAGAAAAAGGGGCTTTTTTTAGAATAGTTCCTTCTTCAGACAAGAATAAGGATTGTATTTATTGTGGTCAGTGTGCCCTTCATTGTCCGGCCGGTGCTTTTGAGGGAGTTGGTGAATTTGAGGAAGTGGAAAAACCCCTTAAAGATAAAAATAAAATTGTAATTTTCCAGTATGCTCCTTCAATTAGAACGACCATTGGAGAAGAGTTTGGCTTTGCTTATGGTAAAGTATTAACTAATCGTTTGGTTGCTGGGATTAAAAAGTTAGGCGTGGATAAAGTTTTTGATGTAAGCGTTGGTGCTGATTTTACCACCGTAGAAGAAGCAAAAGAATTGGCTGAAAGAATAGAAGAGAAAAGAGATTTGCCTATGTTTACTTCTTGCTGTCCTTCTTGGGTTAAGTTTGTAGAATTTTATTATCCGCAATTTATACCCAATTTAACTACAGTTCGTTCTCCTCATATTATTTTAGGAGGGTTGATTAAAACCTATTGGGCAGAAAAAGTAAAAATTAATCCGAAGAAAATAATTGTTGTCTCAATAATGCCTTGTTTGGCTAAAAAGTATGAAATAACTCGTAATGAATTATTTATTCAAGACAAGATAAAACCAGTTGACTATGTTTTGACTACACGAGAGTTGGCTTATCTTTTTCATCGGCATCAAATAGATTTAAGAAAAATAAAACCAAGAAAGCCGGATAATCCTTTAGGATTTCCAAGCGGAGCAGGAGTAATTTATGGGGCTTCAGGAGGAGTAATGGAGTCGGCTTTAAGGACTCTTGCAAAAAATATCACGGGTAAAAAGTTAGGCAAGATTAAATTTAAAGAGGTTGATGGGATAAAAAAGGCGCGGGTCAAAATTGGTTCCCGTTCCTTAAAAATTGGGGTGATTAATGGAATAGGAAAAGCAAAGGAGATTTTGGAAAAATTAAAAATAAATCCTTCACTTTTTGACTATTTAGAAGTGATGGCTTGCTGGGATGGTTGTATTGGTGGCGGCGGGCAGCCGGTTCCTACCAATGAGGAGATAAGAAAAAAGCGCGCTGAAGGGCTACGACAAATTGATAAAAAGAAAAAAGTAAGAATTGCTCAAGAAAATCCAATTGTGAAGAAGGTTTATCAAGAATTTTTAACTGAACCAGATAAAATTCATTCTCTTTGCCATACTTTTTATTCTCATAAACCGCGGGTTGGCTTTAAAATTTTATCAGCCAATCAAAAAAATAATCATTAATCTTCAGAATTATGTCTCAATCAAAAGTTTTAATTATCAAAAAAGAAACTGCTTTAACTTTGTTTTATTTTCTTATCATTAGCGGGCTGGCTATCTTGGCTCCGATTATTTCTTTTCATCAGCAAGCAATCACCGGTCCTTTAGTTAATGCCCTTCTTTTTATCTCAGCAATTGTTTTAGGAACAAAATTGTCTATTTTGGTTGCCTTGCTTCCAAGTTTAGTTGCTCTTTCTGTTGGTCTTTTACCCTCTGTTTTAGCCCCAATGGTTCCTTTTATTATGTTTTCAAATGTTCTTCTTATTTTTACTTTTGACTCCTTAAAACAAAAAAGTTATTGGCTGGCTGTTATTTTATCTGCTCTCTTAAAATTTATTTTCCTTTATTCAACTAGTTTCTTGGTTACAAGATTGATTATTAAAAAAGTTCTGGCTCAGCGAATTAGTTTAATGATGAGTTGGCCACAACTTTTAACTGCTTTAGCCGGCGGCGTTTTAGCCTATTTATTTCTTAAAGCAATCAAAAGAATTTAAAATTATCCCCGGGCTAAAGCCAGACCCCAAATTTCTTTGGCTCCACCTAGTTTTAAAGTTTTTGCTGCCTCATTCATTGTCGCTCCAGTGGTAACAACATCGTCAATAAGAATAATTCTTTTTCCTTCAATTTTCTCTCTTTGCGGACAAAAGAAAATGTTTTTCACATTTTCCTTTCTTTCTTTTTCAGAAAGTTTTATTTGCGGTTTGCTATAGTATTTTCTTATTAATAGTTGATTTTCAATTTTCCAGTTGAAGATTTTTTCTATTTCTTGGGAAAGTATTTCACTCTGATTAAATCCTCTTTCTCTTAACCTTCTCTGATGGAGAGGAATAGGGATAATAATTGTCTCTTTTTCCTGAAAAATTTGGGGAAGAAAAATAAATTGCTTAAAATTTTGTTTTTCTTCTAAAGGATAAATGTGCTGAGTTTTTAGGAAATTGACAAGAATTTTTCCTAATGGCTGGGCTAATTCTTTTATATATTTATACTTAAAATTATGGATTAACTCTTGAAGGAGTTTGTTTTCATATTTACTGGCAACCAAAAGTCCATCTAAAGGAGAATATTCTTTGCAAGAAGGACAAACTTTTCCTAATAAAGAAGCCCTCTGACAATGAGGGCAAACCTGTTTTTCTTTTAAAGGAATAGTTTTGAAACAAGAGGAGCAAAGATAAGTTCCTTCTTTTTGACAACCAAGGCATTGAATAGGAAAAAGAATATCTAAAAGAAAATTTTTTATCTTGGCATAATTTGCCAAGATATTTTTAAACTTCATCTCTTATTTTTATTAAATCATTGCCCGAAGCGCTTTGATCCTTTCTTCAATTGGCGGATGAGTAGAGAAAAGTTTAGTTAAAAACGATTTTGTTTTGCCAAAAGGGTTGATGATATAGAGATGAGCGGTTCCATTGTTAGCGCGTCGCAGGGGGTGAGGATATTGGCTGATTTTTTCTAGGGCTGAAGCCAATCCTTCAGGATAACGGGTTAGCAAGGCAGCAGAAGCGTCAGCCAAAAATTCTCTTTTTCGGGAGATAGCCAATTGGATTACTTGAGCAATTAAAGGAGATAAAATAGCCAAAATTATGCCGATTAGAAGGAGAAGAGCGCCTCCTTGATTATTTTTTCTTCTTCCACCTAAACCAAAGAATGTTCCTCGAATAAAAAATTCTGAAAGAAGAACAACTGTTCCTACCAAAACTCCAACAATAGTCATCAGACGGATATCATAATTTTTTATATGAGAAAGTTCATGAGCAATAACGCCTTCTAATTCCTCATTTTCCAACATTTGGATAATTCCAGTCGTAAGAGCAATAGAAGCGTGTTTTGGGTCACGTCCAGTAGCAAAAGCATTAGGAGCAGGGTCATCAATTAAATAGATTTTTGGCATAGGTAAGCCAGCAGTAATACAAAGATTTTCTACTAAATTCCAGACATATGGATTGTCTTCTTTTTTTATCTCTTTTGCTCCACTTAAAGCAAGAGTAATTTTATCTCCTTGGTAGTAACCGACAAAAGACATTATTATAGAAAGAAGAATGGCTAAAATGAGAAAGATATTTCCTGAATTAGTTAAATAATCAATGAACCAGCCAAGAAAAATAATAAAGATAACAAAAAGCGTCATTAAAAGAAAAGTTTTTCTTTGGTTAGAAGCAATTTGTTTATACATATTAGAATTTTACTTTGATATTTTCTCTTTCTTCCGGCTGGTTAATTTCAAAAAATTCTTTTGGTTGAAAGCCGAGGTGCCGGGCAATTAAGTTAGTAGGAAAAACTTTAATTTTAATGTTAAAATCGCGAACATTAGCATTGTAAAATCTTCGCGCTGCCTGAATTTTATTTTCTGTATCAGAAAGTTCATCTTGTAGTTTAAGGAAATTTTCAGATGCTTTAAGTTGAGGATAATTCTCGGCTATAGCAAAGAGTGATTTTAAGGTGTTAGTTAAGCCATTTTCTGCTTCGGCTTTTTCTTGAGTAGTTTGGGCAGTCATTGCTTTTGTCCGTGCTTCAGCAACCTTTTCAAAAATTTCTTTTTCATGCGCCGCATATCCCTTAACTGTTTCAATCAAATTTGGAATTAAATCGTATCTTCTTTTAAGTTGGACTTCAATGTCAGCCCAGGCCTCTTCGGTTCTGGTTTTTAGTTTTATCAAGCCATTGTACATCCCAATGAGCCAAAGGATAATTAAAATAACTAAGATGATGATAATCCAAAGTAAAGTACTCATATTTTTTCTCCCCTTATCCAAACACCAAATGATTGAGTTTGGAATTTAATTTTAAGTTATTTTCAATTATAATTAAATTGGTGGCAAAAGTAAATATTAGTCAGGGTGCGACCCTGACAAAAGCTGACAAAAGTACACCTTGTTGTTGATTTTTATTTCTTATGTTATAATTTTAAATAATATAAAATTAAAATTTAAAAATGCTTTTAAAGAAAATTTGTTTAGGAGTAGATTTAGGAGCGACAAGTATAAAGATGGTTGAATTGGCTAAAGAAGGCGATGAGGCAAAACTTTTAAGTTATGGATATTCAGAACAATCAATAGAAATAACCCGAAAAAACGCTCCTGGTCAAGAAGAAAAAATTGTTTCTATTATTAAAAAAATTCAAGATAAAGCAAAATTTAGAAGCCGGCGAGTTGTTTCAGCAATGCCGAGTTTTGCTGTTTTCAGTTCTATTATCAATCTTCCGGAAATGTCTAAAAAAGATTTACAATCTGCTGTTTATTGGGAAGCAAAAAAGTTTATTCCTATACCTATTGAAGAGGTTATTCTTGATTGGAAAATTTTAGAAGAGAAAAGCGAGGGAAAAATTCAAAAAACAGGTTTGTCTAAAAAAGGATTTTATGATAAAAATAAAAGTAAGGGGCGAATTAAAGAAAGAAAGGAAGATACAGAAGAAGGTAAAGAAAATAAAGAAGAAGGAAGGGCTAAATTTTCTTTAAAAGAAGTTGTCAGTGTTGGAGAAAAAGAAGGAGGAAAAAATTTCCGTATTCTTTTAACGGCTGCGCCGCGCGATTTAGTAGAAAAATATGTCAAAGTATTTCGCCTGGCTAAACTTGAACTCTTAAGTTTAGAGACAGAATCATTTGCCTTAAGCCGTGCCTTGGTTGGGCGAGATCCAGGGGTAGTGATGGTTGTTGATTTTGGGGCTAAAACGACTGATATTATTATTATTGAAAGGGGAATTCCTATTTTTAGTCGAAGTATAGATATTGGAGGTGAAAATATTACCCAAGCAATTTCTTCCTCTTTAAAAATTGACCGAAAAAAAGCCGAGCAGTTTAAAATGGATTTAAGTTTAGTTGCTGAGGAAAGAGTACCTAAAGTTATCCGGGATATTTTAGAATCAATGATAAATGAAATTCGCTATTCTCTTGATTTGTATACAAGTCAAAATAAAAAGAATGTAGAAAAAATTATTCTCTCTGGTGGAACCGCCTCTTTGCCCGATATTCCTCAATATCTTTCTAAAGTTTTAGATATGAATGTTTATATTGGTGACCCTTGGGCTAATGTTACTTATCCTATTGAGTTAGAACCTATTTTAAAAGAATTAGGTCCGCGTTTTGCTGTGGCTGTTGGTTTAGCAATGCGAGGAATTGAATAAAAATAAATTTTTAAAATGAATAACAAGAAAAAAATAAATTTTGTCCCCCCAGAAGAGAAAAAGAAAAAAGATAAGGAGAAAGAATCTTTTTCTTATCTAAAAGAAGTTTTGAAATCTTTTCTTTCAAAGAAGAAGAGACCAAAAGTAAAAATAAAGGAAGAAAGAATAGTTGCTTCTCCTAAAGGAAAGGGAGTAGGCGAATATGGATTGCCTCAAGAACTGAAAGAAAAAGAGAAGGTAGTTGTTCTTAATAAAGGTGCTTTATCAATTTCTGAAGAAGAACATAAAAAAAGACCTCATTTTCATTCAGCCAAAGAGCCAATTGTTGAGCCATTGGTTGAAGTTTCTTTAACTCCGCCAGAAGAAGTGAGCGAATTAAAAGCAGAGAGATGTGGTTTAACTCTTTTTTTGGTTGGTTTATTCTCATTTATTATCATTGCCGGCGGATTTTTTATTTTAAAAATAAATAATTGGCAATTAAACAAAAGAATAGTTGCTTTAAAGAAGAATCTTCAACAAAAAGACAGGGAGTTGAAGATGCTTAAAAAAGAAGAGAAAAAATTGATTACTTTTAAAAAACAACTCTCTATTGTTGATGATTTATTAACTAATCATATCTATTGGACCAATTTTTTTACTAAGTTAGAAAAATACACTTTAAGTCAAGTATTCTATCGCGGTTTGGATATTTCTACAGGAAATAAAATTTCATTAAGAGCCGCTGCTCCTGATTATCAAACAGCCGCTCAGCAACTTCTTATTTTCCAATCAGCCAATGATTTTATTAAAGAAGCCCATCTTTCTGATTTGAATTATAGCAAGACCAACAAAGGAAATATTTTGAATTTTAATTTAGAGATTGTTTTGGTTAAGGATTTACTTAAATATAATCAATAAAATGCCTAAAGAAGAGGAGAAAAAAGAAGAAGAGAAAAAGTTGAAGTTTATTTTAGCGCGTCATTGCCGAAGATATGCTTTTCTTTTGGCTATAATTATTATTTTTTTCGGATATCTTTTCTTAATTCTTCCAGAAAATAGGAAGTTGTTGGAAAATAAGATGAAAAAGCAAGAATTAGAGGCGGCTTTTCAAGAAAAAAGAGAAGAAATAAATTCAATTAAAAATGAGGTTGTTGATTATGAAAATTTAAGTCCGGATTTGAAAGAAAAAATAAATAAAATTTTACCCAAATCTAAAGATTTTCCCAATCTTTATTTACAATTAGGTGAAATCTCCCGAGAATCAGGTCTTTTCCTTAAATCAGTTCAGGTTGAAGAAAAAAAGGAAAAAGTTGAGGGTCTTCCTAAAAATGTCGGTCTTTTAGAAATCCGTCTAAAATTAGAAGGTGGTGATTATGCTTCTTTTAAGGAATTTCTTAACAAATTAGAAACAAATTTACGCCTTTTTGATGTAACTTCTATAAATTTTCCCCCTGATTTAAAATCTTTTGGTTTGACAATGAGAACTTATTATTTTAAATAAAATGGATTTTGTTTATTCTCAAAAAAAACACAAAGACACTCTTTTTTACTTAATTCTCATTATCTCCATTATTATTGGTGGATACTTCATTATTTACAAACAATTTATTTCTCCACCAAATTATTACTTTACCGCAGGAGTAAAAAGGACTTGGCATAAGGGAGAATTAAAGAAGAATATTGACGAATTGACTAAAAGTCCCCAGTTTTCCCAATTAAGAGAATATGCTAACTTATTACCACAAAGACCTGCTTTAAAATCCTTTATTAAAAAGGTTGAAGAGAATCAACCTGTTGGTCGAGAAAATCCTTTTACTCCCCCAATCTCTTCAGAAAATTTACCTTAATTTTTAAAGATGCCGCAAAAAGATTTAAATTTAAATTTCATTCAGATTTTATTAAGAGACAATTTGATTGATAAAGATAAGTTGCTAAAAATTATTCTTCAGTCAAAGAGAAGCGGACGGCCAGTTGAAGAAATTATCCGAGAGAAGAAACTGCTGAAAGAAGAAGATATTTTAAAAATAAAAAGCGAACTACTTAATATTCCTTCAATTGATTTAACTGGCCAGCGGATTCCAGCAAAGATTATTAATATCATTCCTAAGGAACTGGCTGAAAATTATCGAGCCGTTGCTTTTGCTAAAAAAGGTAAAGAGTTAAGTGTTGCTTTGGTTGACCCGACTAATTTGAAAGCGCGGGAAGCGGTTGAATTTATTGCTCGCGAAAATGGTCTTAAAGTAAAATATTTTATTACTTCTTTAGATAGTTTTCGCGAAGCAATGAAAATGTATGGAGGCGTTGCTTCAGAAGTTGAGAAAGCCCTGAAAATAGCCAAGCAGCGGATGAGAAAAACTCCTCGTGCTTTAGAAGTTACTGGTCGCGAGTTTGGTGATATTATTAAAAGTGCGCCAATAAGCAAAATGGTTGATATTATTTTAAAGCAGGCGATTGAAAACCGCGCCTCAGATATTCATATTGAACCCTTGTTCAGAGAAACGCGCGTTCGCTATCGGATTGATGGAATTCTACATACTTTCTTTACTTTACCTAAATATATTCACGCCGCTTTAGTTTCTCGGGTAAAAGTTTTAGCAAACTTAAAAATAGATGAAACAAGAATTCCGCAAGATGGACGTTTTCGCAAACTCATTGATGAAGAAGAATATGACTTTCGTGTTTCTACTTTACCTTTAGTGGAAAATGAGAAAGTGGTGATTAGGTTATTAGAAACAGCCGAGACAGCGCCGACTTTGGAAGAACTTGGTTTTAGTGGCCGTTCTTTAGAAGTAATGAAAGAAAAAGTAAAAAGCGCGCGTGGTATCTTTTTAACTACCGGACCAACTGGTTGCGGAAAAACAACAACTCTTTATTCTATTTTAAGTAAGCTTAACCGGGAAGAAGTAAATATTATCACCTTAGAAGACCCAATAGAATATTATCTTCGAGGTGTTAGTCAATCTCAGATAAACCCGGCTGCTGGCTTTACTTTTGCTACTGGTTTACGTTCAGTTTTAAGACAAGACCCGGATATTATTATGGTTGGAGAGATTAGAGACAATGAAACAGCCGCTCTCTCTATTCATGCTGGACTGACTGGACATATTGTTTTAAGCACTTTGCACACCAATGATTCCTTTGGCGCTATTCCTCGTTTAATTGATATGAAGGTAGAACCATTTTTAATTACTTCAACTCTTAATGTGGTAGTTGCTCAAAGATTAGTTAGAAAGATTTGTGATAATTGTAAAGTAGAAGAAGATGTTTCTCCAGTGGTTAAAGAAAAAATTGCGGCTAAATTAGCCAAAATTCCCAATTTGAAGTCATACTGGTCAGGTGATTTGAAGCATCTTAAGTTTTATAAAGGTAAAGGATGCTCTCTTTGCAATTATACTGGCTATAAAGGAAGAACAGCCATTACCGAAGTTTTTGCTGTAACTGATGAATTAAGAAAAATTATTTTACAAGGATACGATATGGATAAGGTTAAAAAAGAATTTCGTCGGCAAGGAATGGTGACAATGGAAGAAGATGGAATTATCAAGGCATTAAAAGGTATTACTACTTTAGAAGAGGTGATGAGAGTGACTAAGCAATAAAATGGCTTTATTTAAATATCGAGCAAAAAACAAAAAAGGGCAGACAATTGAAGGTTTAATTGAAGCGCCAGACAAAAAAATGGCGGCGGAAACTCTCTTAAACAGAGATTTATTTTTAGTTTATTTAAGAGAAAAAAAGAAATCATCTTTTTGGGAAAAATTTCGTCTTTTTTCTAAAGTTAAGACCAAAGATATAGTTCTTTTTGCCCGGCAATTGTCAGTAATGATTTCAGCCACTGTTCCGGTAGTGCGTTCTTTGAGAATTTTGGCTAAACAAACAAAAAATCCTTCTTTTAGAAAGATTATTATTGAAATAGCCGATGATGTTGATGGTGGGGAGAAATTATCTGATAGTTTGGCAAAGTATCCTCATATATTCAATAATTTCTTTGTCAGTATGGTTAAAACAGGAGAAACAACCGGACAACTTGATAGTGCTTTGGCTTATCTTGCTGACCAAAAAGAAAGGGATTATGAATTAAAGAGCAAAATAAAAGGAATGACTGTCTATCCTATTTTTGTTATTACTGCTTTAATTATTGTCGGGATTATTGCTATGGTTTTTGTCTTGCCTAATTTATTAGAGGTGGTTAAGGAGACAAAAGCCGAACTTCCTTTAGCGACAAAAATTTTGATTTGGACAAGCGATACTTTAGTCCACTGGGGCTGGGTTTTTTTACTTATTATTATTGCTTTAATCATTTTTCTTGTTTATTATAATAAAACAAAAGAAGGTAAATATCGTCTTGACCTTTTTAAATTAAAAATGCCTATTTTGGGAGGCCTATTTCAAAGAATTTATTTAGTTAGAGTAACTAGGAGTATGGCTACTTTGGTTGATGGCGGCGTTCCCTTAGTATATGCCTTAGCCGTTATTTCTGAAGTTGTTGGCAATGAAGTTTATCGTAATCTTCTTTTAAGAGCAAAAAAACGAGTTGAAGACGGCCATCTTTTGTCTGATGTTTTTTTAGAAAGCAAAGTGGTTCCAGCAATGTTTTCACAAACTATTTATATTGGCGAAGAATCAGGTAGATTAAGTGAAGTTTTGAAAAAAATATCTGCTTTTTATTCTCGAGAAATAGAAAGAACTTTAAATACTTTGATTAGTTTAATGGAACCAATAGTTATTGTTATTTTAGGCATAGGTGTGGGGATAATGGTTGCGGCAATTATTCTGCCAATGTATAACCTCGCTTCGTCAATGTAATCTTGTCTTTTAAAATAAATTAAGTTAAAATAATAATAGACAAATTTTCTTTAATATATTATTATTTAAAAAGAGAAAGGTCGAAATTTTAATTAAATAAAATAATTTATTGAAGAAAGGAGGTGAAAAATGAGGATGAAGAAAAAAGGTTTTACTTTAATTGAACTTTTAGTCGTGATTGCTATCATTGGAATTTTAGCGACAATTGCTTCTGTTTCTATGGGTAATGCTCGGAAAAAAGCCCGCGATTCTAAGAGATTAGCCGATGTCAACCAAATGAAAACTGCCTTAGAGCTTTATTACAATGAAAACGAAAAGTATACTGGAGCGTGTAAAGCCAGTGGTGAAACTACAAATTCAAAAACCACTACTTGTACTAATGACACCTTCATTAATTGGAGCAATGTTATTGACCCGTCAGCAAAAAATAGTGGTGATCTTTGTGATGGTTCAAATACTAAAGTTTGCGATTATGGCATTAAGATTCCCGATGATGACAGTTTTGAGATTTATTTTTATTTAGAAACAGCTGCCGGAGGAGTAAGCGCTGGACCTCATAAAATGACTAAAGGAGGTATTGAATAATCCTCTTTTATGTTTTCCGGATTGTAGAGATAGAGAGGACGATGATATTGTTTGCTTTATAATTTGTCCGAAATTCTCTTAATTTTTCTTAGAGATATTTTTAACATTATCCAGCATTTAAAAGTGCTGGGTAATGTCTTAAAAAGGCATTTTTATATTTTTATGCTGGCTAAACTTTTTTTAGTTTTTTTTCTTGGTCTTTGTTGGGGAAGTTTTTTGAATGTTCTTATTTACCGCTTTAAAGATAAAAAGTCATTTCTTAAAGGACGTTCCTACTGCCCACATTGTCATCATTATTTAGGAATTTTGGATTTAATTCCCTTATTCAGTTTTATTTTTTTAAAGGGTCGTTGCCGTTATTGTCATCAAAAAATATCTTGGCAATATCCTTTAGTAGAATTTTTTACGGGCTTGCTTTTTCTTCTAAGCGTTTCTTGTTTTAATTTTCAGTCAGTTAGCCATCCTTATCTTCTTATTTTTCGCAATTTTCTTTTTATCTCTTTTTTCTTGATTATTTTTGTCTATGATTTAAGATATTTGCTTATCCCTGATGAGATTGTTCTTTCAGGAATTGTTTTGGCTTTTATTTTTAACCTATTATTAGGTTATTCTTGGCATAAACTTGTTTTAGCCGGCTTAATCGGCAGCGGTTTTTTTCTTCTTCAATACCTTATTTCTCAAGGAAAATGGATTGGTTTTGGCGATGTTAAATTGGGATTGCTTATTGGTTTTTTTGTTTCTTGGCCCAAAATTTTATTAGTCCTATTTTTCGCTTATCTTTTTGGAGCAATTATTGGCAGTTTTTTGCTTTTAACAAAGAAAAGAAATTTAAAAAGTGAAATTCCTTTTGGACCATTTTTAGTTTTTGCTACTTTTATTACGCTTTTTTGGGGCGAACAAATTATTTGCTGGTTTAAGAGATTAATCGGCTAAAAATAAAAAAGGAGCCCGACTTTGTCGGGCTCTAATTTTTTCCTATTTAAGGTAGAATAATTTTTTCTTTATGTGCCCCCTTTTGTTATTTACTATAAGGAAATATATTCCGGTGGGAATTTTCTTGCCCGGTGACCAGACAAACAAGCCCTTGTATTTCTTTTTCTTTAGAATAACTCGTCCATTGAAGTCACAAATTTGGATGTCGGCTTGCTCGGGAACAAAAATTTTACAAGCAGAATTAAAGGGGTTAGGG
>CAYTBZ010000011.1:0-17859 GCA_964436275.1 uncultured Gammaproteobacteria bacterium | reverse complement strand
TTGACTGCAGCCTCCCGTAGGAGTCTGGGCAGTGTCTCAGTCCCAGTGAGGCGGGCCGTGCTCTCACACCCGCTACCCGTCGTCGCCTTGGTGAGCCATTACCTCACCAACAAGCTGATAGGCCATAGGCTCCTCCCTACTCATACCTTGCGGTACTTTAATCACTTCTCTTGTGAGAAGTGATATTATCGACTATTGTCCCCGGTTTCCCAGGGTTATGGTCGGAGTAGGGGCAGATTACCAATGTGTTACTCACCCGTTTGCCAGGTATCCTACAAAAGTAGGACCCTCTGACTTGCATGCCTTAGACACGCCGCCAGCGTTCATCCTGAGCCAGGATCAAACTCTCGGAAAAGAAATTCTTCTTATCCTTATAATAAAGGATGAGAAGAATTTATCTAAACCAAAAGTCTAATCTTATGGTAAGGGCTTCCTATCATTTTTTAATTGTCAAGGTTCTTAATCTTGACTGAAAAAATTATAAAGAAGAAAAAACAACTTGTCAAGTTCTTTTAACTTTTGAATGCTTCTCTTTCCATTCTTTAATTTTCCGGTGATCTCCTGAAAGTAAAACTTTAGGAACCCTCCATCCATGAAATTCTTCTGGCCGAGTATATTGAGGATATTCTAGATATCCTGGTTGAGAAAAACTTTCCTCTTTTAAAGAATCTTTTTTCCCTAAAACACCAGGGATTAATCGAGAAACCGCCTCTACAATAATCATTGCTCCTAACTCACCACCACTGATAATATAATCTCCTAAAGAGATTATCTCATCAGCAATATACTTGGCTACTCTTTCATCAACTCCTTCATAACGACCACAGATTAAAATTAAACGATCAAATTTAGCTAACTTATTAACAATTTTTTGATTTAAGGTTTTTCCTCGAGGAGAAAGCAAGATTACCTTTACTTTTTCCTTTTTTCTTTTTGCCTTCTTTTTAATTTGTTCTACAGCTTTGAATATCGGTTCTACTTTTAGAATCATTCCTGGACCACCACCATAAGGGCGATCATCAACTGTCCGATGCTTGTCCTTAACAAAATCTCTTAAATTATGAATATTAATTTTAATAATTCTTTTCTTTTGGGCTCTTTTAATAATACTTTCAGAAAAATAAGAAGTAAAACATTTAGGAAAAATTGTAATAATATCAAATATCATTTTTGTTTAAAAACAAAAACCGCAATGCTGAGCATTGCGGTTTTTGTCCTTCAAAGATTAGAGCTTTAAATCATCAACACTCTCACTTTTAGTTTCTTTTGATGCTCCTGCTGGTTCTTGAATCTTTAAGTTCAAACGGGCATTAATTTTTGCTCCTAAAGTTCGAAGAAGCGTCCTAATAGCCCGTGCTGTCTGTCCAGAACGACCAATAATCTGACCCATATCCTCAGGATTAACTTTAAGAGTCAGCAACACTCCCATTTCGTCAACGGTTCTCTCTACAGAAACATCATCAGGATGACTGACAATTGCTTTAACAATGTTTTCTAAGAATTCTTGGTCTTTTGTTTTTGTCATTCTTTCTTTTCTCCTATTAACTATCTTTCAGAGAGATAGCATTAGTTATTAACTACCAAGCTGTCGACCTAGAGGCACAAACATTGCTCTAAATCTTAATAAACCGCAATGGGCCCAGCTGGTTTATAAATATCTCTTCTCTATAAAATATATAAAAATTAAGGAAGTTGTCAAGGAGTCAATTATTCATCTTTCTGTTTTTCAGAATTGTTCTCTTTTTCGCCTCCTTCTTTTGATTGCTCTTTTTCCTGTTTTTCTGATTCTTCTATCTTCTCTGAAGAAGTTTTTTCTTCTTCCTTTACTTCTTTGTTTTCTGTAGAAACCTCTTTCTCTCCTGTCTCTTCTCCTTTTTCCTCTTTCTTAACTTTTTTCTTCAAATGAACAGCCTTTCTTTTAGGTCCAGGAACAATATGAGCATCAACTAATAAATTATAAACTGTATCCGATACTTGAGCACCCTGACTTAACCAATATTTTATTCTCTCTTCATTTAATTGAACAATCCTCGGTTTCGCTCTTGGATTATAAAAACCAAGTTTTTCCAAATAATCGCCTCGGGTGTCTTTGTGTTTTTCCGAGACAACAATCCGATAAGATGGTTGATGTTTTTTCCCTATTCTTTTCAAACGAATAACTAACATAATAAATGAATAAATTAAACAGGAATAATTTTAATCTTTTTTATTTTTTACGTCAAGACGGATAAATCTTCTTTTACCAACTTGAATAATCATTCCCTTTCTTAAATCTATCATTTCTCGCCAATCATTAATAAGTTTTTTATCTATTTTAACTGCGTTCTGTTCTACCATTCTTCGGGCTTCAGATTTACTAGAAGCTAAATTTACCCTTACTAACAAATCTATAATACTTATTTTCTGTCTTTTTATTTTTATTGTTTTAATCTTAGAGGGTATTTCTTTTTTTCTAAAAATTTTTTCAAATTCTCTTTCAGCCTCTTTTGCCTTCTTTTCCCCATGGTAGATTTTTACTATCTCATAAGCTAAACGCGCTTTCATATCCCGAGGATTAACTCCACTTTTTAAATCTTTTTCTATCCGTCCGACCTCCTCTAAAGAAAGTTTGGTATAAACTTTAAAATAAGGAATAATTAAATTGTCTGGGATAGACATAATTTTACCATACTTTTCTGCTGGTTTATCTAAAATAGCAATATAATTACCTAAAGATTTAGATTGTTTTTCTCTCCCATCTAAACCAGGTGTAATAGTGGTAGTAATAATACACTGAGGATCTTGGTAAAACACTTCTTGATAATAACGGCCAATAAGTTCATTAAATAACTGGTCCTCTCCAATAATAGTTAAATCTGCCTTTAGCATTACTGAGTCATAACCTTGAAGAATAGGGTAGAGGAATTCATGTATATATATTTCTCTTCCTTCCTCAATTCTTGCTTGAAACATATCTCTTTTAATAAGACGAGCGTGGGTAATCTTACTTGCTAAAGAGAGAAATTCAGATAAACTCATCTTATCATACCACTCAGAATTACGGCGTTCTTCAAAAACTGAAGAATTAGTCAATAAAATTTTACTGATTTGACGTTTATATTCCTTGGCATCACGTTCTATTTGTTTCTTGGAAATTACAGGACGAGTTAATGATCTACCTGTAGGGTCACCAATTCTGGTGGTAAAATCACCAATAAGAAAAATAACCTTATGCCCCAATTCTTGAAACTCTCGCATTTTCCAAAGATTAACTGCATGACCTAAATGAAGCAAAGGACTAGTAACATCAACCCCGTATTTTATGCGCAATTTTTTTCCGCTTTTTAGTAAAACTTCTAAACGGTCACGGTCAATTATCTTTTCTACATTTCTTTCTAATAAAGATTTGATTTTCTCTTGATTTATTTTCTTCATAATATTTACATTATAACCTTTTTTAGCGAATAATAAAAGATTCCTTACTGATAAAAAAAATGATATAATAATCACAATAATAAAATAAGATGACTACCGAAAAATTATATCTTTGCCTTGACATTGGAGGAACAAAAATAGACGCTTCTTTAATTGACTCATCAGGAAAGTTTCTAAAAAAAGAACACCAAAAGACAAAAAAGACGAAAAAAGAAGTTCTTAATCAGGTTGTTTTTTTAATCTCAAAATTATTTAATCAAAAAGTAAAAACAATCGGCATCTCTTTAGCCGGTCGGATTGACAAAAATGGAAAAATTATTTTTTCGCCAAACCTTCCCTTAAAAAACTTTCCCTTAAGGACTTACCTAGAAAGGAAATTTAAAAGACCAGTTTTAATTGAAAACGACGCTGTTTGTTTTACTTTGGCTGAATTCTATTTCAGTAAAAAAAATTATCATCATTTTATAGGTATTACTTGGGGCACTGGAATTGGAGGAGGAATTATTATTAATAAAAAAATTTATTCAGGTCAACAAAAGATGGCAGGAGAATTTGGCCACCTTATTATTAGTGATAAAAATATTTTCAAATGCTCTTGTGGACAATGGAATCACTGGGAGTCATTAGCTTCAGGAAGGGCACTAACTAATTGGTATAAAAAGTTCAATGGCAAAAATGATACAGCGGAAAAAATTATAAAAAGATATTTTCAAGGAGAACTAAAAGCAAAAAAAGCAGTTGAAAAAATTATTAAATATATGGCTGAGGGTTTAGCAAACATTATTTGCTCTTTTAATCCAGAAGTTATTGTTATCGGAGGTGGCTTGACAAATCAACCCTTTCTGTTAAAAGAGACAATAAAACAAACAAAAAAACTTATTCCTTCTTGTTTTAAAATAAATATAAAACCTTCAAAATTAAAGGAAAAAGCTAATCTTTTGGGAATTTATCTAATAATTAGAAGAAAAAAATAAAATATGCCAATTCCTCATCTCCAACCTAAAGATTTCTCTTGGCGGGTTAAGCAAATAAAGTATTCATCTTCTCATCGAAGAAGAAAAACTTCTTATTTTCCTAACAAAGGACCAAGAAAAAAATTCAAAATCATCAAAGTAATAATTATTGCCTTTCTTATTCTTATCTTTTTAGGAGGACTAACTTTTATTGGGGTTTTTGCTTGGTATAGCCGAGACCTACCTAATCCTGACCGACTCTTGGAGAGATTTATTCCTCAAAGTACAAAAATCTATGACCGTACAGGCAAAATAGTTCTTTATGAAATTCATGGAGAAGAACGAAGGGTTCTTCTTGATTTAGAGGACCTTCCTGAATATGTAAAATGGGCAACGATTGTTATCGAAGACAAAAATTTCTATCAGCACAAAGGTTTTAGTTTCAAAAGAATGGTCAAAGCAGCTTTCATTGACTTGCTTAAAGGAAAAAAGTTACAAGGCGCCTCAACGATTACCCAACAATTCGTTAAAAATGCTATTCTTTCTCCTAAAAAAACATTCTCTAGAAAAATAAAAGAATTAATTCTTTCTTATCAAATTGAAAAGAAATTTAGTAAAAATCAAATTCTTAAAATGTATCTCAATGAAATACCTTATGGTTCAACCGCTTATGGTATTGAAGCAGCAAGCCAAACTTACTTCGGAAAATCAGCTAAACAACTTACCTTGGCCGAAGCTGCAGTCTTAGCCGCCCTTCCTAAAGCACCGACTTATTATTTTAATCACAAAGACAAACTAATTGCCCGACAAAGATATATTCTTCATCTCCTTCTTAAAAATGGATATATAACTAAAGAAGATTATCAAAAGGCATTAAAAGAAAAAATTGTTTTTTCACCTAAAAAGGAAAAAATAATCGCTCCTCATTTTGTGATGTATGTTAAAGAAATTTTAACTGAAAGATATGGAGAAAAAGAAGTAGAGCAAGGAGGTCTTAATGTTTATACTACCCTTGATGTAGAAAAACAAAAAATTGCCGAGGAGATTATAAAAAAACAAGCAGAAAAAAATGAAAAACTATACAATGCTTCCAATGCTGCTTTAGTTTGTTTAGACGCTAAAACAGGCGAGATTTTAGCAATGGTCGGCTCTAAAGATTATTTTGATAAAAGTATTGACGGACAAGTAAATGTTACTTTGATGCCGCGTCAGCCGGGTTCTTCGTTTAAACCCATTGTTTATGCGGCTGCTTTTCAAAAGGGCTATACCCCCCAAACAATGCTTTTTGATGTAAAAACTAATTTTAGCACTAATCAAAAACCATATATTCCTGAAAATTATGATGGCAAAGAAAGGGGGCCGGTATCTATAAAGCAAGCATTAGCCGGTTCTTTAAATATTCCTTCAGTTAAAGTTCTTTATTTAACTGGTTTAAAAAATGTCCTTTCTTTAGCCCAAAAGATGGGATATAGCACGCTTAAAAATCCTCAACAGTATGGGCTGTCTTTAGTTTTAGGAGGTGGGGAAGTCAAACTTTTAGAACATACAGCGGCTTATTCTATTTTTGCTCAAGAAGGAATGAAACATAAAATTAAAGCAATATTAGAGATTAAAGATAGTCAAGGAAAGATTATTGAAAAAAAAGAAAAAGACAAAGGAGAAAGAGTTTTAGATAGACAAACCGCCCGTCTTATAAATGATATTCTCTCAGACAATCAAGCACGCAGTTTTATCTTTGGTACTAAAAGTTATCTCTACTTAGGAGATATCCCTGTTGCGGCTAAAACAGGAACAACTAATGATTTTCGTGATGGCTGGACTATTGGATATACACCCTCTATAGTCACTGGCGTTTGGGTTGGAAATAATGACAATTCTAAAATGAAAAAAGGTGCTTGTGGTTTAAATGTTGCTGCACCTATTTGGCATCAATTTATGGAGAAAATTTTAAAAAATAAAGAAAAAGAGAATTTTACTCCTCCAGAAAGAGAAAAAGTAGAAAAACCAATTCTGAATGGTCAATGGAAAGTAAAAATAAAGGTAAAAATTGATAAAATATCTGGGAAATTAGCCACAAAAGATACACCCCCTTCTTGTATTGAAGAAAGAACTTATGAAGAAGTTCATAACATTCTTCACTATCTTGATAAAGACAATCCTCGAGGACCTATTCCTGAACATCCAGAAAAAGACCCCCAATATAAAAACTGGGAACAACCAGTCCAGGAATGGATAAGAAAAAATCATATTGTTTTAAAATTACCGCCAAAAGAAAAAGATAATGTGCATTTAAAAATTTATAAACCAACTCTTGAGGTTGTTGAACCAGAAAACGGATCAATTATAACCAATCCTTTTCTCAAAATAGTAGGAAATGCATCAGGATTAAGAAAAATAAAACGGATTGAATATTATATTGACGAAAAATTAGCCGCTTATTCTTACCAACCTCATTTCCAAAAAACAATAAACTTAGATAATCTAAAAAACGGCTTACATACTCTTAAAATTGTTGCCTATGATAGTATAGAAAACAATAATTCTACTGAAATTCACTTTTTCTATAATTCAAATAATTATCAAACAAACCAACCAACTATTTTCTGGATTACCCCTTCAAACAATAGTTCTTTCTTTTTACAAGAAACTCCTATTACCCTTGCCTTTTCTATCAACTCTCCTTTAAAAGTTCAAAAAGTTAAATTCTATTATATTTTTGAGAATGATTCTAAAAATCATTTAATTGGAATGATTACTCAACCTGAAAGTTTGAGTAATATAAAAATAATTTGGGCAAACATTCCTAAAAAAGGTAAATATCAACTTTATGCCCAAATTATTGATAAAGATAATAATACTTACACAACAAAAGAGGTTACTGTCTTTATAAAATAATTATCAAGTATTAACTGCCTATAGGCATAACAATATAAATGTAGTTTTCGTCTTTTATTGACTTTATCAAACCCGGAGATTTAGAGTCAGAAATTTTCATCACAACTTCCTCATCTTCTAAATTTTGAAGTCCATCTAAAAGATAGCGATAATTAAAAGTAATTTTACCATTTTCTCCGGAAATATCTGCTTCTACTTTAGAGGTACTTTCTCCTATTTCACTATTACTTGAAGAAATAATAATTTCATTATCCTTAGAATTAAAATCTAAATCTATATCATTAATTCCAGAGCGAGAAAACAAACCAGTGCCTTTGATTGCTTGTATAAGTTTGTCGATAGAGGTTTTCGCTTCTATTTTAAATTCTTCAGGAATAATTTGTTTATAATTAGGATATTCTCCATTAATTAAGCGTGAAATCAATTCTGTTTCATTAAAGAAAAACAAAATTTGATTCTCTGATAAATATATTTCTATTTCCTCTTCACCATCTTCTAAAATATTAAGCAATTCTTGAAGTGTCTTTAAAGGAACTATAATTTTTTTATTTTCTTTATTATTAAAATTATTAAATTCAACTATTTTTTCTGCTAAGCGATAACTATCAGTGCCAACTAGGGTCGTCAAACCTTCTTTTGGAGCGTTAAAATTAAAAAGCACACCACTTATCTCTGTTCTCATTTCTGAAGGGTTGACCACGAAATTAACCTGGTGAATCGCTTTTTTAAGTTCTTTTATTTTAAAACTAAATTTTTCTTTCTTTTCAACTTTAGGAATTAAAGGAAACTCAGAAGCAGGAATACCTTTTATTTTAGTAAAGTAATTTTCACATTTAATTAAAAGAAAATCTTTTTGGGCTTCAATTTTAACTTGTTTGTTAGGAAGAAGATTGATGTAGTTACTAAATAGTTGGATAGGAATAGTAAATTCTCCTTCTTTTTCTACTTTCCCTCTAACAACAGTTTTAATTCCTATTTCTAAATCAGTAGTAGTTAATACAATCTTTCCTTTAGTAGCTTTAATAAGGACATTATTTAAAATAGGTAAACTAATGTTAGAACTTTTTAAGTGATTTACAATTGAAAGTCCTTTTTTTAAATTTTCTTGAAGACAAGTTAATTTCATAAATTTTTATTTAATTAAAGGTTTATATAATATATAGAAAACTAATCTTAATAATAAGTTGGTAAAAATAGGGGATAAATCATTTTTCTTTTTAAAAATCAGAAGAATGAAAATGATCTTTAGTTAATATCTTGTGGATAAACTTGGTAATAAAAAGTGATTAATTTTTCTTTTATATTTTACACTTTTTTATCCACTAAAATCAATCACTTATACACAAGATATTTACTTTGCTAATAATGAATAAAAGATTCTTTCAATTTTGCTTAAAAACTTTTTTTGTTTATTTAATTTTAAAAAGAGAAGAGTCCAGTAAGTATTTTGAAAAAGACCAAAAATTGCTGTTAATAAAATAAAAATTATAGTAGATGTTATAAAAAATAACAAAGGGATAGAGATAATACCCAAGGAAAAATTTGTTAAGATAAAAATATTCTTAACAAAACCTAATAATGAAGCGATGCCCCAAGTAGTTAATAAGAAAATAGTTCCAATAATAAGTTCTATTAAAAAAATTAAGAATGCAGATTCTAAACTAATCAACCAGTTATTAAAGAAAAGTTTTATTCCATTTTTAAAACTCTTAAGAATATTATTTTTGTAAATAACAATATCGCAGAGAGCAAAATGAGTAACAAAAGAGATAATGAAAAGAAGAGGAATAAAAAGAAAAAAGAAGAGAATAAGAAACAATTTTAGTCCCCAAGAATTTTCTAAATTATTTCCAGAAGAATAGGATAAATAAAAGGGAAGAGAAGAAATTGAAAAAGATAAAATAATAATTATTAGTGCTAAAATATACAAACCTAAAACAGGCCAAAAATTTTTTATTCCTTGTTGAAGGGTTGAAGAAAATTTTGGTTTTTCTTTTCTTTTCTCTTTACTAACAGCATTAACAATGCTTGCTCTAGAGACAAGAGAAACAAAAGTAAGAGAAAGAAAGAGAAGAATGATAAAAGATAGGAGATAGATAAAAGAAGGGGTTTTAAGAGATTCAAGTAGTGACTGGAAAGAAATTAATTTAATTAATAAGTTGAATATATTAAAAAGAAAGTGTCTTTTTAATCCTGGCTGTAGAACCTTTAGAAATAAATTAATTTCTCCTCCGCTGCTAAGCAAGATGGAAAAGAAGCCAAAAATCCAGAGAAATTTATATTTTCTACAAATTTGCCATGTTTCTTTTAAGAGAGAACGGTAAAGTTTCATTTTTAAATAAATTTAATTGTTATTATTTTAATTATTTTTTAAAATATTTTCAAATTCTTTTTGCTCTAAAGTTTCTTTTTCTAAAAGAAAGTGGACAATTTTTTCTAACTCTTTTCTTTTATTTCTTAATAATTCACGTGCTCTTTGATAGGCCTGTTGGACGAATTTAGAAACCTCCTCATCAATTAGTTGAGCTATTTTATCACTATAATCTTTTTGATGGGCTATTTCTTTTCCTAAGAAAATTAATTCTTCTTTTTTACCAAAAGTGCGTGGACCTAATCGATCGCTCATTCCGTATTCAGTAACCATTTTTTTAGCTAATTCAGTTGCTTGACGCAGATCATTAGTCGCTCCAGTAGTAACTTCACCAAAAATTTCTTTTTCCGCAGCATATCCTCCTAATAAAGCAGCTAATTCATCTTCAAATTCTGATTTACTTTTTAAATGTCTGTCTTCTGAAGGTGTTTTTAAGGTATAACCCGCCGCTCGTCCCCGAGCAATAATAGATACCTTTCTTACTGGGTCGCAATGGGGAAGGAAATGAGAAACTAAAGCATGTCCTGCTTCGTGGTAAGCAGTGATTTTTTTCTCTTTTTTTGTAAGAATATGGCTTTTCCTTTCTGGACCAAGAAGAGTTTTTTCAATGCTTTCTAATATTTCACTCATTCCGATCTTTTTCTTTCCACGTCGAGCGGCTAAAATAGCTGCCTCATTAAGCAAGTTGGCTAAATCTGCTCCAGAGAAGCCCGGGGTTCTCTTAGCGATTTTTTTCAAAGAGACAGACTTTCTCAGAGGCTTGTTCCGGGCATGGATTTCTAAAATTTTTTCTCTGTCTTTTAAATCAGGTAAATCTAAAACAACTCGCCGGTCGAATCTTCCAGGTCTTAAAAGTGCAGGGTCTAAGACATCAGGTCGGTTGGTTGCTGCTAAAACAATTACATTAGTTTCTGGTTCAAACCCATCTAGTTCAACTAAAATTTGATTAAGGGTTTGTTCTCTTTCATCATGACTACCTCCTAATCCTGTCCCTCTTTGTCTGCCAACAGCATCTAATTCATCAATAAAAACAATAGAAGGAGCATGGCGTTTTGCTTTTTGGAATAAGTCACGAACCCGAGCCGCTCCTACCCCAACGAACATTTCTACGAATTCTGAGCCAGAAATGTGGAAAAAGGGAACATTGGCTTCTCCAGCGACAGCACGGGCTAAAAGAGTTTTACCACAACCCGGTGGTCCTAAAAGTAAAATACCTTTAGGAATACGGGCGCCTAAGGAGATAAATTTTTTAGGATTTTTAAGGAACTCTACTACCTCTTGAAGTTCTTCTTTTGCTTCTTTTACCCCAGCTACATCCTTAAAGGTGACCTTTTGTTTTTTAATATCTGCTATTTTTGTTTTAGTTTGTCCAAAAAGCATTGCTTTCATTTGTCCCTTTTGAACTTGACGTGACATTAAATAAATAAACAAGCCAATAATTAAAAAGGGTATTAAAAAAGGGAGAATTATACCTAACCAGAGGGTGGTTGCCTCCCTATTTTTAATGTTAATATCAATCTTTTTTATCTTTTCTTTGTCTAAAGAATAATCTTTTAAAAGAGAAATTAAAGAAGTGTTTGGTTCTTTATAACTAATTTCTTCTGTTCCGTCTTTCAATTTAATGATTAATTTGTCTTCTATTATTTGAATGCTTTTAACTTGTTCGTTGTCAATTTGTTGGATTAAGGTAGTGAAATTTATTTTTTTTGTTTTCTGAGTAGAAAGGGAAGGAGTAGTAGTAAGACTAAAAATAGCAGAGAGAATTAAAAAAATTACTATCAAAAATAAGATATTTTTTAAAAATTTTTTCATAATTAAGATGATTTAGTTTTCTTTTCTTTCAATTTTAGAGTTAGTCCAAGGCGATGATTTTCTGGTTCTAAAGAGAGAATTTTAAATTCTAAGGTATCGTTTTCTTTTATTTTTTTATTAAGCTCTTTTTTTATTTCTGGGGGAATTTCAGAAATATGACAGAGACCATGAATTTTTTCGTCTAACTCCACAAAAAGGCCGAAGGGATTAATTTTAATAATTTTTCCTTTTACTTTTTGTCCTATTTTATATTTTTCACTAGCTTTTTTCCAAGGATCTTCTTTCAATTGTTTTAAGGAAAAAGATACTCGTGAATCATCAATACTAATAATTTTTGCCTTTACCTTTTGGCCAACCTTTACTACTTCTCGTGGATGTTCAATTCTTTGCCAGTCTAACTCAGAGAGGTGAATTAAACCCTCTAATCCATCATCAAATTTTAGGAAAGCACCAAAATCAACCAAACCACTGATTTCTCCTTCAACAATATCTCCTACTTTATATTTAGAAATTTTTTCTTTTTCTTTTTCTTTTATTGTTTCTCTTTCAGAGACAATCAATTTCTTTTCTTCTTTGGAAACATCAATAATTTTTACTTTTAGTTTCTTGTTTACGAATTTTTTAAGTCGTTCTAAAATTTTATTTTTTGAACCACCTTCTACTCGGGGATAATGTTCAGGAGCAAGTTGGGAAACAGGTAGAAAGCCGGTTATTCGATTGAGTCTGACCATCAATCCCCCTTTATTAGCGCTAGTAACAGTAACGGTAACCACTTCACCTTTTTCCATAAGTTCTTTCAATTTTTCCCAGGCCTTTTCATGACCAGCACAACGGAAAGATAATTCTATTTCACCATTTTCATTTTCTAATTCTAAAACAGTGGCTGAAACTTTATCTCCAACTTTTAGATTAGAATATTCTCCAGATTCGTCAAATAATTCATAGCCCCGGACAACGCCGGTAGCGATACCTTTGATATCTAAGTGGACTGCGTTAGGAGAAATATTAATTACTTCTCCCTCTACTATTTCTCCTACCTTAGGAAGAAGTTTAGTATATTTAGCTGAAAGTAATTTTTTCAATTTTGTTTTTTGCTTGTCTTTTGTTTCTTGTTTTGTTATTGATTTTTTTTCTTTCATACTTTTTTATGAATGACTTTATCAATAATGCCGTATTTTAAAGCCTCCTGAGGGCTCATATAAAAATCACGGTCAGTATCTCTTTCTATTTTTTTTATTGGCTGATTTGTGTGCTTAGCTAAAATTTGGTTAATTTTATTCTTCACTTTAAGAATATGTTCTGCTCTAATTTTAATATCAATTGCTTGTCCTTCTGCTCCACCCATGACCTGATGAAGGAGAATTTCTGCGTTAGGCAAGGCAAATCTTTTACCCTTTTTACCAGCGGCAAGTAAAACAGCAGCCATACTAGAAGCAGTGCCAATACAGATGGTGACAATATCTGGTTTAACATATTGCATTGTGTCATAGATAGCCAAGCCAGCAGTTACCGAGCCTCCGGGACTATTAATATAAAGCTTAATGTCTTTGTTTTTATCTTCACTTTCTAAAAAAAGCAGTTGAGCAATGATAATATTGGCTAATCCGTCGTTAATTACATCACCCAAAAAGATTATCCTATCCTTTAAAAGGCGGGAATAAATATCATAAGCCCTTTCTCCTCTGACGGTTTTATCAATAACCATTGGGATTAATTGGTTTTTGATTTCGTTGTTTTTATTCATTTTTTCTTTGTTAATTGCTTTGATTTTATCATAAAAATTAGATATTATCAATGGTCTTTTTTTCTTCTAAATATACTTGAAGAATATCACCAATTTTAATTAATGGTTTGCCTTTAAATTTTATACCACATTCCTTACCTTCTTCTACTTCTTGAGTTTCTACTTTGTTAACTTGAACTTCCTCTATTTCTCCCCGGCCAATTATTTGTTCTTCTCGTTTTATTTCTGCTTTTGTTCCTTTCCTTATTTTTCCTTCAATAACTTTCCCTCCGACAATCATTGAGTTAGGTTCTGAACGGAAAATAGCCAATATTTTTACTTCTCCTAATTTTTTTCTAACTATTTCCGGAGGTATTAATTTAGTTAATTCTTTCTGGCAGAAATCTAAGAGTTCATAAATAACTTGAAAGGTTTTTATTTCCACATTTCTGTTTTTTGCTGCTAAAACAAGATTTGGATTTGCTTTTACTCTAAAACCAATGATAATTGCTTTACTTGCTTCAGCAAAAAGGACATCCGCTTCAGTAATATTACCTAACCCTTGCTTAATAACTTTAATTTTCCCTTTTTTAAGTTTTATTTTTCCTAAACTATGAACAATACTTTCTAAAGAGCCTAAAACATCAGCCCGTAAAATAATATTTAAAGTAATTTTTTCTTCTTTTTCTTCTTTCTTTATTTTTTTAGTTTCTAGAGAAGCAAAAGAAGAGAGAGATATCTCTTTTGTTTTTTCCAACTCTCGGATTCTTTTCTTAAATTCTTTTTGGTCGTTTACTACTTCTAAAATATCTCCTGCCTCAGGCAAACTTTTAAACCCTAAAAATCTTACTGGAGTAGAGGGGGGAGCCTCTTCAATTGGTTTTCCTTGCCAGTTCTTCATTGCCCTTATTTTGCCATAACTATTTCCGACAATAACTGAATCACCAATTTTTAATGTTCCAGAATGGACTAAAACTGTAGCCACTGGTCCAGCAGTAGGATCAATTTTCGACTCAATGATTGTGCCGATTGCTTCTCCTTCAGAAGTAGTAGTAAATTTATCTTTGTGTAAGTCAGCCACTAAAAGAATCATTTCTAAAAGATTTTCTATTCCCTGACCAGTTTTGGCTGAGACAGGCACGCAAATTACTTCTCCGCCCCAGTCCTCGGGCACAAGATTTATTTCAGCAAGTTCTTTTTTTATTTTTTCTATATCTGCTTCCTCTTTGTCAATTTTATTAATTGCCACAATAAAAGGTAATTGTTCTTCTTGAATTATTTTAATTGCTTCTAAAGTTTGAGGTTGGATATGGTCGTCAGCAGCAATGACTAATATGGCGATGTCGGAGACCATTCCTCCTCGAGCGCGAAGGGATTTAAATGCTTCATGACCAGGCGTATCAATAAAGGTAATAATTTTTCCTCTTTGTTTTACCTGATAAGCGCCAATATGTTGAGTAATGCCTCCTTCTTCTTGTTGAACTATGTTAGTTTTTCTAATTGTATCCAATAAAAGTGTTTTTCCATGATCTACATGTCCCATAACGACAATTATTGGTGGGCGTTGAATTAAATTTTTTGCTTTTTTTAATTTTTCTTTTAACAGGTTTTCAAATTTTTCCTTTTTTTCTTTTTCTCTTTCTTTTTCCTCTTCCTCCTCAGCCCTTTTTATTTTAAATCCCAAATCTTCACCAATAATGGCTGCTGTTTCAAAATCTATTCTCTCGTTAATAGTGGCGATTATCTGATTTTTCATTAGTTCTTTAATAACTTTGGTTACCGGAAGATTTAATTTTTCAGCAAACTGATGGACAGTAATAAAGGAAGGAATGAAAATAGTTTTTGTTTCCTCTTCTTTTTTCTCTTCAACTTCAGAGATTATCCCTGATTCTTCTTCTGTTTTTTTAATAAATTCTGGCCAGAGAACAATAACTTTTTTGGCTACTTGGTCATCAATTTGAATGGCTTTTTTACCAATATCAAAACCTAATTGAGGTAATTTTTCCCTCAACTCTTTAGGATCTACTTTTAATTTTCTGGCTAATTCAGTAATATTCATTTTTGCTTAAAATAAAAAATGCCCAAGGTTGAATTTATTTTATCTTTAATTTTTCCTTTTGTCAATGTTAAATTTTGACTAATAAAAAAAATTTTTGTAATATTTAAATCGTTGTTAGCGCCTGTAGCTCAGCGGTTAGAGCGCCACTCTTATAAAGTGGATGTCGGTGGTTCGAATCCACCCAGGCGCACTTATATTTACCCTTCAGTTTATTTTTAAATTAAAATTTTCTTTCATAATAAGAAGTTTAAAAGAATAATTAGTTATCCACAGGTTGATTGTCTTGACGAGAAAAATATAGTTGTTATAATAAACAACGATTTAAAATAATTAATTAATTCATTTATTATTCTCAAAATGCGAAAGGTAGAAAAAGTTATAAACTTTACCAGCGGTTGAGAGATTTTTTAGATTAAGATCAGTTTGAAAAACCGCTGGACCAGCGGTTTTTTCAGTAAAAGAAAAAAGAGGATAATAAATGATTGTTCTTTAACAACTAATAAAATAAGTAAGAAATAAAGTGTTTCGATGGTTCTTGCGGTTAGAGAGCGACGGTATATGGTGGATGCCTCGACACCAAGAGTCGATGAAGGACGTAGCAGCCTGCGATAAGCCTCGGGGAGGTGGCAAGCAACCTTTGATCCGGGGATCTCCGAATGGGGAAACCTGTTTTGGTTTAAACCAAAACGATTCCGTTTTTACGGAATAGACAACCTGGGGAACTGAAACATCTTAGTACCCAGAGGAAAAGAAAACAAAAGTGATTCCCTGAGTAGTGGCGAGCGAAAGGGGAAGAGCCCAAACCGAATAGGTGTTAAAGCCTGTAGGCGTTGCCTATTCGGGGTTGTGGGATATTACCGTGCAGGGCTACAGACCTGCGGAAAAGTAAAAAAACTATTCTCTTAGCCGAATCTACTGGAAAGTAGAACCAAAGAAGGTGAAAGTCCTGTAGGCGAAAAGAGAATAGACTTTTCTGGTAATATCCCGAGTACCACGGGACACGAGGAATCCTGTGGGAAGCAGCCAGGACTATCTGGCAAGGCTAAATACTCCTTGGTGATCGATAGCGAACAAGTACCGTGAGGGAAAGGTGAAAAGTAGCCCGGTGAGGGCGGTGAAATAGTACCTGAAACCATATACCTACAAGGAGTCGGAGTCCCGCAGTATTGCGGGATGACGGCGTGCCTATTGAAGAATGAGCCAACGAGTTCTCTTCACTAGTTTGGTTAAGTCCTTAAAGGACGGAGCCATAGGGAAACCGAGTCTTAAATGGGCGACAAAATTAGTGGAGAGAGACCCGAAACCAGGTGAGCTAGCCATGGTCAGGGTGAACTCCGCTGAAAAGCGGGGGGAGGCCCGAACCCACTGGTCGTGCAAAACCAGGGGATGAACTGTGGCTAGAGGTGAAATGCCAATCGAACCTGGCGATAGCTGGTTCTCCTTGAAATAGCTTTAGGGCTAGCCCTGAGCGTTCCCTTTGGGGGTAGAGCACTGAATGGAGTAGGGGGGATTTTCCTACCCTCTCTAACCAAACTCCGAATACCAAAGGTAAAAAGCTCAGGAGTCAGACCATGGGGGCTAAGCTCCATCGGTCGAGAGGGAAACAGCCCAGACCCTCATCTAAGGTCCCTAAATTTAGGCTAAGTGGAAAAGGTGGTGGAACAATTCAGACAACTAGGAGGTTGGCTTAGAAGCAGCCATCCTTTAAAGAAAGCGTAACAGCTCACTAGTCGAGTCGTTCTGCGCCGAAAATTCAACGGGGCTAAGCCTAATACCGAAGATAGGGCTTCGGTTTCATTCTCTATGAAACCGAGGGGTAAAGGAGCATTCTCTAGGCGGTGAAGTTATTTCGTGAGAAATAATGGAGCCTAGAGAAGAGAGAATGTTGGCATAAGTAGCAAAAATCTCCGTGAGAACCGGAGACACCGAAAACCTAAGGTTTCCTGGGCAACGACAATCGACCCAGGGTTAGGCGGTCCTAACCTTAATACTGGTCTCCAGTATTAGGGGATGGATGAACAGGTTAATATTCCTGTCCTTTCCTACTTTTTTCGCTTACTGACGCACATTAGTGTGAGAGCCTGCTATGGCTATGTAGGTTGTTCTATGTCTTTTAGACATAGGACAGGTAGCAAAGCCTTCGGGTGGCGCGAACTCTCGTAATAATGTGCCAAGAAAAGGTAAGCGGAGTTAAAAGTAGGAAAACCGTACCGCAAACCGACACAGGTAGGTGGGCGTAAGAGTGCTCAGGTGGACGAGAGAACCCTCGTTTAGGAACTCGGCAAAACAGCGGTCGTAACTTCGGGATAAGGCCTCCCCGCCTTTGGCGGGGCGCAGCGAAAGACCCCAAGCGACTGTTTACCAAAAACACAGGTCCCTGCTAAACCGCAAGGTGATGTATAGGGGCTGATGCCTGGCCAGTGTCCGAGCGTTAAGGGGAGGGGTGATTCCGCTTTTAGCGGAAGAGCTCTGAACCTAAGCGTGGATGAACGCCGGCGGTAACTATAACCGTCCTAAGGTAGCGAAATTCCTTGTCGGGTGAGTTCCGACCTGCACGAATGGCGTAACGACTTGGGGACTGTCTCAACGAGGGACTCGGCGAAATTGCAATGTGAGTGAAGATGCTCACTAG
>CAYTBZ010000010.1:0-22042 GCA_964436275.1 uncultured Gammaproteobacteria bacterium | reverse complement strand
ACTGTCTCAACGAGGGACTCGGCGAAATTGCAATGTGAGTGAAGATGCTCACTAGCCACGGCTAGACGAAAAGACCCTGTGAAGCTTTACTACAGCTTGCCATTGAGTTAGGGTTAAGCATGTTCAGCATAGGTGGGAGACCCGTCTTTGACGGGTCGCCAGTGAGATACCACCCTTGCTTAATTTTGACTCTAATCTCGCTTTGCGGGAGACAGTGGCTGGCGGGTAGTTTAACTGGGGCGGTTGCCTCCTAAAAGGTAACGGAGGCGTTTATTAAGGTTGGCTAGGTCCGGATGGACATCGGACCGATAGTGCAAAGGCATAAGCCAGCTTTACTGCGAGACCTACAAGTCGAGCAGTCGCGAAAGCGGAACTTAGTGATCCGACCGTGCGAAATAGGACGGCGGAAGCTCAACGGATAAAAGCTACTCCAGGGATAACAGGCTGATCTCCCCCAAGAGTCCACATCGACGGGGAGGTTTGGCACCTCGATGTCGGCTCATCGCATCCTGGGGCTGGAGAAGGTCCCAAGGGTTTGGCTGTTCGCCAATTAAAGCGGTACGCGAGCTGGGTTCAGACCGTCGTGAGACAGGTCGGTCTCCTATCTGCCGTGGCCGTTGAGGCTTGAGGAAATTCTTCCCTAGTACGAGAGGACCGGGAAGGACGAACCTCTGGTGTACCAGTTGTCCCACCAGGGGCATAGCTGGGTAGCCACGTTCGGCAAGGATAAGCGCTGAAAGCATCTAAGCGCGAAGCCTTTTCCAAGATTAGGCCTCTTAAACCCCAGAGAGATTATCTGGTTGATAGGCTCTAGGTGTAAGCCCGGTAACGGGTTTAGCCGAGGAGTACTAATAGGTTATTCTCTAACCGCAAGAGCCATGGGAACACTTTATTATAAATAAAAAATATTCCCCGGTGCCTTTAGTGGAGAGGAAACACCCGTTCCCTTCCCGAACACGGAAGTTAAGCTCTCTAACGCCGATGATAGTCCTTCGGGGCGAAAGTAGGCCGGTGCCGGGGATTTATATTTGCTCTAAGAGAATAAATAATGATAGAATAATAGACAAAATAACTTTTTATGAGATATATAGCTGACTTACATCTTCATTCTAAATATTCTCGGGCTACTTCCAAGGATATGGTTTTGGAGGTTCTGGACAAATGGGGGAAAATGAAAGGAATTGATATTTTGGGTACAGGTGATTTTACTCATCCTTTATGGTTGAGGGAGATAAAAGAAAAATTAGAGCCATTAGGAAACGGGTTATTTAAATTAAAAGATGAGTTTATTTTAGATAAGGAGAGAGATAAGCAACTCTTTTTTATTTTGTCTACGGAAATAAGTTGTATATATTCAAAAAATGGAAAAGTTAGGCGCATTCATATTTTATTTTACCTACCAACAATAGAAGCAGTAGAGAAAGTTAATAGTGCTTTAGCGAAGATAGGTAATCTTCAATCTGATGGCCGGCCAATTTTAGGATTAGATGCCCAAGAATTAGTGAAAGTAGTTTTAGAAGTGTCTGAGGATGCTTTAATCATTCCTGCTCATATCTGGACACCTTGGTTTTCTCTTTTTGGTTCAAATTCAGGTTTTGATTCTGTAGAAGAATGTTTTGGAGAGACAACTGAGTACATTTACGCAATGGAAACTGGTCTTTCTTCTGATCCGCCAATGAATTGGCGTCTTTCTACTTTAGATCGTTTTGTTTTAGTTTCTAATTCTGATGCTCATTCTCCAGAAAATTTAGGTCGGGAAGCAAATGTTTTTAACACTGACAATTTAAGTTTTGAGGAATTAAAGAAAATACTAAAGGAAAAAGATAAAAAGAAATTTCTTTATACTATTGAATTTTTCCCTCAGGAAGGTAAGTATCATTATGATGGTCATCGAAAATGCGGTTTAAGTTTTTCTCCGGAGGAGACAAAAAAATTAAAAGGTATTTGTCCTAAATGTCATCGTCCTTTGACTAAAGGGGTTCTTTACCGAGTTGATAGTTTGGCTGACAGAGAAGAAGGGTTTATTCCTTCCTCAGCAGTTCCTTTTAAACATTTAATTCCTTTGAAAGAAATTATTGCTGAAATAATTGGCCAAGGCAAAAAAACAAAGAAAGTAGAATATCTTTATCAAGAGATTATTAGAAAAGGAGAGAGCGAATTTAAAGTTCTTTTAGATTTACCTTTTGATGAGTTAAAGAAAATTACTTTACCAGAAATTGCTCAAGGAGTTATTGATATGCGGGAAGGAAAAGTAAAAGTTATTCCCGGATATGACGGACTTTATGGAAAAATTTTGTTTGAAAAAGAAAAAACGAAAAAAGAACAAAATAAATTATTTTGAAACAAAACTACTCTTAATAAATAAGAGTAGTTTTGTTTTATTGAAAAGCTAAATTTCTCTATCTTTTCCCCTTTTTTCTTCTTTTAGTTGTTTTCTTTTTTGTTGTCTTTCTCTTTTTTGTTGTCTTTCTCTTTTTAGTTGTTTTTCTCTTCGTTGTCTTCCTCTTCGCCGGTTTTCTCTTAGTAGTTTTTTTTCTTTTTACCATAGGGCTCACCTCCTTTCTTTTTTCACGAATGAATTACAAATAGTTTTGTAAACATTCGTGATATTTTTTTAAAACTTTACATTTTTATTATAAAATTATTTTTAAAAAAATAATAGAGATAAATTACTAATCTCTATTATTTTTTTTCTTGATTTTTCTCCCTTAATAATTTTTATTTGATTTTTTTTAATTTTAAAGTGGGAAGATAAAAATTTTATTAAGGACTTATTTGCTTTTCCTCTTTCCGGCGAAGCGGTTAGCCAAATTTTATAATTTTTGTCTTCTTTCTTAATTAAATTTTTCTTTGCTCTGGGAATTACTTTTACCTCAATAATCATTTTAAATTTTTCTTCTATTATATTTTTAAAAGCAAGAAAAAATATTTTCTAATTTTATTTTAACAAATAAATAAAAAAAATAAAACAATAATTTTTATTTTAAGAGAAAATTTTTCAAAATAAAAATGCCGGAGAGAGGATTCGAACCTCCACGGGTTGCCCCACATGGTCCTAAACCATGCGTGTCTACCAATTCCACCACTCCGGCATAAATAATTTAATTTTCTCCTTTTACCGTAAATTATACTAAATCTTTAGTCAAGTTTATTGTTTAAAAATTTAATTTACTTTATATTTAAAATAGATATTTAATTTTTTAATATGAAATTAAAAAGATGGCTTTTCTTTATTAAAATTTTTTATTTTCTTTTTATTTTAGGGGGGATTTTTTATTTTAGAATGCCTGTTTTAGCAGTTAATCATTTATTGATTAATGAAATTTTCAGCCAAGGTAAAAACGACTGGATAGAACTTTATAATCCTTTGGAAGAGGATATAGATTTGAAAGAAGAGGGTTATCGTTTAGAAAAGACAAAAACAGCCGAAAATCCGTCAATTATGATTCGTATTGGCAATGAAGACGACGGTTATTATCCTAATGGGACAATTATTCCTGCTCACGGTTTTTATTTAATTGTTCGTGATGATGCTGATGAAGAATTGCTTTCCCAGGCCGATGCTGTAGTTAAAAGAAAAGAATTTACTTGGGAGAATGATGGTTATACTTTTTATTTAGGCAATAAAGCGATTAGTAGTGACGATGATCCAGACATAATTGATAAAGTTGGTTTTGGCGAAGCAAAATATTTTGAAGGTAAAGGACCAGCGCCAGCAATTCCGGAGAATCAAAGCATTGAACGTTCGCCCATAGGAGAAGATTCAGATGATAATCAAGTTGATTTTCAAATTAATCCTCAACCCTCTCCTCAAAATTCAAAAAATAAGTTTTCTTCAAGACCTACTGAAAGAAAATCAATACCTACAGAGCAGAAAAAAGAGAAGAACTATCAGCCAGGTGATGTAGTGATTAACGAATTAGTAAGCGACCCTACTGATGAAGAAACAGAGTGGATTGAATTATTCAATAAAACAGATGAAGAAATTTCATTAGATGATTGGACAATTGAAGATAATAGAGAAAAGCCGGTTAATTTAGAGAGTTTGACTATAGAACCATTCGGCTATCTTGTTTTAATTAAAGGGAAACATTTTACTTTTTCTTTAAACAATGAGGGCGACATTCTTATTCTAAAATTTCAAAACAAGATAATTGATAAGGTTGCTTATGGGAGTTTTGATGATGGTAATAAGGAAGATAATGCTCCACGTGCTTCTGATCCTTTTTCTTTAGCCCGTTTTCCCAATGGTCAAGATACTGATAATGATAAACAAGATTTTTCCTTGAGCGATGAACCAACAAAAGGAGAAGCAAACCTCATTCCTTTTGAGGAAAAAGAAGTGATTTTCAGCAAAGATATTTGTCTAAATGAAATTTTACCTAATCCTTTTGGTTCTGATGAAAAGAATGAATTTATTGAATTAAAAAATAATGGAGACGAAGATGTTGATTTAGCCGGTTGGAGTTTAGAAGATGCAGTTTCAAGAAAATATGTAATAGATAAGAATGACTTTGATTCAACTTTTATTCCGGCTAAGGGATTCTTTATTGTTCCTCGTCAGATAAGCAAAATTGCTTTAAACAATTTTGGTCAGGAAGTTCTTAAACTAAATTCACCACAAGATGAATTGGTAGAAAAAGCTGTCTATAATGGTTCAGTTGAAGAAGGTCAAGCATACGCTCGTGATGAAAAAGGAGTGTGGAAATGGACAATTAAACCAACTCCTGGCAAAGATAATTTTATTCAACAGCCAAATCATTCTCCCCAGCCAGTTATTTATGCTCCAGCAACGGCTAAAGTTGGAGAAGAGATATTATTTGACGCTTCTGATTCCTATGATTTGGATGGTGATAATCTAAGTTATCTTTGGCGTTTCCCCAGTGGCTTAACAGATGAAAGAGTTTTAACCAAGTATACTTTTAAAGAGTCCGGAGAATATAAGGTTGTTTTAAGGGTTAGTGATGATAAAGGATTATCAAAAGAAACTAAAATTTTAATTAAAGTTAGTCCATCAAATAGCCAAACTACTCAAACAGAAAGTGAAGAAGGGGAAGAAGAGAAAATTGTTATTAATGAAATTTTACCCAATCCCAAAGGAGCAGATAAAGAAGAATGGATTGAGATTTATAATGCTTCTGATCATAAAATAAATTTAACTAATTGGAAAATTGACGATAAAGAAGGGGAAAGTAAGCCCTATCAGATACCTGAAGGAATCTTTATTGAGCCGGGACAATTTTTAGTTTTTGAAAAAGAAAAAACAAAAATTACCTTGAATAATCAGGGTGAGATAATAAGGTTATTTGACAATCAGGGTAAAATGAGAGATGAGGTTAGTTATAATTTTGCCAAAGAAGGATTTTCTTATAATCGAGATGATAGTGGGCATTGGTATTGGAGCGATGAGCCAACCCCTGGCAGGGAAAATATATTTTCTTTAAAAGAAATTGAAGGCAAGAACAGAGATTTTGAAAATGAATTTTCTTTTCTTTCTTTGGATGAAATAAAAAAAGGTGAGTCAGGTTTGAAGATTGAAACAAAAGGAATAGTTTTAGTTGAACCGGGCGTTTTAGGTAGTCAAATTTTTTATATAGGTCAGCCAGGAATTCAAATTTTTATGTATAAAAAAGATTTCCCACCAATGAAACAAGGGGATTATCTAAAAATCAAAGGAATTTTAAGTGAATCAAGAGGTGAAAAAAGAATTAAAGTTTCTAAAAAAGAAGATATTGCTTTTTTAAAACACCAAGAACCAGTAAAGCCAGTTTCTTATAAAATTGCTGATTTAGAGAATGATAATCTTGGTTCTTTGGTTTCTGTTGAAGGAGAGTTGGTTAGTCAAAAAGGAAGAAGCTTTTATTTAGATGATGGAACTGAGCAAATAAAAGTTTATTTAAAATCTTCAGTTAGTCCAGTCCTTCCCCAATTTTATAAAGGTGATAAAATGAAAGTAAGCGGAATTTTTAGCCAGACGAAGAATGGCTATCAGATATTACCCCGAGGATTAGATGATGTAAAAAAATTAAGTTCTGTTGGAAATTTTGATAATTTATCAGGAGATATTTCTAAAACAATAGAAGTCCCTCAACGTTATGAAGCAGAAACTTTGTTAAAGTATTTGGCAGTATCAATTATCGCTTTATTGATAATTTTAATTGGTTTGATTTTACGAACGAATAAAATAAAAGATAAAAACAATTAATTTTTTTAAAATGTCTAAATTACCTCAATTATTTAAAAAAATTTTCTTTAGATTAGGAAAGTGGGGACTAAGAGTTGTCCTTTTTCTTTTTATTATCATTATCTTACTAAGCGTTTTTTTTATTCTTAGTTCTAAAACAGATATCTGGCTTTATTATCCCGCACCAATGAGAGCGCAAACTGCTTTTAGTCGTCTTCAATTTTCTTGCTATATGTTGCCTTATGAGAGTATGTGTGATTTATCCTGCGGTTATGAAAGAGAATTGTATCAAAAAGTGATTAGCGATTATTTAGTAAAAGGGCATCCTTTAATGATGAAGCAGATTCGGCAGACAATTTTTGACAAAGAATCTTCTCTTTGCTTTAAAAAAGAATTGATTAGTGTTCTTAAAAAATATGTTGATAAGAAAAAAGTTCAGGAGAATAATCAACAGGTTAAAGTCCCAACTTTTTTAGTTGATTATTTAAAAAATCCAGAGAAAGAACCAGAAGTAGTGGAAGAAATTGTTGCTCAGTTTGGTAAAGATGTTCAACAAAAAGAAATTATTGATGTTTTTCTTCAACAAGCATTAGATAAGAAAACTGAATGTTTTATTCGGGAAAAAGCAATTGATTATTTAGCAGCCGGATTAGAAGATGATGCTCTTCCTATTTTAAAGAAAATCATTTTAGAAAATCAAAATGATCCAGATAATCAATGGGCAGCCATTGTGGCGGCTGAAAATTTTTACATTACCCGTAAAGATCGCCAATCAGTTGATTGGGTAGCAAAATTTATTCTGGACAAAAATTCCAACCCCTATGTCTCAGAAGCCTTATGTGGTATTTTGTGGTTTTATGCTAAATTATTTCCCGAAGAGCAGGATTATATAATGGATATCTTTAAAAAGGTTTACAAAGATGAGTCTCTAAATCTTGTTTTAAGAGATAATGCTGCTGAAATAATGAATGGATTTTTAAGAAAGGAAAAATATAAAAGACTTTTTGATGTAAATGACCCAAATACAGAGCTTTGGCGTCATGATTATATATTGTCAGCACCTCCTTATCCTTCTTGGTGTAAGCCCCGGTCTGCTTTTTCAAAATAATCTTTTAGATATTAAAAAAGTTAATGTTTAAGGTAAAAAAAGGAAAATTGATTTTTCTTATTTTCTTTTTATTTCTTTTTTTCTTTTTTCCTTTTTCATATCTTTCGGCTAAAGAAAATTCAATCTCGTTTGAAGGTTTGGAATTTGATGAAAGCATAATGCCTTTAGGAACTTTGCTTTACAAAACTTCAGGTGAAGGATTGCTTTATGGTTATAATACCAATCAATTAGTTGAAATTAAAAAGGGTATTTTAAAGGATATTTATTGCGGTCATGTAGCCATTTATATAGGAAAAGTTAATGGAGAGCCAATGATTGTTGAAGCAGTTCCTAAAGGAGTGGTTGCTGGTCCTTTGAAATATTTTTTAGATAAAGGAGGAACAGCAAAATTTATTGGCGCTAAAATTCCTTCTACTCTTTTAGGTGAAAAAAATTTGTTTTTAAGAAAAAAAATTGCTCAATTGGCTTATCTTTTGGCTCAATTGAATTTAAAATATGATTTTGATTTTCGTCAGCAAAAAGGACCAAAAAGCGGTCAATGGACTTGTGTTGGGCTAACAGAAAAAGTTTATGAGAGTGTTAAAAAATTCGAGAATATTAAATTAGAAAAGGGGCGGGATATTATAATTAATGTTTTAGAATACAACCCTTCTTTCTATTCTTTTGATATTACTCCTGACGGTTATGATAAAACAAGCATTTATAACCAAACTACCAAAGATGTTTTTTCTTCTAATTATGAATTTTCTAAAATTTCTCCCCGATTAACCACACTTTTCCCTTTGCCAGAAGTTGCCGGTGGAAGCAATTGCGGCCGTCTTTACCAAGGAGAAAGATATTTTTTCTTTCCTTATACTCAATTCCTCCAACCAACTTTAATTGATGTTTCTCTTTCTCCAGAAGCAAAGGAAAAAATCCAATCTTATTATTCAGAAGAAGTCATTAAACTTTATAAGGGTAAAACCCCTGTTTTAAAAGTTTTTTATCTTTGGACGAGGAATAACATTGTTTCTACAGCAGAGAGTATTGCTATACAAACAGGTAAACAGATTCAAAAAGGGATTAAAGAATTTAGCCGGTTAGCCAAAGAATTTTCTTCTCTTCACCAAAAATTTAGAGAAGCAACAACTGGTCGTATTTCTCGTCTTTTTGAAAAGAAAAAAGAGAATCCTCCTCTTTCTAAACCTGAAGAAAAAGAAAAAAAGTTAAACGAAAAATCTCCTTCCCTTCCTGCTTATCAAGCAAGTTTAGTGGAGCAAAGTCAGTCAAATTTAGTTCTTTTTCCTGAAGAAGAGAAAGAGTTAAAAGTAGTTTTTCTTAACACAGGAGAGAAAATATGGAAAAAAGGAGAAGTTTCCTTAAACATTGATTCTTCTCAAGATAATAATGTTTTTCTTTTTAGTCATCCTCAGTGGCTGACTCAATTAAGACCTGCTTCTTTTAAAGAAAAAGAAGTCGCTCCTCAGCAGTTAGCCACTTTTTCTTTTAAAATAAAAGCCCCATCTCAGGAGAAGATAAAAAACTTTTCTGATTTGAATTTTGTTCTTCCTTTTGGTTTGGTCTATCAAGATGAAGATGGTTTTCATTGGTTGGATAATCAGCGTTTTTCTTGGCAGATCCAGATTAAACTTCCTTTAACTGAGAAAAAAGTAAAGGATAAAAAAGAAGAGGAAAAATCTTCGGAGGAACAAGATAATTTATTATCTAAAAATACCAAAGAGGAAAATAAGTCAAAGGGTGAAGGAGAATTGTCTAAAGAAGATAAGAGTAAGGATGATAAAGAAAAAGGCGAGAGCAAAGAAAAATCTTTTACTAAAAATCCATCCCTTGAAAAAACTTCCCCTCATTTTCTTACTTGGGGTAGCAATAGAGATGTTTCGCCGCCAGAGACAGAGATACTTAGTCATCCTTCAGAATTTTCCAACTCTTCATCAGCCAGTTTTACTTTTTCTTCCTCTGAAGATAATTCTACTTTTGAGTGCCAAATAGATGGAAGTCAATTTAAAGAATGCTTTTCACCTCAAAATTACGATAATTTAATTGAAGGGAAACATTCATTTAAGGTTAGGGCTATTGATTCTTCAGGCAATGTTGATGAAACGCCGGCTGAGTTTTCTTGGACAATTGATTATTCTGCGCCTCAGGCAGAGTTAAGTTTATTTGATTTAGATAGTCAATCTCAAAATTATACCAATGATTTAAGAATTGGTTTGTCTATTGTCAATGATGACGATGTGATTGGTTGGCTAATTTCTCAAGACCAAGATAGTCCTCCTGTGTTAGACGATGAGCGTTGGCAAGACAAAAAACCAGAATTTTTTGATTTTACTGATATTTCTGAAGGAGAAAAAAGAATTCATCTTTGGCTAAAGGACAAATCAGGAAATATTAATGGTATAGAAAAGACAATAATTTTAGATAGACAACCTCCCTCTTCTCAAGTTAAATCTTTACCTTTTATTGAGCATCAACTTTCTTTTAAAATTTATTTAACTGGTCAAGATGCTCTTTCAGGAATTGCTTATTATCAGGTTCAGTATAGGAAAGGAGAAGATGGAGAATGGAAATTTTGGAGTTATCATAGTTTAGATTCAAGCAATTTAACTATTCCAGAAATAGAGTTTAAAGGGGAGAACGGTCAAATTTATTATTTTCGCTCGCGAGTTATTGATCAAGCAGGAAATTTTGAAAATTGGCCAGAGAAACCTGATACTTTTACTCGTGTTTTAATTGATCAAACTCAATATCTTGATGTGGTTATCAACGAGATTAGTTGGATGGGAACAGAAGCAAGCGCTTTTGATGAGTGGATAGAACTTTATAACAATAAGCCCTATCCTATTGATTTAACAGGTTGGCAATTAAAAGATAAAAAGGGAAGTTTGGATATAGAATTGTCGGGTTATATAAATGGTTATGACTATTTTCTTTTAGAAAGAACTGATGACCAAACTATAAGTAATATGCCTGCTAATCAAACTTATAACGGTTCTTTAAAAAACGAGGGAGGACATTTAGTTCTTTATGACAGCAAAGGAAATCTAATTGATGAAGTAGATTGTTCTAATCCTTGGTTTGCTGGCGAAAACAAAAAAGATGAAGAGTCAGGTAAATATCTAAGGTACTCAATGGAAAGAATTGATTCGCAAGTTGATGGTTCAAAAAAAGATAATTGGCAAACGAATAAACCAGAGATTGCTCAGAATGGTTTTGATAGTAAAAATTCTCCTATTAAAGGAACACCAAAACATCAAAACAGCGTCTCTTATCCATCATCTATTAATAGTTATACAGAAATTAAAGGTGATAACGGTCGGATAAAAGGAGATCTATTTTTACAAAAACAAAATAGTCCCTATCTTATTACCCATTCTCTCTATATAACAGGCAATCTTTTTATTGAACCCGGCGTTCTTATTCGCTTTGCTCCACTTCAGGATAGTTCTTGTTCAAAAATGAATAATCTGTCTATTAAGGTAGAAGGTCAAATTATTGCTCAAGGAAGAGAAGACCAACCGATTGTTTTTACTTCATTTTTTGATAGAGAATATCCTGATGCTTTTCCTGTAAGTTTAGAAGATAATTGTTCTCCTCATTGGGGTTATATTCAAACAACGGGCAAGGGTGAATCAATTATTGAATGGACTAAATTTAAATTTGGCGGCTTTTTGTCTTTCTTATACGGCAAAGTAAAGATAAAGAATTCTTCTTTTTTAGGGATGCAAGGTCCGCCAGAAAATAGTGATTATCAAGGCATTATAAACTTTACTGCTCTAAGTCAAGAAGAAAATGCCAATGTCTTAGAGAATAATGAAATTGTTGGCCCAACTTTAGAAAACAAGGGCTTTTGGTTAAAAGGAGGTAAAATTAATTTTAAAAATAATTCTTTAAGTTATTTAGAAACTGCGATTTATTATGCTGATATTAATACTGATAATTATCAACTTTGGGGAGATATTTATAAAAATAATTTAATTTTATCGACGAATGATTTTAGCAATAACAATTTTATTATCAATAAAACAGCTGAAGGAGGATTAGAATTATTAGGGAATTATTATTTTAATAACAAGAATAATTTTGTTTATCTGCGACCTAACCGAGCAAAAGAAAAAGTAGGAGAAATAGTTAGCAATCAAACTTGGTATAACGAATTAACTTATTATCTTTCTTCTCGTATCGACCTTAAGCCCAAGGGAGAATTAGAAATAAAACCAGGGACAGTTATAAAATTTAGTCCTGCTTTTGTTGAAGAGAATGGCCATTGTCTTAAGAATCCCCTTTATAGTGGTTTAATTGTTGACAAAGGAGGAACCTTAAACGCTCAAGGAAAAGAAGAGCAGCCGATTGTTTTTACTTCTTTCAAAGATGACGAGTATGGCGTACATATTCCTTTTTATCAAGAGGATAAATGCGCTGGTTTTTGGTCTTATATTTTAATTAGAGAAATGAATGATGATATTTTATTTAGTAATGTGATTATAAAGAATGGCGGTCTTCCTGTCTTTTCTTCTGATAAGTCGGCTTTAAAAATTGGAGCATCTCAAGGAACGTATTCTTTAGAAAAAATAACTTTTAAAGATAATAAGTCGCCTCTTTTCATAGAGAATGTAGAGAATTTTGTTATAAAAAATAATATCTTTTCAAATAATGAGGAACCGATTTATCTTTATAATTTCTTTGGTGAAATTTCTAATAATCAGTTCAAAGATAATGGAGATTTCATTATAGAAGTAACAAGTCGTTCAGGTATTACAATAAAAGATAATTTTAGCAATAAGCCCGGTTTAATTCATTATATTTCTCCGACAAAAGGGTGCTCTACTCTTAAAAATGAAATTACTGGTTTAACTTATTGGGGAAGAAATGAAAATTTAAACTATCTTATTTCTGGTGGTTTATTTGTTTATAATGATTTTGAAATAGAAAAAGGGAATGTAATTAAAATTAGAAATGTAGAATCAAGTTGTAATAATTCTTTTGGGGCAATTTTTGTTCTTGATGACAAAGAACTAGGCAAAGGAAAATTAATTGCTCAAGGAACAAAAGAAGAACCGATTGTTTTTACTTCTTTCAAAGATGATGAGTATGGCGGAGATAGCAATAATGATGGTTCAACTACTTCTCCTCAGCCCGGGGATTGGGCAGGAATTTCTTTTTATACTTCAGAAAATATTTTAGAAAATGCTATTTTAAGATATGGCGGAAGGTTAGATGGCGTTAGTAATAGTAAAGCGCTGGTTGCCCTTTTCAAAAGCGGTTCAGTCATTTCTCAAAATACAATTGAATATTCTTCTAATCGAGGAATATTTTTTTCAGAAGTCGGAAAAGAAAAAGATGCGGTACTGAAAATAGAAGAAAATCAGATAAAAAATAATAAAATTGGCTTTTATACAATTTTTTCTAATGTTTCTCTTGTTTTGGAAAATAATTATTTCTTTTCAAATGAAGGGGTAGGAGTTTATGTCGAGAATTGGCCTGATTCAGATTCAATCAGTTCCTTAATAGAAATAAACAATAATACTTTTGATAAAGAAAAGGGAACGCCAATTATTGTTAGTAATGTTAGGTCAAAGATTCAAGGGAACAAATTTTTTACTTCTAAAAATGAACCGACTACTTTGATAGATATTCAATCCTTTAGTGGCTCAGAAATTTTTAATAATCAATCTGATAATCCGGGGTTTATTGTTTATCGATGTTTTTTCTATTTTGGAACAACTTATTCTCCAAAAATTATTTTCCCTACTTATTGGGGCAATAATTCAAATTTTATTTATTATGTCTCTGGTAATTTGAGTGTTTATAATAATCTTCAAATAGAGAGAGGAGTAATAGTTAAAATTGATAATCCTGTTTGTAATTGTAGTTTGAGGAGTAAAATTGATTTTCTTGATGACAAAGAACTAGGCAAAGGAAGATTAATTGCTCGAAGAGAAAGCCAGTCGATTGACCAACCGATTGTTTTTACTTCTTTCAAAGATGACGAATACGGTGGAGATAGCAATAATGACGGTTCAACTACTTCTCCTCAGCCCGGAGATTGGGCAGGAATTTCTTTCTATACTTCAGGAAATGTTTTAGAAAGAGTTATTATTCGTTATGCCGGAGAAGTTGGCTCTAAGAAAGGCGCTTTAACTTTTTACCAACCCGATTCTCAAATTATTTGGAATGTTATTGAGAATTCATCTTATGCTGGAATGAAATTTGTCCATCAAGGAGCATTTGGTCGAACAATAACAAATAATACAATTAGAAATAATCGTTATGGTATTTATTATTCTTCGTCTAATCCTTCTAGCCAAGTTGTTCTTGAGTTAAGAAACAATAATATTGTTGATAATTGGTCTTACGGTATTTATAATGATAATAAAACTGGAGCAATAATTGACGCTCAGGAAAATTGGTGGGGTGATTTGTCTGGCCCTCAAGCCAGTGATAATCCTCAAGGTAAAGGGGATAAAGTTAGTGAAGGCGTAGAATTTAGTCAATGGCTATCAGAAAAGGTAGAATAGAGGTTGTCTAAAAACAAAAAAGGGAATATAATAATAAAAAATTATCATTAATTAATTTTTATGGAACTTAAAGAACTTCTTCAAGTAACGGCTAATAATAATGCTTCAGATTTACATTTAATGGTTGATAAGGTTCCAGTAGTTAGAATTGATGGTGTTTTAAAAGAGTTAACTGATTTTCCTGTCATTACTCGGGTAGATATGGAAAAGATGGTTTATAATATTTTGAGCGAACGGCAGAAGGAGAAACTTTTGATTGAAAAAGATTTAGATACATCTTTAGAAATTGAGGGTCTGGCTCGTTTCAGGATTAGTATTTATTGGACAATGGGAAATCTGGCTTTGTCAGCCCGAGTTATTTCTCCTCGTTTGCCGACAATGGAAGAAATCACTATGCCTAAAATCGGCTATGATTTTACCCGTTTAACTGGTGGTTTAGTTTTGGTTACTGGTCCTTCAGGATGTGGAAAATCAACGACCTTAGCAGCAATGATAAATCTTATTAATCATGAGCGTGCTTGCAATATTATTACTTTAGAAGACCCGATAGAATATGTTTTTTCTCCAGTAAAAAGTATTATTAGTCAAAGGCAATTAGGAACTGATTTTATTTCTTTTTCCAATGCTTTAAAGCACATTGTTCGGCAAGATCCTGATGTAATTATGGTTGGTGAAATGAGAGATTTAGAAACAATTGCCGCAGCAGTTACTTTAGGTGAAACAGGATTTTTGGTTTTAGCCACTCTTCATACCCGAAGTGCTGCCCGAACAATTGATCGAATTATTGATGTTTTTCCTCCAAATCAACAAGCGCAAATTCGTCTTCAATTATCTCTTTCCTTAAGAGGTATTATTGCTCAACGGCTTCTTCCTAAAGTTGGCGGGGGCAGAATTGCTGCTCGAGAAATTTTAGTCAATATTCCCTCTGTGGCTAACTTAATTAGGGAGAATAAAATTGCTCAGATTCAAAATATTATTCAGACAAGTGCAAGTGAAGGGATGTTTACCCTAGACCAAGATGTTAATTATCTTTATAAAAAGGGATTGATTACCAAAGAAACAGCCAAAGCATATTTGACTGATTCAAAACATTTAGGTTAATTAACTAAATTATAAAAAATAAGAAAAAATAAAGAGACCTAGGTCTCTTTATTTTTTCTAAAATTTATGGTAATTTTAGATGACTTCGCTCCCGTGGTGAAATGGATATCACAACGGTCTTCGGAACCGTTATTGGGGGTTCGAATCCCTCCGGGAGCATTTTTAATTTCTTTACTTAGCTTGATTTTTGGGCTTAATTTGTTAAGATAAGAATAAAATAAAATTTATTTATTAAGCCCCGTTAGCTCAATTGGTAGAGCAGACGCCTCTTAAGCGTAAGGTTGCAGGTTCGATTCCTGCACGGGGCATTTTTCTTGGCAAAAACTTCTTATAAAGGTATAATAAAATTGTTTTTAAGATTTTTTATAAATCTATGCCTTTAAAAAAAGGATTTTTAGAAATCAATCAGAAAGAAAAGACAGAAGTAGTTGATAAATTAATAGAAAAAAGCGCGCCGAGTTATGACTTTTTTTTAATGTATTTTTTAGCAGTAGTTATTACCTGTTTAGGCCTTTTAATTAATAGTTCAGCTGTGGTTATCGGAGGAATGCTTATTTCTCCGATTCTTTATCCTCTTTTATCATTGGCAATGGGGATTACCATAGCAGATGTTAAACTTATTCGGAGATCCTCTTTATTGCTTTTAGAAATTGTTGTTGGGACTCTGATTGTTTCTGCCTTAATTTCTTTACTTGTCTTTAACCGAGAGATAAACCCAGAAATTTTATCTCGCATTTCTCCTAATTTAGCTTATTTTTTTATTGCTCTAATTGCTGGTTTGGCTGGTGCTTATGCCTTTGCTAAACCAGGATTATCAGAAATATTGCCAGGCATAGCCATTGCTGTGGCTGTTCTTCCTCCTCTAGTTGTCTCAGGTATGGGTTTTTCTTTTCTTAATTGGCGAATGATAATTGGTTCTTTTGGTTTGTTCTTTATTAATATGGTAGGTGTTGTTTTTGCTGGAGTTCTTGTTTTTTCTCTTTTAGGTTTTTATGAAAAGAAAAAGTATATCTCTCAAAAAGTTATAAAAGAAGAGAAAGATTTAGAGAAAGAGAAAAAACTTAATCAGATGAAAGAAATTAAAGAAATGACTAAAAAATTAGATGAAGTCAAAAAAATTTTAACTGATAATAAGAACGAGAAAAAGCTTTAAGAATAAATATAAAAATATGAAAAGAAATAAAAAATCGTTTTGGGCTAAACTCACCGGCTTATCAGAAGAAGATTTAGAAAGAGAAGATTGGTTAGGCAAAAAACCAAAAAAGAAAAAGAAGGAGGATAAAGGAAAAGAAATAGATAAATTTTTAAAAGAAAAAGAGGAAGAGATTCAAGAAGATGAAGAAAAAGAAGATTTTTGGGCAATAGAAAAGGAAGGGCAATTAGCCGTTGATGTTTATCAGACAGATGAGGCAATTGTTATAAAGTCGGCTATCGCTGGGGTGAATCAAGAAGATTTAGACATTGCTATAAGCGAAGATATTATTACTATTCGTGGGGAAAGAAAAGACAAAGAGGAAGAAAAAATTGATGAGGAAAATTTTTTCTTTCGTGAATGTTATTGGGGTAAATTTTCTCGTTCAATTATCTTACCTTGTAAAATTGATCAATCAAAAGCAGAAGCAAAGTTAAAAAACGGAGTTTTAACAATTATTCTTCCGAAATTAAAACATCCTGATTCGGTTCGTTTAAAAATAAAAGAAAAGAACAGTTCTTAGAAAAAAGGATTTATTTTGGGAGATGATTAAAACAATATTGTAAAATATGAAAAATAAAATCAATAAAGATATTCAGCAAAAAAGATGGCTTCTATTTATCAAAGTCATCTTTTTAGTTTTACTTTTCTTCTTTCTTTTTAGTTTTGTCTATTGCCGGGCATACTCGCAGAAAATTTATCCCGGTGTAATTATTGGCCAATTTGATTTAGGAGGAAAAACTAAAAAAGAAGCAGAATTTTTTTTAGATACTTTAATAGAAAAAAAAGCGAAAAAAGGTTTTACTTTTTCCCTTTTATTAGACAAAGAAAACAAAGAAAAAGAATCTTTTATTCTTTATCCTTTTATTATTTCTCCTACTGATCCTGATTTGTCCCGGGAGATAATAAAATTCCAAATAAAGAAAACAGTTAATCAGGCATATTTAATAGGAAGGAGGGGGTCGATTATAAAAAGGTTTAGCCAAAAAATTCCTTGGCGTAAAAAGAAAATTTATTTACAAGCAGCAATAAATAAGGATGAAGTAGAAAACATTTTGAAAAATTATTTTTCCTCTTTTGAAGAAGCGCCAAAAAACGCTTATCTTACCTTTAAGCCCAATGGTCAAATTATTGTTGAGCCAGAAAAAAATGGTTTTACTTTTGATTATCAAAAAGCAATAAGAGAGTTGGAAGACAAATTGAAAAAATTTGATTTAGATAGTCAGCCCATTTTTTTAGAAAGAAGCGAGAAAAAACCCTTAATAAGGGCAGAAGAAATTGAAGGATTTATCCCCCAAGTAAAAAAGATCCTAACTTCTTTACCTTTCATTTTATTTTATAAAAATCGTCGTTGGATAGTTAAGAAAGATGAGTTTCAAAAATGGTTAGATTTTCAAAAGAAAAATGGAAAAATTCAGATATCACTTAATCAGAATGAAGTTGATAAATTTTTAGAAAAAATTGCTGTTGAAATTAATCAAGAACCTCAAGAAGCAAAATTTAAAATGGAAAATCAAAAAGTTGTTGAGTTTCAGCCAGGCAGAGAAGGATTAGTTTTAGATAAAAAAGGCACTTGTCAAAAAATAGAAAATGGGATTATATATAACAATAAAAAGAAAATTGAAATCCAAACAAAAATTATTCAGCCAAAAGTTTCTTTAAAAGATATCAATGATTTAGGTATTAAAGAACTTATTGGGCAAGGAGAATCAAATTTTGCCGGTAGTCCTAAAAATAGAATTCATAATATTCAGGTCGGAGCGAATAGATTGAATGGTTTGTTGATTCCTCCGGGAGAAGAATTTTCTTTGGTTAAGGCCTTAGGTAAGGTAGACGCTGATGCTGGTTATTTACCTGAGTTAGTGATTAAAGGAGACAGGACTATTCCTGAATTCGGCGGTGGTTTGTGTCAGATTGGCACAACTGCTTTTAGGGCGGCTTTAAATGCTGGTTTACCCATTGTTGAACGCCAGCCACATTCTTATCGGGTATCTTATTATGAACCAGCAGGAATGGATGCGACTATTTATGATCCACATCCTGATTTAAGGTTTATTAATGATACAGGAAATTATATTCTTTGGCAGTCAAAGATAAAAGGGACAAAATTGATTTTTGAGTTTTGGGGAACCTCAGATGGGCGAAAAGTAGAAGTAACTAAGCCAAAAATATTTAATATTACTTCTCCCGGTCCAACCAAATATATTGAAACTGATGAGTTAAAGCCAGGAGAGAAAAAAAGAATAGAAATCGCTCATAAAGGAGCTGATACAGAATTTACCCGCACGATTACTTATCCTGATGGGCGGGTAAAGAAAGAAGTTTGGCGAAGTCATTATAAACCTTGGCCAGAAGTTTATTTGGTAGGTAAAGAGAAAGATAATTCAAAAAAGGAATAAATTTATAGAAATAAAAATTCTCCCCTTAACTCTGTACCCAAGAGAATTTTTCAAAGGGAAGGACCAGAAAAAACCAGTCCAACCTTTGAAAAACCCCCATGCTTGTCGTGGGTACAGAATTAAGGGGAGAAAAGATAATCATTTTAAGAGCATTAGAATGATAGCATATTTTTTAGCATTTGTCAAGAGGCAGATAATTCTTCATTTATGCCGGAAATAAACAAAAAAAGAATTATTAGCAATCTTCAAAAGCCAGAAGAAAAGAATTGGGAGATAACTCTTCGGCCAAAAGATTTGTCTGAGTTTATTGGTCAAAAAAATATCAAAGAAAATTTGAAAATTTTTTTAAGAGCCGCTCAAGAGAGAAATGAACCTATTGAGCATGTTCTTCTCTATGGAGGTCCTGGTTTAGGTAAAACAACTTTAGCCCATGTTATTGCTCATGAGTTAGGGGCTAATATTAGAATTACCACTGGCCCGGCAATTGAAAAAGCCGGTGATTTAGCAGCTATCTTAACTAATTTAGAGCATGGAGATATTTTATTCATTGATGAAATCCATCGCCTTCCTCGGATAGTAGAAGAGGTTCTTTATCCAGCAATGGAGGAGTTTGCTTTAGATATTGTTATTGGTAAAGGTCCTTCAGCGCGTACTTTAAGATTAGACCTTCCAAAATTTACTCTTATTGGAGCAACAACAAGAATTAGTTTAGTTTCCTCTCCTTTAAGAGATAGATTTGGCGTTGTCTATCGTTTAAATTTTTATAAAGATGAGGAAATAGAGAAAATTATTTTTCGTTCGGCTAAAATTTTGAACATTAATATAGATCAAGATTCAGTTAGGGAATTGGCTAAAAGGGCAAGAAAAACACCGAGAATTGCTAATCGTCTTCTCCGCCGAGTAAGAGATTATTCGCAAGTTAAAAGAGCGAGTTTAATTACTAAAGAAATTACTTTAGAAGCCCTGAATCTATTAGATATTGATGAGTGGGGTTTAGATGCGACTGACCGTTTAATTTTAGAAACAATCATTAAAAAATTTAATGGAGGACCAGTTGGACTGAATACTTTAGCGGCGAGTATTTCAGAAGAAATTGCTACCATTGAAAATATCTATGAGCCATTTCTTCTTCAACAGGGATTTATTGACCGGACACCTCGCGGGCGTAAAGCGACAAAATTGGCTTATGAATATTTTGGTTATCCATATGATAAGGAAGAAAAAACTCCTAGCAAATTGATTTAAAATGAAATTATCATTATTTGATTATTATCTACCGCCAGAATTAATTGCTCAGGAACCGACTAAACCAAGAGATAAGTGCCGTCTACTTGTTTTAAAAAGAAAAACCGGTGAAATCTTCCATCGGTATTTTTTTAATTTAACTGAATTTTTAAACCCTGGTGATGTTTTAGTTTTTAACAATTCTAAGGTTATTCCCGCGCGTTTTAATTTTAAGAAACCAACCGGAGGAAAGATGGAAATTTTTCTCATAAAAGAATTGTCTGCTAATTCTTGGGAAGTTTTGTTAGGTGGTCGGGGAAAAAGGATAGGATTAGAACTATTTTTTGAAAAAAACGGGAAGAATTTATTAAAGGCAAGGATTGTGGAAAGAAAAGGTAATGGTCTTTGGAGGGTAGAATTTGATAAAAGGGGCCAGGCGCTAAAAAAGATTATTTGGAAATATGGCCAGGTTCCTACTCCTCCTTATATAAAGAAAGCATCTAACTTTAAAGATTATCAGACAATTTATGCTCAAAAAGAAGGTTCAGTTGCTGCGCCGACAGCCGGTCTCCATTTTACTCGGCGTTTAATTAAGAAGTTGAAAAGAAAAGGAATCCAGACAGAATATCTTACTCTTCATGTTGGTTTAGGCACCTTTGCGCCAGTTAGAGAGGAGATTGTAGAGAAGCATCGTCTCGAACCAGAATGGGTAGAAATAGACAAAGAAGTTGCTCGCCGTTTAACTCAAGCCATAAAAGAAAAGAGAAGAATTATTGCTGTAGGGACAACGGTAGTTAGGGCTTTAGAATCTGCTTATAGAAAAGGAGAAATAGTTCCTTTAAATCAATGGGTAAATCTTTTTATTTATCCTCCCTATAAATTTAAAGTTGTTCAAGGAATGATAACTAATTTTCATTTACCAAAATCAACCCTTTTTATTTTAGTAAGCGCTTTTGCCGGTCTTTCCTTAATAAAAAGGGCCTACAACGAAGCCATTAGGAGAAAGTATAAATTTTATAGTTTTGGTGAAGCAATGCTCATTCTTTAACAAAAAGGCGCGGACGGGAATCGAACCCGTGTATAGCAGTTTTGCAGACTGCCGCCTTACCACTTGGCTACCGCGCCATAAATTTATAATTGGTCATTTATTCTTTTTTCTATTTCCTTTGATAAATGACTAAGACCCATTTTTTTTAATTCTTTTCCATAATCACTTAGGACAGAGTATTTATCTTCTCCTAATTCGATTCTTTTTATAGTTTCTTTGACTATTCTTTCTAAAACGAGTTCTTCATATTTTTTAGAAAGTTTTTCATCAGGAAATCCACCAAAATCTTCTCTAACTTGATTTAACGCTTGCTCTAAAATTCTTTCTTCGTCAATCTCTTTTGAAAAATTATTCTCTATTTTTTCTATTTCTCTTTCTAAAAATTCATCAGGTATTTTTCCTTCATTTTCTATTCTTTGAGTTAAACGATTTATAAGATGTTTTAGTTCATGTTGGAGCTTTTGAGAGGAAGTTTCTTTTTCTAAAGTAATTGGAACCATAGTTGAAAATTAAAAATCTCTCTTACTTTATAACGGAAAAATCAAAATCTGTCCAGTTTTTTTATTTTTAAAAAAGAAGTAAAATAAATAAGATAAGCATATCATTAAATTTTTATAATGAAAAAATTTGTTATTATTGACGGAAATTCTCTTCTTCATCGTTCTTGGCACGCTCTACCTCCTTTAACCACGCGAAAAGGAGAGGTAGTTAATGCTCTTTATGGTTTTATTATGGTTTTTTTAAAAATGTTGCGTGAATTGAAGCCTGATTATTTAGCCGTTGCCTGGGATACCAAAAAGCCGACTTTTCGTCATAAAGAATTTAAAGAATATAAAGCGCAGAGGATTAAGCAGCCAGAAGAATTGTATCATCAAATAAAGCGAGTTAAGGAATTTTTAAAAATTCTTAATGTTCCTAATTATGAGAAGGACGGCTATGAAGCCGATGATATCATTGCTACTTTAGTAGAATTGAATTCTAAAGAAAATCTCCAATTAATTATTTTAAGTGGTGATTTGGACGCTCTCCAACTAGTTGGGCCAAAAGTAAAAGTTTATTCTTTTAAGAAAGGTTTAACAGAAAAAATAATTTATGACGAAAATAAAGTAAAAGAAAGGTTTGGCATTTTACCTAAACAGTTAGTTGATTATAAAGCGCTTAAAGGCGATCCTTCAGATAATATTTCTGGAGTTCCGGGTATCGGAGAAAAAAGTGCTATTGAATTAATTAAAAGATTTGGTTCTTTAGAAAATTTATATAAATCTTTAGAG
>CAYTBZ010000009.1:0-25237 GCA_964436275.1 uncultured Gammaproteobacteria bacterium | reverse complement strand
GGCGCCAGATTTATCCCGCCGTTGGCGGGACGTTTGGCCGCTCCGCCACCTGCCCGTTTCTAAAACTAATTTTAAAAACCCGATAAAAACAAAGCCCATGGTCGGACTTGAACCGACGACCTACTCCTTACCATGGAGTTGCTCTACCAACTGAGCTACATGGGCCCAAATTTTTAAATTTCTTCTATCTGTTTCTTAAATTCTTCTAATTTTTTATTTTCTGGATTAACTTTCCTTAAACGAGAAAGTGCTCTTTTTGCTTTTAATTTATCTTTTAAGATTATACTAACCTCACAAAAAAAATCAAGATACTTTGGATAATGAGGGGCTAACTTAAGAGATTTTTCTACAGATATTTGCGCTTTTTCTAATTCATTATTCAAAAAGTAAATCTGGGCTATATCAAAATAAGTTTCAGCTAAACGTTTATCAATCTCTTCTAAAGCCCCTTTCTTCTCGTTATCCTTTCCTTGCCTTTTTAGAATTTTTCTTTTTTTCAAATCTAAAAGAAGAAGATATTTAAAGGTTTCTAAAGCGTAAGGATAATTCTTTTTTGCTAAATAAATTTTTCCCAAATTTTGATATGCCTGCCGATTAGAAGAATCTAAACTTAAAACATCAATAAATTTTTTTTCTGCTTCAGCAAGTTCGCTTTTTTCAAACAACTCTTCGCCTTCTTTAATCAAACGACTAACTAGTTCATTAATTTTCTCTGGCTTCTCTTGTATAATTCGTCTCTGTCGAGAAATTAATTTCTTTTCTAAAAGACGGATTTTCTTTCTAAAGTTTTGGTAATAAATAGTCAATTTTCTTGTCCAAGGATGTAGATTTTGAACAAGTTTTTCAAAAAATTCCTTTAAACGTTTTTTAAATCTTTTCCTTAAAATTTCTTTTTTAACTTTTGCCTGCTTTTCTTTAGGAATCTCTTCCAGATTTATATTGGCTAACTGAGGCAACCTTTTAATGAAAATGTAAATTAAGATGGCTAAACTGAAGAAAATTATAATTATAGGAACAATATCGTAAATCATAGAACTTTCCCTTCAAGAAAAAAAATTAAATGTCTCGAAAAAGTTTTATTTTTTCTTCTACCTTTTTCTCTAATGCCTTAATTGCCGGCTGAAGAATAAGACGAGGATCTATCTCTCGCGGATTATCTCTTAAAGATTTTCTTAAAGCATTAGAGAAAACCATCCGTAAATCAGAGTTTATATTAATAATTTTAATACCATTAGCAATTGCTTCACGAATATCTTTTTTATTTATTCCCGAGCCGCCATGGAGAACTAAAGGTATTTTTACTTTCTGTTGAATTTCTTTTAAAAGAGAGATATTTAAACGAGGAACTTTATAAAATAATTTATAGGCACCGTGAACATTGCCAATAGCCACGGCTAAAGTGTCAACCCCTGTCTTTTCCACGAATTCTTTTGCCTGATTAGGGTTAGTCATCAGTTTTTCTCTCTGGACATTACTAATCACACCTAATCTTCCGGATAAAATTCCTCCTATTTCACCTTGAACCCAGACATTTTTTGAATGAGCATATCTAACTACTTTTTTTGTCAAAGCAACATTCTGAGCAAAGGGCAAAGAAGAACCATCAATCATCACTGAAGGAAAACCTAAATTAATTGCCTTTTTTATTAAAGAAAAATCTTTACCGTGGTCAAGATGAAAGGTCAAAGGTATCCCCTTAGCTTGTTTTTGAATAACTGTTTTGATAATCCCTACAATCTCTTCTAATCCTGCATAAGACAAACAGTGTTCAGAAACTTGAATAATTAAAGGAAATTTTTGTTTAACTGCTCCAGCAACAATCCCTTTAGTATATTCTAAATTATAAGTATTAAATGCGCCCAAAGCAAATTTATTGGTAATTTTAACAAGTTTTTTAATGTGAACAATCATTTTATTTACAATTATATAATATATTTTTTATCTCTTTTATTGAGCGACTTGGTTAACGATATTAACAAACTCTTTAGCCCTTAAACTTTTACCGCCGACTAAAACTCCTTCAATATCTAATTGATGAGTAAAAGATTTTACTATATGACTATCTACACTCCCGCCATAAATAATCCAAAAATTATTTTCAACTATTTTCTTAGAATAAAGATCAAAAAGGCGATGAAGAATTACTTTACTTGTATATTCCGCTTCCTCAGGTCTTACTGCCTGACCAGAACCAATAACCCAAACGGGTTCGTAAGCAATGACAACTTTATTTTCTTTCTTAACTTTAATGCCCTCTAAAGCCCGGGATACTTGACGAATAATCACATAATCCTTGCGATGCTCCTTTCTTTCACTAAAAGTTTCTCCTACACAAATAACCGGGATAAGTCCTGCTCGCAAAGCGGCTTTAACTTTTTTATGAACGATATCATCAGTTTCTTTAAAATATCTTCTTCTTTCAGAATGGCCAATAATTACATATTGACAGCCAATTTCTTTGAGAATTAAAGGAGAAACGGCTGAGGTAAAAGGTCCTTTTTCCTCCCAAAAAGTATCCTGTGCTCCTAGAGCAATCTTGCTATTTTTAATAATTTTTTTTACTTCATTCAACATCGGGAAAGAAGGACAAAGAACTACCTTAACTCCTTTTATTCTTTTCTGACTTAACCGCTTTTTTATATCTTTTGTTAATTCCAATGTCTTTTTAAAAGAAAGATTCATTTTCCAATTAGCAATTACTAGGGAATTTTTTGCTTTTTTATTCTTCATTTTTAAAAAATTAAATTATTTTATTAAAAAAAGTAAATACTCCTAAACTAGCCAATGTGACAAGAATTCCAGCAATAAGAACCCCTATAAAAATTAAGGCAATTGACTTTTTAAAAGGTAGGTCAAAAACAAAAGCAACTAAAGAACCAGTCCAAGCTCCAGTGAAAGGTAAAGGAATAGCCACAAAAATAATCAGAGCTAAAGGACCCCATTTTTCAATCATTTTCCTATATTTCATTTCTGTTCTCTTAAACAATCGGGAAAAAAAGCGCTCGGCAAATTTCCATCTTTTACTCAAAAAATCAGAAAGACGTTTCAAAAAAATAAGAATTAAAATTGGTGGTATGATATTGCCGATAACAGAAATTAAATACGCCTGCCAAACTGGCCAGTGATACGCTCCTATGGCTAAAGGAATGGCTCCTCTCAACTCGCTTACTGGCATCATTGCTGTTAATAAAACTGACCAAAACTGCCACATTTTTATTAATTTATTTCCACTGATAATTATCAAATGCCCAAACAACCAGTCCTTTTGTTTCTTGAAAACGCTTCTCTAAACTTTGACTTCCTAAAATAACTGAGATAACAGAATGATTATTTTTACTCGCTTCAACAACCAAACAATAACCTGCTTCAATTAAATATCCGGTCTTTCCTCCTTTTATTCTGTATTCTCCTTTATTCAAAAAACTATCTAACAATTTATCAGTATTTTTAGCAATTATCTCCCGAGAATTATTAACTAATTTAAAACGATATTCTTTTAAAAGAAGAATTCTCTCTAATTCAGGATGGCTGATTGCTTCTTTAAAAAGAAAGGCAATATCTTCGGCTGTAGAAACGTTCTTAGGGTCTAAACCAGTCGGTTCGACAAAATGAGTATGGTTAAGACCTAAATCAATTGCTTTTTGATTCATCTGATGAACAAATTCTTCTTGGGAAATATTTAAAGAACGAACAACAGCCATTAAAGAATTGTTTGTGGAACTAACTAAAGAAGCAGAAAACAAATCCTTTAGTTTTGCTTTATCTCCTGGATATAAAGGAAGGGAAGCACCGCCTACTTGATCCTGCTTTTTAATTTGAACAACTTTATCCCAATCCGGATTGTTGTCTAAAATAACCAAAGCAGTCATTAGTTTAGTCAAACTAGCCAAAGGCAGTTCTTCTTTTGAATTCTTTTGATAAAGAATCTTGCCACTTTTTTCATCAACGACCAAAGCACTTTTGGCAGTCAGAACAATACCCAAACTCCTCTTCTCCCATCTTCTTTTAGGAAATTCCCTTTTAATACTTAGATTATTATTAACTTGATTTTTAAATAAAAAATCTGGTTTGATTGTTTGCTGATGGCAAGAGATTTGATTAAAAAGAAATAAACCAAAAAGCAAAAAAACTAACATAATCGTTATTATAAGTTCTTATCGCTTGAAGTCAGCCCTGCTTCAACCGATGGTTCTCCCAGGCGAGAACGCTCAAGAATCTCTTTTTCCACAACTTTTCTATCCCGTCCATACTTAAGCCGAGAAAGTTCTTTAATTAACTGAGCAATTTTTGGATTTCCTCCTTTGGGCGGAGGAAAACAATGCATATTAAAAGGTCGGCAAGCCGCATTATCAACTAAAAGACGAACATAGGCATTATATTTCTCAATATTCATCACATCATATTCTGAAACAGTTGGGGCTAATTGTTTTGCCAATGTTTCAGCATCGTCAACGCCAATACGGAAACAAATAATTGTTCCTACATTGCCAAAAACAGCATCTCTTATCTTTGTGTCATTATTCCTCACTAATTGCCCAATATATTGATGAGCAATTGTAAGATTTAAACGATATTTTCTTGCTTCAGCCAAAATAGTGGCAATACTATCAGTGATAAAATTTTGAAACTCATCAATATAAAGATAAAAGTCGCCTCTCTCTTCTTCAGGTAATTCTGCTCGAGCCATTGTAGCCATTTGCAATTTAGAAACGATAATTAAACCAAGTAAACTACTATTGACTTCCCCGGTTTTACCTTTAGCCAAATTGACTAAAAGAATCTTTTTCTTATCCATTACCTCACGGAAGTTAAATCCAGAATGTGATTGACCGATAATATTTCTCATCATTTCGTTTTCTACAAAACGCCCTACCTTGGAAATCAAATATCCAAGCATCTCTGATTTATGAAAATCAGTTGTCCGAGCCATTTCTTTCTCCCAAAATGCCTTTACTACCGGGTCTTTAACTTTCTTTATCCAGACCTTTTGGTAATCAGGGTCAGAAAACATTCGCGGAATTTCAGCAATAGTTCCTGGATTTTCTGTGTCAGCCATTAAAGTCAACATCACATTCCGCATATTATGTTCAAACATTGGACCAATAATTTCTGGAGGGAAAAGTTTATAAAATATAGCAATCATTTCCTGAACAGCAAAATCTCTTTGTTCTTTAGTTTTTGCTTCAAGCATATTCAAACCAATTGGCCTTTCCACATCTGAAGGGTCAAAAAGAATAACATCTTCTGCTCTTTCTTTGGGAATAAAGGGTAAAATACTTTCAATTAAATCTCCGTGAGGGTCAATTACACAAACGCCTTCACCATTTTGAATATCTTGAATGGCTAAATTAGAAATCAAAACTGACTTTCCAACTCCAGTCATTCCGATTATATAAAGATGTCTCCTTCTGTCTTTTCTTTTTAAATAAACATTTCGATGAACCCCCCGATAAATACTTTCACCTAAGAGAAGTCCTTCAGTAGGTAAATTCGCCGGCGGAGCAAGTTTTTTAAACAAAAGCCAACGGATATTTGGTGTCTCAGTTGTTGGCAGAGGGAAATGATAAATACTGACCATTTCTTCTGTATTCAAAATAAACTGTTTCTTTTCATTAAACAAACGATAAATAGCATCCTTTACTAAGGAATCTAATTTCTTCCCTTTTAATCCTTCTACCTTAAACCCGTTTCCATATTTGTAAAAAGTAAATTGAGAGAAAGAATTAACAACATTTCTTAAAGAGGCCTGCGCCTTCTCATAAGTAGGCGCTGAGACAAGAATTCGGATATTAACATCAAAACCGGCTTTTCCTGCCTTTCCCTCTAGATTCTTTATTGTCTCCTCTTCCATTGGAGAAAGTTTGTGGGGTTCTTTAGATGAGATATCTTCTTTTTTCTCTTTCTTTTTCAAAACTGATTCAAAAGTATTAAAAAAGTCAGAGATAAATTTGGCGGTCTTACTCCTAGTTGCCTCTCTCATTGCCTGCTTAAAACTCTTGCCCTGTTCCATTTCCGTAGCCACTTTTGCGCCTATCTCATGCCAAGAGCGATGTGCTGAACGGGCAACTATTTGAATTAAAGCTGTCTCATCTTTTCCTAATTTACTTAAACTGTTAGTAATTGCCTCTAAGGGGTCACTGCCTATTTGCTTATATGTTTTTATAGGAAAAATATAATGCCGGGAAAGTTTTAACCGGCATCCTAAAGTTACTCCTTTAGAAGGAAAAATATTATAATCAGAAACTTCCTCTATATGAGATGATGGATAATGAGAATGGATTTGCTTTTCAAAAATTTGCTGAAAGCGAGCAGGAACAACAACATAGAAAGAGATTAACCCTTCAAAATCTTTAACAATTTCAAAACAAAAATGGTCCTGTCGCCCATAAAGCCAGGCCTTTAATCCTTTTTCCGGATGAAGCCCGCCAACATTATCATAAAACGACTCCCCTCTTTCTAAAAGTTCGGTAAACTTCTTTTCCTTTGCTTCTTTTTCTAAAGATTCCTTAGGAACAGTAACTAAGAGAATCTTCCAATGGCTTAAAAAATAAAGACGAAAAAAGCGTCGCAAAACTAATTTAAGAATATTAAAAAGAAGCAACAAAATTAAAATTAAAAAGACAAGATAAATTAAAAAAAGAACAAAAGGATTATTTAAAAGACCGGATTTCTCAGCAACTTCTTGGCCAAGATTAATTGTTCCTTCAACTGCGTTAACTGGACTATCTAATTGACTAATAAAATAAATTAAAAAAGACATAGTTTTAAGACAATAAATCTTCTTTCTCTTTTTTGTGAAGATTCAAAATTTTCCTTGTTTTTATTTCCGCCTCTTTTTCAATAAAAAATTTATTTACTCCGGGAATAATTTTAAGCCATTCCTTAATTAAGTGTAAAATCTCTTTAATTTTAATCTTAACTGAGTGGATAATTTTCTCAATTTTTGAAGCAGTTTCTTCTCCTTTTCTTTTGAATTCCTTTTTTAAATAGTCAGGCATCCCTTGATAAACTTCCCCTAAATCTTCTTCTAAAATTTTCTCTATTTTCTTCAAATCTTCACTTTTTTCTTCCCTTATCTCTTCTTTTATTTCTTCTTTTGAGGGTAAAACTTTTTTTGGTGGAGGCGCAGGCGATGGCGTTGGCTGAATAATTTCCTTTTCTCTTTCAATAGAAACTTCCTTCTCTCTTACCGCTTCTTCTTCTCTTTTGCTTAATTCCTCTTCTCTCTGAATTTTCTCCGGAGAAATACCTAGCTTTCTCTCCTTATCCTCTTGTTGATAAGATTTGTCCATAAGAAAAAATTAGTTTATTTTCTTTTAGTATAACATAAAACAAAAATTAAAGAAAGAAACAAAAACAAAGCCATTATGGCTTTGTTTTTGTTTGTAAAGAGTAATCTCTATTGTTGGGCTGGAGGGGTTTGCTGGCTCACTGGCTTTTCTTTCTTCTTTCCGCCTCCGGTAAAAACTAAACCAAAAATAACAACTAAAATTCCAATAATAATGTTGTTCCAGAGGGCAGAACCATCAGTGGAAAAACCCAGAATAAAAGGTGATAAAATTAGCCAAATCCCGGCTAAAAAATTAAGCCAAGCTACAGTTTTCATAACTTACCTCCTTTCTTCCCGCCTTAAAAGAGACGGGTTAATGATGATATTAAGACCTGTCTATATTATAAGATAAAAAAAATTTTTTGTCCAATTATAATAAATAGGGGTCCTTTAGGACCCCTTGTTTTAGACAAGATAAGCAAAACAAAGTAAAGTCAATCCCATTTCAGCAAGAAAAGAACTAATAAGAGTAAATTCTTTAAGATTTGTTTCTTTCTTGATGTAAGGAATTAGAATCAATCCAAAAGAAAAAACAAAAATAATACTATCAATAGCCGTAATAAAGAGGAAAGTAAACCAGAAAGAAGCAGGAGAAACAGAAGCAAGAAAACCAGCAGAAATAGCCAGAGAGGCAGCAACAATCGCACCAGAAAAAGTTTCCAAAAATAATGGGAAAATCCAAGGAGCAAAAAAGAAAAGTAAGAGGGCAACAATAAAACTAACCAGAAAAGCGCATTCCTGACTATGATTTAAAAAGGCCAAGGCAAAAGCCAGAACTATTGCTAACCAAACCACCCCTTCAATGAGAAACAACTTTTTCATTACTCCCTCCTTTTTGATTTACCTTATCTAAATGATTCTTTTTGTCAAGAGAATAAATAATTAAAAATAGCCCCGACGGGATTCGAACCCGTGTGACATGGCTGAGAACCATGTATCCTAGACCGCTAGATGACGGGGCCGCAATAAATTATTTTAACATATTAACATAATTAAAAGAAAAATAAAGGGCTAAAAAGAAAAAAGTTTATAAGCATTTGCTCTGGTCTGTTTTTCTACTTCATTAAAAGAAATTTCTTTTATTTCAGCAATTTTTTCTAAGACATATTTAACATAAGCAGGTTCATTTCTTCTGCCACGAAAGGGATGAGGCGCTAAAAAAGGACAATCAGTTTCTGTTAGAATTCTCTCTAAAGGAACCTTTCTAACTACTTCGTTTAGTTCTGAAGCAAAGGTGATTATCCCGGTGAAGCCAATAAAAAAATCTTTCTCTAAAAATCTTTTAGCAATTTGCCAATTGGCTGTAAAACAATGAATAACCCCCCTAATTTTGTTTAGTCCTTCTATTTTTAAAATATCTTGATAAGCATCGGTTGGCTTATCCTTACTTCCCCGACAATGAAGAATCACCGGCAAACTTTCTTTTTTAGCTAAATTTAAAAATAAGGAAAAGACCTCTTTTTGTTTATCTTTTATTTCTTTATCTTCTTGGTGATAATAATCAAGGCCTATCTCGCCAATAGCAACTACCTTTTTGTCTTTGGCTATCTCCTGATATTCCTTAATATCTGTTTTTTCATCAAGAACATAAATCGGATGTAAACCAACTGAAGCATAAAGACAAGAAAATTTGTTGGCTAACTCTATTGCCTTTTTGCTAGTATCAAATTTTGTTCCAACATTTATAATTTTTTCTACTCCTTCTTGCTGACTTCTTTTAATCACCTCTGGGTAATCTTTTTCGAAATCACTAAAATTTAAATGAGCGTGTGTATCAATCATCTTTTTAATTGCTAAGAATTGATTTTATTTGTTTGAGAGCAACCGGTAAAAGAGGAGAAACTAGTTTAATTATTCTTAAAAAAAGAGGAACTATTTTTGACCCTTCTAAAGATTGACTAATAAAAGGGCTTAAAGGATATTTAGTTAAAATATAAATTATAATTCCAATGAAAAATCCTCCTTTTAGTAAACCAAAAATGGCTCCCCCTACCCGATTAATTGCTCTTAAAAAAGGAAGAAAAGAAATAAGTTTTATTAACTTATCTAATAAATAAAAAAACCAACTTATTATTATATCAACTAAAAGAAAAATTAAAATAAAAGACAAGACGCAAGAAACACTTTCAGGAATACTTTTAAAAACGGGCTGGAATAAATTTTCGCTTATTAACTGATAATAATGCGCTGCTAAATAAATTCCTGCAAAGGTAGCCAATAAAGAACCGAAGGAGCGAATAAAACCAAAAACAAAGCCAGAAAAAGCAAAAGCAAAAAGAAAAAGTAAAATAATAATGTCAATAAGAGTCAACATTAAAATTCAACAAAATTAATTTTTTATCTTTCCTTCAATAACTAAGGTAAATTCTCCCTTTTTAGAAGTTTGAGATAATTGTTGAAGAACTTCCTTTGCTTTTCCTCGGTAAATAGTTTCAAATTTTTTGGTTAATTCTCTTAATAAAACAATCCTTCTTTCTCCCAGTAAAAGAATTAAATCTTCTAAAGTTTTTACTATCCGACTTCCTGCTTCATAGAAAATAAGCGTATATTTACTTTCCTTAATTTCTTTATAAATTTTCTTCCTCCCCTTTTTAGGAAGAAAACCTAAAAATAAAAATTTGTCAGTGCAAAACCCGCTTATACTAGCGCTGGCAATCAAAGCAGAAGGACCAGGAATAGGAACTATCTTTATTTTATCTTCTCTTTTTAAAAGATATTCAATTAATTTTTGTCCGGGGTCGGCGATGCCCGGAGTACCGGCATCACATACTAAAGCAAGTTCTTTACCTTCTCTCAATAAATTTAAAATTTGCCTTTGTTTTTTAAGTGAAGAATGTTGATGATAACTTAAAGTTTCTTTATTCAAATGGTAATAAGAAAGCAACTTCTTCGTTTGCCGAGTATCCTCGCAAATAATTAAATCTACTGACCTAAGAATTTCTAAAGCACGAAGAGTAATATCTTTTAAATTACCAATTGGTGTAGCGACAACAAAAAGAGTGCCCATATAATTTATATTTTTTTCCTTTCTTTTTCTTGGCGCAGACTATAAACATCTTTAGCAACAATGCTAATAACAGCAGCTAAAGGAACGGCAAGAATTGCCCCGGCTACTCCTCCTAATTTACCACCAATAGCAATAGCAATAATGGTAACAATCGGGTTTAAACCAACGGCTTTTTTCATAACTGAAGGGACAATGATGTGGTTTTCTACTTGCTGGACAATAAGATAAAGAAGGGCTACCCAAAATGCTTTAATTGGTTCTTGAATAAAAGCTAATAAAATGGCTGGGATAGCGCCTAACCATGGACCTAAATAGGGTATAAGCTCAGTTACCCCAGCAATTACTCCTAAAATCAAAGCATATCTTATTCCCAAAATTTCTAAGCCAAGGAAACAAAGTAAACCAACAATGAAACACAAAAACAGCTGCCCCCTTAACCAATGTCCCATTTTTTTCTCAATACGCTGGTAGAGCTGGATAATGTATGGCTGATATTTTATTGGAGTAATCGCTCTAAGAAATTTTTTAACACTATCCTTTTCTAAAGTAATATAAAAAGTAATGACCAAGGCAATAACTAAGCCAGCCAATCCGCCCAAAAAAGAACCTAAAGTAGAAAAAAGAGTCTTTCCTCTTCCGATTAAATTATTATTCCATTGATAAATAATCTCCTGAAAATTTAATCTGTTTTGACTAATCACCCTATTAGAAGTGCCGAAAAGAGAAAGAAATTTATTGTAATAATAAGGAAAATTATTCATCAACTGATGTAATTGGCTTTGGATAACTGGAATCGTCAAATAGATAACAAAACCAATAGAGCCAAAAAAGACAATAAAAATAAACAAAAGAGTAATAATTCGGGGAATTTTCCTTTTTTCCCATTTATCAACCCAAGGTATTATGGCTGAGGAAACAATTAAAGCAATAAATAAAATAAGAATAATATCTCTGACTAAATAAAGAAACCAAAAAAGTAAAAGAACAAGAATTATTTTAAAAATCACTAAATAATTTATATCAAAAATTGTTTGATGCTTTTTATTCTCTTCCATAGAATTTTGTTAACTCTAAAATATTTATTTTTGTTTATTTTCCCTTTATTAAAATTATACTTTAAACCCTTAAAACTCTCAACAAATTTTTCTTGTCTGTTATTGAGCCAATCAAAGCGATATTTAAACGACTCGGACGAATAATTTCTTGAGCAACTTTTTTTATCTCTTCTTTTTTTACTTGGAAAAACTTTTTTAGTTTTTCTTCAGGAGTAAGAATCTTTCCTAAAAGCAATTCTTGTTTACCCTGCCACTCAGCAACAGAAAAAGAATCTTCTAAAGCAAGAGTAAGTTTTCCCTTAATAAATTCCTTTGCCCTTTGTAATTCTTGAGAAGAAACTCCTTTAGATTTTATCTTTTTTAATTCTTCTAAGATAACCTTAATTGCCTTTGTTAAATTATTCTTGCTCACTCCGGCTTGAATAACCAAAGCGCCAATATCGGCATAACTATCAGTCCCTGCTTTAATATAATAAACCAGTCCCCTCTTCTCTCTAAGTTGAATAAACAAACGGGAACTCATATTACCTCCTAAAATAATACTTAAGAGATTTAAAGGATAAATTTTAGGATTGAAATAAGAATAAGCGGGAAACCCTAAGGCAATCTGAATTTGTTCTGTCTCTTGTTTTCGAATGTTCAAACAGGGAGATTTTCTTGGTCTAATTCTGAATTTTTGATATTTATTTCTTCCTGAAAAATGATTCTTCTTTTTTCCAAAATAAAAAGTCAACAATTTTTTTGTTTTATTTAAAGAAAAATTTCCCGCCAAACTAACAACAAAATAACGTGGTTGATAAAAACGATTCTTAAAATTAATAATCTTTTTTTGACTAACTTTTTTCACCACTTCTTCTGAACCGGCAATTGTTCTAGCCAAAGAATTTCCTTTATAAATGGTCTGCTCAAAAAGGTCGCCAATATACATCAAAGGATTGTCGCGATACATCTTTATTTCTTCTAAAATCACTCCTTTTTCCCTTTCCAGTTCTTCTTTATCAAATAAAGAATTAAAAAGAATATCAGAAAGAATATCTATGCCTAATTCTAATTTCTCTGCGTTTATCTTAATATAATAACCAGTATATTCCTTACCGGTAAAAGCATTATAAGAAGCACCTACACCATCTAATTCTTTGGAAATAGCCAAAGTAGAGGGACGTTTTTTTGTCCCTTTAAACATCATATGCTCTATAAAATGCGAAAACCCGTTATTCTTTTCATTTTCATAGCGAGAACCAACCGGAACAAGAACTAAAATTGTTACTGCTTTTGTCTCTCTTAAAGGAGAAAAAATGACTTTTACTCCGTTTTCTAAAATTTCCTTTTGATATTCCATTATGAAAATTTATCTTTAAAATAATCAATCAATTCACTAATATTTATCCTCTCTTGTTCCATTGAATCTCGGTCACGAATGGTTACCTTTTTATCCTCTAAAGAATCAAAATCAACTGTAAGACAATAAGGTGTGCCTATTTCGTCCTGACGGCGATAACGTCGGCCAATAGAACCAACTTCATCATAATAAACCATCCAATAATTTTTCAAAGAATAATAAATTTCTTTAGCTAAAGAAATAAGTTTTTCTTTTTTTACCAAAGGTAGAACAGCAATTTTTATTGGTGCTAATTTTTTGTCTAAACGAAGGACTATTTCTACTTCTTTCTTTGCTTCAGTCGTCTTTGTTCTCCCCCCTTTAATCTCTTCATAAGCATCTATTAAAAACATCAAAGTTGCTCTATCTACGCCACCGGATGTTTCAATAATCCAAGGAATAAATTTCTTTTTCTTTTCTTCGTCAAAATAACTTAACTCTTCACCGGAGAACTGCTGATGTCGAGAAAGATCCCAATCCCCTCGATTATGAACACCTTCTACTTCATGCCAGCCAAAAGGAAACTTATATTCTATATCAACTGCTTCTTTGGCATAGTGAGCCAATTCTTCTTTTTTCTGTTTTCTTAATTTGATATTTTCTTTTTTAATCCCTAATTTTAAATACCAGTTTAGACGCTCATTTTGCCAATAAATAAGCCATTCTTTTGGTTTTTTTTCTTTCCCTTGACACTCAGAAGGGGGCTTAATAAAGTACTGCATTTCCATCTGTTCAAACTCTCTCGTCCGATAAGTAAAATTTCCCGGGGTAATCTCGTTTCTAAACGCCTTTCCAATCTGGGCAATACCAAAAGGTATCTTTTTTCGAGAAGAGTTTAAAACATTCTTAAAATTAATATAAATTCCTTGACAAGTTTCTGGACGAAGATAAGTAATTGAACTCTCATTTTCTACTGGCCCAACAAAGGTTTTCATCAATAGATTAAACTTTCTTGGTTTAGTCAGTTCTCCTCCACAAAGAGGACATTTTTTAGAATTTTTTATCTCTTCTAAACGGAAACGATGATGACAATTTTTACATTCTACCAACTCATCAGCAAAACCGGCTGAAAGATGACCTGACGCTTGCCAAACTTTTGGCGACATTAAAATCGCCGCATCCAACCCAACAATATCATCTCTTTTTTGAACCATTTCCTTCCACCATAATCTTTTTAAATTGTTCTTTAATTCCACGCCTAAAAAGCCATAATCATAAGAAGAAGAAAAACCGCCATAAATCTCTGAAGAAGGAAAAATAAATCCCCTTCTCTTTGCCAAAGAAGTAATTTTCTCCATTAAATTATTCTCTTTTTGCATCATAATTTGATTATACTAAACTTATTTTTCTTGAGCAAATTTACAACTTATCCTTATTAATCATTTTTCTAATTATCTTCATTAAATCTAAGTAAAACTCTAAATTATTTAAAGTGGCTAATCTTAATGATAAAGGTTCTTTTATTAAGAACAAATGCCGAAGATATGCCTTAGAATATTTTTTTAAAATTTCTATCTTAGAAAAGGGATTTATAGGAGAAAAATCTTTTTTATATTTTTCATTTTGAATATTGATGGTTTGATAAAAATCTTTATTAAAATTAATTTTATTTGAAATAAATTGATAAAGTCGTCCGTGTCTTGCTTCTCGGGTAGGAATAACGCAATCAAACATATCAACTCCTTGTCTTATTGCTTGAAGAATCTGCTCTGGCTTTCCCAACCCCATTAAATAACGGGGTTTATCTTCGGGCAATTCCTTGACCAAATAATCTAAAACTTTTTTTCTTTCTTTTTCCGGCTCTCCCACGGCTAACCCACCAATAGCATACCCGTCAAAATTAAGCCGGACAATCTCTTCTCTGCTTTTTTCCCGAAGAGATTTATAAAGACCACCTTGAATTATGCCGAAAAGCAAAGAAGAAGAATTTAAGGATTGAAAAACTTTTAAACATCTTTTCGCCCAACGAGTTGTTCGTTCTACCGCTTCTTTTACTTTTTGATAAGAAGAAGGAAATTTTACACATTCATCTAAAACCATTATTATATCAGAATTAAGTTTATCCTGATTTTTTATTGCTTTTTCCGGAGTTAAAAGATATGTTTTTCCGTCTATAACTGAAGAGAATCTAACGCCTTGATTGCTAATTTTTCTTATCTTCGCCAAAGAAAAAACCTGAAAACCACCGGAATCAGTTAAAATAGGCCTATCCCAGTGAATAAATTTAGAAAGATCCCCTGCTTTTTCTATCAAATTTATTCCCGGCCTTATCATCAAATGATAAGTATTAGCCAAAATCATCTGAGCATCTAATAGTTTTAAATCATCAAAAGACAAAGTTTTAACTACACCCAAAGTGGCGATGGGCATAAAAAGAGGGGTTTTAACTACCCCATGTTTTAAATAGAGAATCCCTCGTCGTGCTGAACTTCTCTTTGATTTTTTTAATAAACGAAAATATCTTGACATAAAAGTAAAAAGGATTAAAATTGCTTTTAATTGATTAAATTATAAAACAAAAAGGAGGGGAAAACAATGGCTCTTTTACCAAAGTACTATTTAAAAAAGAAGGATTTATTAACCCTTCCCAACCTTCTTAGTTTGACTCGCATTATTCTTACTCCTTTTATCGTCTACTTTTGGCTTCACCAATTCTTAAAAATTACTGGAATTCTCTTAGTTTTCTGCCTGACCTCTGATTTCTTTGATGGACTAATTGCCCGAAAATTTAACCAAATAAGTAATTTGGGCAAGGTATTAGACCCGATTGCTGATAAAATTTTCATTGTCTCTTTGATAGTAACAGTAGGCACAAGTTATCTTTCTCCTCTACAAGTATCTCTAATAGTTATTCTTGAATTCCTTCTCGCCTTTTCTCCAACTTTAAATTTCATTCTTCAATTGAACAGGAAGGTGGGTTCGAATTTTTTTGGAAAGACAAAAATGACCTTAGAATCTCTGGCTCTTGTCTTGATGTTTTTTGGCTCTTTTCAAGATTGGAACAACTTAGAAAAGATAATCCAAACAATTATCTGGCTAGCAATTATCTCTGCTTTTGCCAGTTTAATTGCTCATTTAGCAACACCAGCGGCTTCTTAAAAGAAGCCGCTTTATTTAAATAAAAAAAATGAAATGTTATAATAAAAATATGAAAAAGAAAAAAGTGATTATTATTCTCGGAACAACTGCTTCAGGAAAAACACATTTAGGAGTAAGATTGGCTCGGGAATTTAAAGGAGAAATTATTTCTGCTGATTCTCGGCAAGTTTATAAAGGAATGGACATTGGCACAGGTAAAGACCTTGAAGAATATGAAATAAAAACAAAGAAAGGCAAGATAAAAATCCCCTATCATCTTATTGATGTTGTTCAGCCAAAAAAACAATTTACTTTAGCCCACTGGCTAAAGATGGCTTCCCGAAAAATCGATGATATTTTAAGAAGAAAAAGGGTTCCTTTTGTTGTCGGTGGCACAGCTCTTTATTTAAATGCTCTAATTGAAGGTTATCAACTTCCACCAGCAAAATTAGATAAAAATTTAAGGAAAAAACTCAGTAAATTATCCTTGGAAACCCTGAAAAAGAAATTAAAAAAGTTAGACCCTCAAACTTATCGGACAATTGATAAAAAAAATAGGAGACGTTTACAAAGAGCGCTAGAAATTATTCTCCAAACAAAAAAACCTTTATCTGTCCAACGGGTTAAAAAGAGACCAGATTATCATTTTCTTATTCTGGGCATTACCCACCCAAAAAATATCCTTAAAAAAAGAATAGAAAAAAGATTAGAACAAAGATTAAAAAGGGGTTTGATAGAAGAGGTAGAAAAACTTCATCAGCAAGGAATAAGTTGGCGAAGGTTAGAAGAATTTGGTTTAGAATATAAATTTGTTGCTCAATATCTCCAAAATAAAATTTCCTATCTGGAAATGAAAGAAAAGTTAAAAAAGGCAATTTATCAATTCGCTAAAAGACAAATGACCTGGTATAAAAAAATGAAAAATATCCATTGGATAGAAGGATATTCTCAAGCAAAAAAGTTAGTTAAGGATTTTTTATCAAACTAATTTTCTAATTTCTCTTTTAAAATATTTTTAACTAACTCTGGCTCAGCCCTCCCCTTTGTTTTTTTCATTACTAAACCAATAAAAAACTGAATTAAATTAACTTTCCCTTTTTTGTATTCTTCCACCTGCTGTGGGTTATTTTTTATTATTTCTTCCACTATCTTTTCTAAATCTTCTCGCTGATTTATCTGTTCTAAGTTTTCTTCTTGGATAATAGAAAGAACATCTTTTCCTTCTAAAACCATTTTTTCTAATACACTCTTGGCGGTTGGGCTATTAATTTTATTTTGATAAACAACGATAATCAAATCTGCCATCTTTTCTGGAGTAACCAAGCAATCCTTTAATTTTACTCCTTTTTCTGCTAATATCTTTCTTAAACGGTTAATTATCCAAGCATCAGCCAATTTTATTATTTTCTTTTTAGAAAGTTGCCAGATTTCTTCTTCACTTCCCTCCAATTCTCCTAAAGTAGGAACTCTTTTTTTTAATTCAGTAACAACTTCTTCAAAATAATCAGCCAAATCATTTTGACTAACAAGGACTTCAATATCAGAAAAAGATAATTCATATTCTTTTTTAAACCTCTTTCTTTTTTCTAAGGGAAGTTCAGGAATTCTTTTCTTTTTAATCGCTTCCAATTCCTTCTTGGAAAATTCTAATGGCGGAATATCTGGCTCAGGAAAATAACGATAATCACTTATTTCTTCTTTAACCCGTTGTTCAAATGTTTGCCCCTTATTTTCATCCCAGCCGCGAGTTGATGGTGCTTTTGGCGGCTTTTTTTCTAACCAAAGTTTTTTCTGGCGTTTGATTTCATATTCTAAAGACCTTTCCACTGCCCGAAAAGAGTTAAGATTTTTAATTTCGGTCTTGGGATTTAACTCCTTGCTCCCCTTTTGGCGTAAAGATATATTAGCGTCGCATCGCATTTGCCCTTTCTCCATCTCAGCATCAGAAATACCTAAATAACGAGCAATTAGTTGGAGTTCTTGTAAGAATTTTTTCGCTTGGGAGGGTGTTTTAATTTCTGGTTTACTGACAATTTCTAAAAGAGGAATCCCGGCTCGATTAAAATCAATTAAAGTATAATTTTCTTGAGGAAAATGAATTAGTTTGGCTGTATCTTCTTCTAAATGTATCCTTTCTATACCTATTTTTATCTCCTGCCCATCAGAGATGAAGACTAAATATCCATCCTTACCCAGAGGTAAATCATATTGAGAAATTTGATAACCTTTTGGTAAGTCAGGGTAAAAATAATTTTTTCGGTCAAATTTTGTCTTTTGATTAATTTGACAATTCAAAGCAAGACAAAGTAATTGGGCATATTCTACGGCTTTTTTATTTAAAAAAGGCAAGGTACCTGGATGACCTAAACAAACCGGACAAATAAGGGTATTTGGCTCGGCTCCGTCTTTGACAGGACAAGAACAAAACATCTTTGATTTTGTTTTTAATTGAAGATGAATTTCTAAACCAATAACAGGTTCTAATTCAAACATTTTAATTGATTAAGCCAATTATCTTTTATATTTTTATCATATAATATAATTAAAGAATTGTCTAAAAAAGGACCGCCTTTAGCGGTCCCTTTCTTTTGTTTAAGCTGAGGAAACAAATTCTCTTTGTCTGGCTTTCTTCCTTTTCTTTTTCCAAATCTCTTTAACTTGAGACCTGAAATACCTCCTTATTTTCCCTATAGCTTTCTCTCTAATCTGCCTAACCCGCTCCCTAGTCCTAAAACCGAGAATTTCCTTTACTTCTTCCAAAATCATTGGCTTCCCGCCGTAAAAACCATAATAATACCAAAGAACAACCTTTTCTTGCCAATTAAGAACTTCCAAGTCCGGGTCAGTGAAAATTCTCTTTATCTCTTTTAAGAAAATTAATTTTATGTCCCCATTCTCTTCGTTTAACGGCAAATCCTCTGTTAAAAGTAAGTCGCATCCAAGTTTTGATGAAGAACTGCCTAAAACTGGAGCATCCAGTTCAAAAGAGTCGAAGAACATAAAAGAAAGACCCCGCTCTATCAATCGCAAAGAATAGCCAGTTTTTTCAGCCAGTTCCTCTGCGGTCGGCAAGTATCCTTTCTCTTCTAAGAATTTTTGAGACATCTTTCCCAGTTTAATCAACTGATTCAAAATATAAGGCGGATTAAGAGGAAGAGGAGAAAGAGATTTGGCGATAGCATTAAAAACATAATTTTTAATCCACCAAACTGCATAAGTGGAAAGTCGATTATTCTTTCCTTTAAACCTTTTTATTGCCTCAATTAATCCTAAATTACCTTCTTGAATCAGGTCCTCAAACTCTATATCTATTTTCTTTTTAAAGCGGTCATAAATCTCTTTGACAAAAAAGACAACTATCCGCAAATTACTCTCTACTAATTTATTCAGGGCTTCTTTATCTTCATTTTTCTGATAGCGATCCAAAAGTTCTCTTTCCTCTTCTTGAGAAAGAAGAGGATACTTGCCGGCTTCTCTTAAATAAAGATCTAATATCTTACCTCCCATTTTCCCCTCCTTTTTATTAATATCAAAGAACAAAATTTTATATAGACAGATTATTTATTTAATAAATTTTTACAAATTTTGTCAATTTGTTGATAAAGATAGGAGAAATCTTTATCATTAATTAAATAAAAATCAGCAATAGCAATTGGACCGCCCTTTGCTAGTTTCTCTATCTCATCATAATCCCTTGCTTCTGCTTCTTTAAAACTTAATTTTCTTAAAGGACGCTTAGCCAATCTTTGATAACGAATCAAACGGGGAGTAACAACGGCTATAATAACTAAATTGTTCTTAAACCTATTTTTTAAAACCTTATATTCATCCCAACTGTACAATCCGTCAATTACTACCTTATCTTTAGCGAACTTTTCTTCTATTTTCTTGAGATTAAGTAAGGCGTAAGCAGCCATTCCGTATTTTCTCCTCAACTCCTCTCTAATCTTCTTCTCGTTTTTTTCATTAATTTTTAATCCCCTTTTTTTAATTTCCTCTAAAGTCAATTCGCCAAAGTAAACTCTTTTAAATCCCTTCTTTTCTAAATATTTCACTACTTCTGTTTTTCCTGAACCAGCCATTCCAACAACAGCAAAAATAATTTTTTTCATAATCTTTAATTATTTATAATTAATCGGCACTCCATATTGATGACGGTCGTCAAGGATATCCCCTTCTCTCCATTCTTTAACCCAATCATCAACAAAAAATATCTTAAACCCACCATCTTTTGTTGAACAAACAGCCCTTTTTAATCCAGCATTAATAATCATTTTTTTACAAATAAAACAAGGGAAGGCATCCATTCTTTCTTTCTCAGGCATTTTTTCTCCATAAATAAAAATATCGCCGCCTAAAACACTTACCCCGGCTCTGGCGGCATTAATAATCGCATTTTGCTCAGCATGGACACTCCGGCATAATTCATAGCGCTGGCCATGGGGAATATTCAATTTATCTCTTAAACAAAAACCATGGTCAAAGCAATCTTTTGTATGTCGAGGAGCGCCAACATAACCAGTAGAAACAATTTGGTCGTCTCTGACAATAATTGCTCCTATCCTTACCCGAAAACAGGTACTTCTCTTACTAACTTCCCGGGCGATATTTAAATAATATTCATCCTTCGTTGGACGAGGATAAGACATAATAAAAATAAGAATTATAATTTAATCTTAATTCCCGGTCCCATTGTTGAACAAAGAGTAATTGAGCGAAAATAATTCCCTTTTATTCCCGCTGGTCTTGCTCTTCTAACCGCTTCAATAAAGGCCTCAATATTTTCTTTCAACTTTTCTAAGGGCCAAGAAATTTTACCAACTACTTGATGCAGAACTCCAGAATCATCATTTTTAAAGGTTATTTTTCCTTTCTTTAGTTCTTTTATTGTTTGGCCAATATTAGTTGAAACTGTTTCATTTTTTGGCGATGGCATTAAACCTTTAGGACCTAAAATACGAGCAATTTGAGCCAAATCTTTCATCAAAGCCGGTTCAGCCACGGCTAAATCAAACTCGCATTTTCCCGACTTCTTTATCTGCTCAATTAAATCTGTCCCGCCAACTATGTCTGCTCCCGCCTTTTTGGCTTCCTCTTCTTTTTCCGGAGTAACAAAAGCGGCAATCTTCTTTTCCTTGCCTAAGCCATGAGGTAAGATAACAGTTCCTTTTACTTGTTGTTCAGTTTTTTTAGGATTTATTCCTAAACGCAAATGAATCTCAATTGACTCTTCAAACTTTGCTGAAGGATTTTTTTTAATTAAATCTAATGCCTCTTCTAAACTATATTCTTTTGTTTTATCAATTTTTAACATAATAAATTTTATTAAAATTTTAATCAGATATTTCAATACCCATTTGCTTTGCTGTTCCTTCAATAATTTTCATTGCCTTTTCCAAATCATCAGTATTTAAGTCAGGCATTTTTATTTTAGCAATCTCTTTTAATTGTTCCCGACTAATTTTCCCTACTTTTTCTTGAAGTGGACTACCTGAACCCTTTTCTATTCCCGCCGCTTTTTTCAAGAGAACAGCAGCCGGCGGTGTTTTACAAATAAAATCAAAAGTTCTGTCTTCATAAACTGTTATTTCCACCGGAATAATATCTCCTCCTTTATCTTTAGTTGCTTCATTAAATTTAGTACAAAATTCCTGGATATTCAAACCATATTGACCTAAAGCCGGACCTACTGGCGGCGCTGGATTTGCCTGACCAGCAGGAATCTGTAATTTAATTTTAGTTAAAACTTTTTTAGGCATAAATTATGATTAAATCTTTTTAACTTGAAGAAAATCTAATTCAACTGGTGTTTCCCTACCAAAAAGGTCAATTAAAACACTAACTTTTCCCTTGTCTTCATCAACAGCAGATATTTTCCCTTCATAATTTTTAAAAGGACCATCAATGATTCTTACCAAATCACCTTGAACAACATTAATTTTATACTTTGGCTCTTTTACTCCCATTCTTTCTTTTAAGTGCCTTACTTCTTCGTCAGAAATTGGCGTCGGTCGCGTTCCTGTCCCGATAAAGCCAGTAACATTAGGAGTATTCCTAACTACATACCAAGAGTCATCAGTTACAATCATTCTGACCAAAACATAACCAGGGAAAATTTTCTCAGTAACTATTTTCCTTTTTCCATTTTTAATTTTAATCTTTTTTTCTGTAGGAATAAGAACTTCAAAAATTTTGTCCTCCATTCCCATAGAGGCAATTCTTTGTTCTAAATTCTTCTTTACATTCTCTTCATAGCCAGAATAAGTATGGATAGCATACCAACGACATCCTTGGTCTGATGTTTGTTTTGGCATATGATTTATTTAATAAGAATTTTACTTAAAATTAGAGAAAATAGATAATCAGCCAATCCTAAAAAGATAGCCATACCAATACTAATACCAATAACCACCAAAGTATACTTTGTCGTCTCTTTGCGTGATGGCCAGCTTACCTTTTTTAATTCTCTTTTTGACGCCTTTAAATAATTAAAGAATTTTTTAAACATTGCAAATAATAACTTTTTCTATCTTAAAAAGACCCGAAGGCCATTTATCTTATTCTAAAACAATAAAAAAAATAAATCAAGAGATTGTACTAGAAGGGTAGATAGTTTTGTCAGGGTCGCACCCTGACTTGTATACTTTTTATAGTGTTAAACTATATCCTTTTCCCTAATATTGGTTTGATTACCAACACCAAAACAAGCTTCTTTTTCTATTAATATATGTCTTGCAGTAACATATCTTTTAACTCCTTTATTTACCTCTTCATCAAAATTGGCTTCCGTAATATAAATACTAGGGAGTACTTTACCATTTTTAAATCTAACTGGATTAGCGGGATCATAAATAAATGTTTTATCATTATGCCTAATCACAATAAAAGAATGTGGTGATGCGAATTCCAGTTTCTTATCCCATAAAACTTCTCCTATAAAATATGTGGAGTGAATACCCTCTTGCTGTAAATAATATTGGGCTAATATTGCTATCTCAGCACATGCTGCACAATTGGCATTTAATATATCACTAAGTTTTGTTTCTTTCTCTTTACGATACAAGCTCTTCCTTTCTTCGTCCCCCTTGGGACTACGAGGATATTTTTGTTCATAATGCTTGTTAAAAACATATAAAATGGCAAATAATCTTTCATCAATATCATCTATATTATTATGTTTCAACCAATCTTTTATTTTAGATAAATCGAGTTTTGCTAAATCTTCGTGCATCTTACTGAAAAACTCATCAAATACTTCTAAATCAGCTATAACTTTAATGTCCGTCCCATCAGACAGAAAACTCTTTCCACCAACAGGAATTTGATCCCCTGCGTCAATTTTCGAAATTTCCATGCTTTGACCAAACAATTTCTTGATTTTCTTCCCTTCTTTTCTAATACTTTCTAACCCTATTTCAATCTTTCTTGGATTAATGTTTGATGGTTTTTCTAGTGTCATATATTTTATTTTATTATATTTTATTAAAAAAATCTTTTTAAATTATTATCTATCAATTGATGGGGGGGATCCAACTTTCTATGTCAAGTTTATTTTTTTATTTCATCAGTAGTTTCAGACATAGAAATATATATAGCTACTAATCACTATAAATTTACTAATTATCATTAATTAATATTCGTGATTATTAGTGGTAAATTAGTAACTGATTAGCGATATATTTATAACGGACTTTTAATTTTTTAAACATTGCAAATAATAACTCTTTTCTATCTTAAAAAGACCCGAAGGCCATTTATCTTATTCTAAAACAATAAAAAAAATAAATCAAGAGAAATTTTAGTATTCAATAACTCTAGAAATACATCTTCTTATTTTTTATGCCTCTTTTTCAGGGGCCAATCTTTGATAAGAATTCCTTTACCAAATAATTTTAAACAAACCTTTTGCCCTTCTTTCCATTTTAGTTGACGAATAAAAGAAATACAAATTTATAAATCAATCGCTTTTATTTTCATTGTTCTTTTTTGCCCAAATTTTAATCTCCCCGGTCCACAAACCAGCAATAATTTCGTTCCCATATTTTGATTCTATAAGAGCAGAAGCGGCTAAACCGCCTTCGTTATCTATTTCTCCTAAATTCTCCCCTGTTTTTTTATCTAAAATTTCTATTTTCCCATCAGTTAATCCAACTATTAGTTTATCTCCGTCTTTAGACTCAAGAAGAGACCTAACAAAATTCTTCTCTTTCCATCTGTCGTCTCCTTTAAATGCCTCCAGTGTTTTTATCTCTTTCCCTGTTTCTTTATCTAAAATTTTAACTATCCCGCCATCTAAACCAACAATAAATTGCTTCCCATCTTTTGATTGGATAAAAGAATGTACATTATCTTTCAAATCTATAGCCTTCACCTTCTCCCCTGTTCCCTTATTTAAAATTCTTATCTCCCCATACCCCGAACTACAAATAACCTGCTTACCGTCTTTTGATTCTTCAAGAAACTGAATTGGAGTTTCAGTATGCAAAAATTTTGATACTTTCCGTGTTTCTTTATCTACAATTCTAATCACCCCATCTTCTGAAGCAAAAATAAAATGATTTCTGTCTTTTGCTTCAACAAGAAGGGGATGATAATCCCTACAGTGAATAGTATCTAAACATCTCTTTGTTTCTCCATCCCAAATCTTTATTTCGTTTCTAGATCCCGAAAGAATATATTTGCCATCTTCTGTTTCAAGAAGTGACTCAACAAAATCTTTATGTCCTCCTTCCATTATTTGACTTTTGCCCGTCTCTTTATCTAAAATTTTAATTTTCCCATCAAATAAGCCCGTAATGACTTTATATCCGTCTTTTGACTCAATAAGAGAAGAAATTCTTTCTCCCGCGTCTAATTCTTTTACACATTCATAGCTCTCAGGATTTTTTCTTTTTTCTTTTTGCCACTCTTCTGACTTCTCTTTATCTGAAAATTCGAAACTCTCATTGGAATAAGATTGTTCTGGATTCCTCATAATAATTTTTGTTAATGATATTTAAGTTGGTTTTTAGCCAAGTCAATTAAGTCAAATTTTTTATCACTATATTGTATAATCAGCAATGCTCTCTTACCTCTATTTTTTCACATTCTAAAAAATTGTCAATATCTTGTACTAGAAGGGTACATAGGTAATTTTAGGTATTTTGCCTGAAAGTTAATAGGAGGAACATATCCTAGTGCCTGATGCGGTCTTCGGAAGTTGTATTCTATCAGCCATTCAGTAAGATTTCTATTGAATTCCTGAAGATTTAAACAGAAGTTTCCTTGTTTTAAGAATTCTTCTTGTAAGGTTCTGTTAAACCTCTCGTTACAAGCATTATCCTTAGGAGTATGATTTCTGGAAAAGTAGTGATTGATATTTAGTTCTTTGCAAGCTTTATCAAAGTATT
>CAYTBZ010000008.1:0-37132 GCA_964436275.1 uncultured Gammaproteobacteria bacterium | reverse complement strand
AATGCTTTTTTAAATAATCAATCGCTTCTTGCTTATTTTTTAATTTTCCTTTCAATTGAAGGTCTCGAATTTCATCTAATATCTCAGCGAAAATTGGGCCTGGTTTTAACCCTAACCCAATCAAGTCATCACCTCTAATAAACGGTTTGGCTATTTTTGCCTCCTTTTCTTTTAATTCTCTCATTCTTTCAACCCTCTCTTTTAATTTATTATAACAATCCATTTCTGTCTTTCCGGATAAAGGAATTGAAGCCATAGCATCATATTTGGCTAATTCTAAAAGAATTTCTCCCCAACCATCTGGACGGAAAAAATATTTTTCTATTGTTGAATCTCTTAATTCTGCTCCTTTTGATGTAAGGGGTAACATATGATGTTTAATTGCCCAAACAACCGGCTCAATAATTCTTTTTGGAAGACGCAACCTTTTCAAAATCTTTTTAGTTAATTCAGCGCCTACTTCAGCATGCTCATCAAATCTAATTCTTTTTGTCCCATCTTTTTCTGGAGTTTTTAAAGTTAATGGCTTACCAATATCATGAAACAAAACGGCTAATTTTATTCTTAAATCAGCATTTTTAGGAACTTTCTTTAAAGCAAGAAGAGTATGTTGGTAAACATCTCCTTCTGTATGAAACTCTTTTGGCTGGGGAACATTTTTCATCATTTCTATTTCTGGAAAAATCACTTTTAAAGCGCCAAATTCATCCCAAAGTTTTAAAGTTTTTACTGGGTCAGCGTCAAACGATTTTAGAAATTCATTAGAAATAATTTCTGGAGAAACAACTGGCTTGACCGCTTCAACTCGATGGTCATAAAAAACTTGTAAACAACGGGGCAAATTCTCTTGCGGAGGAATTTTATAATCTTTTTTTATCTTCTTCTCTCGAGTCAATAATTTTTTTAATACTTCTTTATTTTTTTCTTTCTGATAATATTCAGAAATTGATTTTGGAGAAGGTAAAAAAGCTAATTTTATTGCTTCAGCCGTTTCTTTTTCTAAAGAAAAACCTAATTGCACTGAAAATCTTAAACCGCGGAAAGCACGGGATAAATCCTCTTGGAGAATCCTCTTTCTTGGACTTCCAACGCTTCTAACTACTTTTTTCTCTATGTCTTCTAATCCATTAAAAGGGTCAATAATTTCTCCTTTTTCTAAATCTACGGCAATGGCATTTATAGTAAAATCTCTTCTCTTCAAATCTTCCTTAATGGGTAAATCAGGTTGAGAAAAAGCAAAAACATCTCTTCTAATTCCTTCAATAGGAATACTTCTATTTTGATGAACATCTGTCCGGGGAAGGGCAACATCTATTATTTCTTTCTTACCTGAGGGCTGAAATTTAATTACCCCAAAACCTTCTTTAATTAAGCGTCTTTCTTCTTGTGAAGATAAATCTTCTACTTTTATTTTAGGAGATAAGTCAAAAATTACCCGGCCATATCTTGATAAAATTTTAGCCAGTTCAGTTAAACCAATTCCTTTGACAACTAAATCAATATCTTTAGATTCTCTTTTCAAAAGAGCGTCTCTAACTAACCCCCCTACTAAAAAAACTTTAGCCCGAGGATATCTTTCTTTTAGTTCTGACAAGAAATCTAATTCCGGAAGTTTTTTTAATTTATCAACTAATAATTTTAAATTTTCTATCCTTTTTTCTTTTTCCATCTTCATAGATTCTTTTAAATTGTTAAATTTTTCTGTTTCCTTATTCCTCCAAAGGACTCCAATACTCATCTTTCTTTAAATCACTTTTAAATTTATAGATTTTACCATCAGGAAGGATTAAATTTGCCTCAAATTTAATATTTCGGTCACCTGCCTGTTTTTGAATAAAAAGAGAGTAGTGATTATCAAACTTAAAAGGAAGTTTATATTTTATAACTACCTCCCTGCTTTCTCCTGGATTTACTTCCAACCAATTGGCAAAAACAGATTTATTAAAAGCAGTATAAATTTTTGTTCCCTGTCGATTAAAATATACTTTTTTCTCTATCTGGAGCAAGGTTTTATCTTCTTTAAGCGTCTCATCAGGCAAGGCAAAATTACCCGGGCCCGGCGGAGTAAATCCTTTGTTTTCTAACAAAACAGAACCCTTGGGCAGATAGATTCTTAAATAATCATTGTTTCTCTTGCCAGTAAAATAATCTTCTTTCTTTCCTAAATGAGTTCGCTTTAAAGTCAGTTCGTTAATAATTGAACCATCTTTTTGAACTTTTATAATTAACTTTCTTTCCTGTTTAATTACTCCATCTGTTTTACCACCGCCAATATTAGTATTCACTACCATTAAATAATCTTTAGTTGCTCCTTTTATCTCTCCGCCAATTCCTAATTGAAGAATTTCTTTCTCTACTTTTTTATCAGTAAAATATACTTGAATTTCTCGTTGAGAAAAGGCATCATTAAGAATCTTGATTAATTTCAAACTAAAGTCAATTTTGTCTTTACCTTTTAACTTCTGAGAAGTTTTCTCTAAAAGATGATAGAATAAATCAGCAATAAATTCCTTAGGATTATTTTTTTCTCGGTCATACTCTAATTCAACCGCTTTTTGTGTTTCTTCAATAAAATTATCTGCTGTAATTATTTTTTGATAACTAGGCATCTCTATCGGACCAACTAATTCAAGTAATTGAGGAATTAAATCTGCGTTAAAAGCAATAACTCCATCAGTAGTTGGACCCCCGGATCTTTCATAAAACCAAATAAACTTCTTTGCTGAAGTAGGAAAATCAGGCCACCAATTAGCGTCTTGCGTCTCCCATTTAGGATTTACTCTGGTTAGGGGTTGTGGCGCTTTAATATTTTCTAAGAAACCCTCCCGAAAGTCATAAGGTCCACCCGGTGGCACGACAATATGCTTTACTTCTCCTTGATCAATAGTTACCAAAGCCAAACTGCCAATAAATCCTCCAGTAGGTCTAATTTCGTTATTATTTTGAAAAAGAAAGACATAATGCCTTATTTCTTTCTTGCCTAAAATATCAGGAATAATTTTTAAAAAAGTAAAAACTTTTTCAAATTTTTCTCGAGCTATTTTCAACTTTTCCTTATCTTCTGGGGAGAGAATTGTATTATCTACTTTATCAAGATAACTTTGCGCCTGATTTAGGTTTCTTAAAATTTTTCTTCCTTTATCCTGAAAAATATCCAAACTTTTTATCAATTTAGTAAAACCTAAAGGACAAATTTCTGGATTTTTTCCCTTAAAGTCTAAATTTTCTTGCCAATCAATAACTTCTTCAGACAATATCTCTCCAGCTGAAGAAAGATTTTCTCCTGCTTTTAATAAATAGTAAGAGGATACTTTTTGAGAAAAATGGGCAATAGCCGGAACAAATATTTTCCAAGGACCAATTTTATTTTGGGCCTCAACAAACCCCTTTTTAGCTAAAGAAAATTCTTTTCTAGCTAATTCAAATTGATAATTCTCTAGATTATTTTCTGCTTTTTGAAAATGTTTATAAGCAAGAGAACTACTTTTGACTATATCTATCTTCATCGCCTCTATTTTCTTGGGTAAGGTAGCTGCCCTAACAGGAATAACCAGAATAAAACATATAAACGCAAAAGCAATAAATGTTTTTAATTGTCGTAAGAAAGGACGTTGATCAAAAAATTCAAAAAAATTATTTACTTTTTTTGGCAAATTGCCTTGGCTGTTTGCTATCTTTTTCAAAAAAAGTGGAATTTCTTCCTTTTGGATAATCTCGTCAGCAACTTTTTCCTCTTTAAGATCAGCAGGAATAATAAACTTCCCCCTTGCTTTTAAGAAATCAAGCTCTATATCAAAATAACCCTTAGGAGCAGCATGTCTAATTATTCTTTCTTTTCTTATAATAATCGGCTCTTTATCTCCTTCCTTTCTTAAATCAACTAAATAAGGGGAATAATCAACTTCATTCTTTTTTATCTTTACTTTTTTCTTTAAATATCTTTTTTTTCTTTTAGTTTCTTTTTTCTTACTCCTTACTGGTTTTCTTTTTGACTCCTTTTTTGAATAAACAATTTTTTTTCTCTTCTTATTTTTTTTCTTCATATTTATTAGATAATAAACTCTTATAAATGTTTAGTGTATTTTCAGCACAATCTCGCCAATTAAATTTTTTAATCCTCTCTTTACCCCTTTCAATAAGTTTCTGGCGCAATTGTTCATTAGAAATTAATAAATAAATTTTTTCTGCTATTTCATCTTCTCTATAAGGATTAAAATAAAGAGCGGCTTCTCCGGCAATTTCCGGCAAAGAAGAAAGATTAGAACAAACTACTGGAAGACCAAAACTCATTGCTTCTAAAACAGGGAGACCAAATCCTTCTTTTAGAGAAGGGAAAATATAAGCAAGAGCATTTTTATAAATTAAAGGCATATCTTCATCTGGAACAAATCCTAAAAAAAATATTTTTTTAGAAAGACCCAAATCTTTAGCATAATTTTTTAGTCGGCGATAGAAAAAATCTTCTTTTCCTCCTAAAGCAAGGAAAATGTTCTTTTGATACTTTTCTAAAATAATTTTAAACGACCTTAAAAGACGTTTCAAATTTTTATGGGGATAAGCAGCGCCAAAATAGAGAAGATAGGGCTTTGGAAGATGGTATTTCTTTAGTAAAAAATCATAATTAAAATCATTTTTTGAAGGGAAAGCAGAAACGCCTTCATAAATTACCTCAATCTTCTTTTCTCTAATTTTAGGATAAAATTTAAGAATATCATCTTTTGTTGCTTGAGAGACAGCAATAATTTTAGCCGCTTTTTTAACTGCTTGAGAAAGAACAAAATGATAACCAAAAAGTTTAAATCTATACTGTAAAGGGCTAAGAGTAGTTGCTCGTGAATCAGGAAAATGACTAATGATTAAATCATGAATAGTCAATACAAATTTTTTAGAATAAAAAACAGGAACATTAAAATGAGGAAAATGCATCAGGTCAACCTTTTCTTTTCTAATAAACCGAGGAAAGTTAATCTGCTCACTTAAAGAATACCAACGGTAAGGAAAAATAACTTTTTTAAATCTCTTATTTCTCGCCTGATAAAGATCAAAATTATCCTTGTATAGAAAAATAACATACTCGTTTTCTTTATCTATCTCTTCAAGAAAAAAAATAATCTGTTCTAAATACCTTCCTAAACCACCATTCTTTGGTCCATATAATCGAGCATCAATACCTATACGCATATAAAATAAATAAACTTCTCTTATTGTCAATTTTACTGTTTTTTATAAAAAAGTCCACTCCAAAAAAAGACCGAGAATTAATCTCGGTCTTTTCTTCTTAAGAAGCCCCTAAAGGAACTAATCCGTATTTCTGTGTCCACTTCTCTGTTTGATGAAGAAAATCTATATCAATTTCTCCTAAATGCGTTTCCCGATATTCTTCCAAACTTTGCATTATTACTTCAGCCATTGGAACAGGAATTATAGATGAATCAATTAAGGGAAGGTTCGGCGAAAACTTTTCTTCCTGCCAATTTAGAATCAAATCTTGGTGGAAAGAGACAATTATATTTTCTGGTTCAGAAAAGTCAAAAATATGGCTCACACTTTCTTTTTTAGGATTAAACTGAATATCTTTACTCAACTTAATTACTATATCGGTTCTTTGTTGTATTAGAGTGGCTATTTCAAATTTTTCTTTTCTAACCTTTGCAAGTAGTTTTTGCGAAACTCTATTCAGCTGTTCTCTACTTTTAGCAATAAGAGTTGTCTTGTTAAACTGAGGAACTAATATTTGCGAAACTGCTTCTCCAATAATGGTATGTGCGCCAACAATAACTATATTTTTCTTTTGAGGTTCCAACTTCAAAGAGTTTATAGTCAATTTAACTATCTGGCAAATAGTTGCTGCTGTAAGGGTATTCCCATCAGTAAAATAGATATCTTCAAATCCTTCAAAAACCCGAAAAAAATTCAACAAGCCAAACGGATAACACCGAGAAATCAAAGAAAGAACCTCCGGGCTAAAATAAATAAATTCAACTCCCAGTAAATAGTGAGCATAAAGGATGGCAGCAAAAATTTCTTGCCAACACCTTAGTTTTTCAGAAAAAGAAAACGGAGAAAAATCAGGCAGATTCAAAAAGTATCCTTCAATCAGCTTTCCTCTCAACCTTATTTTTAGGAGATTATCTATCTGAAAAGGCATTTCTCTTTCTTTGGGTAAAGATTCCTTTATTGGGGCTTCTTTTAGATTCTCCGAGGACAAAAGCCCAAAAATGGCGAATCTATTCATTTTGCCCCTCCTTTCAAAGAGCAGTTTATTATAAAATAAATTTAAAAATCTGTCTAATAATTAAATTAGCGAACGTCCAGTCATCTCCTTTGGTTTTCTTATTCTTAAAATTTTCAAAATCGTCGGAGCAATATCAGCCAATTTACCCTTTGGCTTTAAAAGACTTAAATCAAATCCCTTTTCTCCTCCTTTTTCTTCCCATTGATTACCAACTAAAATAAAAGGAACAGGATTAATGGTACTTTCTCTTTTTATCTCTCCAGTAGGCAAATTGATAAAATCTTCAACTCTTCCATGGTCAGAAGTAATTAGTAAAATACCATTTTTTGATAAAACAATCTCTTTAATATTTCTCAATGCCTGATCAACAACCTCAATTGCTTTGATAACCGCTTCTTTATTCTGAGCCGAAGAAATAACTTTTAGATTACTAAAGTTTACTACAAAAAAATCAAATTTATTATCTAAAATATACTGGATAAGCGTCTTTGTTATTTTAGGCACAGCCATTGCTGGCGATTGTTCAGTAGGTGAAAGATTGGCTGAAGGGATTAAAATATCTTCTTCCTGAGGAAACGGCTCTTCTCTCTCCCCATTAAAAAAATAGGTTACATAACTAAAACCCTCGGCATCGGCTAAACGAGCCTGACTTATCCCCTTTTTAGCCAAAACCTCACCCAAAGAATTGACAATTTTTTCTGAAGGAAAAGCAACATTTGTTTTTAGGTCTTTCCCGTAAGAAGTAAAAGTGAGAACAAATAAATCTTTTAAAAATTTCTTTCTTTCAAATTTAGTAAATTCAGTCCGAACAAATGATTCAACTAATTGCCTCATCCGGTCAGAACGGAAATTAAAAAAAATCAAACTATCTTTGTTTTTTATTAAACCAATTGGCTTAGATTTTCTAACAATAATTGTCGGTAAAATCTCTTTATCATAAGTTCCCTGCTGATAAAATTTAAGAATGGCTGCTCCCGGATAGATTGCTTTACTTTCTGTCTCCCCGCTTGTTAAAGCAAGATAAGTCCTTTCTGTCATCCGCCAATGATTATCTCTATCCATAGCATAGATTCTACCAGTTAAGGAAGCAATCTCGCCTATTTTTAATTTTTTAATTTCCTTTTCAATCCTTTGAACAATTTTTATCCCTTCATCTGGTGCCGCATCTAGACCATCTAAAAAAAGATGTAAATAAAGTTTTTTGACTCTTTTCCTTTTAGCCAATCTTAAAAGAGCAATCAAATGATTTAAAGAACTATGAATCTCGGCAGAAGAAACTAAACCAAGAAGATGAACTGCGCTATTATTTTTCTTAGCCCAATTAAAAGCATTAAGCAAAGAAGAATTGGAAAAAAAACTATTATTCTTGATTGCCCGGTCAATCTTTAATTTTGGTTGATAAATAATACGACCACTACCAATATTTAAAGAACCAATCTTAGAATTTCCCGGCTGACCTGGGAGAAGACCAACTTCTTCACCTGAAGCGTTCAAAACAAAGGTCTTATAAGAAGAAGAAATTGTATCAAAATTAGGAGTTTCTGCCTGACTAATAAGATTACTGGCTGAAGCCGGGGCTATCCCCCAACCGCTGATAATAAGTAAAACTACTGGCTTAGGGAAATGAGATAGTTTATTTTTTAATTTCAATTTCTCTGAAAAATTAGAAGAAATATCATCCATAAATTAAAAATTAAATTCCCTCCTCTATTTCTAAAAGACGGTTATATTTAGCCAGTCGTTCTCCCCGACTAGGCGCTCCGGCTTTAATAAAATCAGCCCCGACAGCCACGGCTAAATCAGCAATAAAAGTATCTACTGTCTCTCCTGAACGATGAGAAATTATTATTTTATACTTGTTGCTTTGAGCCAATTTAATACATTCAATGGTCTCGGTTAAAGTACCAATTTGATTAGGTTTAATAAGAATAGCCCCTCCTATTCCTAATTCTATCCCCTTTTTCAATCTTTGAGGATTTGTTGTAAATAAATCATCACCAATAGTCAAAATATTTTTCTTTTCTCTTTTTATCTCCTTCTCTAAAAAAGCCCAACCCATCCAATCATTTTCTGACAAAGGATCTTCTAAAGAAATAAGTGGATATTTTTTAATCCATCTTCTGTATAAAGAAACTAAATCAAGAACAGAATAACTTTTTTCACCAAGTTGATAAATCCCTTTTTTATAAAACACTGAAGAAGCAACATCCAATCCTAAGAAAATTTCTTTTCCTGGTTGATAGCCGGCTTTCTTAATAGCAGTTAATAAAAGTTTAAAAGCATCTTCATTATTTTTTAAATGAGGAACAAAACCGCCTTCATCTCCTAAACCTACAGACAGACCCTTTTTCTTTAGAACTAATTTAAGTGAAGAAAAAATCTCACTCCCAGCGCGCAACCTTTCTTTATAATTTTTTATTCCTTGAGGTATGACTAAAAACTCCTGAATATCTAAACCTGAATCTCCGTGTTTGCCACCATTTATAAGATTAAACATTGGACAAGGTATTCTTTTCCTTGGCTTAAAACCATAAATCTTTTGTAGATAACTATAAAGAAATTGTTTTTTTAACCGCGCCCCTAAACGAGCAATGGCCAAAGAAACTCCTAAAAGAGCATTTGCCCCTAATCTTGACTTGTCCTTTGTGCCATCAAGAGCGATTAATATCTTATCTATTTTCTTCTGAGCAGTTACTTCTTTGCCTATCAATTTAGAATTTATTACTTTTTTAATATTCCTAATAACTCTTTTTACCCCCTTCCCATGGTATCTTTTTTTATTTCCATCTCTAATCTCTTTTGCCTCATAAACACCCTTTGAAGCGCCAGAAGGAACACAAGCACGGGCTCTTTTATCCTTAGAATAGACGATTACTTCCACTGTTGGCTCGCCCCGGGAGTCCAATATCTCCAGGGCGTCTATTTTTTTAATTTTAAACATTTCTTTTAAATTAATTTTAGAATATTCTCTTTATTATTATATCATTTTTTAAATAAAAAATGCCCTACAAGGCCTGAAAATAATTTTTTTATTAAAAATCATCTCTTAAATTGTTTCTTTCTTCTAAGTTTTTCCCAGGTAACTAAAAGAGGACTGGCAATAAAAATAGAAGAATATGTACCAAAAATTACCCCGAAAATTAGAGCCAGAACAAAATATCTAATTGTTCTTCCTCCTAAGAAGAAAACGGAAAGAAGAACAAAAAGAGTGGTCAAAGAAGTATTGATTGAACGGACAATGGTCTCGTTAACACTCCGATTAACTACTTCATCAAATCCTTCCTCAGGATGACGATGTAAATTTTCTCTAGTTCGGTCAAAAACAACAATCGTATCATTAACCGAATAACCTAAAATAGTTAAAAGAGCAGTAATGAAAAGAATATCTATCTCTACATTTAAAAAATGCCCTAAAACAGAAAATATACCAGTAGTAATCAAAATATCATGAACTAAAGCAGCAATAGCGGCTAAACCGTATTTCCAAGAAGAAACTGGCTTGGAAACACGGCGAAAAGCCCAAGCAACATAAACGATAATCATTATCACGACTAAGGTAATTGACCACTTTGCCTTGTTGCTTAGTTCTTTTCCAATAATCGGCCCAATTGATTCAAATCTTTTTTCTTCAATAACTTTCTTATCTTTTGAACCAAATTTATCTTCTAATGATTTAAGTATCTTCTGATGAGTATCTTCGTCTATATTTTTTAACCTAAAAAGAACTCCTTTATCACCGAAATATTGAATCCTTAAATCGCCTAAATTCAAAGGAGAAAGCGCCTCTTTAATCTCATTCACTGTTGGACGAGGAATCTGAGAAAACTCAATTTCCATTAAAGTTCCTCCGGTAAAATCAATTGCCGGCTTTAAACCCCAAAAAATTAAACTCAAAATACTTAATAAACAAAGAGACCCGGAGATAATAAACCAAATTTTTCGATGTTGAATAATTTTTAACATAACTATTTATTTTCAATAACTTTAATTTTTTTCACGCCCCAAAGCCAATTTGATTTTCTTAAAAATGACCAGCGGCTGACCAAACGAATAAAAGTACGCGTTACCACAATCGCTGAAAACATACTAATCAAAACGCCAATACCCAAAGTCAAACCAAATCCCCTAATTAAAGAAGTGCCAAAATAATAAAGAATAAAACAAGTAATTAAAGTAGAAACATTACCATCACGAATAGATGGCCAAGCCCTTTTAAACCCTTGTTCAATAGCTTCATCTAAAGAGCGTCCCCACTTTTTTTCTTCTTTAAATCTCTCAAAAATAAGCACATTAGCATCAACCGCCATACCAATGGACAAAATAAAACCAGCAACTCCGGCTAAAGTAAGAGTTACCGGAATTAGCTTAAATATGGCTAAAGAAATTCCTCCATATAGACAAAGGGCTATTACCGCTAACAGGCCTGGTAGGCGATAATAGATAATCATAAAAAGAGCAATCAAAAGAAGGCCAAATAAACCAGCGGTTAAACTTTTCTTTAAAGAAATTTTTCCTAAAGTAGGTCCAATCGTCTGTTGGCTAATTAATTTTATCGGCACTGGCAAGGCACCTTCTTGGAGCCGTTGAGCCAATTTCTTTGCTTCTTTTAAATCAAACTTTCCTGTAATAACTGCCTTACCTCCGCTAATTTTTTCCTTGACTATAGGAATACTAATTGGTGAGCCGTCTAAAAAAATTGCTACTGGTTTGCCCACATTCCTTTCGGTAATTTCAGCAAAAAGCTTTTTACCCTCCTTATTAAACTCTAAAGCAACTCTTGGCTCACCAGTAGTTTGGTCAAACTCAACTTGGGCTCTTTTTAACTGCTTACCAGTTAAACCAGTATATTTCCAAAGGTCCTTTTGTTTTAAATAGTCCGCTTCAGATTTAGTTTTTATTAAAATATGAGAGGCCTTTACTTCTTTTACCTTTTTCCCATTTTCTTCCTTTTCCCGCTCATCTATTTTCTTAATAATATGATATCCAAAAACGGTTTTAACTAATTTGGGATAAACTTCACCTTTTTTCATTTTGTCAAAAACAGCTTCCTCAAACTCTTTCACCATCTTCCCCCGACCAAACCAACCTAAATCCCCTCCTTTATCTCTATTCGCTTCATCTTCAGAATATTTTTTGGCTAATTCCTCAAACTTGCTTCCCGGTGTTAATGCTTCTTTTAAAACATTCTCTGCTCTTTTCTTTGCCTCTTGATTATATTTTTCCATTTCTTCCTTCTCTTGGGGAGTCAATTTTGGTTGAGGATTAGGGTTTTGCTCTTTAAATTCCAAAAGTGGCGTTTCGCCAATCATTTTAATTGCTTGGTTTACATCTTTTATTCCGGGTAATTCTACAATCAACCTCCATTGATTGCCAACTTTATCTGTTTGAACAATTGGTTCAGAAACACCAAAAGCATTAACCCTTCTTTCAATAACATCTCTTACTCCTTCAATCGCTGAAGCCCTATCCTTAACCGGTATTTTAGAAACATCTGCCTGATAAACCAAATGGGTTCCGCCTTGTAAATCCAGACCTAAATGAATTTTTTGCCGAGAGAACCAATTAAAAAATGCCTTATCCCAAGGCAGTTTAGGCAAATCAACCATTAAACAAAAAATAGCCAAAATAATAATCGCTAAAAGAGACAGCCAAATTTTTCTTCCTTTACTCATAAAATAAAAAAATTATTTTATGGAGATATTATAAAGTCATATTTCAAAAAGGTCAACAGTCAGGGTCTAAAAAGCAGGGCTAAAAGCCCTGCTTTCTTTTTGGGGTGCGACCCTCTAGAGGGTCGCACCCTACCAAAAGGTCGCACCCCAACGAAGCACCCTACTAAGAGGATCGCGCCCTAGCAGAATTTCTCTGCCAAGGACGGCGAGTAAAAATCGCCTGAGGAACAGGTTTGCCTTGCTTCCGTCTTTTCCTCCGATAATAAGCCCTTTTTCTCCTTATCCTATTTAAGTACTTCTTCATTGTTTCTGTCAAAGCAAAATCCCAATCCTTGCGAATTTTCTTTCCACTAAGATGCCTATCAGAATAAGGACACTGCCAATAGCAGGACTTAATACCTTTTCCATGAACAATTTTCATCCATTCTCCACATTCTGGACAGCGCGGCCGATGAATAACGCGGGTCTGAGCAATAATCGCCTGAAGAAGAAGATTGAGGATAAAATATTTTGTTCGATGAATTGGATGAGAAGAATAAACAATTTGTTCATCTTCCACAATAATCACCCAAGCAGCATCACTTTCTCTGGCTCTTTTTTCTTTCTTTAACCAAGTAGTCCAAACAACCACAGTCAAGCCATTTTCCGAAAATTTAAAACCTGTTTCTCTTCCCTTTCTTGGACGAGGCGCTTTCAAACCAAGACGACGAAAATTACGACGGAACTCTTCTTCACTTATCTCTTCAAAGCCTCCTGCTTCTAAGAACTCTTTGATAAAGAGAAACTGCTCCTCTGTCGGCAAAACTTTCTTAGGCAATTTTCCCCTCCTTTTTGAAATTTAAATTTAAAGAACATTTAATTAATTTTTAAATTAAATTATCTTCCGTATTTTGGATAACAACAATCTTTATACTTCTTTCCTGAACCACAAGGGCAAGGGTCATTCCGACTTATTTTTCTGCCATCTTTATATCTAAATTTCACAGGTATGCCATCATTAGCTTGAAGAACTGCTTTATCTACCTTCTTTCCATAACTATCAGAAGGAGAAGTTGGAGCAAAAACTGGACCTTTTTTCTTTTCCATTGTTTTCGCTGGAGCAACAAATTCTAACTTATCTTTATCAATCGCTCTTGGAGCAATCTCTTTAGCTACTCCAATTTTATAAATGGCTGAAGAAACTTGGGCTTCGATTGCTTCTAATAATTGATTAAACATTCTTAATGATTCTCTTTTATATTCAACTAAAGGATCGCGTTGACCATAGCCCCTTAAACCAATCCCTTCTTTTAACATTTCCATCGCTTCCAAATGCTCAATCCATAGATTATCAATCGCCTGCAAAAGAATTGATTTCTCTATCTCTCTCATTAAATCAGGATTTTTTATTTCCTCTTCTAATTTTTGATAAAATTCTTTGGCTAAATCGTCTAAATAAGAAATAATATAATCTTCGTTAGACAAATTTTTCTCTTGAACTTTTACTTTGTTTTTTAAAGTAGATAGGTCTAATTTTAATTCCTCAGAAAGAGGAAAAATTTTCTCTACGGCTTCATAAACCTTCTTTAAATTTTCCTCGCTTTTATCCTCTGCCCGAAAGTGAAATTTGACAATTCTTTTTATTTGATTTCCGACCATTTCTAAAATTCTTTCTTTATTGGTCTTGTCCGGAGTCAGATGATTCTTTTCTTTATAATCTGCCTCTAAAATCTCATTTCTTTTTTGATAAATAACTTGACGCTGCTTGTTCATTACATCGTCATATTCTAATAAATGCTTTCTTAAATCAAAATTATAACCTTCTACTTTAGCTTGAGCAGAATCTAAGGCACGGCTGACCATTTTATTTTCTATAGGCGTATCCTCTGGAATTTTCAAGACCTCCATTAATCTTTTTATCTTTTCTGAACCAAAAACTCTCATCAAATCATCTTCTAAAGAAACATAAAATTGAGATGAGCCGGGATCTCCTTGACGCCCAGCCCTTCCCCTTAACTGATTATCTATCCTTCTTGCCTCGTGTCTTTCTGTACCAATAACATGAAGGCCGCCTAATTCTTTTACTTTTTTTTGTTCTTCTGGATCAGGTGGGTTGCCTCCTAAAATAATATCAACTCCACGCCCAGCCATATTAGTGGCAATAGTTACTGCCCCTAATCTACCTGCTTGAGCAATAATTTCTGCTTCTTTTTGGTGATTCTTAGCATTCAAAAGATTAAAAGGAATTCCTTCTCTTGCTAACATTTCCCCCAAAAGTTCGTTTTTTTCAATGGAAATGGTTCCTACTAAAACCGGCCGTCCAATTTTATGGAGGCGTTTTATCTCTTCAACCACGGCTTTAAACTTCCCTCTCTCAGTCCGATAAATCCGGTCAGGTAAGGACTTTCTAATCAGCGGCTTATTAGTAGGAATAACAACTACCTCTAAATTATAAACCTTAAAAAATTCTTCAGCAGAAGTAGCCGCTGTCCCAGTCATTCCGGCTATTTTTTTATACATCCGAAAATAATTTTGAAAACTTATTGTGGCTAAAGTAATACTTTCTCTTTTAATTTTCACCCCTTCTTTTGCCTCAATAGCCTGATGAAGTCCCTCTGAATAACGACGACCAAACATCAAACGACCGGTAAATTCATCAACTATGATTACTTCTCCGTCTTTAACTACATAGTCGCGGTCTTTTTTAAAAAGTGCTTTAGCCCGCAATGCCTGTTCTAAATGATGCACCAAGCCAACTCCTCCTTGAGTATAGATGTTTTCTATTCCTAACCACTTTTCTATTTTGGCAATTCCTTCTTCAGTCAAGGTGGCTGTTCTCATTTTCTCGTCAATATTATAATCCTCTCCTTCTTTTAGCCGCTCAACTAAACGGGCAAATTGATAATACTTTTCTGTTGATTCCTCGGCTGGTGCTGAAATAATTAAAGGAGTCCGCGCTTCGTCAATAAGAATAGAATCCACCTCGTCAATAATAGCATAATGAAGACCGCGCTGGACTTTCTGTTCTAAACTATAAACCATATTGTCGCGAAGGTAATCAAAACCAAATTCATTATTCGTTCCGTAAGTAATATCAGCCAAATACGCTTCCTTTCGAGAAACCGGACGCAAAAACTCTTCTACTACTTTAAAGCTTCCCAATTCATCTCTTTCTTTATCTAAATCAACTTCTTCTTTTTTTTCTTTTATATAGGTTGGGTCATAAATAAATGCCTGGTCGTGTTGAATACAGCCGACTTTTAATCCTAAAAAATGATAAATCTGGCCCATCCAAACTGTATCTCTCTTAGCTAAATAGTCGTTAACAGTAACAATATGAACTCCTTTACCGTTTAAAGCATTTAAAAAAGCAGGCAAAGTTGCTGCTAAAGTTTTTCCCTCCCCTGTTTTCATTTCTGCTATTTTACCTTGATGAAGAACAATGCCACCCATCAACTGAACATCATAATGCCTCTGGCCTAAAGTTCTTTTTGCTGCCTCTCTCACCAAGGCAAATGCTTCTGGTAAAATATCATCTAAAGTTTTACCTTGCTTTAACAAATTCTTCAGTTCTTCAGTTTTATTTCTAATTTCTTCATTACTAAAATTCTCGAATTTCTTTTCGAGTTCATTTATCTTATTAACTATTGGCTGAAGTTTTTTTAAAACCTTTTTGTCAGGATTGGTTGAAATTTTCTTAAAAAATAACATAGGTCTACTCTTTTCTTTTTCTAATATTTATGCTTTAATTAAAATAACTTAACTGGAGGGAAAAATGCCCTTTTTTGAAATTTTTAAAGGCCTGAAAGTAAATAAAGACGGAAAGATTTATGTTCTCACCGGCGAAATCAATGCCCAAGAAAAAGATAGTCAGTTAAGCAATTACCTCTTTTTCATTCGTTTTCTTGCTAAAGACCCACAAGGTAGAATTATTTCCTTTTCTCTTGCTGATTTAGAAAAAATGAGAGCAATTCCTTCTCCCTCAGAACCAAGCAAAAAATCTAAATGAAGCAATCGCTCTCTTTAGCAAGGAGAGCGATTTTAATTACTTTTTTAGACAGTCATTATTTCCTTTTCCTTGTTTTCACCAATCTCTTTGATTTTTTTCGTATATTCAGAGGTTAATTTATCTAAATCCTCTAACTGCCGAAATTTATCATCCTCAGTTATTTCTTTATTTTTAAACATTGAAAAAATCTTTTCCCGCTTTTTATCTCTGATTTCCCTTAAAGCAATTCTGGCTCTTTCAAGAATTTCATGAAGGACTTTCACTATCTTTTTTCTGGTCTCCTCGCTTAGAGCAGGTAAAACCAGCCGAAGAATATTTTTATCTGGATAAACACTTAAACCTTTATCTGACTGAGAAATTGCTTTTTCAATTTCAACCATCAAATTATTATCCCAGGGCTGGACAATGATTGTTTTAGCATCAGCCACAGTTAAAGAGGCTAAACGCTTAAGAGGAACCTTTGCTCCATAGGCCTCTATAACAATATTTTCCACTAAAGAAGGATGGGCTCGGCCAGTTCTTAAACTGGCTAATTCTTCTTTTAAATGAGCAATAACTTTTTCATATTCTGGCCTTAACTCTTCAATAAATTGATTCATAGGCGTTTTATTTAGTTAACTTTTTATTTTTAAGGGGTACCTCCACGATTGTATCTTCATCTATTCTAACCTCCACTGTCTGTTTCAAAATATGCCAATCAACCACCTCGCCTTCTCCCTGATTCGTTTTAATTTTAGAACCAAGAGGAGGCATATTTTTGGCTAATTCTTGATAAAGTTCATCCTCAAAAGCCAAACAACACTTCAATCGGCCACAAATGCCAGTTAATCTCTCAGGACCCCAATTGATTATCTGCTGATGTTGGGCTTTCTCTAAACTAATATTTCCCGGCTCCTTTAAAAACTTCCGACAACACAACTCTCTGCCACAAGGACCAATAGCGCCGATAAGTTTTGCTTCTTCGCGAACATTAATCTGTTGTAATCTGACCGACTTCTGGAAATGATGAGTTAAATCCTTAACTAATTCCCGAAAATCAACCCTGCCTTTAGCAATAAAGGCGTAAACGAGTTTACTCCCATCAAGGGAAAAACGAACATCAACCAATTTCATTGGAAGTTGGTGTTTTTTAATTAGTTTCTGACAAAATTCCATTACTTCTCCTCTTTTCTGGTTAATCTTTCGCCACTTTTCCCAGTCAGAAAGATTTACTTTTCTAATAATTGACTCTATCTTACCTTCTGCTTCAATAGTTTTTTTTAATTCTTTTTCTTCTAAATCTCGGACCCTTATTACCGTGCCTATTTCAATCGAACCAAAGGCTGTTTTAGCAACTACTTTGTCTCCCGGCGCCAAAAGAAAATTTTTTGGATTAAATAAATAAATTTTGTCCCAGGGACTAAATTTTACTTCAACAAAATTCATAAAAAAATCGTCCAGCGATTTTATGATAAACTAAAACGAACAAATCTTTTTATTTTTATATTTTCTCCGATTTTAGCTATTTTATTAGCTATTAAATCTTCTATGATCAGTTTATCATCTTTAATAAAGGGTTGTTTTAATAAACAAACCTCAGAAAAATATTTATCTAATTTTCCTTGAATAATTTTATCAATAATTTCCGGCTTTTTCTTATCATCGGGTAGTTGGTCCTTGATAATTTCCTTTTCTTTTTCTAATACTTCCTCAGGAATGTCTTCTGGCGTCAAGTAAAGCGGATTAGTTGCTGCAACCTGCATTGCTAAATCATGAGCCAAATTTTTAAACTCCTCATTCCGAGCAACAAAATCTGTCTCACAGGTCAGTTCTATCATTGCTCCTACCTTGCCTCCAGCATGGATATATGCCTCTATCAATCCTGCTCTTGTTTCCCGGTTTTCTTTTTGATTAGCAATTTTCTTTCCTTTTTTTCTTAAAATTCTTTTTGCTTCTTCTAAATCGCCCTTACTCTCTTGTAATGCTTTTTGACAATCAAGCATTCCTGCTCCGGTTTCTTGACGTAATTTTTGGATAATCTTGATGTCTATGTCCATAATAATTTTTCTTTAATTAAATTTAAAAAATTATTTCTTATTTATCTTCTTTTTTTTATCTTCCTTTACTCCTTCTCCTTTTTTCTCTTTTTCTTCTTTTTCTTTCTCTTTTTCTTCTCCTTTTTTCTCTTCTAAACCCTCCTTTATGGCTTCTTTTACTAATCCCAAAATTAATCTAATTGATTTTATTCCATCATCATTGGCTGGAATAATATAATTAACTCTTTGAGGATTGACATTGGTATCAACAATAGCAACAATAGGAATTCCTGCTTTTCTTGCCTCTTTAACTGCAGTCAATTCTCTTTTAACATCAACTACAAATAGTATATCTGGCAATTTATCTAAATCTCTGACCCCACCGAAAATTTTTTCTAATTTATCAATCTCTTTCTTAATTTTCATTTGCTCTCCTTTAGTGTATTTATTAAACTCCCCTCTTTTTTGCTTTTCCTGCCAATCTCTTAATTTCCTTATTCTTTTATGAATTTCAGGAAAATTAGTAATCATTCCACCTACCCATTTCTCAGTGATAAAAGGCATACCAACCTCTTGGGCTATTTCCTGAATAATCTTTCTTGCCTGATATTTAGTTCCTAAAAAAAGAATGGTTTTCCCCTGACTTACTTCTTCTTTTATAAAATCAAGGGCTCTTTTTAGATAATCAACTGTTTTTTCTAAATCAATAATTTGGACACCATTACTTATTGAATAAACAAATGGCTTCATTTTAGGATGTCCTTTAGATGGCTGATGTCCAAAATGAACCCCTGCTTCCAGAAGTTCGACAAGAGTGGGAATTTTAGGCATAGGAATTTTTGGTTAACTTATTAATAATTTATACTCTATAATAACACGATAAAAAATAAAGAGCAAGGGGCGAGTAAAAATTGTATAATTAATTGTATAATTAATTATACAATTAATTGTATAAATACAAGTCAGGGTGCGACCCTGACAATTTGTCAAGGTCGCACCCTGACAAAGCACCCTGACAAAACTAGTACAAGCCCTTGCTTAATTTTTAATAAAATGATAGATTATTGAAGAAAATAATTAATTATTATGCCTAAAAAAGAAAAACCAACTTATTATGAAAAAGCCAAAATTATCTGCGCTTGCGGCCATATTTTTACTGTTGGCTCAACGGTCAAAGAGATGAAAGTAGAGGTATGCTCTCATTGCCATCCCTTCTTTACTGGAAAAGAAAAACTTTTAGATACTACTGGCCGGGTAGAAAGATTCAAGAAAATTTTAGAAAAAGGAGAAAAAGTTGCTAAAAAAAGAAAAGGAATAAAAAGTAAAAAAGAAAAAAGAGCTAAAAGAGCGAAAAAGAAAAAAGAAAAAAAATAATTAATAAAAACTTTCTTCCTTGATGGAGAAAGTTTTTTATTCCAAAAAAATGTTAGAAAAACTATCTCAGTTTCAAGAAGAAATAAAGAAAATTGAAAAGGATTTCCAAAATCCAAAAATTTTCTCATCTGCTAAGAAAATGAAGGAGTTAAGCAAAAGATATAATGAATTAAAAAAAATTATCCAAGAATTAGAAAAATTAAAAAAAATAGATAAACAATTAAAAAATACCCAAAAACTTATTGAGGAAGAAAAAAATGAAGAATTAAGAAAAATAGCCAAAGAAGATATAGAGAAACTAAAAAAAGAAAAAAATGATTTAGAAGAGAAAATCAAAGAACTTCTCCGACCAAAAGACGAATTTGAAGCAAAAGATATCATAATGGAAATAAGAGCCGGCGTTGGTGGAGATGAAGCAGAATTGTTTGCTGCCGACCTTTTAAGGATGTACTCAAAATACGCTGAAAAAAAAGGATGGCAATTAAACCTTTTAGATATTAATCGAAGTGAATTAGGAGGGGTAAAGGAAGCAATTTTAGAAATAAAAGGAAAAAATGTCTACGAAAATCTTAAATATGAAAGCGGTGTCCACCGTGTTCAAAGAATTCCGGAAACAGAAAAATCAGGTCGAATTCACACCTCTACAGCAACAGTGGCTGTTCTACCTAAGGCAGAAAAAATTGATATAAAAATCAATCCTGAAGATATCAGAATTGATACTTTTCTTTCTTCAGGACCTGGTGGACAAGGCGTCCAGACAACTTATTCAGGAGTAAGGATAACTCATCTCCCAACAAATATTGTAGTTACCTGCCAGTCAACCCGTTCTCAAATCCAAAATAAAGAGAAAGCGCTGGAAATTTTAAGGTCTCGTCTTTTTGCTTTAGAAAAAGAAAAAAGAGATAAAGAAATCTCTCAAAAAAGAAAAGAACAAATTGGTCGTGGCGAAAGAACAGAAAAAATCCGCACTTATAATTTTCCCCAAGATAGAGTAACTGACCATAGAATTAAGAAATCTTGGCATAATATCTCTAATATCTTGGATGGAGAATTAGAAGAAATTATTACCTCGCTTAAAGAGGAAGAAAATAAAATGATTAAAGAATGAAAATCAAAGAAGCACTTATTTGGTCAGAAAAAAAATTAAAAAAAATAACTTTTGCTCCTTATGAAGCAGAAGTTATTTTAAGTTATCTCCTCAATAAACCCCGTCATTTTCTCTTTACTTATCCAAATAAAGAACTTTCAAAAGAAGAAGAAAGAAAATTAAAAAATTTAATAAACAAAAGAAATAAACACTATCCGCTAGCTTATTTAATCCGGTCACAAGAGTTTTTTGGCGAAAAAATCTATTTAGACAAAAATGTTTTTATCCCTCGACCAGAAACAGAAATTTTAGCCGAGAAAATAATTAAAGAGATTAAAAAAGTAAAAAAAGAAAATTTAAGAAAATTGACTTTTTTAGATGTAGGAACTGGTTCGGGTTGTTTGTTTGTAAGTATCCTAAAAACCATTCCTCAGATAAGAGCCATTGCTTTAGATATTTCTCCTTCTGCTTTAAGAATTGCTAAAAAAAACGCTCAAGAACATAATCTTGAAAACAGGGTATCTTTCTTTAGAGGAAATCTTCTTTTACCTCTAAAAAACGCAAAATTGTCTCCTTTAGTTTTTCTTGGCGCAAATTTACCTTATCTAACACCTAATCAATATAAAAAGACATCATTGGAAATAAAAAAATATGAGCCAAAATCAGCCCTTTTAGGAGGAGAAGATGGATTATTCTATTATAAAGAATTGCTGAAACAGATTAAGGAATTAAAATTTGAAAAGTTAATCAAAAAAATTTTTTTAGAAATTGACCCCCTTCAAAAAAGAAAAATCAAAGAAATAATTAAAAAAAATTTTCCTTTAGCAAAAACAGAAATAATAAAAGATTATCATCAAAGAGAAAGAGTGGTTAAAATTACTCTTGATAACTCACTATTGAAGAGTTAAAAGGGACTATTTCTATCCAAGTTGTCCCTCGATTAAATCTAATTTCTTCTCCCTTTTCATTAAAGAAGAGGGTTCTTTTTAATTTACCTCTTTTTTCCCATTTACCTTCTATTCTTTTTCCATCCAAAAATATATCTGCCCGGCCAGTGCCTTGAGTTATTATTTCCCTCCGACCAATTTCATCAATAAGGCGCATTTTTACATATTGGACAACCAAGTTCTTAGCCGTCAAAGTTTGACCATTTTCATCTAAATGTTCTTTTCCTGCTTGATAACGAAGATAATTATTTTTCAATGGTTGATAATGCCATTCTACAAAATAATCAGGAGATTGATAGTTTATTTTAATAATTTGCTTTCTTTCTTTTCTTAAGTTATAACTGATATCTCTTTTGAATTTCCAAGGGCGATAAGAAGGAATTTTATTATCAATCTTTTTAATCTGAAAAATTTTAGGCCAAAAAGATGAAGTAATAAATAAATTATGGGGTCTTTTTCTTTTATTATCTCGCCAAAAATACTTACCCCAGTAAAATTCATTCACATCATAAACATCATATTTTCTTTGACTTAATCCTTTTAAAGCCATAGGGCTACCTCCAGAATGAATAAATAGTGCTTTAAATTCTTCAGCCCATTCTAAAAAATAAGGACGGGCTGAACGCACCGGACCAATCTTTTCAACTTTTTCTCCTGAATCAAAAATTGCTAAAAAGCGAGTAATCCTTCCCTCAGTTAAACTTTCGATAACTAAACTTGCTTTACTTAAACCAACTGGCGGCCGTGCTTCTGTTTGATTATCAATCATTACGGCTACAGGCCAAAGGTTGGTTAACTTTTTAGAGAAAAGAAAAACCCCGTCAAGACGACGAGGATATTTTGCCCTTTCTAAAAAAGACCATTTTGTATTTTCAAACAATTGACTATATTTCTTTAAGGAGAGATTTTGGAAAATAACTAGTAATCCAGTTAAAAGGGCAACTAAAAATAGTCCTAACCAATAAAAGAATAATCTTTTTTTATAAAGAGAATTCTTAAATGATTTTCTATTCTTTTTTCTCATCTTTGCCTTCTTTTTCCTCTTTACTTTCTTTCTCCTCCTTTTGCTCCTCTTCTTTACTTACCTTTTCTTCTTCTAACTTTTCTTCTCCAACTTTCTCTTCTTCTTCTTTCTCTGGAGGACTAACTGAAGCAACTGTCTCTTCGCTATCTACCAAAACTTCTATTCCCGGAGGAAATGATAAGTCAGCAACCCTAATAACATCATCAAATGTATTTAAAGAAGAGATATCTACATCTAATTCCTGAATTAAATCTTTTGGTAAACATCTTACCGGAATTTTATCCATTACTTTGACTAAGGTTCCATTTAATTCCTTAACTGCTTTAGATTCGCCAACGAAATTCAATTCAATCTCTGTTTCAATCTTTTCTCCTTTTTTCACCTGATAAAAATCTACATGAATAATTTTATCCTTGACTGGGTCTAATTGAACATCTTGAATTAAAACACTTACTGGTTTCTCTTGGTCGATTTTTAAATCTATTAAAGTGCTCTCTCCTGTTTTTTCTAAAACTTTTTGAAAGTCATTATAGGAGACCTTAATCATTTTTGAAGGAATATTATGACCATAAACAACGGCCGGAAGAATTCCCTTCTCTCTTAACCTTCGCACTTTTTTCCCTTTTAATTTTCTAATTTTTGCTTTTAGTTCTACCATATATCATTATTTAATTACAAGATAACTATAAAATAACTGAAAAGTTTTTATCCGTCAAGAGACAGTTCTAATTTGATGAATGGCTAAGCTTTCAGCCAGACCTAAAAGAAAGAAATTTATCAATAAAGAACTACCCCCATAACTTAGAAAAGGAAGAGGAATCCCGGCGACTGGAGCAAGGCCAATATTCATTCCTATGTTTATAAAAACTTGAATAAAAATCATTAAAGAAATTCCTGAAATTAAGAGGATTCCGTAGTCATCATAAGTAGATTTTAGAATACGAAAAAAGCGCCAGAAAAGAATAAAATATAAAACCAAAACCAAAGAAGCAAATAAAAATCCCCATTCCTCAGCCAAAACGCTAAAAACAAAATCTGTTTTAGTTTCTGGCAAAAACCTTAACTGACTTTGAGGACCCAAGCCAAACCCTTTTCCTAAAAATCTTCCTGAACCAACGGCTATAATAGACTGAGTAATTTGATAACCACTGCCAAAAGGATCGCGGCGAGGATTTATAAAAGTCAAAATTCGCTCTTTTTGATAATCCTTTAAAAAAAGAAACCAGGCCGAAACTAAAATTAAAGACAAAATTAAAACCAATTTTCCAAAATTTATTAAACGTTTATCAACTAAAAAAAGGAGAAAAAGCCATAAAATTATTAAAATAAATCCAGAACCAAAATCCGGTTGTTTAAAAATTAAAAAAACAGGCAGAAAAACAATTAATCCACTAAGCAAAGATTTTTTAAAATTAAGGAGGCGCTCCCCTTGATGAGAAAAAAAACGGGCTAAAACCAAAATCAAAACTAACTTAGCAAACTCAGAAACCTGAAAGCCAAAAAGCCAACCTCGAATACCCCGATATGTCTTGCCGAAAAAAAGAACTAATACTAATAAAACAATTAAGAAAAAATAAAGTAACCAGGTAATTTTCTTGAAAAATCGATAATCAATGAAAGCAGTAAAAAAAAACAAAAATACACCCACCAAACTAAAAAAAATCTGTCTTCTAAAAGTAGATTGCTCGGAGAAAGGATTATCTAAATTTAAACTATACTGAATAATTAACCCTAAAAAAGTTAAAAGAATAAGAGAAACAAAAAGAAGCCAATCAAAATTTTTAAAAGAAATTTTTTTAATCATTGAGTAGTTTTCTTTTCCTTTATCATTGAACGAGGGACAACGGGCATAAAAATATCTTCTTTAAAAACATTAATTTCTGGTTCAATCTCTATTTTGGAGACATAGGGAATACTTCCCCGCCAAGCCAACTCTACCTCTCTTGTCTCCTGAGATAAAAATTCTTTTATAACTGTGTAATTTCCTCCAACTATCTTCTTCCCTTGATAAAGAACAATTGTAAAAGGAACTTCCCAAAAATTATAAGCAGATTCGTTCTTAACTTTGAATATTAATCTATTCAAGGTTTTCTTTTTCTGAGGAATGAATTTTGTTTGAAGAATTTTGAAATCTTCTTTAGAAAAAGGACTTAATCTTTTGGTCCGATAGGTTAATTCCCAATCTATATCTTGAATTTGTAACTGAACGCTCAGGGGAGGGCGATTAGATTTTTGATTTAATATCAAAAGATACTTTTTTTCTGCAGGTAAGATAAAGGACTCTCGCCAAGGAGTTATCCCGCTATCCCAGATAAAACGATATCTAAAAGAAGGAGAAGCCCATCTTTGATTGGGATTTTCTATTAAAGCAATAAAGTCATATGTATTCTTTTTAGAGAAAACGCCTTTTTGAACTAAAATCCTCAAGGGAAGAACTTTATTTTTTTCTCGCCATTTTTGAAAATCAGGTAAATTAGTAATTGTTCCTTCTATAGCTTTATCGATTTTCTTTTTGCTTAAAAAATAACTAATCATTCCACTCCCACCAAAAGCAATCAGAAAAATGTCAATAATTAATAGCGAAATTATTAAACCTGTCTTGATTTTCTTTTTATGTTGAGCCAACCAGTAAGCAAGTTTTAATCTTCCTTCAACCTCTTCACTTAATTTTTTATCTTCAGGCATTTTTAGAATGCTTAAAACTAACAGCTGCCTTGATTAGACCTTTAAATAAAGGATGAGGATTTAATGGTCTTGACTTAAACTCAGGATGAAATTGACAGGCAACAAAATAAGGGTGATTTTTTAATTCAATAATTTCTACTAAATCACCTTGAGGACACTTCCCAGCAATTATTAAACCTGCTTTTTCTAATTCATCGCGGAAAAAATTATTAAATTCATAACGATGGCGATGCCTTTCTTTAACTATCTTTTTGCGGCCATACAATTCATAGGATTTTGTTTTGGGTACCAAATAACAAGGATAATCGCCTAAACGCATACTCCCACCATAATCTTTATTTTTTAATTTTTCTTTTTGTTCAGGCAAAATATCAATGACTGGATATTTTGTTCGGGGATCTATTTCCGTAGAGTTAGCCCCATTTAATTTAGCCACATTCCGGGCAAATTCTATTACAGCCAATTGCATTCCATAACAAAGACCTAAAAAAGGAATTTTATGCTTTCGCGCATACTCAATACTTTGGATTTTACCTTCAACCCCTCTTTTACCAAAACCACCGGGGATAATAATAGCGTCCAGTTCTTTTAATTGTTTAAGTTTTCGAGGATACTTTTCAAACTCTTCTGAGTTTAACCAGATTAATTGAGGTTGATAATTATAATACCAAGAAGCATGCTTAACTGCTTCAATAACAGAAATATAAGAGTCAGGAAGAATAAATTTTCCTGTAGAAAAGTATTTTCCAATGATGCCTATCTTCAATCTTCTTTTTAAATGTTTTATTTTTTTGACAAAGCTACGCCAATAATGTAAGTTAACTTTCCTTGCTTTTAATTTAAACTTCTTTAGAATTTTATCTCCTAAACCATCCATTTCAAAATTAACTGGAATCTCATAGATTAAATCTACGTCCGGAGCAGAAATTATATCTTCTTCTTGAAGATTACAAAAAGTTGCCAATTTTTCTTTACGCTTTTTATCTAAAGGAGCAGCAGCGCGGCAAAGAAGAAAATCTGGCTGAATACCTAAAGAGTTTAATGTTTTTACAGCCATCTGAGTTGGCTTTGTTTTCATTTCCCCTATTTTTTCTGGAATAGGCAAATAAGAAAGAAAAATAAATAAAACTCTTGAAGGGTCGGCTAAATGTAAAAATCGGGCTGCCTCATAATAAATAATATTCTGATACTCCCCAACCGTACCACCTATCTCTATTAAAATAAAATCTGGCTTTTCTTTATGAGCCAGTTTTTTTATTCTCCGAATAATCTCTTCAGGTATATGTGGAATCATCTCTACGCAACGACCTTCATATTCTAAATTTCTTTCTCTCTGAATAACTGTGGAATAAACCTGGCCAGTAGTCATATAGTTATCTCGGGTTAATTCTAAATCTAAAAATCTTTCATAATTACCAATATCCTGGTCACACTCTAAACCATCTTTAGTCACAAAAACCTCACCATGTTCAGTGGGATTCATTGTTCCAGCATCAACATTTAAATAAGGGTCAATTTTCATCGCTGTAACTGAATACCCTTTGCTTTGTAAAATTTTGCCAATAGAAGAGGTAGCAACCCCTTTACCTAAGCCAGAAAGAACTCCGCCCATCACAAAAATATACTTTGTCTTTCTTTTTTTAGTTTTTTTTCTAGGCATAAAATTATTCTTTTTCTATTTTTACTTTGATTTTTGCCTCTACCCCCTCAAATAAATTCAAAGTAACTTGGTATTCTCCTATCTCTTTTAGATGATGGTCTAAAATTATTTTTTCCGGCTCTATTTCATATCCCATTTCTTTCAACTTATTAGAGATAATCTTTTGGTCCACAGCGCCAAAAAGATGACCTTCCTCGGTTGTTTTGCTCTTTATAGATATTGTTAATCCTTTTAACTTCTTCTTTAATTCCTTTGCTTTTTCCATAAGTTTTTGTCTTTCCTTTTCCTCTTTTTCTTTCCTTTTCTTCAATTCTGCTAATGCCTGAGGGGTGGCTAAAATGGCTAATTTACGAGGAATTAAATAATTCCGAGCATAGCCAGAAGCTACCTCTTTAATCTCTCCCTCCTCACCTAAATGCTCTACATTTTTAATTAAAATTACTTTCATAAATTTATATTTATTTTTTTTCTAATAATTCCAATGCCTTTGAGAGTTGGGGGTCACGGTTATTATCATAATCTTCTTCAGTCATTTCAACTTGAATATCCGGAGTGATACCCTTTTCATTAATCTGCCGGCCATTAGCAGTTAACCATTGAGCCACTGTTAATTTAATTGCTGACCCATCATCTAAAAATTGAAGTTCCTGAACCGTTCCTTTACCAAATGTCTTCTCTCCTAAAATAGTAGCAATTTGATAATCTTGAAGAGCACCAGCAACAATCTCTGAAGCAGAAGCCGAACCTTGATTCACTAAAACTACAGTAGGAAAATCAGCAAAAGGAGCATAACTCCGAGCATAATGAACTCTGGTCATTGTCTTAGGAGATTTTTCCCGAACAATTGCTCCCTTTTTAATCCAATAATTGGCAATATCTATGGCTGTTCCCAAAAATCCACCGGGATTGTTCCTTAAATCCAAAATTATACCCTTTGGTTTTTGAAGAAGAATTTCTTTTGCTGCTGATTTAAAATCTTTTAAGGTTGATTCATCAAAATGGGAAAGTTTAATATAAGCAATATTTTTATCTTTCATCTCCCATTGAACAGTGGGAATCTTGATAACATCTCTAATAATAGTAAAGTCCTTAGGTTCCTCAAATCCTTCTCTCATTATCGTTAATACTACTTTTGTTCCTTTTTTCCCACGAATCAATCTAACTGCTTCCTCTAAAGACATCCCACTTGTTTCCTTGCCATCAATAGCGTAAATTTTGTCTCCTGCTCTTATGCCTGCTTTTTCTGCCGGACTTTTAGCCAAAGGAGCAATAATTGTTAATTGCTTTTTTCTAATACCAATTTCTGCGCCAATCCCTTCAAATTTGCCTGAAAGGTCCTCTACAAATTCCTTGGCTGTTTTTGGCTCAAGAAATAAAGAATAAGGGTCATCTAAAGATTCAACTAATCCAGAGATTGCTCCGTAAAAAAGATCTTTGTCAGAAACTGGCTGTTGATAAAAATCTTTCTTTATTAAACGCCAAGCATCCCAGAAAATTTTAAAATCTATTTTAGAAGAAAAATCAGAGGGTGGACTATTCTTTCCGACAATTACTGGAGAAAGATAATTTCTCCTTTGGCCAACCAAAACTCCAAGGAAAAAACTTCCTATAATTAAAACAACTAAAGCAAAATAGATAATTATCTTTTTTCTTTTCTTTTCTTTTATCATATTTAAAAATTTTATCTCTTATTTTTAAGAAAGTCAAAATTATTCTACCCTTTCTATTTTCGCGCCTAAAAGAGCCAACTTTTTTTCTATTTTTTCATATCCCCTATCCACTATTTCTGCCTCATTAATAATTGTCTCACCTTGAGCAATTAAACCAGCAATAATAAGCGTTGCCCCAGCCCTTAAATCAAAACTCTTTATTTCTCTTCCATAGAGGGGCACTGGTCCATTGATAATTACCCGATGAGGGTCAGCAACAATAGCATTAGCCCCCATTTTTATCAATTCTCTTAAATATCCAAACCGCCCCTCAAAAAGTGTCTCTTGAATAAGCGTTGTCCCTTCACATTGGGTAGCCAAAAGTCCGAAAGGTGCTTGTAAATCTGTGGGAAAACCAGGATAGGGCATTGTTTGTAAACGAAAGGATTTTAAAGAAAAAGAATCACCTACTTCTAAATAATCTTTTCCTACTTGAAAATTAACGCCAATCTGAGACATTTTCAAAAGAACAATATCTAAATGCTCAGGGACAATTTTTTCAATTCTTACCTTCCCTTTAGTTAAAATAGCTGCTACTGCATAAGTTCCTGCTTCAATAAAATCAGGAATTAAAGAATGTTCTACTCCTCTCAATTTTTTTACACCATCAATTATTAAAGTATGGGTGCCAATTCCGCGAATTTTTGCTCCTTGCTTATTTAAAAAATGACAAAGGTCTTGAACATGCGGTTCAGCGGCGGCTAAATGTATTTCAGTTGTTCCTTGGGCTAAAACTGCAGCCATTATTAAATTTTCCGTCGCAGTAACAGAAAATTCTGGCAAGACAATTTTCTTTCCTATTAATTTATCTGCTTTGAGAAGGTAATTGTTGCCTTTCTTCTCTATCTCTGCTCCTAATTCTGCCAAAGCATAAAGATGAGTGTCAATTGGTCGATTACCAATGATGCAACCGCCCGGCTCAGGAATATTTACTGTTTTAAAGCGTGAAAGAAGAGGACCTAAAAGAAGAATAGATGAGCGCATACTTTGAACCAAACCTTTATCTATAGAAACAGGACTAATCTGATTATTTTTTATTTTTAATTTATGCTCCCCAAGCCATTCAATTTTACTACCCAAATTCTCCAGTATTTTGATTAAATTTTCTACATCTTTAATCCGGGGAAGATTATCAATAATGCATTCCTCATCAGTTAAAAGAGTAGCGGCTAAAATCGGCGTAGCCGCATTTTTCATCCCTCCTATTTCTACTTTGCCGGAAAGAGAATTTCCTCCTTTAATAATAAATTTAGCCATAGAAACAGGAAATTACCCTTTTTATTATAAATTAAAAAATTTTTTCTGGCAATTTCACCTTGAGATAAAAACGAGAAAAGGTTATAATTTTAATAAATAATTTTATATTAACACCAATTATGGACATAAAACTAAGAAGAGTTTTACTTATCTTTTTCATTATTATTTTTATTACTTTTACTCCCCTAATTATTTATTATGCTCAAGGTTATCGCATTGACTGGCATTCAGGAAGAATTGTGAAAACTGGCGCACTTTCAATCGATTCTTATCCTAGTAATGCGACCATTTATCTTGACGGTTCTTTAGGAAAAAGTAATTTTATTGAAAAAATCTTAGAGAAAATAAAAAATATTCTTGGTTTAAGAAAATTGGCTGGTACCACCCCATCTATCTTTCACAATCTTACCAAAGATAAATATGAAGTAAAAGTAGAAAAGAAAGGTTACTGGCCTTGGATAAAAAAATTAGAAATTGAGAAAGAAAAAGTCACTTTTGCTGAAGATATCAATCTTTTTTTGAAAAAACCGCAAATCATCTCTCTTTATCAAGGACAAATTGAAAAAGCGGTCTTTAATCCTACTCAAAAGAAAATAATCTTTACGGTTAAAGAAGGAAACAACTGGCTTGTCAAACTCTTAGATTTAAATACAGAAAAAGAAAAACTAATCTCTCAATTTACTTCTCCTATCCAAAAAATAATAGTATCCCCTTCGGCTAATAAAGTTTTAGTTGTAGACCAATCTAATAACTTCTTTGTTTTAAATTTAACTCTAAACAAGAAAAAAATTCTCTTAAATAATTTTAAATTTTTGGGACAAAATATAAAAAAATATCTGCCTCAAAAAAATATTGACTATTATTTAAAATGGGACAACAAAAATGATAATTTAATCTATCTCCTTTTTAATAATAAAATTTACCAGATTAATTTAACTAATAAAAAAATAACTTTGTTAATTGATTTTCCTTCTATTTATCAAAAATTCCCTCCAAAAGAGAACAAAAATCTTAAGATTCTCAATTTTTTAGTCAAGAATGGATATGTTTATTTTTTAAACCTTTCTAAAAACTATGTGCTTTTAGAAAGAGAAAAAACAAATGGAAAAAGTAGTCCTGAATTAATTGCTTATCTTCCAATTTCTCTGAATTATTCTTTTATCTATCCAGAGAGTGATTATCTTAATATCTTTGATAAAAAAACAAAAACAATTAGAATTATCAATCCTCGAGAAAGAGATAGAAGCAAAGTTGAATTATTAAAATTTTTTGCTCAAGAAATCCAATGGTCAAAAGACAAGAAAAAAATTCTTTACCAAGATGGTTTTGAAATAGGTTTTTTTACCCTTATACCCGAAAAAGAAAAAAAACCATATTCTAAAGAAGTTATCTCTCGCTATAGCAAGCAAATCAAAAAAGCAATTTGGTATTTTAGAGAAAAATATGTTATTTTCAATCTTGAAAAAGATATTTATGCTATAGAATTAGACGGGCGAGATAAAAGAAATTTAACTAAACTAATTTCTAGCGAAAAAATAATTGACTTTTTCATTTCCAATAAAAAAGATTTTCTCTATTTTATAGGAAAATTCCCTCAAGAAGGTGAGGGAATTTATAAAATAAAAATTCAATAAATTTGAGAGATATTCTAATTATAATCCAAAGCGCTTAATTCTTTTTCCTCTTCATTCATTACTTTTTCTGCTATCAAATTATTTGCTCTTAACCAAGAAGGAAAAGTACCAGCATCTGTCCACCATCCTTTAAGAATTTCATATTCCATTGTCCCTTGTCTGATATAAAAATTATTCACATCAGTAATTTCTAGTTCTCCCCTTTCTGAAGGTTTTAATGTCTTAATAATATCCCAAACCTGCGAATCATACATATAAAGACCAGTTACTGCCAAATTACTTTTAGGTCTTTTTGGCTTTTCCTCAATTCCAACAATCTTATCACCTTTAATTTCTGCTACACCGAAACGGCAAGCATCTTTTACTTCTTTCAAAAATATCCTTGCTCCCTTTGTCTGACTTTTAAATCTTTCAACTGCTTCTTTAATACTATCTTCAAAGATATTATCTCCTAAAATAACAACAATCTTCTCGTGGTCGGAAAAATCTTCAGCTAAACCAAGAGCCTGGGCAATGCCACCCGGCTCTTCTTGAATTTCATAAGAAAAATGGGCTTTAAAATTTTTGCCTGAACCTAAAAGGTTAAGAAAATGCCCAGCATGTTCTGGTCCAGAGATAATCATAATATTAGTAATTCCTGCCTCAATAAGTTTCTCCAAAGGATAATAAATCATCGGCTTGTTATAAACCGGTAAAAGATGTTTATTAGTTACTTTAGTAACTGGATACATTCTTGTTCCTAGCCCCCCGGCTAAAATTACTCCTTTCATTCTTTAAAAATTAATTTATAAATCTATATCATCATTGGTTAAATAATCTCTTAAAGCATCCCTCCAGTCCCGCAATGGCTCTAATTTTGAATTTACCAGAATTGAATAATGAGGCCTTTTGGCTGGACGAGGAAACTCTTCGCTAGTACAAGGATAAATTTCCTTTTCTATATTTTTAATTTTCAAAATTTCTTTAGCAAAATCGTACCAACTTCCCGGTAGACCATCGTTAGGTGTATGATAAATACCAAATTCCGGCTGATTTTCTATAAACCACCTGACACGCTGAGCCACATCTTTGGTATAGGTAGGAAGCCCTATCTGGTCATTGACTACTTTTAGAAATGGCTTTTCTCTGGCTAATTGGACAATCGTTTTAACAAAATTTTTTCCATACTTCCCAAAAAGCCAAGATATTCTTAATAAATAAAATTTTCCTGTATTTTCTTGAAGCAAACTCTCTCCCAAAAGTTTGGAATAACCATAAGCATTAATAGGATCAGGCAAATCATCTTCTAAATAACCATCTCTTTTTTCTCCATTAAAAACATAATCCGTAGAAAAATGGATTAAGGGAATGTCTAAATCAGCCGTTATTTTGGCTAAATAGCCCACTGCTTCTCCGTTTATTTTATTGGCTAATTCTCTTTCTTCTTCTGCCTTATCCACGGCTGTATAACCAGTAGCGTTAATAACAATTTCTGGAGCAAAATTTTTTATTTTCTTTTCGGTCTCAAGATAGTTAGTTATATCAATCTCTCCACTCTTAATATCCCAACCTGTTGGCTGATAATCAGCCAAAATTTTAAAAATCTCTTGACCAAGCATTCCTTGAGAACCCAAAATAAGAATTTTTTTTCTCATTTTTTTAAATTATCTTTGTTGATATTGTTTTTGATAATATTCTTGATATTCTCCGCTTTTAACTCTTTTCCACCAATCCTGATTATTTTTATACCATTCAATTGTTTTCTTCATTGCCTCCTCAAAAGAATGTTTTGGTTTCCAGCCAAGTTCCTTTTTTATTTTAGAAGAATCAATCGCATACCTCCGATCATGACCAGGCCTGTCCTTAACATATTCAATCATTTCTTCACCAAAGCCCAATTCTTTTAAAATAAAACGGGTTATTTCTATATTTGATTTCTCATTATCGCCTCCAATACAATAAGTTTCTCCGATTTTACCTTTTTCTAAAATTAAATCAATGGCTTCGCAATGGTCTTCAACATAAAGCCAATCTCTCACATTTAAGCCATCGCCATAAAGAGGAACTTTTTTACCTTCTAATAAATTAGTCACAAAAAGGGGAATTAACTTTTCAGGAAATTGATAAGGTCCAAAATTATTAGAACAATTAGAAATTGTTACGGGCAAGTTATAAGTATGATAATAAGCACGGACAAAATGGTCAGCTGCTGCTTTAGAAGCAGAATAAGGGCTATGCGGATCATAGGGGCTATTTTCATTAAATTTTCTTTCCTCATCTAATTCCAAAGAGCCAAAAACTTCGTCAGTAGAAATCTGATGAAATCTCTTTAAACCATTATTACGACAAGCGTTCAAAAGAGTGATTGTTCCCAAGACATTCGTTCTTACAAAGATTCCTGGATCTAAAATAGAGCGATCAACATGAGATTCCGCGGCAAAATGAACAACAACATCGCATTCTTTGACTAACTGGTTAACCAAATCGGCGTCGCAAATATCTCCTTTGACAAATTGATAATGTGGATTGTTTTCTACTTCTTTTAAGTTCTCTAAATTTCCAGCATAAGTCAGTTTATCCAGATTAATAATTTGATAATCCGGATGTTTTCTGAGAAGATAAAGGATAAAATTTGAGCCGATAAAGCCCGCCCCTCCAGTGACTAATAATTTCATAACTTATTTTTAAAAATAAAAAAATTATTCCTCTAACTTTTCTCTTATTTTTTGAGCAATTTCCTCCTTCTCACCTTCCTGATATTCTTTCCCTGGCCAATGCCTTAAACCATCTCCTTCAAAGCGAGGAATAATATGGAAATGAATATGATTAATTAATTGTCCTGCTCCTTTCTCGTTATTCATTTCTATATTAATACCATCTGCTCCAAGCGCTTCTTTAATTGAACGGCTCAACCTTTTTACCACGACAATCAATTTTTTTAATTCTTCTTCTGGAACATCAAAAATATTAATAAAATGCTTTTTGCTTACTACTAAAGTATGCCCGGGATTAACCGGATTTATATCTAAAAAAGCAAAGACATCTTCGTCTTCATAGACCTTTGCTGAAGGCACTTTACCTTGGATAATTTTACAAAAAAGACAATCAAATTCTGCGCCCATACTCATTATTTTTATCTAATTTTACCTATTTTTGGTTGTCCAGTCAAAACCTATTTCTGGGCTATCAAAGGGAATACGCTCTTCATCTGGATTTTCCGGGTCATAGGCCTCTGAGGTATGATAAAATAAACCAACCTTTTTGTTGCCTAAAACGCGATAACCGTGAGCAACGCCGGGAGGAATAGCAATAACCAAAGGGTTATCTTCTCCTGCGTAAATAACTTGGGTCTCTCCTTTGGTTGGTGAATCATCTCTTAAGTCATAAAGAACGACTTGAGCCATTCCCTTAACCACAAACCACATATCCCATTGCTTTTTGTGCCAATGAAAGGCCTTAATCACTCCGGGATAAGTTTCAGTATAAGTAGTTTGTTTAATTGGATGAAAAGTTTCTTCTCCAAATTTTAGAATTTCTGATAAAAAGCCACGGTCATCGCAAAATCTTTTTACTTGTTTGATTTTTACTCCTTCAATCATTTTAGTTTTGTTAATAGCGATTTAAGGAAAAATAATTAGAACCAAGTAAGGATATTATACCACTAACTACCGCAATAATCAAGAAAACTTTTAAGTCCAAATAATTGCTTACTAAACCCTTCTTGCTATCTTCCATAATAAGTAAAATAAGAAAGGTTATACTTTCAATAATAAATACTTCTCTAAAGAAATAAAAGAAAAACTTTTTCCATTTTTTTTCTTTACTCTTTAAATTCATTTTATTCTAAATAATCTTTTTAAATATCTTTTAAATCGCGGAAAAAAATTGTCTAATGTTATTGGTTGGCGGTAAAGAATGACTTTGATGTCTTTTATCTGAATCTTGCTCCGCTTGAAATCCATCTCTGGAGCAGAGAGCATAAACTTTAATTTTCTTCCAATAAAATATTCTGGCGGAATAGTGAAATTAACTTCACTTACTTGCCAGCCATTCTCGTTTTTAGGAGGAGAATAAGCGGCTAAAATATAGTCAAAATCCTGAGGGTTAAATTTATCCTTCAAAATAACTGGCTTAATTTTAAATTTATTCATAATTTCTTTTGGAAAAGAGTAGTAAAAAAGACCTATTTTTTTATCATAAGGCAAATGACTAAAAAAGTTCTTTAAACTTGAATAATCATTGCTTTTTTGAAAAAGAATTAACCCCCCATTTCTTAAAGAGGGCCAAGAAAGATTGTCTAAAATTTTATTTTCTAATGGATGAAATTGAAAGCGCCATTCTCCTCTTTTCTGTAAACCAAGTTGAAAAACATCTTGACCATAATTTTTATACTTTATGATAAGTTCTCCTCTATCAAAAGAACGAGGCGTAGTAATTTCAAAATAAACCGGATCACAAATCATTGTTCGCCAACATTCGCCTTCTTGATTACATTCTTTTTCTCTTATTCTAACTGGGGGATAAAAATCGGAAAATACGGCTGAACGCTTTTTAATACTATTTTCTACAATAAAAATGCCTGAAGGAACAAAATCTTTATAAAATAAAAAAAGAATAAGAAAAATTGACAAACTGATTAACCCTATTCTAACAATTCTAATAACCCTCTTAACAACAATGAAATTGTTCTTCATATTTTTTATTATACAAAACAAAGACCTAAAAAACAATCTCTAAAATTAAAAGTCAGGGTGCGACCCTGACAAATTGTCAGGGTCGCACCCTGACAAAAAGTGTTACCTATCTACCCTTCTAGTACACATTATTGACAAAAACTATAAAATAGTATAAAATATAAAATAAGATATAATTTTCTTTGAAATTTGTTCTTTAACAAAATAACAATAAGGAGGAAAAAATGGACAAAAAAATAAAAGTACTAATTGTTGAGGACAACTTTGATAATGTCCTTACCGCTCTAATAGCGATGGAAGAACTTGATGTTGAACCAATAATAGCTTCTAATGTGGAAAAGGCGCTGGAAATACTTCAGTTTAGAAGTAAAGAATTCTTATGTGTGCTCTCGGATATGCATATGCCTTTAAGTTCAGAGGGTGGATATTCAAAAGAGGCAGGTAAAATTGTAATTAAGGAATGTATAAACCGTCACATTCCCTCGTTAGTTATTACTAAAGGGGTTCACCACCATGAAAAAACTTGCATTGAAATTCTAATGCCAGACCCAATGTTTGCCCTTGCAAAAGAAACAGTTGAAGAATTCTCACTGGTAAAGGTTAAAGAGATTGAATGTCCAGAAAAGAAAGTCAAAGTATGGAAAGAAGCCTTTCAAACTTTGAAAGAAATTTTAGGCGATGATTTAACCGAAAACTTGAAGACAAGGAGATTATATCAAAAATACGTCGAGCGTTCATAGAAAAAAGAAAAAATTATAATTTCATAGACCCGAGCAGGTCTTTAAACTGCTCTATTTTTTATTTATTTAAGAAAAGAATATTTCTCCAAAACTATCTCAATTTGTCTTTAAGTAAGTTCGTCTTTTCCCTATTTTTTTTCTTTTTCTTCTTTTTCTTTTGTTTTTTCTATCTTTTTAGTTACTTTGACTATTTTTCCTTCTGAAAGGGCAAAATAGATTAAGTATTCATAATCAGGAGAAAATTTTACTTCAAGAATCTTATCATATGTTTCTTCTTCTTTTCCATCAATAACTACACAATATTTACCATATTCTTTTTCGGCTATGTAACTATAATGTTTACCATCAGGAGTAAGTTGGAGAGAGTCAACCCCTAAGTATGTCTTTTCTTCTTTTCCATCAATAACCACACACCATTCTTTTTCTCCTTTT
>CAYTBZ010000007.1:0-49338 GCA_964436275.1 uncultured Gammaproteobacteria bacterium | reverse complement strand
GAGAGATAATTCTTTAGAGAATCTTTTAGTGTTGTGTAAAAAATGTTTTTATGAACTTTTGAGAAATAAAAAACTTGTCAAAGAATAACATAAAAATAATAACTGAGAGTTTGAGAGTTATAAAATAATAAGGAGCGAAACCCAATCTGCCAAATCCACAAGAATAACTTTCAAAAAGAAAATATTTCCTGTCTGTTGTCCGCAAAAGTCAAGCTGAAGTGTGGATAAGATCTGAAAATAAAAAATTTGCGAGAGCAAATTTTAGCCAAAGCCAGCAAAAATTTAATGCCTTTTTAAAAGAAAAAATTTATTGCCCGCTCGCCATAAGTAATGTAAAAAATTTTTACTGGCTTTAGCAGGAGCCTGCCGTTAGGCAGGCGGATTTTTTTAATTTATGGATTAAATAGATGGATTAAATTAGAAATTTTGCAATCTTGACACTCTTAGATTAATCATTGAAGATATATAAAACGGGTAGAAAGATAAAATTTATTAACTAAGGAATAAAAATTATGGCTTTAAGAAATCTTGAAAAATTTAAGCCGGGGATGGAAGAAGAAAAGTTTAAATTTGCTTCAATTGAAATCGCTCCTGAAGTTCAAGAAAAAGCAAAGAAAAGATTAGAAAAACTTAAACAGACCACTCTCTGGGACGAAGACAAAGAAGAATGGAATGAGTATATAGATGAAGATCACGAGTTTGTAAGTTCAAGTCGTTTTTCTCGAAGCCAACTTTTAGGCATAATTGCTGAGGCGATTGCTGGAAATCAAGAAGAAGCAAAGGAACACTTTAGAAGACTCAAAGAAAAATCTACTTTTTGGGATAAAGACAAAGAAGAATGGAATGAGTATGTAGACAAAGAAGGTGGATTCATAAGTTCAGACCGTTTTTCTCAAACCCAACTTTTGGGCATAATCACTGAGGCACTTGTTGGAGATTCTAAAAAAGCAAAAGAGCAATTAGAAAAGCTCAAACAAACTCCTCTTTGGGACAAGGAGAAAGAAGAATGGAATGAGTATATAGATGAAGATCACGAGTTTGTAAGTTCAAGTCGTTTTTCTCAAACCCAACTTTTAGGTGTAATCACTGAGGCACTTGTTGGAGATTCTAAAAAAGCAAAAGAGCAATTGGAAAAACTTAAACAGACCCCTCTTTGGGATAAAGAGAAAGAAGGGTGGAATGAGTATATAGACAAAGAAGGTGGATTCATAAGTTTAGATCGTTTTTCCCAAGCCCAACTTTTAGGTGTAATTGCTGAAGCAGTAGCTGGAAATCCTGAAAAAGCAAAAGAGCAATTGAAAAAACTTAAACAGACCACTCTCTGGGACGAAGATAAAGAAAAGTGGAATGAGTATATAAATGAAGATGGTATTGAAAATCCAGATTTCTATTCTGATGCTCAACTTTCAGGGATAATTGCTGAAGCAGTTGTTGAATCAATTTAATTAATTAGAAATTTACTATTTACTTTCCTCCTTTTTTATTCTATCCTATTATAAAAGGATTTAATTAGATTAAGAAAAGTAAAAAGAAATGTTTTCAAAAAGAGTAGGATTAAAAATTTTTATCATCTTTTTACTTTTTTTGTGTTTCTTTTTCGGGGTTAACAATTTTGTTTTAGCTCTTTCCCGGGTGGTTTTGCCTTCAAAAAGCGGCAATCAAACCATAGGAGAAAAGGGGCAGAAGATATTAAATGCTCAGCCAAAAGAAATTGAGAATGTGCCTGAAGATATTAAGAATATAGTTCCGCAAAAAGACCTTTTGGAATTATATTGTTTAGAAACAAAAGCAAGGAGCGGAGAATTTTTCTCAGCTTTATTTGCTTTAGAAAGTATTTTGACTCCAGTAAGTGAAGATTTAAAGACAATTGGTATTGAGGCAGAAATCCCGGATATTCACAGTTATACTAGCCAGGCCCATGCCAAATTAAATGCAGTTTGTTCTGCCAAAAATCTTGATGAGGCCCAATTGGCAACAAAAGAGCTCAAAACTTTTGGAGAGCAGGTGAGAATGGAGTTAATGGATTTAAAATATAATTTGGCTAGAGAACTTAAAGCAAAAGGTGAGAAGTTGAAAAAGGAGAGCGAGGAGAGAGTTAAAAAAGAAATTGAAGCATGGATTCAGTCAGAAAAATCAAAAGAAGAGGATGAACTAAACGCCTTAGCTAACCAATTGGCTGAAGAGGCGAAAAATAAGCTAATTCAAGAGATAGGGGAAAAGCAATTTGCTGATGAAGCATCAGCCCAGGCTTATGCTCAATCGCGAGCAGAACAAATTAGAGCTGAGATTGAAGCTAAAATTAATAAATTAGTTGAAGAAAAAAAGAAAAAATTAGAAGAAGCAGCCAATCAAAAAGCAGCAGAGTTATTAGGAGGGGATGCTGAGAAATTTAAAGATATTGCTCAAAGAATGGAGAATATTGAAGACGAAATAGAAGGGTTAATGGCTCAGAAAAGTAAAGAATATGAGCAGTACAAAGTTCAGGCAGCCCAAAAAAGAAAAGAGTTGATTTTGATGGTAATTAATAAAAAAGTTGAAGAGGGAATGAAAAAATTGCAAGAGAAAAACGAAATGCTGAAAAAATTAGGTATAGGAATAGATCTTAATGATAAAATTAATCTTCTTCAAAAAAATAAAGAGGACTTGATTAAGAAAATAGATGAAGCGATTGCTAAAAAACAATTTGATTCTATTAATCTAATTATTTATGAAATGCAGGAGAGATGGAAAAAGGAAGTAGGAGAAATTAATTGGAGTATTATTCAGGCTTATCCACCAGAAACAATTTGCGGATTTGCTTTGCGAGCAATAAAGCACAATAATCTTGAAGGGAAAACGCAGCAAGCCATTCAAATGATTGATTTGGCTTTAAAAAGAAATATTGGTTGGGCAAAAGAGAAGTGCCAAGAATTAAATTTACCTCCTGATGATATTGTTTATCAAAAAACAACAGAAATGGAAAAAGAGTTAATAAGTACTAAAGAAAAAATAAATTCCTTTATTTCTCAAATTCAGCAAGTAAAGAATATTTGTTCTCAAATAAACGAAAAAACAAAGGCAGAAGATATTGCTGAAGATTTAATTTCTTTTAGAGATAAGGGAAATGAGTTTAAAAAAGAAATGGAGGCCTTAAATAAAAAATATGGTCAAGAATGGGAAGAGATTAATCAAATTATGATAAAGAATCCTAAAAAGTATAAACTATAAATATGAAGAAAAAGATTAAAATTATTGGTTTTATTTTGATTATTCTTATTCTTGGGCTAGGACTGGTCTATTTCTTTTCTAAGAAAGAAAAGCCGCCTGAGGTAGTAAATTTCTCAGGTTTAGAAGTTCCTGAAATTTCTTTACCTTCAGATGTAGAAATAGGAGATTTAAATTTAGATGGTCTAAATATCGGTGCAGAACTACCTTCGGATTTGTTTGGTAATATTTCTTTGGATGCTAATTTCGGAGGATATGAAGAAGGAATTAATCTTAATAAGCCAGTAATTTCTTTTGACGCTGCTTCAATGGCTAAAGTAATAGAAACTTTTTCAAAAGGAAATAAATATTCTGGTAAAAGTCAAAAAGGGGCTGGTAAGGACGAACAATCTGAAGCATCAGAAAGTCAAAAGCAAAATCAAGACAATACTTCTCAAGTGCCAATTAATCAAACTATTTGCGCCCAATTTCATTCTGTACCATCTTGTTCTTATGTTCCCCAGCAATATCAAGATTTATGTAAAAAATGTAAAGCCCAAGGATACTAGTAATTTAAACTTTCAATATGTCTTCATCTAAATCATTTTCTCAAATTATTATATGTTTGCTTATCATTATTATTGCTTTTCTTTTGGGTTTTTATTTCTATCCTCAAATGCCACCAGAAATGGCTTCTCATTGGAATACCCAAGGCGAAGTTAATGGCTATCTTTCTAAATTTTGGGCTTTGTTTCTTTTACCTTTTTTGATGGTCATTTTATTTCTTTTATTTTTAATTATCCCTGAAATAGATCCATTAAAGAAAAATATTGAAAAGTTTAGAAAATTTTATGATGAATTTGCTCTTTTAATAATTTTTTTTCTTTTTTATATTTATGTTTTAACTATTCTTTGGGGTCTTGGCTTAAAGTTTAGAATAAATCTTTTTTTGGCTCCTTTGTTGGCTGTTTTATTTTATTATCTTGGCGTCTTAATGAGTAAGGCAAAAAGAAATTGGTTTATCGGCATCCGCACTCCTTGGACATTAAGTAATGAGAAAGTTTGGCAGAAGACACATCAATTAGGAAGTAAGTTGTTTAAATGTTTTGCTTTCTTTATTATTTTTTCCTTATTTTTTAAAGAAGGTATTTTTGTTTGGGCGATTTTAACTTATTTAGCCGTGACCGTTCTCTATTTAACAGTTTATTCTTATTTTCTTTTCCAAAAATTAAAATAGCTTGTTTTGGAGGAGAAAAGATATTATAATTTAAAAATTAAAAAAGAAAATGATTTCTACTAATGAAATTTTTCGGGAGATTAGAAAAAGAATGATGGACCGCGGAGTAAACGGAGATGAAGAATTTAATGAAACAATGGAAGAAGTATTAGACGAATATCAAGACCTTCAAATTATTACTGATGATGACAATGTTGAAGAATTACGTCAGGCATTGAAAGAGAAGTGGACAGAGTTTAAACAGATTGGCGTGTAGATTTTGAGAAGTTATATTACAAATTTCTATTTTTAGAATTAATATTTATTTTATTCTTATGACAAAATACAAAATTATTCATCAACGAGACAAATGTATTGGCTGCGGCAATTGCGTTGCTATTTGTCCTCAGAATTGGGAGATGGCTGATGATGGAAAAGCCGAAGTAAAAGAGACAGAAATAGATACTCTTGGCTGTAATAAACAGGCAGAAGAGATGTGTCCTGTTGGTTGTATTCAAATTAAAGAGATAAAATCTGAATAATGGAAAAAATACTTAGTTCTAAAAAAGAAGCATTGCTTTTAGGCAATGAAGCCGTGGTTAGAGGGGCATTGGAGTCAGGACTAAAATACGCGGCTAGTTACCCGGGGACTCCGGCTTCAGAAATTGGTAATCTTTTAGCAAAAGTTGCTCAAAAGAAAAAGAGCATTTATTTTGAATTTGGGGCTAATGAAAAACTTGCTTTAGAATCAGCCGCTGGAGCTGCTTTTAGTGGTTTGCCTTCCTTAGTTGGGATAAAACATTATGGCTTAAATGTCGCCTTAGATAGTTTACTTCCCTTGGTTTATTTAGAATGTCCTTTAGTTGTTGTAGTGGCTGATGATCCGGGATGTTGGAGTTCAGTCCAAACAGAAGAAGATACTCGCTGGATTTCTTATTTAGGCAAAATTCCTACTTTAGAACCCTCAGATAGTCAGGAAGCTAAAGAAATGACCAAGTTTGCTTTTAAGATGAGCAGAAAATATAAAATTCCTTTTTTAATAAGGTTAACTACTCGCGTTTCCCATACCCGAAGTAAAGTGCAACTTAGCCCTTTAAAAGATTCTTCAATAAAAGCAAAATTTGTTAAAAAGGACTTTACCATTGGTTCAAGTCAAACAGTCCATCTTCATCAAAAATTATTAGAAAAAATAGAAAAGATAAAAAAGGAGATTGGAGAAAAATCATTTTGGAATTATTTAGACGGTGATTTTTCTTCAAATAGAATAGGCGCTCTTGCTTCAGGCGTTTCTTTTTTCTATTTAAAAGAAGCAAGAGAGAGGTTAAAAGTTAATTTTCCTATTTTAAAAATCGGTTTTAGTTATCCTTTTCCTGAAAAGAAAGTTGCGGAATTTATTAAACATCTTCGGACTCTTTTAGTGGTAGAGGAGATAGACAATATTTTAGAGAATAAAATTCGAGAAATTGCCAAAGCAATTAATCCTAATCTAAAAATTTTAGGGAAAAATGTTTTGCCAAGAGTAGGAGAGATGAAGCCAGAGCGTGTAATCAGAGAATTAGCCAAGATTTTTAAAAAGAAAGTTCCTCAAGAAATTGCTTTTAATCAGAAAAATTTTTCTAAGGCAAAATTGCCTAAAAGATTGCCTACCTTTTGCTCTGGTTGTCCTCATCGAGCCACTTTCTGGGCAGTAAGGACCGCTTTAGGTAAAAAGAGAATATTTTTAGGAGATATTGGTTGTTATCTTTTAGGAGCTTTGCCACCTTATCAAATGAGCGACTTGATTGTAGCCATGGGAGCGGGGATGGGAATAGGTCATGGCATTTCTAAAGCAAGTAAAAAGAAGCCAGTGATTTTTATTGGCGACTCTACTTTTTTCCATGCCGGTTTATCCGCTTTAGCTAGTTTAGTTTATAACCAAAGCAATGTTTTAGTTATTATTTTAGACAATCGAGTAACGGCAATGACCGGTCATCAGCCTCATCCTGGTTCAGGTTATACAGCAAGGGGAAATTTAACTAAAGAAATAAAAATAGAAGATATTGCTCGGGCGATGAAGGTTGATAAAGTGGAAGTTGCCCATGTTTATAATTTCCAAGAGACGGTTAGAAAAATAAAAGAATTAGATAAGGTGAAAGGAGTTTCTGTTTTAGTTGCGCGGGGAGAATGCCGACTTCTTACCATAAGGAAATTAAGTCAGAAGAATATTTCTTTACCTCGTTTCAAAATCGTTAAACAGTCGCCACAATTAGAAAAATTAAAAGATTTTGGCTGTCCGGCTATTAAGAAGAAAAATAATAATTATTATATTGATGAAAATTTTTGCTGGGGATGCGGTTTTTGTCAGCAAATTTTTCCTGATAAAATAAAACCTGTTTTAAAATGAAAGAAAAGAATAAAAATTTTAATTTAATTGTTGCTGGTTATGGAGGCCAGGGCGTTTTGAGTTTAGCCAAAATCATTGCTCAAGCAGCTTTTTTCTCAAAAAAAGAGGTAAAACAGGCTGAATTACATGGTCTATCTCAACGAGGCGGTTCATTAGAGTGCCATTTAAGAATAGGTAAAGATGTCTTTTCACCATTAATTCCTCAAGGGAGTGCTGATTTAATTATTAGTTTAGAACTATTAGAGGCCTGGCGTGTTTGTTTCTATGCTAATAAGAAGAAAACAATTATTTTAACCAATGAAGATATTGTTAGTCCTTTTCCTTTTCAGCCAAATAAAATTAAGGTCAACTATATTTTGTCAGAAATAAAAAAATACGCCCTAGAACTTAGGACAATTAAAGTGAGTGAGTTGGGTAGGAAAGTGAGTCGTTTAACTCAATTAACTAATACAATGATTTTAGGTTGGACAATAGGACAAAATTTATTACCCATAGAAGAGAAATATATTTTAAAAGCAATGAAAGAGAAATTTGGTCAAAGATTTTGGTCAGAGAATAAAAGGGCTTTTGATTTGGCGCGGAAAGAAGGTGAAAAATTTAAAGAACAATTATTAAAAAAATAATAAAAAAAGAGAGAATTACTTGTAAACTTAGACCAAAAGAATAATTGAGGTCTTTTTTTGTTAGAAAATAATGAAATTTTTCATGGAGATGATAGTATTTACCAAGAAGATTAGCCAATGAGGAAGGGAGAATTTTTAATTTATTATCTAAAAGAAAGATAAACCAAATAAAATCTGGCAGAACAGCCCCGCAAGCACCGCTAATAACTGATAAAGGAGAAGCGAATTGCTTTAAATGAAAAATTAAAAGAAGAATAAGAATAGTAAGAGATAAATCAATTATTCCGATATTTAAAGATTTTTTAAATTTCTCTTTAAAGGTAAGAGAGGAAAATAAATTTTTATCTCCATGAGGAATAATATCTAAAAGAAAGTGGGAAATAAAAGAAAATAAAAAAGCCAGAAATGGCCATTGAATATATTTTCCTATAAAAGCACCTGCAGTAGCATGGACAAAGAGGTACATTTATTTAATTTCAATTTTTAATTGGTTGCGGGGGTGGGATTCGAACCCACGACCTCCAGGTTATGGGCCTGGCGAGCTGCCACTGCTCTACCCCGCTTTTTTATTTTTTTATTTTAATCTATCTAAAAGGAATTGGCAATAGTTAATGCCGGAGGAGGGACTCGAACCCTCATGGGAAAAATCCCACACGATTTTGAGTCGTGCGTGTCTACCAATTCCACCACTCCGGCTTTTTGAAATAGGAAAAAAATTATTTCTTCATTAAGGATAAAGGATAGAAGGTCTTATTGTCAAGTAAGGTTATTTTAGTTAAAATAAGATAAAATAAAAATTTTCTTATGACAAGGATTATTTCTATTGTCAATCAAAAAGGAGGAGTAGGTAAGACAACTACGGCAATAAATTTGTTGGATTATCTTTCGCAAAGAAATAAGAAAGTTCTTTTAGTTGATTTAGATCCTCAGGCAAACGCTACTTCTGGTTTAGGTTTAGGACCAGAAAAAGTATCTTTAAGTGTTTATGAAATTTTAACTGGGCAGGCACATCCCCGTCAAGCAATTATTGAAATAAAAAATCAAACCTTCCATCTTATTCCTTCATCTGTTGATTTAGCAGGTGGAGTAATAGAATTAGTCAATCAGGAAAACCGCGAGTTTAGATTACTGAATGTTTTAGAAAAAATAAAAGAAGAATATGAATACATTGTAATTGACTGTCCTCCTTCTTTAAATTTATTAACAGTAAACGGTTTGGTTGCTTCTAAAGAAGTTTTAATTCCTGTCCAAGCCGAATATTATGCATTAGAAGGCTTGGGTCAATTATTGAATACCATAAATTTAATTAAATTAGATTTAAATCCTGATTTAAAAATTTTAGGGGCTGTAGTAACAATGTATGAACAGCGCCGTCGTTTAGCCCAAGAAGTTTGGTTAGAACTTTACCGGCATTTTCCCGGAAGGATTTTTCGTTCAGTTATTCCCCGAAGCGTTGCCTTGGCTGAGGCGCCAAGTTTTGGAAAATCTATTTTTGATTATGCTCCTCGTTCCAAAGGGGCTAAGGCCTATTCTCGTTTGGCTAAAGAAATTTTAGAAACAAAATAATTTAAAAATATGACTAAAAAATTTCAACTTGGTCGCGGTTTAGGTTCTCTTATTTCTTCAAATACTCATAGAGAAGAGCAAGTTAGTTCAAAAGACAGGATTATCTATCTTTCTCCAGAAGAGATTCAACTTAATCCTTACCAACCGCGGAAAAATTTTGCCCATCAAGATTTAGAAGATTTGATTAATTCTATTAAGGAGCATGGGATTATTCAGCCATTGATTGTAAGTCAAACAAAAGAGGGGAAATATCAATTAATTGCCGGAGAAAGGAGATTGAGGGCGGCTAAATTTTTAGACCTGCCAAAAGTTCCAGTTATTTTAAGAAAAGCAAGTGAAATAGAAAAATTAGAACTTTCTTTGGTAGAAAATATTCAAAGAAAGGACCTTAATCCTATAGAAAAAGCCAGGGCTTACCAAAAACTAATAGAAGAGTTTGGCTATACTCAAGAAAAGTTGGCTAAAAAGATAGGGAAAAGTCGTCCTTCAGTAACTAATACTCTTCGCCTTCTTTCTTTGCCTGAAGAAATAAAAGACGCTTTGGCTAAAGGGAGAATAAGCGAAGCACATGCAAGGGTAATTTTAGGTTTTGACAATCCAGTGGAACAATTAAACATCTTTCGTAAGATTATTTTAAGGGGATTAACAGTTCATGAAGTAGAGGAAAGGGCAAAAAAGAGGAGAAAAAAACAAAAAGAAAAGTTAACTAAAAAAAGTATCTCTTTGCTTGATTTAGAAGAACGTTTAGAGAAAAGTTTAGGAACAAAAGCAGAAATTAAAAAAAGAGGAGGTAAAGGAAAAATTATTATTTATTTTTACTCCTCAGAAGATTTAAGGAATTTAATTAATAAAATTTGTCGTTAGTTTTTATCTTCTTTATCTTCCTTTTTATAGGAGCAGTTTTTATTACTACAGATAATTGTTCCTTTTGGTCCATAGACCAATAGACTTCCACAAAGAGGACATTTTTCTCCAGTTGGTTTTTGCCAGAGAGCGAATTTACACTTAGGATAATTAGAGCAGGCATAAAAGATTCTGCCCTTTTTTGTTTTCTTTTCTACTATTTCTCCTTGATGGCAGGCAGGACATTCTATTTTTAATGATTTTTGAATAGGTTTGGTAAATTTACATTGAGGGAAATTGGAGCAAGCAAGAAATTTTCCATATCGCCCCATTTTTATAACTAAGTGGTGGCCACATAAAGGACAAATTTCATCTGTTTCTTTTTCTTCAGTAAGTTCTTTTTTTGATAGTTCTTTGTATTTTTCTTCTAAAATTTTATTAAAGGGCTGATAAAAATCTCGAACTACTTTTACCCAATCTATTTTATTATTAGCAATCATATCTAACTTTTCTTCCAAACGGGCAGTGAATTGATAATCAACAATTTTGGGAAAATGTTCTACTAATATTCGGTTGACCAAGATTCCTAATTCCGTAGGTTTTAAAAGTTTTCCTTCTTTAATAATATATTTTCTTTCTTGAATAGTGCTAATAATTGGAGCATAGGTTGATGGCCGGCCAATGCCATATTCTTCTAAGGTCTTAATTAAAGTTGCTTCAGTGTAATAAGGTGGCGGTTGAGTAAAATGTTGTTGAGGAAGAACATTTTTAAAAATAAGTGGTGTCAAGGGTTCAAGGGAAGGAAGGATATGCTCTTCTGTTTTAGTTGGATAAACTTTTAGAAACCCATCGAATTTTATTATTGAGCCAGTGGCTCTAAAAATGTATTTTTTAGGCAAGGATTCAATATCAACTATTGTGTTTTCTATAATTGCTTCTTTCATTTGACTGGCTAAAGTTCTTTGCCAAATTAATTGATAAAGTTTGAATTGATTCTTGTCGAGATATTCTTTTATTTCTTCTGGTTTAAAATTGATATTAGTCGGCCGAATGGCTTCATGGGCTTCTTGAGCGCCTTTTCTTTTTGTTTTATATCTTCTTGTTTTTTCTGGATAATATTCTTCACCAAATTTATCTTGAATATATTTTTTTGCTTCTTTTAAAAATTTATCCGAAAGATTAAGCGAGTCAGTTCTCATATAGGTAATTAAGCCGATACGTCCAAATTTTCCTATTTTTAGCCCTTCATAAAGTTGCTGGGCAATCATCATTGTTTGTTTTGCTGAAAAGCCAAATTTATTATTAGCCATTTGCTGAAGAGTAGAAGTAGTAAAAGGAGGCGGAGGATTTTTTTTAGTTTCTTTTTTCTCAATCTTTAAGACCTGAAATTTTCTTTTCTTTAAATCATCAATTATTTCTTCTATTTCTTTCTTTGTTTTAAGGTCTAATTTTTTTAATTTTTGGTTATCAATTTGTGAAAGAGTTGCCTTAATTTTCTCTGAGTTTTTATCTAAAATCTCTGCTTCAATTGTCCAATATTCTTGCGGGACAAAGTTTTTTATTTCTTCCTCTCTTTCAATAATTAGCCGGACGGCTACTGATTGAACTCGTCCAGCAGAAAGACCCTTGGCTACCTTTTTCCAGAGAAAAGGAGATAGTTTGTAACCAACTAAACGGTCTAAAATCCTGCGCGCTTGCTGAGCATTAACTAAATGAATATCTATTTGACGAGGATTTTTTAGGGCATTTAAAATTGCCTCTTTAGTGATTTCATGAAAGACAATCCTTTTTGTTCTTTGAGGAGGAAGTTTTAAAATTTGCTCTAAATGCCAGGCAATTGCTTCTCCTTCGCGGTCTTCATCAGTAGCAAAAAAAACTATTTCTGCCATTTTTGCCTTTTTTCTTAAAGCAGTAATTCTTTTCTGATTTTTTCGAAAAACAACATATTTTGGCTTAAAGTTATTTTCAATATCAATACCTAATGATTTTTTAGGCAAATCACGCACATGACCATAAGATGCTTCAACAATATAGTCATCTTTTAAAAATTGAGAGATAGTTTTTGCTTTAGTTGGCGATTCAACAATAATTAATTTAGCCATATTTAAAAATTGATAATGTAATTATTGGCTCCTAGATTTTTAACCTTGCCTTTCATTTCCATCAAAATTAAAGTGGAATTAACAGTAGCGATATCTAAATTAGATAATTGGGCTAATTTGTCAATATGGATAGGTTCTTTAGAAAGAAATTTCAAAATAATTTCTTCTTCTTTCGTTGCCGGAATAATTTTTTTATTTTCTATAAATTTACTTACTTGATTTAAATTTAATTCATCTAAAATATCAGAAGCCCTAGTTACTGCTTTGGCTCCTAATTTAATTAGATTATTAGTTCCTTGAGAGGTCTGATGGAAAATATTGCCAGGAACAGCAAAGACCTCTCGATTCTGTTCTAAGGCATATTTTGCAGTAATCAAAGCGCCGCTCTCTCTTCCTGCCTCAATAACTAAAGTACCTAAAGAAAGGCCAGAGATAATCCGGTTACGATAAGGAAAATGATGTTTTAAAGGAGGCGTTCCTAAGGGATATTCAGAAAAGATTGCTCCAAAGGAGTTAATTATTCTTTCGGCTAATTTTTTATTACTTACTGGATAAATACGGTCTAGACCGTTTCCAAGTACTGCTACGGTTCTTCCTTTTTCTTTTATTGCTGTCTTGTGGGCTAAACTGTCAATTCCTAAGGCTAAACCAGAGACAATGGTTATTTTGTTGGCACTAAGTTGACTGACTAAATATTGGGTGACTTCCTGTCCATAAATGCTTGGTTTACGCGTGCCTACCACAGCCAAAGAAAATTTATCTTCTTCAGATATAATGCCTTTATAATACAAAAGAAAAGGGGGATTGTAAATTTCTTTGAGCAGTTTGGGATATTCTTTATCAAAAATAGTTACTACCTTGACTTTCTCCTTATTTAATTTTTCCCATTCTAAATCTAAATTGATTGTCTTTCTTTTTAAGACAAAATCTTGGGCGATTTTTTCTTCTAAGCCACATTTTTTTAGTTCCTCCAAAGGTGCTTGCCAGGCCTCTTCCAAAGAAGAAAAGTATTGATAAATTTTTTTAAATCTTATACTGCCAATTTGGGGGAAGAAAGAAAAACCTATCCAATATTTCAGATTTTTAACCATCTTGACAATTTGTTAATTATTTAATATAATATAATAAAATAAAAGAGTTCTTTAAAAGGAGGAGAAATGAAAACTTATCAAGAGAGATTGGAAATGATAAAAAGAGCTATAGGAGAGGAAATAAAAGTAGAATTGCAAATGGAAGAACATAAGATACTTGTTCTTATTGGAAAGTACGACTTTGTTTATCAGTTTAGAGTAGATAAGAGGAAAAGGATAATAATTCAACGAGTTTCTGTAAGATCAGACGAGAGAATTTTTACTCTGCCGCGGCGGATTTCCTTTGCGGCTGATTCAGCAGCGAGGATCACCTTGGAAAATCTAGTAAAACATAAAGAGAATCCTAATCAACTGTCGTTATTCTAAAATAATCTTTTTTCTCAGGGCGTAATAAAATACGCCCTTTTTAAACCCTTGACTTTTCTTTAAAAATATGCTAAAGTAAGAAAGCACTTTGGAGATTGGAAAGGTCTAATCTTTATAATCCTGCCTGTTAGCGGCGAAAGCAGGGGTTACCCCTCCTAGCCCAGGCGAGTAGCCACAAGTCAAGGTGAGCTGGAATTTTCCAGGGAGCCTTGCGCTAACAGGTAGAATTATGGAGGTTAGACCTTAATTTTTAGGAGGGAGAAAAATGAATCGTCTATTTCTAAGTTCTTTGATTATTTTATTAACCTTGATTGGCTGTAGTCAGGTGACTATTATTCGGGTTGAACCAATGGCAAAGCCAGTTAGGACAAAAAAGGCAATCTATTCCTCCTCATCGCATCGAGTAATTCGTTATCCTAATGCTTTCTTAATAAAATTGTCTGGAGTAGAGATAGAATTTTCTTTTTTTCTTCCAGTTGATGATTCTTTAATTGATTGGAACGTTTCTTTAAAAAATGGCAGTTCTTCTTCTTGTATAGTAAAGTTACTTAATAAAGAACATTCCCTTTTCCGTCTTTATTTAGGTCCAGGAGAATTTGTCAGAAAAAAGGTTGTTCTACCTTACCAAGATAATCGTTTGGAACCGTTGAGATTAGAGATTAAGTTTGATGGCAAGGACTATTCGATTTATTATCCAGGTCCTTATAAATTTTTTTCTCTACAACCTGTTTTTCCTTCTTCTTTTGACTTTTCAAGAAAGGAATGATAAGCCCTAAAATCCCGCCAAAGGCGGGATTTATTTTAATTATACTTATTCATTGCTTTTTCTACTCCTTTATCTAAGATAGTTTTTATTATTTCCGGCAGTTTAGAAAAAACTTTTTCTTCCAAGAATTTGCTTTCTTCTTTAGTAAATTTTTCTAAAACAAATTTTTCCCGAGAAGATTTTTCCAATGATTTATTAGCAATGCCAATTTTTATCCGGATAAATTTATCTGTTTTTAAATTGTTTATAATTGATTGGACACCTTTATGTCCGCCAGAAGAACCCTTTTTCTTTATTCTTATTTTACCAAAAGGTAAGTCCAAATCATCATAAATAACAATCATTTCCGATGGCTTAAGACCTTCTCTTTTTTTAAGATAAGCCAAGGTATTACCTGATTCATTCATATAAGTTTCTGGTTTGATGAATTTTACTTTTTTAAAAAATATTTCCGCAGATAGAAAAATATATTTACCGCTTTTATTTTTCCGCCATTTATTTTTTCCTTTAATTAAATTTTTGATTAAATAATCAATAGCCAAGAAGCCAAGATTATGCCTTGTTTTTTTGTATTTTCTACCGGGATTTCCTAAGCCAATGATAAAAAATTTTTTATTTATTTTTTCCATTCCTTTATGGCTAAGACAATGGGGGTGCCCAAAAAGTTAAATTTTTCCCTTATCTTTTTCTTTATTAAATTAGGGATAGCCGAAGGAAGCAACTCTTTTTTATTAACAGTTAGGACAAAATAAGGGAAGTTTGTTTTTTTCTGGCTTAAAGAATAAATTTTGGCAATTTTTTTTCTTTTAGGTCGAGGGAAGGATAATTGAGCAATGATTTTATCTAGTTCTTTTTGTTCAATTATTTTTTTTCTTTCTTGAGATATTTTAATTACTAAAGGAAGAATTTTTTCTGTATTAAATCCAGTTTTTGCTGAAGTAATAATAATAGGAAGAAAGGGAAAAGAGGGTAAGGAATTCAAAAGATAGTTGCGATATTCCTGCTCTTTGTTTTTATCTGCAACTAGGTCCCATTTATTTCCAATGAGGATTACACTTTTTTTCTGGCGAAGAGCAAGGTTGACCAATCTTTTATCTTGGCGAGTTAAAGGAAGATGGGCTTCTAAAATGATTAAAACAATATCTGATTCTTTAAGACTTCTTAATGAAAGTTTAACTCCTTCTTTTTCAATAAAATTATCTATTTTTGCCTTTCTTCTAATTCCAGCCGTGTCAATTAGAAGAATGGGCTTTTTTTGGAAAATGATAAGTGTATCTTGAGGAGAACGGGTTGTGTGAGGAATTTCACTAACAATAACTTTTTCTTCGCCAAGAATTGAATTAAGGATTGAGGATTTACCTACATTTGGTTTTCCTAAAATAGCAACTCTAATCCACTCTTTTTCATTAGGAAAGTCAGTAGGAAAGAATTTGATTTTTTTAATTATTTCATCTAAAAGATCACCAATGCCTGCTCCATTAAGAGCAGAAACAAGGCAAATTTCTGAGAAACCTAAACGAAAAATGTCTGGATTAACTGTTTTTCTCCGGCGGGGATTATCTACCTTATTAGCCACTAAAATTGTTGGTTTATTTTCTCGGCGTAAACGAGAAGCAATTTCTTTATCTTGAGGGAAAACTGAAGTTTGGCTATCCAAAAGAAAAAGCACTAAATCGGCTTCTTTTAAAGCAAAATTAACTTGTTCAATAATTTTTTCTTCTAGGTTTGTTTTGTTTTGTTTTTCTGGTTTAAAGCCAAGTAATCCACCAGTATCTACAAGATAGAAATATTTTCCTCGCCAATTACATAAACCGTAATTTCTGTCCCGGGTTGTTCCCGGCATTTTAGAAACAAGCGCCTTTTTCTTTTCAATAAGACGGTTAAAAAGAGTTGATTTTCCCACATTAGTCCGACCAATAATGGCTACTACCGGAAAAGAAGGGATTTTCATAATAATTATTGATATTTATGTTTTTCCTAAAACAATAATAAAATCAACAGAATTTTCTTTATTAGAAGGAATAGAAGTTTTTAAAAATTCAGGCAGGGTATGGCTAACATTTGCTTTGAGTTTTTCTTTTAAGAAAATTAGAGAATCTTGATTTTCTTTTTTTAGTTGATAAATGACTGTTTTTTCATAATTTTGCTGAGGCGAATTGCCAATTTTAATTATAGAAAAGCCAAATGTTTTTAAAGAAAGAGCGGTTTTTTTAGCCAGACCATTCTTTTTTGTTCCATTTAAGACAATAAGTTTTGCTGGAGGAAGAGGTTTTTTTTCTAATTCTTTTTCTTTTTCTTTTTGAGTTAAAGGATTCTTTTCATCAAAAATATGATTAACAAAATAAGCCATTTCTTTAAAATTGCCTGTCTTTGGTTGAAGAATGAAAGCATTATCTAAAGTTTTTCCTGGAATAAGAAAATTATTTGGTGAATCATCAAAAGTGAAATTGATGATATTGTCTTTTTCAATTGACTCAGTAATTTTTGCCAAGCGTATTATTTCTTCAAAAGTTAAGTCAGTTTGAATGCTTTTCTCTAGATTTTTTATCATTTTGCTTGTCTTATAGTTATCTAATAAAGTAGAAAAAGAAAGGGCTTTTTTCTTAATAGCCAAAATAATTTTTTGTTGTCTTTTTGCCCGAGCGAAATCAGAACTTTCTCCATTTGTTCCATGACGGGAACGAGCGAATTTTAGGGCTTGTTCACCATCCATCTTTTGCCAGCCCTTTTTAAAAGAGATAGTTTGATATTTATGATTAGGAGCAGGATAATGGGTATCAACAAAACTTCTCTCTACATAAACTCTAATTCCTCCTAAGTCATCAATTAGTTTTTTAAATCCTTGAAAGTCAATTCTTACATAATAATGGATAGGCAGGTCAAGAATATGAGAAACTGTCTGTTCGGCTAAAATTGCTCCTCTTCCCGGTGTTTCTTCTTCGCCAAAAGCATTAGCATTATTTATTTTTCTCCAACCATGACCAGGAATAGGAACATATAAATCACGAGGAATAGAGATAAGAGCCATTTCTTTTGTTGATGGCTTTATGCTGACCAAAATAATTGTATCAGTAAGATAAGGACCATCATGACCTTTTCCACCCATACCTAAAAGAAGAATATTGATTCTATCTTCTTTTTCTCCTTTAAGGGTATGGGTTTTGTTAAACAAATATCCTTTAACGGCTATCCAAACCTTAGAAAAGCCAATTTGAGGCAATGGACCAAAATGAAAGTTTAGAATGCTGTTATTAGAGAAGACCGTGCTGGAGAAGAAAACAAAAAAGGAAATAAAGATGATAAGAAAAATTTTTAAAAAGAAGGGGAAGCCGTCCTTCTTTTTAGTTTTTTTAAGTGTTTCTCCAGAGATATCTTTTTTGCTAAAATCTTCTAAAAAATTTATTCGCGGTTCGCTCATTTTATTTTTTTATTTTTTACTCTTTTGAATTATAAGATATAGATATAGATTTGGCAACTTTCTTTCTTTGTGTTATACTTCTAAAAAATCATTTACATTTCAAGGGCATTTAGCTCAGTGGTAGAGCGCGTCGCTCACATCGACGAGGTCGCAGGTTCGAATCCTGCAATGCCCATTTGTATTGAAAATTATAAGTCAAAATTATACAATTAATTATACAATTAATTATACAAATTTATGGAAGGAGAAGAAAATAAAAAAGAAGTCAATAAAGAGAGTTATTCGGTTGTTAGGTTTATTTTGGAATTAGTAAAAATAACTTTAATCTCTTTGGCTATTGTTATTCCTGTTCGTTATTTTCTTGTTCAACCTTTCTATGTCCGGGGCGCTTCAATGGAACCGAACTTTTATGACCGAGATTATTTAATTATTAATGAAATAAGTTATCGGTTTACTGAACCAAACCGAGGAGATGTGGTTGTTTTTAAGTATCCTCTTAATCCTCGTGAGTATTTTATAAAAAGAGTTATCGGACTTCCCGGTGAAACAATAGAGATAAAAGAGGGAGAGGTAAAAATTTATAACAAACTTTATCCTCAGGGAATTGTTTTAGATGAGAGTTCTTATCTTTTTCCCGGGACAAAGACAGGGGGTAATTTAAAAATCTCTCTTGGGCCTGATGAATACTATCTTTTAGGAGATAATCGTAATGCAAGTTTAGATTCTCGTAGTTTTGGTCCTGTTCCTCGTAAAAATATTATTGGTAAAGTTTTATTAAGGGGTTGGCCATTTAGTCGGTTTTCTAAATTTGAAGAACCCCTTTATAATTTTTAAGAGGGATAAATGCCTAAAAAGAAAAATAAAAAAAAGAAGGATTCTACTAAAAAAGGTAAATCCTCAGATTTGAGAAAAAAGACAAGAGCAAAGAAGAAAAGCCAGACAAAAAGGAGAAAATTTTCACCCCATCTTTTAAAAGGAATGAAGGATATTTTGCCTGCTGAGCAGAGATACTGGGAATTTGTTCTTAAAAAGTCAGAAGAATTAGTTAAAAGTTATGGTTTTCAAAAGATTTCTACCCCTATTTTAGAAGAGAAAGCACTTTTTGACCGAAGCGTAGGACAGGACACAGAAATTGTTGAGAAGCAGATGTTTACTTTTAAAGACAAAGGAGGGGAGGAAGTTTGTCTAAGACCAGAAACAACTGCTTCTATTGCCCGCGCTTATATTGAACATGGAATGATAAATTTGCCTCAGCCGGTAAAACTTTATTATTATGGACCTCAATTTCGTTATGAAAAACCACAATCAGGTCGCTTACGCCAGTTTCACCAGTTTGGCTTAGAAGTGATTGGTGATGACGATCCAGTAATTGACGCTCAAGTAATTTTAATCTCTTATAATCTTTTAAAAGAATTAGGAATAAAGCCATCTCTTCAAATTAATAGTTTAGGTTGCCAAAAGTGTAGAAAAAAATATCTTCGCGCTCTATTAAATTATTTTCGACCTAAAAAAAGATTTCTTTGTTCTGATTGTCAAAAGAGATTATTAAAAAATCCTTTAAGGATATTGGATTGTAAAAACCCCAATTGTCAGGAGGTGTCTGACGAAGCACCTCAAATAGTTGATTATCTTTGTGATGAATGTCGAGAGCATTTTATTAAGGTTTTAGAGTATTTAGATAAATTAGAAATTCCTTATAATTTAAATCCTAAAATTGTTCGTGGTTTAGATTATTACTCTCGGACAATATTTGAAATTTGGCCAGAAGATGAAGAAGTTAGAAGTCAGAATGCTTTGGCTGGTGGTGGTAGATATGATAATTTGGTTTCTTTGCTTGGTGGTCGGCCGGCTCCTGCTTGTGGAGTTGCTTTTGGTTTAGAAAGAATTATCAATAAAATGAAAAAAGATAATCTTTTTCCTCCAGAGAAAAAGAGATTTGATGTTTTTTTAGCCCAAATAGGAATAGCCGCTCGGAAAGAATGTTTAAAGATTTTTGAAAATTTACGCCGGGAAAAGATAAAAGTTGCTGAGGCATTTTCTAAAGATGGTTTAAGACAGCAATTAGAAATAGCCAATAAATTAGGAGTAAGAATAACTTTAATTTTAGGTCAAAAAGAATTAGTTGAAGGAACTATTATTCTTCGGGATATGGAAAATGGAACTCAAGAGGAAATTAATATAAAAAATGTTGTGGCAGCAGTAAAAAGAAAATTAAAATCAAGGGTTAAAAAGAGAAAATTATTATGAAAATAAGTTTTCTGACTTTAGGATGTCGGGTTAATCAGGCAGAAACAGAAGAATTGAAAAGAAAGTTTAGGCAAAAAGGATTTAAAATCGTCGGCTTTAAGGAAAAAGCGGACATTTATTTTATTAATGCTTGTTCAGTGACCAATAAAGCAGAAAAAGAATCTCGTCAGGCAATTCATCAAGCAAGGCGTCAAAATGAGAAAGGACTGATTGTTGTTGCTGGCTGCTTTTTAGAGAAGAAATTAAAAGAGATTGATTTGTACATCAGCAATCAAGAAAAAAATAATTCTTTAGAAAAGATTATTTCCTTGATAAAGAAAAAGAATATTACTTTTAAAGAGGAAAGAAAGAAGAATGGTTTGGAAATAGAAAAAATAAGAGCATTGATAAAAATAGAAGAAGGGTGTGATGAGTTTTGTTCTTTTTGTATTGTTCCTTTTTTAAGAGGCAAGCCAATATCTTTTTCTCCTCAAAAAATTATTCAAGAAATTAAGGAGAGAGAAAAAGAGGGATATAAAGAGATTGTTTTAGTAGGGACAAATCTTAGCAAATATAATTGGCGAGGTAAGAACCTTGTTTGGCTAATTGAAAAAATTTTAAAAGAGACAGAGATTCCTCGTTTAAGATTGAGTTCACTTTGGCCCGGCCTTTTAACTGAAAAGATGATTAGGTTGTTAGAAAATAAGAGATTTTGTCCTCATTTTCATCTCTCTTTGCAAAGTGGCTCAGAAAGAATTTTAAGTTTAATGGGTCGTAATTATAAGATAAAAAAAATAGAAAAGACGATTAAAGAAATAAGAGAACAGTTTCCAGAAGTGATTTTTACTGGAGATATAATTGTTGGTTTTCCCGGTGAAAAGGAGAAAGATTTTCAACAAACTTTGGATTTTGTCAAAAAAATGAAATTTTATAAATTGCATCTTTTCCGTTATTCTCCTCGTCCAGGAACTAAGGCGGCTGTTTTAAAAGGTCAGTTGCCCGAGGAAGTTAAAAAAGAGAGATTAGCAAGATTGAAAAAAATAATTTTTAAAATTAATCAAGAGGAAAGAAAAAAATTGTTAGGTCAAAAATTTTTTGTTCTTTTTGAAGGGAAAAAAGAAAAATTTTGGTTTGGCTTTACTGAAAATTATTTAAAAGTTTATTGTCCAGTGAATAAAAATTTAAAAAATAAGATAAAGAGAGTGAAATTGGAAAAGATATTTAAAGATGGCTTTCAGGTTAATTTGACTTATTGATTTTTTTATAGTAAATTAAAAATGTCTTAATAATTTTTATAAAAGGAAGGAGGTGACAATGTGGCGAGTATTGAAGTTAAAAGAAAACCTGGGGAGTCAGTAGAAAGTTTACTCCGACGTTTTCGGCGTCGTTTACAACGGAGTCGTATTTTAAATAGAGTGAAAGAGGAAAAATTTTTTCAGAAGCCAAAGAATAAGAGACAAAGAAAAGAATCTGCTTTGGCAAGAAAGGCAGCCCGTGAATTGAGAGAGTATTTGAAAAAAATAGGAAAATTAAAAGAATAAAATGAATTTAAAAGATAAAGTAGAGAGGGATTTTCAGGAAGCCCTTAAAAATAGAAAGGGAGAGATTATTTCTACTCTTCGTTTGTTAAAAGCGGCTTTTCAAAATAAAGAAATAGAATTAAGAAAAAGTAAAAAAGAATTTGATGACCAAGAAGCGTTAAAAGTCATTCAATCAGAGATAAAGAAGAGAGAAGAGTCAATTGAGGCCTTTGAAAAGGGAGGAAGGAATGATTTAGTCAAAAAAGAAAAAGAAGAAATTTCCCTTTTAAAGAAGTATCTTCCTCCTCAACTTTCAGATGAGGAAATAAAGAAAATAGTTAATGAGGTTATTCAGGAAATAGGAGAGGTAAGCGAAAAGAGTTTTGGTTTAATAATGAAAGAAACAATGCCGCGAATTAAAGGCCGTGCTGAAGGTGCTCGAGTAAGTCGGATAGTAAAAGAAATTTTATCTAAAAAATAATTTTTATAAGATGGTTACTAAAAGAAAATTATTTTTAAAGGGGTTTTTTATTGGATTATTTTTAACCCTTTCTTTGTTATTTTTTATTTTTTCAGCAAAAAGTTTTATTTTTGCTCAAACTTCGCCAGTAAATTTACCTAATTCCAATATTGTTGCGAGCAACATTAATGCTTGGGAGACAGCAGAAAAAATTATTGATAAATTTTTGGGCTTTTTAGGGTTAATTGCCGTAGTAATTATTATTTATGCTGGTTTTCTCTGGTTAACTGCTGGAGGAGATACAAAAAAAGTTGATAAGGCAAAAAGGGTTTTAAAGGAAGCAATAATTGGTTTATTAATTATTTTTGCTGCTTGGGGTATTGCTCAGGCAGTTTTTGCTCTTTTTGGGCCATCAGAAGATAGGGGAGGAAGAGGTTCTTCTGGAGGCGGCGGTGGTTATCATTATACCTTACCCGGTGGCACTCTTTTTACTTTAAAGAGAATAAATTATAGTTCACCAACTCATAGGAGAGACGATCTTTATCAGTGTAGTAAGATTCAAGCAGTTTTTAACCACCGACTTAAAGAACCAATTGATTATTTACTTGAAGAAGGTCCGGATCCGATTTTAGCGGTGAGAAAAAGAAGTGATGATTCTATTTTTGGTGGTCGTGAGAATTGGAAAAGTTTTGGCCGAGTTATTTCTTTTGAACCTCCGGATTATTCTTTTCCTGAAGAGACAGAATATAAAGCCATCTATCCAAAAAGAATATCTGATGCTTCGCCAACTTCTCCAGCAACTCTTCAACTTTGTTCAGCTGAAGGTTGTTCTTCGGCTGATACATTTTTTGCCTGGAATTTTAAAACAGGAAGGGAGACAGACGAGACTCCACCGGAAATAATTTCTACCTATCCTTCAAATGATCCTACTCGTCCAGACCGAAATGTTAATTTAATTCCAGTGATTGTTGTTCATTTTTCTGAGCCAATTGATGCAGAAACAGTTATTGATAGCCATTTAAGTGGAGGAAGTTTTCCTAATTGGGATCATATTAAAATTGAAGAATGCGGAACTGGCAGGGCTCCATCTACTCCTTGCACCCGTTCTGAGGAAATTAGACCTAATGAATGGGAGGTAGAAATTTTGTCTAATGGGTTTCGTCTCCATTTTCTACCTTCTACCGAACACCTATCTTTATCTGATTTTCATTGGTATAAAATAACTGTTCAAGGGATTAAGGATCTTTGTGGTAATGAAATGAGGGGTCATCAAGAATGGTATTTTCAAACCAATGGCCGAGCGCCAGGAGTAGAAAGTTATTATCCAGAAGGAGATAGAGTTTGTCCTGATACGCCTATTTCTTTGACTTTCAATACACCAATGTATTTTAATCAAGTAAGTTTTAAAATTACTACTGGTTCTACTACTCCTTATCTTGTTTCTCTTCGGGCTTCTGATTTATCTCCAGGACCTTATGAAATAAATTTAAGTGATGGAACAACTTTTAAAATAATTGATATTAGTGACTCAGTTGATAATAAGTTTAGAGTTTTTGAATTAAAACCAGGAAGAGATTTAACTGTTGGCGCTACTTATCATGTAGAAGTTACTACTGATTTAATTGTTAGCGAAGAGGGTGAATTTCTTTCGCATAGTTGGTCGTTTACAATAGCTTCAGCCAGTGATTGTTATTGCTCTCCTCATATTAGTTATTTAGATCCAAGTCAGGGTCCACCGGGCAGTTGTTTAATTGTTCATGGTTATTGTTTTAGAGGAAGCGATAGAAGTTTGTCTCCTGTTTTAGAATTTGATGGAACTCTTGCTGAAATTAGTCATATTGATGATAGGGGAACTTATATAGGCACAACCTTGCCTTCTCGTTTTAGTGAACGTGAGCGGCCAAAAGCAAAAGTAAAAATTACTTATCCCTCCTCTCCGCCTTTGGAAAGTAATGAAGTAGAATTTTATGTTAATAGTTCTACTCCGGCTGAAGGGCCTTGTATTTGGTCTTTAAATCCTCCAGCGGCTCGAGTAGGAGAAGAAATAGAGATTACTGGTGATAGATTGGATCCAACCGACGATGATTCAGACAATGATTATGTGAATTTTCCTTTAAATATCCATTCAGATTTTTCTGGTTCAGATGTGTCAGTTAGAACTACTGTGCCTTCAGGTACAGAAAGCGGTGACCTTTATTTAGTTGTTGATGGTCAGAGAAGTAATTCTTTGTTTTTTACTTTGTTAGAAGAAGGTTCTTCTGGAGAAGGTCCTGGAGAAAGTCCTGGAGAAGGTCCTGGAGAAGGGTCTGGCTCTGAAGAACCTGAGCCAGGTACTGAAGGAGGAGAATGCTTGGACGATTGTAGCCGTTGTGGTGAAGGACTAGTTTGCGCGCCCCGGGATTGCCGTTGTTATTCCTCAGAAGAGGCAGAAATTCATATTTCTGCAGAAACTCCTTCAGAATGTACTAATGGTCAAATTATCTTGACTTTTGATAAATTAATGGAACACTCCTCTTTGACCTTAGATAATATAAAACTTAAAAAAATAGAAGGAACAACAGAAGAAGAATTAGGAATAGAGATGGGAATAATTGATAATGATAGCGATGGTGATGGCCGGGTTGATGAAACCAAAGTAATTGTCACGCCATCAGATCTTTTAGAAGCAGGCGCTAATTATTCAATAAAGGTCTTGACTACTCCTCCCCCGGCTACTTTTTTGGGATTTGAATTAGATTCTCCCTTTTCTCAAAATTTTACTCTTTCAGAAAGTGCGGAAATTTGCCAACTTGACCATTTAGATATTATTCCTTCTTATTGGTATTCTACTGAGAAAGATGAACTTCAAAATTTTAGAGGAATTTTAAGAGATATTAATAACTATGCTATAAGTCCGAGAGGTTATCGTTTACTTTGGTCGAAGAGCGATCCTTATCATTTAATTAGTTTATCATCAACTGAAGGTTCAGAAATTGTTGTCTCTCATCCAGATAATAAAAATGGTCAAGCACAGATTCAACTAAGCGCTTCTCCTGAATTACCTGGTTATACTGGTTCAGCCGTAGAGACAGCGAGAATTGAAATTTTTATTTGCCGTCGTCCAGGTTTTATTAATCTTAATCCTCTTGGCCAACCATTTTTTGAAGATAACCATTTTAATTTTAAATTAAGATACTGTCGTGATTACGGAGATGAGTTAGCAACTGACGATGATTTGCCTGAATTAAAATTAGAAAGACCTTCAGGTGGTCATCCAGAAATTATTGGTGATTATCTTTTTAGTGCTGAAGGAGCCAGAGGAACAATTGGTTTAAGAGTTTTAAAAGATGATGAGCATTATCTACCTGACCTTTGGTTTGCTCTTAAGTTTGGTCGTTTGCCCGCAAAAACTAATTTAAAAATCGGAGGTTATCCGGCTGTTCAAGAGGGGAGAACTGTTTATGTGGAGGCAAGTAATATTATTTGTCATGGTTCAAGTAGAGGCGGCTCTCCTGGTTTAGGTGGCGAATTGAATAATAACCAGAAAAAGAGTCTTTTTGCTCGTCTTTATAATTATTTCAAAAAAATAATTTATCGCCTTTTTGCTCCAAAATTGGCTCAAGCAATAAGTTGTCCTGGAGAATTAGCTACTCATGGAACCTGTTCTGGTTCTGGTTGCTCTCTTTCTATTTATACTAATATCTATTTACTTTCTTATAGTGATGATGCTGACGAAAAAATTATCAATATTTATAATCAACTTCTAAATAATTGGGAATTTAATTCTAATTTAGGCGGTTCACCTGATAAAAAGTTTAATTTAGCCAAAGATACCCGACGTTTAGGAGATTTAGAAAAAATTGCCTATTTGTTAGAAGAATATAAATTAAAAAATGGACATTATCCTTTGTTAGAGTCAGCAATTTATCTTCCTGGCCAAAGCACTTCTCTTTGGCCTTCTTGGCAGGATACTTTGGCTAAAGAATTGGGTGAAGAATTACCTGTTGACCCAGATAATAAACTTTTCTTTTCTTATTCTGATGATACTTGCCATTTAGATACTGATTGTTTATCTGAAGATTACCCGCAGTGTTATAATTATCGTTGTATTTCTTTAGAGAGAGGATTTTCTCCAGAAACTGGCTGGAATAAAGCACTTTTGAAATTTAAATGTCCAATGAATTCTTCTTTCTATTTATACCGGGTAGAAGAAAATGGAAAAAGTTATTCGCTTTTTAGTCGAATGGAATATAGTAATATTGGCTGGTCTCCTTCAAAACATATGTATAATTATTTTGAACCTCCTTGCGATTCAGGAGATAGTTCTACTTGTCCTTTGAATTTTGCTCTTAATCCAAGTGGAGGAAGAATTGTTAACTGCCATCCTTCTTCACCCTCTTATGTTTGTGATGGAATTTGTCCGGCTAATTGTACTTTTACCCAAGATCCTGATTGTGGTTGTAATTCAATTAGTTTAGATGGACTTTGTTGTTGGAGAGCAGGGTGTAATAAATTCAACGATTTAGATTGCCGCTATAATCCCCCTGAGGAATTAGAAGGAGAAGAAATAACTTGTAATGATGGCAGAGATAATGATGGCGATGGCTTAGTTGATTGTCTTGATCCTGATTGTGATGGTAAAAAATGTAGAAACGACTGTTTGGTCTGTGCAGGAGGAAGTTGCTCTTTACCTAATCCTTATCTTTGTCCATCAGGTGGTTTAGCTACTTGTTCTTTAGAGGGTTTTTGTTCTGGTCCAGAAACTTCTCCAGAAGAATGCTCTTTACCAGGGAGTTATGATTATAATCTTCTTACAGAAGAATATCGTATTTGTCATTCAGACAATCGTTGGGGAGGATGGCGGACTTGCGCTTCTGATTGCGCTGCTTTATCAGATGAATGGTTAACTTTTGCTGGACATCAGTATAAAATTCTTAATGAAAAGGTTGATTGGCAGACAGCAAAAGAACATTGTCAGGCGGCTGGAGGATATTTGGCTAAAATTAACAATATAGAAGAAGATATTTTTATCAATGAGAATTTTAATTGTTCAGGCGGGATTTGGCTTGCTTATTGGGAAGAAAAATTAGGTATTTGGTATACTTGGTTTAGAGATGGCGGAAGAGAAGAGTATCCTACAGCTGCTTGTTATGCTTATCCACCAAAATCTTGTTCTGAGGGAGGTGAATGTTCTTCAGGACGATGTCTTGATACTTATGGATACTGCTCAGAAGAAGAGAATACTTGTACTTCAGACGAAAATTGTCTTTCAGGCCATCATTGTCAAGACATTACTCATTCTCTTAGTCAGTCCTATTGTGCTTGCGAATCAAATGCTGATTGTCTTGATCTTAACTTCCCTTATTGTTTAGGAGGTTTTTGTCGCGGAATAAATAATTGCTGGGGTAATATAGGAGGAGAATATACCCATTGGGATTTATCCGGAGAGCCAACGATTGATTTAAAGACAAAGTGCGCTGTTTTCCATAAAGATAATTGCCAACCAGGTTGGATGAATGATGATTGTAATCATACTTACTATCCTCTTTGTGAGAAATAATGAATAATTTATATAATTTAATTAAAAGTTATTTCTATGTTTGAAGAAAAAGAAAAAAATCCTATCTCTCAAAATGAAAATGTTTCTTCTCAAACTACTCCTCAAACTCCAGTACCTCCTTCTCAGGAACCAGAGGATATTTTTGCTGAAATAGACAAAGGCAAAAATCGTCCTTCATTAGAAGAAAAGAAAGGTCAACCTGCTCCTCAAAAGGAAACGATGAAAGATATTTTTATTGAAGAAACGAATAAAAGAGGAATAAAAAAGGTGCTTATTTTTGTTTTAATCATTATCTTGTTCGGTTTGGCTTACTTAGGGTATATGAAATTTAAATATCTGGAAAAGAAGCAGGGGATTTTGCCTAAAAAGGAAAGCCAGAATCAGCCAGCAAACATTCCACAATCTTCAGAACCGGGTTCAACTCCAAGTCAAAAAACAGTTCTTGATTCTGATAAAGATGGGTTATCCGATGAAGAAGAGAAGTCCTTAGGCACTGACCCTTATGATGTTGATACAGACAAAGATGGGCTTATTGACCGAGTAGAGATTCAAGTTTATAAAACAGATCCCTTAAAGGCAGATAGCGACAGTGATGGTTATCTTGATGGGCAAGAGATTAAATTTGGCTATGACCCGCTTAATCCACGACCTGGAGCAAGATTAAGAGATTTACAAGAAGAAATTAAAAAAATAAAGGAAAAATAATCTATGTTTGAAGAAACAAAGGAAAAAAATCGCTCAGAAGATTTTTCTGAAAATAAAAAAGAGAATAAGAAAGATTTAGAAAAGTTTTTTGAGGAAGAGGAGATAGAAATTCATACAATGCCGGAGAAGTTTTTGAAGATTGAAGAAAGGAAAAAAAGTCCAATTTTGTTTATTATAGGTGGAGTAATTATTGTTTTTTTCTTGGTCCTTGGAGTAATTTTTATTTTTGTTAAAGGCGGTCGTAAGGAAAAAATAGTTTCTCCTCCGCCGGCTGAAAATCAAAATGTTTCTTTAACTAACCAGAACGCCAATCTCAATCGTCCTTTAGTTAGTTCAAAAAAGATTATTACGGCTAAATTTTCTAACAATAAAGGAGAAGTTGTTAGTTCAATAAAATTGTTTTTTCCCGAAGGTGCTTTAAAGAAAGAAGAAGAGATTAAACTTACTCCAAAGACAATTGAAGATAATGACCCCCGTTTTTCAATTGTTGGTGGCAGTTATTCTCTTTATCCTGAAGAAATTGAAGTTACCAAACCAGTTGTTTTAACCTTTATTTATCGCCATGATTTAGTTAAAAAAGATTATGAGGATAAATTAGTTATCGTAGGTTATAAAAATGGATTTTGGGAAAAAATTGGTGGTCGAGTATCGCCTTCAGAAAATTCAATAATGATAGTTTTAGATAAACTTTCTTATCATATTTATGGCTTAGCAATTCCCCGAGAATTAGTTGAGAAAAAACCTTCTTCTTTTATAAAAATAGGACTTCCTTCATCTTTTGACCAAGATAAAGATGGACTAACTGATGAAGAGGAGTCAATTTATCAGACAAAAAAGAATGACCCAGATACAGATAGAGATAGTTATCCTGATGGCTTAGAAATAGTTAATCTTTATAGCCCTCTCGCTGGCCCGGGAGTAAGATTATCTGTTTCCGGATTAATTAACACTTATACTAATCCTATTTATCATTATTCAGTTTTTTATCCTTCAGCCTTTTTGGCTAAAGCATTGCCTAACACGGAAAATCGTCAAGTAATTTTTACTTCGCCAACAGGTGAATTCATTGAAATAATTGTTCAGGACAATCCTCGTCGTCTTTCTGCTTTAGATTGGTATTTAGAACAATTGTCTTCAAGTGATACTTCTAAAATTACAAAAGTAAAGGTAAATGATTTAGAAGGTGTCTGGGCTATTGATGGGCAAACGATTTATCTATCAAGAGGAGATAAAATTTATGGTTTAACTTATAATTTTGGTGGTAAAAAAACTTTAAGTTTTAAAAGCACTTTTGAAATGATGATAAAAAGTTTTCGTTTGGTTGGCTCGGCTCAGGCAGGAGTGAATAAAGTTTCTATTGAGGAGTTAAAAAATAATCCCCAGAATTATTATGGAAAGAAAATAGAGTTAGTTGGTTATGTAAAAGAATTAGGTGAGTATCATTATCAAGATCAGATAAAGAAAAGAACTACGCCTACCTTTGCTCTTTCCTCAGAAGGAGGAGATGAAGAATATGTGAAAGATAAAAATAAAGCAATTGAAAATGTTTGGTATGAAGGAATGAGGAGGGAAGATGGAACTTACAAACCAAAAGTAGAAATTAAAGGGATTGAGAATAACGATTTAGTTAAAATCATTGGCGAGTTTAAGAATAAAGAGAAATATGCTAAAGCTGGAGATATTTGGCTGGAATCAATTAGCAAGCTTTAAAGTTTATGATTAAGTTAGAAATAAATAATTTTATTCGTTCTTCTCTTTCTTTGGATTTTTTAAAAAAAATTGTTAAAAAAGTATCTGCAAAAGAGAAAAAGAGATCAGGTAAAGTTTCTTTAGCCTTAGTGGATGAAAAGACAATAAAGAAACTAAACACTTGGTATCGCGGAGAAAATAAGATTACTGATGTTCTAAGTTTTGCTTTAGATAAACCAAAGAATTTTATTTTGCCTACTAATAAAGAAAATTATCTTGGCGAAATTATTATTTGTTATCCTCAAGCAAAGAAGCAAGCAAAAAAGTTGGGCCATTCTCTGCAAAGAGAAATAGAAATTCTTTTTCTTCACGGTCTTCTTCATTTATTAGGGTATTCTCATAAGAAAATGAGGAAAGATTATTCAGAATATTTTCATTGATAAATCCTCTTTCTTGTTTTATAATATTAAAAATTTTATTTAATAATTTAATTATGAAAGACCAGCTTATTAGCGGTTTAGATATTGGTTCAACAGAGATTAAAGTTGCTGTTGGTCAAATAAGAGAAGAAGATGGCAAGGTTGATATTATTGGATTGTCTCGTCATCCTTCTGAAGGAGTTAATCGCGGAGTAATTATTAGTATTGAAGATGCAGTAGCAAGTATTTCTAAATGTTTGGAAAAAGTTGAAAGAATGATTGGCTTTTCTTTGTCAAGTGCTTTTGTAGGGATTTCTGGAACTCGTATTATTTGTCAAAGAGGTCGTGGGATAATTTCAGTTTCTAATCCAAAAGAGATAAGAGAAGAAGATGAAGAACGAGCAATTGAAAATGCTCAAACAGTAGCTACTCCTTTAAATTATGAAGTTATTCAGACAATTCCTTTATTTTTTAATGTTGATGACCAACAAAGGATTAGAGATCCATTAGGAATGAGTGGTAGACGTTTAGAGGTAGAGGCAGAAATTATTTTAGGATTAAATACTCATATAGAAAATATTAGAAAATGTGTTACTCGTTCTGGTTTATATATTGATGCTCTGTTTTTTTCTATTTTAGCCGCAGCAGAAGTAGTGACTACTCTTAGACAGAAAGAATTAGGCGTGGTTGTGGTTGATTTAGGTGGGACAACAACAAGTTTAGCTGTTTTTGAGGAGGGTAACCTTCTTTTAGCAAAGGTCTTGCCTATTGGAGGAAATCATATTACTAATGATTTGGCTCTTGGATTGCGCATTTCTATAGATTTAGCCGAAAAAATCAAATTGATTTATGGTACAGCTTTATCTAAAGAAGTAAGCCGTCGCAAGGAGATAAGATTAGAGGAATTAGATGAACAAGAAAAGGAAGTTGTTTCCCAAAAAGATGTTGCTGATATTGTTGAACCAAGGGTTGAGGAGATATTTAGAATGGTTGATAAGGAGTTAGTCGCTATTGGTCGAAGCGGTAAATTGCCCGGAGGGGTTATTCTAACCGGCGGTGGAGCCAAATTAAAAGGGGTTGCTGATGTAGCCAAGAGAGTTCTTCGTTTACCTGTAAGCATTGGTTATCCCCGACGAATTAATTCTGTAATTGATAAAATTGATGACCCATCTTTTATAACGGCAATTGGACTAATTGCTAAAGCTTTTGGAGAAATGGGTGCTGTCAGCGTTCAACCTTCTCATTTAAAAAGAATAATAAAGAAAGTTGGAAATTGGTTTAAGATAATCTCTACACCTTAATTAATTATCATATGCCAGAAGTAAAACCAAATATTGAAACATTCGCTAAAATTGAGGTAGTCGGTGTTGGTGGCTCTGGAGGTTCGGCTATTGCTCGAATGATAAAATCTAAAATTAGAGGAGTGAACTTTATTGCTATCAATACTGATGCCCAAGATCTTCATCATAATCCTGCGCCTAAAAAGTTATATATTGGAAAGACAGTGACTAAAGGTTTGGGCGCGGGTATGGATCCGGAATTAGGAAGAAAGGCGGCTGAAGAAAATCAGAATGAAATTCATGACCTTTTACGGGGAGCAGATATGGTTTTTATTACTTGTGGACTAGGCGGAGGAACTGGTTCAGGTGCTGCACCAATAGTTGCCAATATCGCTCGGGAGGTAGGTGCTTTGACTGTTGCTGTGGTTACTAAACCATTTAGTTTTGAAGGAAAACAAAGAGCGGAAATTGCTGAAAAAGCATTAGAAGAATTAGAATCAAAAGTTGATGCTCTTATTGTTATTCCTAATGACCGAATTCTTCAGGTAGTTGAGAAAAAAGATCTTCTTTTAGATTCTTTTAAAAAAGTTGATGAGGTATTAAAGCAAGGCATTCAAGGTATTGCCGAGATTATTACTGTTCCTGGGTTAATTAATGTTGATTTTGCTGATATTAAAGCAATTATGAAAGATGCGGGAACTGCTTTAATGGGAATTGGTCGGGCTTCTGGAGAGAACCGAGCAGTGACAGCTGCTAAGCAAGCTATTTCAAGCCCTTTATTAGAGACCTCAATTGATGGCGCTCGGGGAGTTTTATTTTGTATTACAGGTAGCCCAAATTTAACTATGTATGAAGTTAATGAGGCAGCAAAAATAATTACCCAGTCAGTTGATCCAGAAGCAAAAATAATTTTTGGTGCTGTGATTGATGAAAATTTAAAGGATGAGATTAAAATTACTGTTATTGCTACTGGATTTGCCCGAGAGAAGAAGCAAATTAATCGGGAGAAAAAGTTATTTATTCCTCAAGATAGATCTTTCTTTGAATCAAAAGAAGAAGCAAAAGAAGAGGAGATTTCTGAAGAAGATGAATTAGAAATACCTGCTTTTATCCGTAAAAAGATGAAATAATTTTTTTCAGAAATTAAAAAATTAACAAGACATTATTGTCTTTTTTTACTTGACAAAAAGGTTATGAAAGAAAAATCTTCTTCAATAAGAATAAAAAGAATTAGAAAAAGAGATGGCCGTTTGGTTAAATTTAATCAAGAGAGGATTACTAGCGCTATTTTTAAAGCGATTTTAGCCACTGGTGGTCAAGATAAAGACAGAAAAAAAGCAGAGTCACTTTCTAATCAAGTAGTTAAAATTTTAGAGAAGAGATTTAAAGAAAGAATTCCTAATGTAGAAGATATTCAAGACATAGTTGAGGAGGTCTTAATAAAAAATAAACTTGCTGAAGTAGCCAAGGCCTATATCCTTTACCGGCAACAACATCAGGAACTTCGTGATATTCGGAATTTAGTAAATTCAAATAAACTGATTGATGATTATTTAGAACAACTTGATTGGCGGGTTAAAGAGAATAGCAATATGACCTATTCTCTTCAAGGACTTAATAATCATATTTCTACTTCAGTAACCGCTCGTTATTGGTTATACAAAATTTATCCTCAAGAGATTAGAGAAGCCCATAATCAGGGAGATTTTCATCTTCATGATTTAGGACTGCTTTCTGCTTACTGTTGTGGCTGGGATTTAGAAGATTTACTAATAAGAGGATTTGGGGGAGTTCAGGGAAAAATAGAAAGTAAGCCGGCTAAACATTTTTCTACTGTTCTTTCGCAAATTGTTAACTTTTTCTATACTCTTCAAGGAGAAACAGCCGGGGCTCAGGCATTTTCCAATTTTGATACTTATTTAGCGCCGTTTGTCCGAGCAGATAAGTTAAATTATTTAGAGGTAAAACAAGGAATTCAATCTTTTGTTTTTAATTTAAATATACCTACTCGTGTTGGCTTTCAAACGCCTTTTACTAATTTGACTTTTGATTTAACCCCTCCTTCTTATTTAGCTAATAGTTCGGTAATTATTGGCGGCAAGGTGCAGAAATCGGTCTATGGTGAATTTCAAAAAGAGATGGATATGATAAATCAGGCTTTTGCTGAAGTAATGAGTGAAGGTGATGCTAAAGGAAGGGTTTTTTCTTTTCCTATTCCTACTTACAATATTACCAAAGATTTTGATTGGGATAATCCAAATTTAAATAAGGTTTGGTTAATGACCGCCCGTTATGGTATTCCTTATTTTTCTAATTTTATTAATTCTGAAATGAATCCTGAAGATGCTCGAAGTATGTGCTGTCGTTTAAGGTTAGATAACCGGGAATTAAGGCATCGAGGAGGTGGTCTTTTTGGTTCAAATCCTTTAACCGGGAGTATTGGTGTGGTAACGATTAATATGCCGCGGATTGGCTATCTTTCTAAAACGCGAAAGGAATTTTTTCAAAGATTGGGACGCTTAATGGATTTAGCTAAAAATAGTTTAGAGATAAAGAGAAAGGTTTTGGAAAGGTTTACTGAAGAGGGACTTTATCCTTATTCTAAGATTTATCTTCAGGGAGTGAAGGAAAGATTAAAAGGTTATTGGAAAAACCATTTTAATACTATTGGTTTAGTGGGAATGAATGAGGCAATTTTGAATTTTATGGGAGAAAACATTGCTTCTCCTCAAGGAAGAGAATTTGCTTTAGAGGTTTTGGAGTTTATGAGAGAGAGAATTTGGAAGTATCAGCAAGAAACAGGCAATTTATTTAATTTAGAAGCAACGCCGGCTGAAGGAACATCTTATCGTTTGGCTAAAATAGATAAAAAGAAATATCCTAAAATTAAAGTAGCCAATGAAGACGCTTGGCGCTTGGGTAGCGCCCCTTATTATACTAATTCTAGTCAATTACCAGTTAATTATACAGATGATATTTTTGAGGCATTAGAATTACAGGACGAAATTCAGACAAAATATACAGGAGGAACGGTTTTTCATGGTTTTTTGGGTGAATCAGTCAAAGATATTCAAGCAGCCAAGAATTTAATTAGAAAAATTGCTGAGAATTTCCGTTTACCTTATTATACTTTAACGCCAACTTTTAGTATTTGTCCTGAACACGGCTATTTGTCTGGTGAACATTTAGTTTGTCCAAAATGTGGGAAAAAATGCGAAATTTACTCACGAATAGTTGGCTATTTAAGGCCAGTTAATCAATGGAATGAAGGGAAAAGAGCTGAGTTTACTCAGCGAAAGACCTTTGTTGCTTAGTCTTAATTTATGCAGATTGCTGCTCTCCAAAAATTAACTTTATTGGATTATCCGGGAAAAATTGCTGCAACAATTTTTACTCCGGGTTGTAATTTTCGTTGCGGATTTTGTCATAATCCGGAATTAGTTACTCAAATTGATCCACAGAATTTTCTTGATTTATCAGAAGTTTTGAACTTCTTTAAAAAGAGAAAAAAATATTTAGAAGCAGTTTGTTTTACTGGTGGTGAGCCACTTCTTCAAACTGATATTACAGAGTTTATTAAGAAATTGAAAAAAATTGGTTATTTAATTAAAATTGATACTAATGGAACTAATCCTGATTTACTAAAAGATTTAATTAAAAACAAATTAATTGATTATATTGCTTTGGACATTAAAACAGTTCCTGATTGGGAGAAATATAAAAAGGCGATAGGAGTAAATAATAAAGAGTTATTGGAGAAAGTTATAGAGACAAAAGATATTCTTTTAAAATTGAATAGTCGTAAAGAGATTGATTATGAGTTCAGGACTACGGTTGTTCCTAATATAGTTAATTTAGGAGATTTAGAAAAAATTGCCCAAGAGATAAAAGGAGCAAAGAAATATATTCTTCAACAGTTTCGCAATACTCGAAAAATGATTGATGAGTCATTCAAAGAAGTAAAGCCATATTCTTTAGAGGAATTGAAAAATATTTGTCAGAAAATAAGAAAATTTGTCAATTATTGTGAAGTTAGAGGATAATTTATAATTAAAAAATTAAATTTATGCCTTTTTTAGAAGAAGAAACAAGTGAGAAAAAAATAGAGGAGAATTTAAGATTGAGTCACGAAATTTATAAAATTGCTCGAAAGAATAGACAAGGAATCAAGGCCTTAACTTTTATTTGTATTATTCAATTAATTATTATAATCTTAATTTTCTTAGCTCTTTGGAATTCTTTTTTGCCAAATTTAAAACAATTCAATAAGTTTTATCAAAAGTTTAAAGGAACAAAATCAGGACAAGTCCTCGAGGAGATGAAAGAGGGTTTTCCAGTGAAAATCAATAAATAAATGAAAAAGAAGCGAACTATTGATTTACAACAAAAAGTTTTAGAAAAATTAAAAGAAATACCAAAGGGCAAAGTTACCACTTATAAATTAATTGCTAAATCTTTAAAGAGGAAAGGGGCAAGGGGAATAGCCAGGATTTTAGCAAGAAATCCTTATCCCCGTAAGTATCCTTGTTATAAAGTTGTCTGTTCTAATGGTAAAATAGGCGGCTATCAATTTGGCGTAATAAAAAAGAAAAAACTTCTTCAGAAAGAGGGGATAAAAATAAAAAATAATCAGATTGAAAACTTTAAGAAAGTTTTATATTATTTTTAATAAATAAATAAGTAATTTAAGTTATGTCTAAACAAAAATTAGAAAAAATTATTGCCTTTAGTTTAATTATAAGTTTTTTAATTGGAGGTATAAGCGGAGCAGTTTTAGGTAATTTGACAGGTAATTTAGCGGCTCAGCGGCTTTTATCGCAATACAAACCAAGCAATAACCTCAGACCAGTTGTTAGTAAAGAAGAAGCAGCAACTATTAAAGTTGTTAAAGAGGTTAAACCTGCTGTAGTGAGTATTGTTATTAGCAAGGACCTTTCTAAATATTATAGTTCTACTGGCCCAGATATTTTTCCTTTTGAGGACTTTTTTGATTTTAGTTTTCCTTTTGATTTTAAATTTTATTCTCCTGAAAATCAGAAAAAGAACAAAGGAGAAAATATCCAACCAGTTGGTTGGGGAACAGGATTTATTATTTCTTCTGATGGTTTGATTTTAACCAATAAGCATGTGGTCAATGACGAAGATGCAGAATATTCAGTAGTAACTAATGACGAGAAAAAATATAAAGCAAAAGTTTTAGCCAGAGACCCCCTTAATGATATAGCCCTACTTAAAATAAAAGCAAAGAATTTAACCACAGTAAAATTAGGTGATTCAGATAAAGTAGAAATAGGCCAATCAGTCATTGCTATAGGTAATGCTTTAGGTGAATATAGAAATACAGTAACCAAAGGGGTAATTAGCGGAGTTGGACGGACGATTGTTGCTGGCGATACCCTTGGCCGCTCAGAAACTTTATCTGATGTTATTCAAACAGATGCGGCAATAAATCCAGGAAATTCTGGAGGACCTTTATTAAATCTACAAGGAGAAGTTATTGGTATTAATACAGCAATTTCTCGTCAAGGCCAACTAATCGGCTTTGCTATTCCTATTAATTTGGCTAAACCAGTAATTGAGAGTGTAAAGAAATACGGTAAAATTGTCCGTCCATTTTTAGGGGTGCGTTATATTTTGATTAATAAAAATATTGCTCAAAAAAATAAATTAAAAGTTGATTATGGCGCTCTTATAGTTCGTGGAAGGAATCCAGAAGATTTAGCTGTTGTTCCTGGCTCTCCGGCAGATAAGGCAGGTTTAACTGAAAATGATATTATTTTAGAGGTTAATGGGAAAAAAGTAACTGAAAAGCATCCGCTTTCCTATCTTATTTCTCAATATCATCCTGGAGATAAAGTAAAATTAAAGGTATTAAGTAAGGGCAAGGAAAAAATTGTTATAGTTAATTTAGGCAAAAGGGAAGATTAGTTCTTATTTTAGAAAATCAGCAGCCGGATTTTTTATCCGGCTGTTTTAATTTTAACTTACCTGTGGTATAATTCTAATAAATAAGATGATTTTATGGGGAAAAAGATATTACTTGTTGAAGATGATAAGTTTTTACTAAAGTTTTTTGCTGCTCGGTTAAAAGAGGAGGATTTTGAAGTTATTTTAGCTGAAGATGGCGAGGAGGCAGTGAGAAAAGTTAAAGAGGAGAAGCCGGATTTAATCCTTCTTGACTTAATTTTGCCAAAAAAAGACGGGTTTGCCGTTCTCAAAGAAATCAAGAGTGATGAAAAAACAAAGAATATTCCTGTTTTTGTTTTATCTAATTTAGGCCAGGAAAGTGACCGAGAAAAAGCGAAAGAATTGGGGGCAGTTGATTATTTGGTTAAAGTAAACTTTGATTTAAAAGAGATTATCAAGAAAATAAAAAACTATTTTAATAGCAAAGGATGATAGATTTAGATGAAAAATTATTACTCAAGATAAAGGAGATAGGTCTTTTACCAGAAGAGAAAATAGAAATGATTAGGAAACTCCGTCAAAAGGAGAAAAAGCCAGTTAAAACAATTCTTCTTGAAAAAAATTTGCTTTCTGAACGGGAAGTAGGCGAGATTATTGCTGATATTTTAGGTGTCAAGTTTGTTCAATTAAGTAGAAAAAAGATACCTGAAGATGTTTTAAGAATAGTTCCTGAAGTAGTGGCTCGGAAGCAATTAATCATTGCTTTTCAAAGAGATAAAGAAGGCGTTTCTTTAGCAATGAATGACCCAACTAACCTGGAAATTATTGAATTTATCCAGAAGAAGACCGGAGAAAAAGTTATTCCTTATTATGCTACAGAAAAAGATATTATTGATAGTTTATCTGCTTATCATCGTGGCGCTTTAAAAGGGTTTGACAAAATTATTAGTGAGAGCATTGTTGCTGCTAAAGGTGTTCAAAGAGCAGAAGAAGCACCAATTGTTAGAATAGTGGATGCTCTTTTAGAATATGGCTATCAAAATCGCGCTTCGGACATTCATATTGAACCATATAATGAATTTACTTTGGTTCGTTTTCGAATTGATGGAGTGCTTCATGATATTGTTAAAATTCCCCGTGAACTACACGATTTGATTGTTATGAGGATTAAAATTTTGGCTAAAATGAAAACTGATGAACATCGGATGGCTCAGGACGGAAAATTAAGATTTAAACTATCTAGTGGAGAGAGAATGGATGTTCGCGTTTCCATTGTACCTTTAGTTAGGGGAGAAAAAGTGGTGATGAGATTGCTTTTAGAAAAAGCCGGTCGCTATTCTTTAAAAAATCTAGGTTTTCTTAAAAATGATTTAAAAAAAGTAAAAAGAGCGATAAGTAAACCCTGGGGAATGATTTTAGCCACTGGTCCAACCGGTTCAGGTAAAACGACTACTCTTTATTCCATCTTGGAAATTTTAAACCGAAGGGAAGTTAATATCTCTACCATTGAGGACCCAGTAGAATATGATATTGAAGGAGTGAATCAAATTCAGGTTAATCCAAAAACAAATTTAACTTTTGCCAATGGTCTAAGGGCTATTGTTCGACAGGATCCGGATATTATTATGGTTGGAGAAATTAGAGATGAAGAAACAGCAAAAATTGCTGTTAATGCGGCAATGACTGGCCATTTAGTTCTTTCAACCATCCATACAAATGATGCGGCTACTACCCTCCCGCGCTTATTACAAATGGGCGTTCCTCCTTTTCTTGTTGCCTCTACGGTTACTATTGCCATTGCTCAAAGATTAGTTAGAAAAATCTGTCCTAATTGTATTACTAGTAAAGAATTGGATGAGAAAACAATTTCTCTGATTAAAAGTCAATTGTCTCCTGATTTGATTAAAAAGTTTGATTTAGATAAGAAAGGAAAAAGGGTCTACTATGGCAAGGGTTGCGAGTTGTGCCAACAAACTGGTTATAAAGGAAGAATTGGAATTTTTGAAGTATTAGAAATGACGGAAGAAATTAAAAATATGGTTATTAACCGGGCTAATTCTGACCAAATAAAAGCAAAAGCCATTGAACAAGGAATGACAACAATGGTAGAAGATGGCTTGACTAAAGTTCTTCAAGGGCTAACGACCATTGAAGAAGTTTTAAGAGTAACTAGAGAATAAAATGCCTCAAAAAAGAAAGATAAAAAAGAAAAATAAAGGATTTAAACTTTCTCAGATTACTTTAGGAAAAGTTTCAACTGTAACCAAGTTGTTATTTGTAAAACATCTTTCAATAATGCTGAAATCAGGTATGAGTTTATCTGACGCTTTTAATGTTCTTGTTGATCAATCAAAGGGAAAGTTTAAAAAGATTTTAGAAAAGATTAGAGACAAAACTAATGCCGGCTTTTCTCTTCACGAATCCTTAGCTGCCTTTCCTAAAACTTTTTCGCCAATTTTTATTAATCTAATTAGGGCTGGTGAATCATCAGGGACATTGGAGCAGAATTTAGGACAATTAGCAATTCAAATGGAAAAGAATTACAATTTGAAGAAAAAAATTAAGGCAGCTATGCTTTACCCAATGATTATCTTGATTTTTGTTTTTATTGTTGGTTTAGGGACAATTTTTTTTATTTTACCTAAATTAGTTCCTCTTTTTAAAGGATTACATACTAAACTTCCTTGGACAACAAACATTTTAGTTAAAATAGGAGAATTTTTTCATCAATACGGCGCCTGGCCAATTCTTATTTTATTTTTAGCAATTATTTTTTTAATCTGGCTGCTTAAAAGAAAATTTATGCGGCCAATGACTCATTGGATTATTTTACACTTGCCAATCTTCAAAAAAATTTCTCGTGATTTAAATCTTTCTCGTTTTACTCGGACAATGGGAAGTTTATTAAAAAGTGGTTTGACTATAGATGAATCATTATTAATAACAAGCAAAGTAGTTAGCAATTATTATTTTCAACTTTCTTTAAAAGAAGCAGCTGAGACAATTAAACAAGGCAAGCCATTAGGAAAAATTTTAAGCAAATGGCCATTTCTTTATAATAAACTCTGTATTCGGATGATTGAGGTAGGAGAGAAGACTGGGAGCTTAGATGATACTCTTCTTTATTTGGCTGATTTTTTTGAAGCAGAAGTTGATGATTTAACAAAAAATCTTTCTAATATTTTAGAGCCCGTCCTTTTGATTCTTATTGGATTGGCAGTGGCTTTTTTGGCCCTTTCTATTATAACGCCAATTTATCAAATTACCGGAAGCATAAAATGATTTTCTCTAATAAAAAAAGTTTTACCTTAATTGAGGTTTTGATTGTTTTAACTTTAACTTCTTTAATAATTGTTTTTTCTCTTCCTCTTTTCAATCTTTTTAAGATAAATAGAAAGTTGGATATACAGCAAAACAAAATAATTGACACTTTACGCTTAGCTCAAAATAAATCTCAGACAGGCCTAGATAATTCTTCTTATGGAGTTTATTTTGAGACAGATGGTTATGTTTTTTTTAAAGGAGATTCTTACGAAACTCGAGATACTCAATATGATATAGAATATGAATTGCCATCAGGATTCTCTCTTTCTGGTTTAGAAGAAGTTGTTTTTTATAAAATAACTGGTCGACCTTCTAGTTCAGGGAATTTAGTTATTACTGAAACGAGCAGCGGACGGACAAGGACAATTTCAATTAATTCTTTAGGATTAATTCAAAGACAATGAGGAAGAAAATATTAAAAGGACAATCATCAGTAGAAATTATCATTGCTTTAGCCATTTTGTTGATTTTTATTTCCGGTGTCCTTGTTTTGTTTTTTTATTCAGTAGACAACATTCGGCAATCAGCAGAGATTGATCAGGCAAGAAATTTAGCCAGAGAGGGGCTAGAGGCAGTAAGAAGTATAGCTGAAGAAGATTGGAGTAATCTTAATAATGGAAGTTATGATGTAGAATATACTTCTGGACATTGGCAATTTACTGCTCCTAATTCTTATCTTTGGCTTGGTAAATATCATCGTCAAATTGATATCTCCTCACTCTATCGTGATTCATCAACTTGTGAATTGAAAGAAAGTGGTGATTTAGAAGATACGGACATTAAGAAAATAGTTTCTGTGGTTAGTTGGGAATTTAAAGGCAAAACAAAAACAGTTTCTTATCCTACTTATCTAACTAATTGGCGTAATCCATTAGTAGAATGTCCAAGTGGTGGAGGAGGAGGTGGAAGCGGTGGTCAAGCATCAGCCCTAACTTTTGACGGCAGCAGTTCTTCTCGTGATGAATATATTTCTGGAGTTAATCTTTTAGTTACTATTGATGGTTTTAAAGTAACAAATGATTCAACTGACCCAGTAGTTATTGATAAGGTTCAAGTTTTTGTTGATAAGACCTCAATGAGGATTTTTAGTTTTTCAATAAATGGCTGGATAAGATGGTGGAATTTTTTCTCTCCTAAACCATCAGGTACAATTTTGGATATTAATAATTATACTCTTTCTCCGGGAGAGACGGCGGATATCCGGATGGACTTTTTTACTAGTGAACATGGCCCAGTTACTTTTAGTATCAATTTTATTATGGAAGACGGAACAGAAAAAGAAACGGATAAAATTACCATTTAGAAATGAGAGAAAAAATTAAAAAAAATTTTTTTGGTTTTACTTTAATTGAGTTTGTTGTTTATATCTCTGTTGCTTCTTTAATTTTAATTGCTCTTATTTCTTTTACTCTGGCTATTTTAAATATGCGGCAGAAGCAATTGGCTTATCAGGAGGTAAGAGAAAATGGCGCTTTTATCTTAAAAGAGATGCTTTATCAAATAGAAAACGCCCAATCAATTGTTAAGGAAGATTCGGTTTTTGACACTAATCCCGGAGTTTTAAAACTAACTACTCCTTCAGGAGAAGAGATAGTTTTTGATACTCAGGAGAGAGAGATTGATTTAGGGGGGAAGAGCATTTTTTTAAGGTCATTAAGGATGAAAGAAGGAGATAGTGAGCCAGTTTTTATTTCTACTAAACAGGTCAATGTTAAGAATATAGTTTTTAAAAATTTAAGCCCGGGTGAGGAAGTAAGAAATATTCAAATTAATTTATCTTTAGAATTTATTAATCCAGAAAAAGAAAAATCTTATCAAGCAGAATTAAGTTGGCAAACAAGTGCTAATTTAAGATTATGATTCAAACTGATTATTATTTCAAAAAAGGAAGCGTAGTTTTAATAGCTGTTTTAGTTATTTCTGCTATTATTTTATTGATTAGTATTTCTCTTGTTTTATCAAGCATAGATGAGATAACAATGTCTAGTTCAGAAGAATATTCTCAAGGCGCTTTAGCCATTGCCGACAGTTGTTTAGAGGAGGCACTTTTGAGTTTAAACCGTAATAACAATTATTCTGGGGCAATCTTGAATTTAGGAGATGGTTCTTGTACAATTGAAGTAGAAGGGACAGGCAATCAACGGGTAATTTCAGTTTCCGCTGAACTAAATCATTATGTCAGGAAACTGAGAGCTGAAGTTACTTTAAGCCCCTTTGCCCTTGTCTCGCGATATGAAGTCACTGAATGAGATATTTATGTTTAATTTTTTTAAAAAAGAAATTTTTGGTTTAGACATCAGCGACCATTCAGTAGATGTGGCTATTTTAAAAGAGGGTTCTCCAAAACCCATTTTATTTCAATATGGCCATACCAAGTTAGAGAAGGGAATAATGGAAAATGGCAAGGTTTTAGATGAAAATCTTTTGTTAAAAGCTATTTCTAAAGTTTTGAAGGAGGCCTGGCCAAAGCCAATAAAAACAAAAAAATTCATTTTTTCTTTACCTGCTTCTCGTGTTTTTACTTATTTTTTTGAAATTCCTAAGGAAAAGGGAATAAATAAAAAAAATGATTTGTCTGAATTAATCTATCAAAAAGCAGAAGAAATCATACCTACTAATTTAAAAGATTGTTATTTAGATTACCAAGTTAGTAAAGAAACCGAGAAGAGTCAGAAAATTTTTTTTCTTGCCGTTCCTAAAGAAATAGTTGATGTTTATCTAAGTATTTTTAGCAAATTAAAACTAAAGCCAGTTGCTTTAGATTTAGAAAATTTTTCAGTTAATCGTGCGCTTGTGCCGTCGGAAATACGCCAAAAATTTTACATTCTTTTAGATATTGGAGCGCGAACAACAACCTTAAGCATTTTTGATGAAGGTAATCTTATCTTTACTTCAAGCATTTTTAAAGCAGGAAATTATTTTAATCATCTTTTAATGGAAGAATTAAAAATTAACGAAGAAGAGGCAAAAGAATTAAAAAAGAAGATTGGCTTGAAAGAAGATAGTTCTTCAGCAAAAAGTAAAGAAGTAAAATCTACTTTACAAAAAGCATTGAAAGATATTATTATTGAAGTAAGAAAAGTTATTGATTATTATCAAGTTCTTTTGAATAAAAAAGTAGATAAAATTATTGCTTGTGGGGGCTCTTCAAAAATGCCCGGTATTATTGATTATCTTAACCAAGAATTAAAAATAGAAGTGGTTTTAGGGACTTATCAAGTCAATATCCCTAAGAATTTAAAAATTGATGCTCTTCTTTTGGCCGATGCTATTGGTTCAGCTTTGAGGTCATTAGAAAAGAATCCAAAGAAAGCAGGAGTAAATCTTCTTTCATCTTCTTGACGGATTTTTTGATAAACTTTAAAATTTAAATAGTGGTTCTTTTAAAAAAGATAATAAATAAAGGTCGAATTAATTTTTATCTTTAATCAAGAGAAAATTTTCTCTTAGAAAAAGAATTTAATTTTTAAAATTAATCAATAGCTATGAAGAAAAAAGGTTTTACCCTCATTGAGCTTTTGATTGTTATTGCTATTATCGCCATTTTGGCCGCTGTTGTCTTTGTCGCCTTGAATCCTTTAGCCAGGTTTAAAGCAGCCCGTGATTCTACCCGCTGGAGTGATGTAGAGAACATTTTGAGCGCGATTAAACTTCATCAGGTTGATAATGGAGGCGTTTATTTAGATACGATTAATGCTTTAGACAATGACAAGTATTATACTATTGGTACTTGTACCAGTGGCGGTGATTCAGGATGCACTGCTCAAACAACCGAGTCTGCTTGTGTTGATTTAACTGGTTTAGTTACTGCTGGCTATCTTCCTTCAATCCCTAAGGATCCAGTTAGCGGAACTGATAGCAAGACCGATTATTACTTGAAAAAATCAGCTACCGGTATTATTACTGTCGGCGCTTGTGATCCAGAAGGTGGAAGCCCGATTGAAGTAAGCCGCTAATTTGAAAGATAAGAGAATTTAGAGGCGGGTTTAGTGGCTCGCCTCTATTTTTTCTTTAAGTATTAAAATATGAAAGAATTAATTGAAAGAATTGAAAATTTAAAAAAGAAAATTGAGCAAGAAAGGAGGTTTCTTTGACTTAGATAAAAAGAGAAAACGAGTTAAAGAGTTGACAGAGATAATGAATGAGCCGAACTTTTGGCAGGACCAAGCAAGAGCGAAAAAGATAAGTAAAGAATTTTCTTCTTTGAAAGAAGAAATTAATAACTGGGAAACTTTGGAAAGAAAAATTCAATCTCTTTTAGAAATCAGTCAATTAGACGCAAAAGAGAGAAAAGTAAACTTAAGGGAAGAAATTGAAAAAGAATTGAAACGTTTAGAAAAGCAATGGGAAAGGTTTGAAATTCCTCTTTTACTAAAAGGTAAATATGACCATTCTAATGTTTTTTTATCAATTTTTGCCGGCGCTGGTGGTACAGATGCTCAAGATTGGGCAGAAATGCTTGAGCGGATGTATTTAAGATATGCTCAAAGAAAAAATTTTTCTGTTAATTTAATTAGCCGTTCAAAAGGAGCCGAAGCAGGGATTAAAAAAGTAAATTTAGAGATTAAAGGCCCTTTTGCTTATGGTTTTTTAAAATCAGAAGATGGTGTCCATCGTTTAGTAAGAATTTCTCCTTTTGATGCGGAAAAAATGCGCCATACTTCCTTTGCTTTGGTTCAAGTTTTGCCTGAATTAGAAGAAATAGATGAGGAAAAAATAAAAATAGAAGAGAAAGATTTAAGAATTGATACTTTTCTTTCCTCAGGCCCTGGCGGTCAAGGAGTTCAGACAACTTATTCTGGGGTAAGAATCGTCCATTTACCAACTAAGATTACTGTTACTTGCCAAACTACTCGTTCTCAGAAGCAAAACAAAGAAATTGCTTTCAGAATTTTAAGGACAAAACTTTATCATTATTTTCAAGCAAAGCAAGAAGAAGAAAAAGCAAAAATTAAAGGCGAATTTAAAGAAGCTGCTTGGGGCAATCAGATCCGCTCTTATATCCTACATCCTTATAAATTGGTTAAGGACCATCGGACAGGTTATGAAAGCGAGGAGGTAGAAAAGGTTTTAGATGGAGAAATTGATGACTTTATCTTGGCTTATTTAAGAAAAATAAATGAGACCTCTAAAAGAGGTCTCTAATTTTTAATTTTTTAAAAAGAGATGACGAATCAGCTGAAAGGGGATAAGTACAAGATCTCCGGCCGGTCCTGTTTTTAACAAAGCCATGAGAAGAAAGATGAGATAAGTTAGGGATAACATTAGGAACAACAAAATAAAAGATTCGTCAGAAAAGAAATTGATAATTGCTTTGAGCTTTTTAAAGAACATTTTTCCTCCTTTGAGATTAATTTTATCATAACATAATTCTAAAATTTTGTCAATGGAAGATTCAGGGAAAAGAATATCTTCGGCAAAAATTTTTTTTATTTTATCCTTATCTTTTATATCTGGTATTGCTCTTGCTTCATTTTTTCATATTCCATTTTTCTTTGTTTATTTATCTTTTCTTTTTTTACTGATTATCCTTGTCTTTTGCTGGTCTTCTTTTTATTGGCGCATTATTGTTTTAGGAGGGGTTTTTTTAATTTTGGGAGTTTTTCGTTATTATCTTGACTTGCCCAAAATTGATGATAAAAAAATTAGTTTTTATAATCAGAAAGGCCAGATTGTTTTTCAAGGTGTTGTTATTCAAGAGCCGGATATTCGGCAAAATTATCAGCAATTAGTGGTTGAAGCAGAAAAAGTGGGGAAGAATAAGCCGGTTTCAGGTAAGGTATTAATTAAAACAAAATTATATCCCCAATACAATTATGGAGATAAATTGATTGTTTCTGGTCGTTTAAAAAGACCAAAGAAATTTAAAAGTTTTGATTATCAAGGTTATTTAAGCCGCTTTCATATTTATTCTCTTTGTTATTATCCAAAGATAAAAGTAGTTAAAAGAGGGGAAGGAAACAAATTTTATAACCTTTTAATTAACTTAAAGAAAAAAATTCATCAGACAATCATTTCTAATTTACCTGGGCCTCAAGCAGGATTTCTTTCGGCAATTTTATTAGGATATCGCCATCAGATTTCTTCTCAATTGAGAAATTATTTATCACGAACAGGAACGGCTCATTTGGCGGCAATTTCTGGCTTACATATCACTATTATGACAGCAATTTTAATGACTTTTCTTATTGGACTTGGGTTGAAAAGGGACCAAGCATTTTATTTTGTTGTTTTATTTCTGTTTTTATTTATTATGATGATTGGTTTTCCTGCTTCAGCAGTTCGTGCAGGAATAATGGCGTTTCTTATTCTTTTAGCAATGAAATTAGGTCGTTTAAGCCGAGCAACTAATGCCTTAATTTTTACCGCTTTGATAATGCTTTTATTTAACCCAAAACTCTTAAAGAACGATTTAGGATTTCAACTTTCTTTTTTATCTGTTTTAGGAATAATTTCTCTTTTTCCTGTTTTAGAAAAATGGTTTAGAAAAATTCCCCAGTTTTCAGGCATAAGGCAATCGGTTCAGATAACTCTTTCTGCACAACTATACAGTTTTCCTTTAGTTGTTTTTACTTTTCATCAGCTTCCTTTATTTTCTACTTTAGTTAATCTTTTAATTTTACCTCTTTTCCCCTTATTGATAATCAGCGGATTTGTTTCTTCTTTTTTAACTCTATTATTTTCTGATTTAGGAAGGATTTTTTTCTTTGTTCCTTGGTTTATTCTTTCTTATATTTTTAGTGTCATTAAATTTTTTGGCTCTCAACGATTTAGTTTTTTAGTTATAAAAGATTTTTCTTTTGTCTATTTAATTATTATTTATTTTTTTCTAGGAATTATTTTTTGGTTGATAGATAGAAAAGAGAAATTATTTGTTTAAGATGGATTTAAGAAAAAGGAAATTTGTTTTAATAATTTTTTCTTTTCTTTTGTTTTTGATAGTTCTTTTTGGGTTAGTTTATTGGGATTATCAAAAAAGTAAGGATTTGGTTTTTATTGCTTTTGATGTTGGAGAAGGAGACGCTCTTTTCTTTAGAACACCTTACCATCAAAATATTTTAATTGATGGTGGTCCAGATAATTCAATTATTACTCATTTGAGTAAAGGTTTATCTTTTTATGACCGGACAATTGATTTAATGGTTCTAACTCATCCGGATGCAGACCATAGTACTGGGCTGGTTGAGGTTTTAAAAAGATATAAAGTGAGAAAGATTCTTTATACTGGTGTTTTAAATACTAACCCTTCTTACTTGGCTTGGCTGAAAGAAGTTAAGAAAGAAGGTATTTCTTCAGAAATTGCTCAAAAGGGAATGGTTTTAAAATTAGGAAAGGATTTAAGAATTGAGGTGTTTTCTCCAGAGAATTCTTTTTTAAATCAAAAAGTAGAGGATACAAACGATACTTCTATTGTTTTAAAGGTAATTTACGGTCAAACATCTTTTCTCCTAATGGGCGATGCTTCTCAAAAGATAGAAAAGAGAATGATAAGCGAAGGTTTAAATTTAAAGGCAGATGTTTTAAAAATTAGTCATCATGGCAGTGATACTGCTACAGGTGAAAAGTTTCTTCAACTGGTTCAGCCGAAGTATGCGGTGATTTCCGTTGGGGGAAAAAGTAAAAAACATCCACACCCACAACTAATTAGAAGTTTAAAAGAAAAAAAGATTATTATTTTAAGAACAGATAAAGACGGAGATATCCGTCTTAGAAGTGATGGAGTAAAAGTAAAAATTGATTAACTTGTCATCATTTCTTTTTTTTGTTATATTATTTTTAATTAATAGATAGTTATGACCAATCCTAAAGAAGAAAAAACTTTACTTTTGATTAAACCTGATGGAGTAAAACGTGGACTGATTGGAGAAGTGATAAAAAGAATAGAGCAGCGTGGTTTGAAAATTATTGCCTTAAAAATGCTCTGGCCAACTCGGCAGCAGATTGATGAACATTATCCCAAAGATGCTACTTGGATTAAAAGATTGGGAGAAAAGGCAATAAATAATTTACAAAGTTTTGGTTATGATCCCAAAGAGAAATTGGGTAAGGATGATCCTGAAGAAATTGGTCAAGAAATTCGGGAATGGCTTTTTAATTATATGACTTCTGGACCAATTGTTGCTATGGTTATTGAGGGAGTTTATGCTATTAGAATGGTTAGAAAAATTTGTGGAAAAACGATTCCTGCTGAGGCAGAAATGGGAACAATTAGAGGTGATTATTCTTGTGATGGCTCTCTTTTAGCTAATTTAAGCAAAAGAGCCATACATAATTTAGTCCATGCTTCAGAAACACCAGAAGAGGCAGAGAAGGAAATTAAGCATTGGTTTTCTTTAGATGAATTATATTCTTATAAGAGAAGCGAAGAAGATATTATGTTTTAATTTTCGGGGATTGGCGCAGTTGGCTAGCGCGCGCGCATGGGGTGCGTGAGGTCGCGGGTTCGAGTCCCGCATCCCCGATAAAAATACCGCTCCTTAAGGAGCGGTATTTTTAAATAGATGATGGTTGGGCAATAATTTTTGCTTAGCAAGGTCGCCTTTTATTATTTCTGTCTTCTTCCGGCGGACTGAAACCAGGAGAAAGAAAAGAAGGATTACTCTTGTTCTGCCCAACCTGCTTTGCTTGACTGAATTTTGATTATAAATTATCATTATAGTAGATAGGATTGAGATAATACATTTTAACCTATCTATTATAATGGTATATCTG
>CAYTBZ010000006.1:0-50153 GCA_964436275.1 uncultured Gammaproteobacteria bacterium | reverse complement strand
CTGGCGGTGGGACAGGGATTCGAACCCTGGGAGGATTGCTCCTCACACGCTCTCCAAGCGTGCGCCTTAAACCACTCGGCCACCCCACCTTTATAAACGAGTTTAAAACATTTTCCAAAAAAAATAAAGCCCCTAAGTTTAGGGGCTGGGCTAAGGGAATAGGATTGAATAAATCAATCTATCTTTTTAACAATATATTTCTTTCCATTCAATTTAAAAAGCGTTCCTGGCCTTAAGCGACAAGATGATCCTAAGGGAACTCGCTTGCTACGATAAGAGAAGAACCGCGCTCCGAAGTTAAAAAGAACTAAAAAGCCATTTTTTCTTTTGACTCCTATCCCCTCTTTTTTAAAATAATCATCACTTACCTCCTCGTCTTCTAAAGAACTAGTACAACAAATGATTAATCTGCTCAATTTCACCTCCTTTGTTGAAAAATTTACTTCAGGGGTAGGAGCTACCCCAAAACCCAAAACAAAAACAGAAAAACAAAATTGCTCCTACCCCTTTTGGCGGCACGCGGGGAGCGAGAAACTTAATCAAGAGACGGGAGTCCTCTTATACCTTTAAATAAAGGTAAAAGAGGAAACAGATATAATACTCCCGTCTCTATACGAAAGGAGCGACATGAGAAGGTGCTTAAACTTAGCGGTAGGAGTCCTTTTTAAAAGATGCCGTGGAGGAACTATGCGAAAAGGGTTTTTTAAAGGAAAGGACCCCTACCGAATGCGGGAGGGACCATGGGTGATAAGGAGGTTTTTTATTTTCAAAGAATCTATTTTCTAATTAAATCTTAGAAAGAATATAATTATTTGTCAAGAGAAAGTTCTCTTTCTTTTTTTGAAACAAGAATCATTGTTCTAATTACTGAATCAGGATTCAAAGAAATGCTATCAATTTTATTCTTAACTAAAAATTCAGTAAATTCAGGAAAATCAGAAGGCGCTTGGCCACAAATTCCTACTTTGCGGCGATAACGATGGGCTGTCTTTATCAGCGAAACAACCATCCTTTTTACTGCTTCATTTCTCTCATCAAATAAAGAAGCAATTAAATTAGAATCACGGTCTAATCCTAAAGTTAATTGAGTTAAATCATTAGAACCAATAGAAAATCCATCAAATAATTGAGCAAATTGTTCGGCTAAAATGATATTAGCTGGGATTTCAGCCATAACATAAATTTTTAATGGCTTGATTCCCTGTTTTTTTCTTCTATCCAAACCAAACTCCCTCATTATTTTAATAACTTTTTTTGCCTCTTCAATTGTTCGACAAAAAGGAATCATTACAATAACATTGTCTAAACCAAAAACTTCTCTTACTTTCTTTATTGCTTGACATTCTAATTTAAAAGCCGGTCTAAACTTTGGATCATAATAGCGAGAAGCACCCCGCCAGCCAATCATTGGATTAGATTCTTTTGGTTCAAACAAATGACCGCCGATTAAATTCGCATATTCATTACTTTTAAAATCAGAAAAACGAACAATAACTGGTTTTGGATAAAAAGCAGCGGCTATTTTGCCAATACCCTCGGCTAATTTATCAATATAAAACTGAACTTTGTCAGGATAACCCCGAGTCAATTCATCAATTTTTTTCTTTAATTGCTTATCTCTTATTTTTTTATAATGAATTAAAGCTAAAGGATGAATTTTAATATAATTGTTAATGATAAACTCTTCCCGGGCTAAACCTACTCCATCATTAGGGATAAAAGAAAAAGCAAATGCCTCATCTGGCTCACCGACATTCATCATTATTTTTGTCTTTGGTCTGGGCAAATTCCTAATAGAAATGCGTCTTACTTCATAAGGAATTAAGCCCTTATAAACATATCCTCTTTCTCCTTCAGCGCAACTTACAGTTACCTTTTGCCCAGTTTTAATTTTCTTAGTGCCTTCGGCTGTTCCAACAACACAAGGAATTCCTAATTCCCGAGAAACAATTGCTGCGTGACAAGTCCTGCCTCCTTCATCAGTAATAATCGCTTTTGCTTGCCTCATAATTGGTTCCCAATCAGGATCTGTTGATTTTGCTACCAAAACTTCACCGGGTTTAAATTTATCAATATATTTAATATCAGTAATTACTCGCGCTTTTCCCTGCCCTATTTTTGAACCAACACTAACTCCCTCAACTAAAACTTCTAATTTAGGTCCTTTTTTCTTTTCTCGGGCTAAAAGATGAGTCATTCCCCTCTTCCCGGATAAAACATATTCTTCTAAAACATCTAAACGTTTTTTTGATTGAACTGTTTCTGGTCTGGCTTGGACAATATACAATTTCTTGTCTAAACCATCTTTAGCCCATTCAATATCCATTGGCCTTTTATAATATTTCTCAATAATAACAGAATAACGGGCTAATTCTAAAATTTCCTCATCAGTTAAAGTAAAACTTTCTCTTTCTTTTTTAGAAGTCAGCACATTTTTTGTTGACTTTTTTCCTCCCCCTTTCTGATAAATCAATTTTTCTTTTTTAGTACCTAAATTTTTCGCAATAATTGGTTTAAATTTAGAAAAAAGTTTTGGTTCATAAACCATAAAACTATCCGGAGTAACTCTTCCCTTAACAATGTTTTCACCCAAACCCCAAGAAGCATTGATAACCGTAACATCAGCAAATCCTGATTCAGTATCGCAAGAAAACATTACCCCAGAGCAAGCCAAATCAGAACGAACCATTTTTTGAACACCTACAGAAAGGGCTATTTTAAATTGACTGAACCCTTTATCTTCTCGATAAGAAATTGCTCTATCAGTAAATAAAGAAGCAAAGCATTTTTTTACGGCTAAAAGAAGCGCTTTCTCGCCACGAATGTTTAAATAAGATTCTTGCGCTCCAGCAAAAGAAGCTGAAGGCAAATCCTCTGCTGTGGCTGAAGAACGAACAGCAACATCTAAATTGTCTTGATTATATTTCCGAGAAAGTTGGTGATAAAAAGAAACAATTTTTCGGGCTAAATCATCAGGAAAGGAAGCACGAATAATAAGTTCTCTTATTTTTTTGCCTCTTCGAGCAAGGTCAGATACTTCTTTTACATTCAAACCTTTTAAAAGTTTTTTTATTTCCTTATCCAATCCATTCTTTTTAATAAAATACCAGTAAGCGTTTGCTGTAATAGCAAAACCATTAGGTACCCTAATTCCTTTCCGGGTCAAACGAGAATACATTTCTCCTAAAGAAGCATTTTTCCCGCCAACCAAAGAGACATCTTTTATCCTAATGTCTTTAAACCAGAGAACCATCTTTTTGTTTTTAAGCATAATATAATCTTTATTATTAATAATAAAAAATGAAGGGATTTTTCTTTTCTAATAAACTTAGGATAAATTCAAGAAAATTATATTTTAATTTTTTCCGAAATCTTTCCAATAAAAGGAACACGCCAAATTTCTCCAGATAATGCCTTGACTAAACCAGTAACAGAAAAAATTATGGCTAAGATAAAAGTCAAAAAGCCGATAAGCCAACCAATAACCGGAATAACGCTAATAATCCAAAGAATAATTTCCGCAATAAACAAACCTAAACCTTGTTTAGCATGATAACGGACAAACTTGTTTTTTACTCCCAAAACAATAGGTAGTAAACAAAGAATCCAAAGATAGGAAATACCGGCTAAAAGCCGCGCTCCTTTGTTTTTTTCAATTTTTTCAGAAGACATTTTTTTATCCTCCCTAGCCAACAAAAGTTGACTTTAATTATTATTAAAATAAATTTAATAATTTTCCTAAAAATAAAGCGTAAAGCAACAAATAAACTCCTCCTTCCCAGCGGTGAATCCTTCTACTCATCCCTGAAATAATAAATAAAAGTGTAGAACCAATAAAGAAAGGTAAGGCAATAGAAATTGTCTTTGGTGAAACCAATAAAGTTTTAAAAATTGCTGGCAAGCCCAACACCATACATCCATTAAAAATATTAGAACCAAAAACATTACCTAAGGCAACCTCATAATTTTTTCTTTTAACTGCTGATAGAGAAACAAAAAGTTCTGGCAGAGAAGTACCTAAAGCAACTGCTGTTAAAGCAATAATTGCTGGATTAACTTTGAAAATCTGGGCAATTGCTTTTACAGAATTAATCAAATAATCAGCGCCAAGATAAATTAAAAAAGCAGAAATAACCAAAATCGCAATCCATTTAAATTTAACTTTCTCTCTTTTTAAATTTGCTTTATTCTCTTCTCCCTCCTTTTCTCTAAATTTATAAGAATAGTGAAGATAAAGAAGATAAGTAAGTAAAGCAATTACTCCTTCACCATAAGTAACCTTCCCGTCCCACATTATCATTGCTAAAAGCATTACTGCGCCACCGGCTAAAAGAGGAATATCTAAATTAAGAATATCTCTTTTTACTTCTATTTTCCCTGCAATAAAAGTAGTCAAGCCGATTATGAGTAAAATATTAGCAATGTTTGAACCAATTACATTACCAGCAACAATTTCTGTACTATTCTTAAAAGTGGCTGCCAAGGAAGAAGCAAGTTCAGGCAAAGAAGTACCAATACTAACAATAGTTACTCCAACAATAAACTGAGGGATACCCAAAGCCAAACCTAATTTCTCACTATAATGAGTAAAATAATCAGCCGCCTTAATTAAAATAATCAAACTAACAATAAAAACTAAAATTTGTAAAACCAACATATTCTTTTATAAGCTTTATTTTATTCTAACACTACTTGAAAAAAAATGGAAGATTAAGAAGAGGCGTGATTTAATCACGCCTCTTCTTTAAAATATTTAATTTTTTTATTCAATTTAGTATTCTAAACCACTTCCTCCACCCGGAAGATTATGTTTATTAGTTTCCTTTTCTTCAGGCAAATCGCTTACTGCTGCTTCGGTTGTCAGCAATAAAGCAGCAATAGAAGCAGCATTCTGAAGAGCAAAACGAGTTACTTTTGCTGGGTCAATTACTCCGGCAGCAACTAAATCCTCAAATTTATCTGTTGCCGCATTATAACCGTAATTGACTTCTTTTCCTTCTTCTAATTTCCTCTTAATCTCTTCAACCACTACTGCCCCGTCTTTACCAGCGTTTTGAGCAATCTGCCGAGTTGGTTCTTCTAATGCCTGTTTCAGAATATTCAGACCTATTTTTTCATCTCCTTCAACTTCTACCTTTTCTAAAGCCGGAAGGGCTGATAAATAAGCTACCCCGCCGCCAACAACTATACCTTCAGCTACGGCTGCTTTAGTTGCCTCTAAAGCGTCTTCTACTCGATGCTGCCTTTCTTTTTGTTCTGTCTCAGTAGCTGCTCCAACTTTAATGACAGCAACGCCACCGGATAATTTACCTAATCTTTCTTGCAATTTCTCTTTATCAAAGTCCGATTCAGTTATCTCCAACTCTTTTTTTATTTGAGCAATGCGTTTTTGAATTTCTTCTGGATTTCCTTTTCCTTCAATAATAGTTGTTGTCTCTTTAGTGGCTACTACTTTTCGCGCCTGTCCTAAATCTTCAATTTGAACATTTTCTAACTTAAGACCAACCTCTTCAGAAACAACAGTTCCGCCAGTAAGGATAGCAATATCTTTAAGCATTTCCTTCTTTCTGTCACCAAAGCCAGGCGCTTTAACTGCTAAAGTATTAAATGTGCCTCTTAACTTATTAACTACCAAAGTAGCCAAAGCATCTCCTTCCACTTCATCAGCAATAATGACTAAATCCTTTTTCCCTGACTGAGCCATTTTTTCTAACAAGGGAAGAATTGTTTGAATAGAAGAAATCTTTTGGTCAGTAATAAGAATGTAAGGATTTTCATAAACTGCTTCCATTTTCTCTGTATCAGTAATCATATAAGGAGAAATGTAGCCGCGGTCAAACTGCATTCCTTCAACAATTTCTTTTTGAATACCAAAGGATTGGCCCTCTTCTACAGTAATCACTCCGTCCTTTCCTACTTTTTCCATTGTTTCGGCAATAATTTTTCCTACTTCAGGATCATTAGCTGAAATAGTGGCTACTTGCTCTATCTCTTCTTTTCCCTGAACTGGCTTAGCAATTTTTTCCTTAATCTCCTTAACTACTGCCTCAACGCCTTTTTCTATCCCCCGACGAATAGCCATTGGATCAGCGCCAGCAGCCACATTCTTTAGCCCCTCATCAACCATTGCCTGAGCCAAAACAACCGCCGTTGTTGTCCCGTCTCCTACCTTATCATTTGTCTTAGTGGCTACCTCTTGCAAAAGTTGCGCTCCCATATTGGCAAACTTATCCTTTAGCTCTATCTCTTTAGCCACAGTCACTCCATCACAAACAACCAAAGGTGCACCAAATCCCCTGTCTAATGCCACATTTCTACCCTTTGGACCAAGAGTTACTTTGACCGCATTAGCCAGTAAATCAACTCCTTTTTTAAGGGCTGTTCTTGCTTTTTCATTAAAAATAATTTGTTTAGGCATAGTTTTTAAAATTAATTTTAATTATTCAATAATAGCAATAATGTCTTCATCACGAATAACATAATACTCCTGGTCATCTATTTTGATTTCATCAGGAGAATACTTGCGAAAAACAACTTTGTCGCCAACTTTCACGCTCATTTCTGCTCGTTGTCCGTTTTCTAAAATTTTACCCGGTCCAACAGCAATAACCTCGCCTTTCTGCGGCTTTTCTTTTTCCGCAGTGTCAGGAAGAACTAAACCAGCAGCAGTTACTTCATCTTCTTCAATAGGTTTAATAATAACTTGATCATGAAGTGGTTTTAGTTTCATATTTACCTCCTTTCTTTATTAGTTATAAATGATTATAAAATTGGCAAACTCTCACTTTGACTGCCAAAATTAATCTACCATAAAAAAATTTTACTCGTCAACAATCCCCTTGTCAAGAGTTTGCCAAAGTAAAGCAAAAATTAGCCACCAAAGAACAAGAGTACAATTGATTGTCCATAAAAAATGATCAAAAAGACCAATTATTAAAAGGGAAAGAAAAAGAGAAAAAATAAAAACTCCTTCCTTTTTTAACTTATTTTTAAAGGCATAAACAAAAGCAATAACCAAAAAGAGAAAAAACAGAAAAAAACCGATTATCCCCAATTCTTGCCAGATAAGAAGATAGATATTATGAACCGGCTGATAATACCAATTAGGAAAATTTGGCTGAAATAAATAAAAGGCAAAAGTAAAAGTTCCCAAGCCACTCCCCAGAAAGAAAAATTTTTTTATTAAATTCTTTGCTAAATAAAACTGGTTTATCCGCTCTTTTAAAGAAATTAATTCTACCCTTTCTTGACCTTTTAAACGGACAATTAGAAAAGGCGCTAAAAGGGAGCTGAAAATAAAAATAATTATTAAAGAAAAAATGGCTATTTTCCTTAAATCTGTAAGTTCTTTAAAAATAAAGCTTAAACAAATCCAAAGAAGAAGAATAAAAATAAGAACAAGAATGCTTGCCCGGGAAAAAGTTATTAAAAGAGCAAAAATGAAAAGAGGAAGTAAATAAAATGCAATTTTGCTTTTTTCTTTTATTATTAAATAAAAATCAAAAAAAATAACAGTCAATAAAAAAGCGGCTAAGATGTTGGGATGAGGAAAACTTCCGTAAGCGCGCAACCAGCGAGTATTAGCAAGTTCAATCACCGAACTGCCTAATCGGCCGGCTGTCTGAAAAGCAATGCCTAAAATTTTAGAACTGAAAAATTTCTGACTAAAAAATTGCCAAAAAGCCAACAAAGATTGAATTAATCCTGCAAAAATAAAAGCAAAGGATATTTTTCGCCAATCTACTTTGATAAGAGAGATTACCAAAAAGAAGGAAATGGCTAAAAATAAACGTAAAAAATAATACAATGATAATTGACGATTAATTGACCAAAGAAGAGATAAGGCAGACCAGAGGATAAAAGCAAGCCCGAAAATAAATAAATAATTTTTTTTCAAAGAAAAACCCTTTAACTTAAATTTATCAAAATAATCTAATCCAAGAATAATTACAATAATCATCAAAAAATCAAGAAAATAAAGAGAGTAGGTTCCGTACTCCCAAAAACCGTTATTTAATTCTCCTTCTCTCAAAATCAACCTTGTCTGCCAAGGGAGAAAAAAAATAACTAAACAAAGAAAAAAATTAATAATTTTCTCCCATTGTTTTTTGGACATATTCTAATTTATTTTTCCATAAACGATAAAAAGTATCTCGACGGTCATTTAAATGAAATTTTAAAATCCCCTCCTTAACAACTACATCTACACCCTGATTGCTTTTTTCCTTAATTTTTGAAGGAAGTTTTTTCATCTGTAAAGAAGATAAAAATTTTTCTATACGATTACCGCCAAAAAAATTAATTAAAAATTCTAAACTTTTCTTGATTGTTTTGGCAAAGTAGGACAAATCGGCATAAAATCTTTCTCCAGTAAGTTTTTCTTGGATAAAGGGAAGATAATCTTTTATCCAGAAGTTTTTTTGATAAAACAAATGGTAAACCTTGTGATTATAAAAAGGAATAAGTTGGCTTATCCAATAGACCAAATAAATATCATCGTATTCTTTTTTGGTTACCTCTCTCAAATCAAGATGGTCTTCGCTAATAAAAAAACTTAAACATATTTTATCTTTTAAATCATTTTCTTTTGGCCTTAAATTCAAAATAGAAAGAAAAATAAGAGAGAAAAATCTGGCTAACCAAATTCTTTTTTTAGCAGTGATGATAAATATGTCTATATCACTTCCCTCCCGCGCTCCTCGATAAGCTAAAGTATTACAAACAGCTATCATCCTTATAAAAGGAAAAAGGCGCAGAATTTTAATAATTCTTTTTGACTTTTTAAATTTATTTTCAGCAATATTAAAACGTCTTTTTCTAATTTTAACAATTTCTTCTCTTCCTCTAAGAAAATAAAAACCCTCTTGGCAAGAAATACTCTTTTTTAAATTAGGGTTATTTTCCAATTGCCTTTTAAGAAAAGATAGGTCTACCTTTTGAAGTTCAGAATCTCTTTTATCTAGAGGTAGATATAAATAAGACCAGAGTTCATAAAGAGTAAGAGGGTAATCAAAAATATCAAACCAACAAATTGTTTTAATAATTGCTTCCTCTAAATTTAGCATACAATTTTAGATAAGAATTACTTCTATCTTTTCTTTCTTTCTAAAGATAAAACTTTTTTTAAATATCTTCCAGTATAACTTTTCTTATTTTTAGCAACTTGGTGCGGCGTTCCTTGAGCAACTAAATAACCACCATTTTCTCCCCCACCCGGCCCTAAATCAATAATCCAATCAGCGCATTTAATCACATCTAAGTCATGTTCAATAACTAAAACAGTATTGCCAGCGTCTACTAATTTATTTAAAACTTTAAGCAATCTCTTAATATCTTCAAAATGAAGACCAATTGTTGGTTCATCTAAAAGATACAATGTTTTTCCTGTTGATTTACGCGAAAGTTCAGCGGCTAATTTTATCCGCTGGGCTTCTCCGCCGGAGAGAGTCGGTGCTGGTTGACCAAGTTTTAGATAACCAAGCCCAACATCACAAAGAATATCTAATTTATTTTTAATAAAATGATTATCAGCAAAAAAATTTCTTGCTTCTTTTATAGACATATCTAAAACTTGAGCAATATTTTTATTTTTATAATGGACTTCAAGAATCTCTGGTCGATAACGAGTGCCATTACAATCTTCACATTTAATATAAACAGGGGGGAGAAAACTCATCTCCACTTTTATCATTCCTTCTCCTTTACAGGTTTCACACCTTCCACCAACCACATTAAAACTAAAATGGCCAGGGGTATAACCCCTGATTTTTGCCTCAGTTGTTTGAGCGAAAATTTCCCGAATATAGCTAAAAACACCTGTATAAGTAGCTGGGTTAGAATGGGGACTCCGACCAATTGGTGATTGGTCAATGATAACTACTTTATCAATATTTTCAATCCCTAAAATTGCTTGGTGTTTACCCGGTGTCTCTTTAGCCCGATAGAATTTTTTAGCCAATGCTTTGGCTAAAATTTCAATCATTAAAGTTGATTTTCCTGAACCAGAAACGCCAGTCAGACAAACAAATTTTCCTAAAGGAATTTCTACATCTATATTTTTTAAATTAAAAGCAGCTGCTTTTTTTATAATTATCTTTTTATTATTTCCTTTTCTTACTTTGGAGGGACAATCTATTTTTAAACGACCACTTAAATAAGCACCAGTCAAAGAATCTTTGTTTTTCTTTATCTCCTGAGGAGTCCCTTGGGCAACGATTTTACCACCATACTTACCTGCTCCTGGTCCAAGGTCAATAACTTTATCAGCAGAGGAAATAATCTCACGGTCATGTTCAACTACAATTGCTGTATTTTCCTTTTTTACTAATTGCTTTATTGTCTTTAATAAGTTCTCAACATTTAAAGAATGGAGACCAATTGTTGGTTCATCTAAGATATAAATAATTCCTGACAAAGATGTGCTTAATTGGCTGGCTAATTTTATTCGCTGAGCCTCTCCGCCGGCTAAAGTTAAAGAAGAACGAGACAAACTTAGATAATCTAAGCCAACTTTCTCTAAGAAAAGAAGTTGATTAATTATTTTCTTTATCAATCCTGAAGAAATCCGATATTCCTTAATTTGCTTTTTTTCTCTAAGAGAGGTTAATAATTTTTCTAAAAACTTCCTTGCCTGGGAAATTGACATCTCACTTATTTGAGCAATGTTCTTTCCCCCAATTTTTACTGCTAAAACCTCTTCTTTTAATCTTTTACCCTTACATTTAGGGCAAACAAAAACACGCATATATTTTTCAATCTCTTTTCTTAAATAATCAGAATTCGCTTGCTGATATCTTTCTTCCAAATCAGCAATTACTCCTTTATACTCTACTAAAGAATTATTAAGAAGATACTTTTCTTTACCTGTGCCATAAAGGATTATTTTTAAAGCGTTTTTTCTCAATTTTTTTACAGGAACATTCAAAGAAAAATTATATTTTTGGGCAACCTTTTTTAATAATTCCAATCCTTTGCTAATACCCATTCTTGTCCATGGTCTTATTGCTCCTTGAGAAATAGTTAAATTTTTGTTAGGAATTACTAACTGAGGATCAACTCTTAGTTTCTCACCTAATCCTTGGCATTCAGGACAAGCGCCATAAGGAGAATTAAAAGAAAAAAATCTTGGCTGTAAATCAGACAAAATAAAATTACATTTAGGACAAAAATAATGATTACTGAAAATCAGTTCTTTTGTTTTCTTTTTAGTAGAAACAATTTTTACTAGACCATTACCTAAATCAAGGGCTGTCTTAAGGGCTTTAATTAAAATCCTTCTTTCCGGAGGAATCTTTATTTTGTCTATCACCACCTCTAAAGATATTTTTTTATCCTTCTCCTTTTTAAAAGATAAACTTCTTAGTTCTTTCAAAGAATAAACTCTATGCTGATACCTTACTTTAATATAGCCAGCTGCTTTAATCTTTGCGATAAAATTTTCTTTTGATTTTGGTTTATCAGAAAAATAAAAAATCGGGGCAAGAACTAAAATTTCAGACCCCGCAGAAAAGGTTGAAACAATCTTTTCTGTCATTTGACTAATTGATTGGCGCTGTAATCTTCTGCCACATTTTGGACAATAAGGACAACCAATTCGACTAAAAAGCAATCTTAAGTAGTCATAGATTTCAGTAATTGTCCCTACCGTAGAACGGGAACTGCGAGAAACCATTCTTTGGTTAATAGCAATTGTCGGAGAAAGACCAGATATTTCTTCCACTTCTGGCTTATCTAAAATGCCTAAAATTTGACGAGCATAATTTGATAAACTTTCTAAATATCTTCTCTGTCCTTCAGCATAAATAGTATCAAAGGCTAAAGATGTTTTTCCTGAACCAGAAATTCCAGTAATTACCGTAAGTTTATTTTTGGGAATTTCCAGATTAATATTTTTCAAATTGTTAACCTTGGCTCCCCTAATGACAATTTTATCTTGGGAATTTAATCTCATAAAGCCAAGTTAATTATCCCAATTATACTAAAAAATAAAAATTTTATCAAGCCAACCTCCCTTAAAATCTTTTCATTCTGACTTCTTGACTTCTCTCTTGCTTTAGATTAGAATAAATTACATATTATTCTAATATCTTTTTATGAACTTAATTTCCATTTTACAAATAATTGTCTCTATCCTCTTAATAATTAGTATTATCCTTCAAACAAGAGGAACCGGACTTTCGGCTGTCTTCGGCGGAGAAGGCAATGTCTATCGAACAAAAAGAGGGATGGAAAAAACAATTTTTATTATTACTATAATTCTCTCTATTATTTTTTTAGGACTCGGATTATTAAATGTCACTCTTAAATAAATTAATTTCCAAACTCTTTACAGGCAAAAAAACAAAAAAAATAGAAGAGTTTGACAAAAAACTTGTTTTTAAATTATCCAAAAAGGGTCTTCCAAAACCAAAGCAGGTAAAATATATTTTTAGTGTTCTAACAAAAAAAGAACGCCTGATTATTTCTTTGCTTTTAGGACTTATTGTTGCCTCTTCTTTATTTTTAGGTATTCGCTCTTACTTTACTCATTCTAAGGTCTATCCTAAAGAAGGAGGAAATTATACTGAAGGACTTATCGGCCAGCCAACTTTTATTAATCCTGTTCTTTGCTTTAATGAAGTTGATAAGGATATAAGTTCATTAATATTTCCCGGCCTTTTAAAATATGATTCTAAGAATAATCTTTCAACAGAAATTGCCCAAAGTTATCAAATAAGTTCGGATAAAAAAACTTATATTTTTAAGCTTAAAAAAGATATTCACTGGACTGATGGAGAAAGATTAACTTCTCAAGACATTATTTTCACCATCAATCTCATTAAAAATGAAAAAATTCACAGTCCCCTTTATTCCATTTTTAAGGATATAAAAGTAGAAGCAATTGATGACTATACTATTAAGTTTACTCTTTCTAAACCCTATACTCCATTCTCTTCTCTTCTAACTTTTGGCTTTTTACCTAAACATATCTGGGAAAAAATTCCCTTAGAAAAATTTTCTACAAGCAAATATAATCTTCAACCTATTGGCTATGGCCCTTTTGAATTTCAATCTTTGGTAAAAGGTGAAAATGGAAAAATAAAAATTTATTCTTTAAAAAAGAATAAAAAATACTTTCGTCAGCCCTTACTGGACAATATCACTTTCAAATTTTTTTCAACACCAGAAGAGGCCTTCTGGTCTTTGAGGAATAAAAATATTGATGGATTTGTTTATCATTATCATGATTGGCCTGAAGAGATTGAAAATTCTAAATCAATAAAAAAACATATTTTTTATCTTTCTCAATATATTGCTATCTTTTTAAACCAAAATGATTCTCTTCTGAAAAACTTTCCTATTCGCCAAGCGCTTTCTTTAGCTATTAATAAAAATGAATTAAACCAAAAATTATTGAATGGAAACGGAAAAATTATTAATGGCCCATTTCCAATAAAAAATTTTGATAATGAATCTGGAATCGGAAATTTTGATTTAAACAAAGCAAACTCTATTTTAGAAAAAGAAGGATGGCGAAAGAATAATCAAAACATTAGAGAAAAAAACAAAAAACATTTAAAAATAACCCTAACGACTATTGAAGAAGGTGATTATCCTAAAGTAGCTGAATACATAAAAAAAAGTTGGGAAAAGATAGGAATAGAAACAAAAATTGAATTGATTCCTTCTCAAGAAGTCTTTAAAAAAATAATCCAAGAAAAAAATTATCAGGCACTTCTTTATGGAATCATTACTGGTTATGACGTTGACCCTTACCCTGTCTGGCACTCTTCTCAAATCAAAGATTCTGGCCTCAATTTTTCCTTCTTTAGCAGCCGTAAAGCAGACAAACTTTTATCTGAAGCAAGAATTACCCTGAATAACGAAGAAAGAGAAAAAAGATACAAAGAATTTCAAAAAATTTTAGAAGAAAGAATACCAGCAATTTTTCTTTACAGCCCTCCTTATTATTATTTTCTTAATGAAAAAGTTAGAGGAATTGACTTTAAACAAATAGCCCTTCCATCTGACCGCTTCGTTTATATCAATAAATGGAGCGTAAGAATAAAAAGAAAAATAAAGTAAAATTTAGGCTGGGATGGTGGAATTGGTAGACACGCTGCGTTCAGGGCGCAGTGAGCTTCGGCTCGTGGGAGTTCGAATCTCCCTCCCAGCATAAAATTTTTAAATATTAAATTATGACAAGCGCAAAACAAATTAAATTTCCTAAAAATCAAATATTAAAAGTAATCGTCTTAGGAGGATTAGAAGAAGTAGGAAGAAATATGACTCTTTTAGAGTATAATCAAGACATTATTATCATTGATATGGGACTGCAATTTCCTGAAGAAGATATGTTTGGCATTGACTATGTTATTCCTAATATCAGTTATTTAAAAAATAAAATAAATAAAATTAGAGGCGTGATTATCACCCATGCTCATTATGACCATATTGGCGCTATTCCTCACCTTATTCCCGAATTAGGCAATCCAGTTATTTTTGGAACTAAACTTACTCTGGGTATTATTCAAAAAAGGCAAGAAGATTTTAAAAATAGTCCTAAACTAAAATTAAAAACAATAGATACTAAAACAAAAATAAAATTAGGTTGCTTTACTTTAGAATTTTTTAAAGTAAGTCATAATATTCCTGATAGTATTGGAGTAATTGCTCACACGCCAGTAGGTATTATTGTTCATACGGGTGATTTCAAATTAGATTTTAACCCCGTTGCTTCTGACCCACCAGAAATTGCTAAAATCGCTGAGTTAAATAGAAAAAATGTTTTGGCCTTAATGTCTGACAGCACCAACGCTGACTCACCAGGACATCAATTAACTGAAACAGAAATTGGCCAAACATTAGAACAAATTTTCTTAAAGGCTAAAGGAAGAATTATTGTTGGCACCTTTGGCTCTCTTCTCTCTCGGGTCCAACAAGTAATCTGGATAGCCGAAAAATTAAATAAAAAAGTGGTTATTGAAGGCTATAGTATGAAATCAAATGTCCAAATTGCTCACCAACTTGGTTACCTTAAATATAAAAAACATAGTATAATAAGTTTAAAAGAGGCAAAAAAATTGCCAGACAAGCAAGTGGTTATTATGTGTACTGGAGCGCAAGGAGAGGATAATTCTGCTTTGGTTAGAATAGCCAATGAAGAAAATCCGCATATTAAAATCTCTAAAGGAGACACAGTAATTTTTTCTTCTTCTGTTATCCCGGGTAATGAAAGGACGGTCCAAAGATTAAAAGACACTCTTTATCGTAAAGGAGCAGAAGTCATTCATTATCAGATGATGGATGTTCACGCTGGCGGACACGCCCGGCAAGAAGATTTAAAACTAATGCTTAAATTAGTTAATCCTAAATATCTTATTCCTATTGAAGGAAACCTTTCTCTTTTGAAAGCTCATGAACGAGTAGCCAAAGAAGCTGGTTTTCCGGAAAAAAATATCTTTGTAGCTGAAAATGGACAGATAATAGAATTTTACCCCAACCAAGAAGGAAGGTTGACTAATAAAAAAGTTCCGACTGATTATGTTATGGTTGATGGTTTAGGAGTTGGAGATGTAAGTCACATTGTTTTAAGAGATAGAAGAATGATGGCTGCTGATGGTATGGTTGTTTTAATCGCTACGGTTGAGAGAAAAACTGGTAAACTAGTAGGAAATCCGGATATAATTTCTCGTGGATTTGTTTATATAAAGGAAAGTAAAAAATTGATTGAAGAAACTAGAAAAAGAACTAAAAAAATTCTCCAAGACAAAGATCCTCGCTCTGAGGCAAATGAGGCCTACCTTAAAAATAAAATGCGTAATGAAATTGGCCAATTTTTATTCCAAAAAACTCATCGAAGGCCAATGATTTTACCAGTAATTATTTTTGTCTAATAAAACTATGAATAAAAAACGTGTTTTCTCGGGTATTCAACCAACCGGAGAAATCCATTTAGGCAACTATTTAGGAGCAATCAAGAATTGGGTCGCTCTTCAGGAAAAATATAATTGTTTTTATTCAATTGTTGACTACCATGCTATTACTGTCCCTTACTTACCCCAAAAAATGTCTCAGTTTATTTTAAATACAGCGGCTACTTTAATCGCCTGTGGCATTAATCCTAAAAAATCAGTTCTTTTCATTCAATCAGAAGTTCCCGAGCACACAGAACTTTGCTGGATTTTTAATTCTCTAACCCCTTTTTCTGAATTAAAAAGAATGACTCAGTTTAAAGATAAAGCAAAAAAATATCCCCATAATGTTAATGCTGGCTTACTAAACTATCCTCTTCTTCAAGCTGCTGACATCCTTCTCTATAAAGCAGAAATTGTTCCTGTAGGTAAAGACCAAAGTCAACATATTGAATTGACCAGAGAAATTGCCCGTAAATTTAATCGGAAATTTGGCAAAACATTCCCTGAACCAAAAGCCCATTTCAGTAAAATACCCAGAATTATGTCTCTAACCGACCCGACAAAAAAAATGAGCAAAAGCGACCAGCCGGAAAGTTATATCTCTCTAAATGACAATATACAAATAATTCAGAAAAAATTAGCCAAAGCAGTGACTGATACAGCAAGGAAAAGAAAAACTGACCCGGGCAACCCCTTAAAATGTAATCTTTACTCCCTTCATCGATTATTTTCTTCAAAAAAAGAACAGGCAGAAATTTCTCTTGCCTGTCAAAAAGCAAAATTTGGATGTTTAGAATGTAAAAAAATATTAGCCAGAAATATTTATAAACAACTGGAACCTATTCAAAAACAAAAGCAAAAACTTCTTAAAGACCCGGAAAAAATATGGGAAATTTTAGATGAAGGAAGAAAAAAGGCAAAAGAAGTTGCCCAGCAAACTTTAAAAGAAGTAAAGAAAAAGATGGGGCTTTCCTTTAATTTTTAAGAAGTTTTAATTTAATTTTCCTCTCTAACCACTTAGAGGCAATTTCACGAAAGTGAGGAGTAATATCAGAAACAAAAAACTGATGATTATCTCCTTTTTTTATTTTCTTTTCAATTTCAGGATGACGCTTTAGATAATTAGCCAAAGAACAAGCAACTACCTTACCTGTTGGTATGACCTGACAATTCCTTCCGCTTTTTCGGCTAAAATATTTATACAAAAGAGGATAATGAGTACAACCTAAAATCAAAGTATCAATTTGTTTCATTTTAAGAGGAGCAAGGCACTTACGCACCAACATTTTTGTCTCTGGTTTTTTTAGCCAGCCCTCTTCAATTAAAGGAACCAATAATGGACAGGAATTTTGGTAAACTTCGGCTGAAGGCAAAAGTTTTTTGATTTCTCTGATAAAAGCACCGGAATTTATCGTGGCTCTCGTTCCAACAACACCAATTTTCTTATTTTTTGTTATTTTCACTGCCTCCTCTGCCAAAGGGCGAATTACACCCAAAACACGTTTTTGAGGATAATTTTTAGGTAAATATTCCTGCTGAATTCTTCTTAAAGCACTACTAGAGGCCGTAGCGCAAGCAATAATAATCAATTCTGCTCCTTTTTTAAATAAAAAATCAACCGCCTCTTGAGTAAAGGAATAAATCACTTCTGGAGAACGGCTCCCATAAGGAGTTCGCGCTGTATCGCCAAAATAAATTATTTGATATTTGGGCAGTTGAGAAAGAATTTCTTTGGTTATAGTTAAACCGCCCAAACCTGAATCAAAAATACCTAACATAAATTTATTTATAAAGTAAGAACTTCTACCTCCCGGCTTTCTTTTTTTATTTTAACAAATTTAGTCCAATAAAAAATTAAAAAGATAAACTGGGCAAAAAATAAAGTCAACGGTCGAATAATAAAAAGCAATGCTTGTAAAACTAAAAAGACAGCGACAGAAGCAACTAAAGGAATATATTTCTGATAGGGCTCAACAACTTTCTTCAATCTTTGATTTAGTATTTGATAAATCAATTCACTGCTTATTTTCTGCTGGGTATTTGAATCTAAATGCAGATGATTAATGTTTAAATTTCCAAAGCTATTTCCTTCTTTAATCATTTCTAATTCAAAAGGAGAAAATAAACTTTCAAAAAGTGAGTTTAAGGGCTTTTCTATAATTTTAAACCAAGAACGAGGAAAATTAATCTCTTCTGTTTTTATCTGCTGTAATAAAGGATTAAAATAACTAATTAGAGAAAGATGAATGAACAGGAAGAGGGTTAAAAAAACAATTCCCGGACGCAAAATTTTAACCACAGAAATTTTTATTCGCAAATTACTTTCTCGCAAGATTTTACTCCGACTAATAAAAAGAGAAAAAATAAGAAGGGATAAGCCCAAAAGATAATAAATATTAAAAGGGAAAAAGATAAAAAAAGTTGCTCCAGACAAAATAATCACAAAAGAATTGACTAATTTATCCCTAATCGTAAAGAAATAAAGCCCCCAAAAAGATAAGTAAATAATCAGAAAAAGAGCGACTATAGACAAAGTATGACCATTAACTTCCCGGTAAGTTAAAGAAACTGTCCACCAGAAAATCAAAGAAAGAAGAAAAATTCCTAAAGAGAAAAAAAATATTTTTTTCCCATTCTTTTTCATAAAGCAAATTTTTTTATTATTTTAATTAATTCCTCCTTTTTTTCTTTTAAAAGCTCTGGGGTATTGGCTTCAATGTTCAATCTTACAAGCGGTTCAGTATTAGAAGGCCGTAAATTAAACCACCAATCCTTTGTCTCGCAAGTTAAACCATCTAAAAATGATTGCTTTGTCTTCTTTCTATAAAGTTTACTTAACCTCTCGATAAGTTTTTCTTTATCTTTTACTCTAAAATTAATCTCTCCTGATTGATAGTATTTTTTTAAAGATTTTATTAGTTGGGAAAAACTTTTTCTTTTTTTCTTTAATATCTCTAATATCTTTAATAGAACAAGATCTGGGCATTCGGAATAATAAAAATCGCGGAAATAAAAATGGCAAGAAAGTTCTCCGCCAAAAATAATTTTTTCTTTTCTCATTCTTTCAATGATAAAAGTCCGACCAACTTTAGATTTAAGAGGAATACCACCGGCTTCTTTAATTTTTTCTTTCACTAATCTTGAAGAGCGTAAATCATAAAGGACCTTACCGCCGGGATATTTCTTAAGCAATTCTTGGGCTAAGAGAATAATAATAATATCAGCAGAAACATAATTACCCTTTTCATCAACAAAACCAACTCTATCGGCATCACCATCAAAGGCAACCCCTAAATCTGCCTTTTCTCTTCTTACCTTTTTAATTAAATCCTTCAATGTTTCTGTTTTTATTGGATTTGGCTGATGGTGAGGAAAATTGCCATTGGGTTGAGGATAAAGAAATATAATCTTAGAATTAATTCTTTGACTTATTCCTTTAAGGGTTAAAAAAGCCATTCCATTACCACAATCAGCAATAATTTTAAAATCAGAAAGCAGTGATTTATCAACTAAAGAAAAAACTTTTTTCTGGTAGGCACGAAGGAAATTTCTTTTTATTGTTTTTCCTTTCTTTTTAGCAAGAGAAACAAAATCTTCTTTTTCTAAAATTTTTTTTATCTTTTCTAAACCGTTTTTTAAGCCAATTGAGCCTAATTTCCTATCTGCTATTTTAAATCCATTATACTCTTTCGGATTATGGGAAGCGGTAATCATCACTCCAAAAGAAGTTAACTTATTACTGAATAAAGCAAAATTAAAAAGGGGTGTGCTGCAAAGACCTAAATCAATTACATCAACTCCCTGCTCTTTAATTCCCTTAGCCAAAGATATAAATAAATTGTCAGAAGAAGAACGCATATCTCGACCAACAATAATTGCTTTCTTCTGACTAAATTTAACCAATGCCTTGCCTAATAAATAAGCAAATTTTTCATTTATCTCATCCGGGAAAACACCCCGAATATCGTAAGCCCGAAAAATTGAAGGATTTACTTTTAGCATAAAAATGATTATTAATTTTATTTTATCATTTTTTCTTTTTTAAGAAAAAGTTTTCTTAGCAATTACTACAAGATTATCCCCTTTTAGCCAATTACTTTTTCTTGCTTTTGCGGTACAATAATATTGTTCGATGATTTTCCAATTATTTTTCTCTAACAAATTTTTAATCTCTTTAAAAGTAAAAGCATGATAATAGCGTTGGAGAATTTTTCCGTTTTTTAAAAACCAAGGAATAAAAACATCGCCTCGTTCTAAATTTCTTTGTTTTAATCCAAGAAGAAGATGCCAAAGATGATATTTTTTTATAAGTTTCAGTTTATACAGATTCCAAAGAGTTAAAACAAAATAGCCACCCGGCTTGACAACTCGCCAAATTTCTTTTAAAAGCCTTAAACGAAGTTCTCGGCTAGGCAAATGATGGAAAGAGGCAATAGCGAAAACAACATCAAAATAATTATCAGGAAATTTTAAGGGTTGGCTAAAATCGGCTAATAAAAATTTAACTCGCGGATTATTGTTGTATTTTCCCTTGGCTATTTCAAGCATTTTCTCACTAGAGTCCAAACCGAAATAATCAAAATTTATCTGGGGGAAAATTTGAAGGAGACGACCATTGCCACATCCTAAATCCAAAATCCTTGCCTTCTCAAAAACAAATTTTTTAAACCTTTGCATCATTGGCCAAGGAGTTGAACGGGACTGAGAAAACTCATAAGAAATCTCATCATAGATTCTCTGGTTATCTTCAATGATTTTATTTTTGATTTCTTCTTTCATATGTCCTCAAAACTTGCCGAAAAAATAATTCTTAAAATTGTTAAGGAGAAAAAAATTCTCTCTGAAACTTTATTTTGGAAAAAAATAAGAAAAATTTGTAGCCAAGAGAAACAACCTCCAATTTCTAAAGTCGACCTACTTACCGCTTATCGCAGTTTGCTTAGAAAAAAACAAATAAAAGAAAATAAAACCTTAGAATTTTTTCTTAGAAGACGAAAAGTTAGAACAATCTCTGGTGTGGCTGTGATTTCTGTTTTAACAAAACCTTATCCTTGTCCGGGGAAATGTGTTTATTGTCCTTTAGAAAATGAAATTCCAAAAAGTTATCTTTCTAATGAACCAGCAGTAATGCGGGCTATCCTTAATAAGTTTAACCCTTATAACCAAGTTCAATCAAGGTTAAGGTCTCTTTATAAAACTGGCCATCCAACTGATAAAATTGAACTAATAGTGATGGGAGGAACTTGGTCTGTTTTGCCTAAACAATATCAAACTTGGTTTATTAAACGATGTTTCCAAGCGGCTAATGATTTTCCTAAAAGCAAAAAAACTTCTGAATTACAAAAGCAAAGTTTAGAAAAAGCGCAAAAAATTAATGAAAAAGCAAAACATCGAATAATTGGCTTAACTTTAGAAACCCGCCCTGATTATATTACTGAAAAAGAAGTAAAAAGAATGAGAAAGTTTGGTTGTACTCGAGTAGAATTAGGTATCCAAAGCTTAGATAATAAAATTTTAAAATTGAATAAAAGGGGTCATGGAACGAAAGAAATAATCAAGGCAACTCAACTTCTAAAAGACGCTGGATTTAAAATATGCTATCACTTAATGCCTAATTTACCCGGTTCATCTCCCAAAAAAGACCTGGAAACTTTTAAAAAATTATTTCAGCAACCAGAATATCAACCAGATATGTTAAAAATATATCCTACAGTAGTCATCAAAGGAAGCCAATTATACAATTGGTGGAAAAAGGGACTCTATAAAAGTTATTCTCAAAAAACTCTTCTAGAACTTTTAATAAAGATAAAACAAATTATCCCTCCTTATGTAAGAATTAATCGTCTTATCCGAGATATTCCTGCTCCCTCTATTGAAGAAGGCAATAAAATTTCTAATTTAAGAGAAGTAGTTCAAAAAGAAATGGCTAAAAGAGGATTAAAATGCTCTTGTATCCGTTGTCGAGAAATTAGAGGAGAAAAATTTTCTTTTCAAAATATTCGTTTTAAACAAATAATCTATCCTGCTTCTCAAGGAAAAGAATATTTTATTAGTTATGAAGATGTGAAACAGGATAAATTACTTGCATTTCTTCGCCTCCGCTTTCCCTCTCAAAAAACAAATCCTCTTTTCCCTGAATTAAATAATGCTTCGCTGGTTAGAGAATTACATACTTATGGCTTTTTAGTTCCTTTGGGGAAAGAGAATATAAAATCTGCCCAACATCTTGGTTTAGGTAGAAAATTAATGAAAAAAGCAGAGAAAATTTCTCAAAAAAATGGATACAAAAAAATCGCAGTTATTTCTGGAATTGGCGTTCGTGAATACTATCGGAAACTCGGTTACCGTTTAGAAGGTTATTATATGGTAAAAAATTTAAAATAACTGGTTGCTACAAGAAAAATAAAGAGATAAAATGAAAAATAAAATGAAAAAAGAATTTCTAAAAAAAACAGACCCAAAAATTTATCAGTTAATCCAAAAAGAGTTTCAACGCCAAAAAAATGGTTTAGAGATGATTGCTTCAGAAAATTTTACTTCCTCGGCAGTTTTAGAAGCAATGGCTAATGTATTAACTAATAAATACGCCGAGGGATATCCGGGGAAAAGATATTACAGCGGCAATCAATTTATTGATAAAATAGAAGAAACAGCAATTAAAAGATGTAAAAAACTTTTTTCTGCTGAACATGCTAATGTTCAACCACATTCAGGCACCCAAGCCAATATGGCTGCTTATTTATCTATCCTTAAACCCGGCGACAAGGTCTTAGCTATGGATTTAGCCTCAGGCGGACACCTCTCTCATGGGGCTAAATTTAATTTTTCTGGAAAATTTTATCGTTTTATTTATTATGGAGTAAATAAAAAGACAGAGAAGATTGATTTAGATGAAGTAGAGAAAATTGCTAAAAAAGCAAAACCAAAACTAATTATTGCTGGTGGTTCATCTTATCCTCGTAAAATAGACTTCCGCGGTTTTGCTAAAATTGCCCGTAAAGTTCGGGCTTATTTTATGGCTGACATTGCTCATATTGCTGGTTTAGTTGCTGCTAAAATTCATCCTTCACCTGTCCCTTACGCTGATATTGTTACTTCAACTACCCAGAAAACTCTCCGAGGACCAAGGGGAGGATTTATCTTATGTAAGATAAAAGACCGCTTTAAAAAAATTTATCATCCTAAAGATAAAAAAAATTTAGCCCAAAAAATTGACTCTGCTGTTTTTCCCGGATGCCAAGGCGGACCCTTAGAACATATTATTGCTGCTAAAGCCGTAGCTTTTAAAGAAGCGCTTTCTCAAAGATTCGTTAATTATCAAAAACAAACAATTAAAAATGCGAAAGTTTTAGCCGAAACTTTAAAACAAGGAGGATTAAAACTTATTAGTCAGGGAACAGATACTCATTTAATCCTTATTGATTTAACCCCCTTAGGACTCTCTGGTAAAAAAGTAGAAAGTGCTTTAGAGGATGTAGGGATATATGTTAATAAAAATGTTATTCCTTTTGATAAAAGAAAACCAACAGACCCTTCAGGAATTAGAATAGGAACTCCTGCTCTAACTACTCGGGGAATGAAGGAAAAAGAAATGAAAGTAATTGGTCTTCTTATTTTAGCCATTATTTATGGTTTAAATAAAAAATCAGTTAAAGAAAAAGTGAAAAAAACAGTTAAAGAATTAAGTCGCGCCTTCCCTTTGCCTAACGAATAAAATTAAAACTATGGAAACAATTAGATTAGAATCTAATTATGAAAATGAAAGAAATTCAGAAATTTCTGAATTAAAAGATAAATTAAAATTTCTTTATAAAAGAAATCCAATAGAAACTAATGAAAAAATTTGCGATTTTGTCAGCCAATTAAGAAATTCTGGCTTAGATTGTGAGAACTATTTACTTTATCATCTCTTAATTGGCAGTACGCCAAGCGAGGAAACACCTCCTCAGAAATATGACTTTGAAGGAGAATATTCAATCAAACGTTTTATAGAAAATCTCTATCAACAAGAAGCAGCAGAAAAATTAATAGATAGTCCTGTTTAATTTGGTAAAAATGGCTCAAATTATTAATGGAAAAAGAATTGCTCAAATTATTAGAAAAAAACTTAAAAAGAAAGTTGAGGAATTTAAAAAAACAAAAAAAATTACTCCTGGTTTAGCCGTTATTTTAGTCGGTAATAACCAGGCATCAAAAATATATGTTCGTTTGAAAGAAAAAGCATGTCAAGAGGCAGGAATACATTTTGAAAAATATCTTTTCCCTCGCATCAGTCAAAAAAAACTAATTGATTTAATTCAAAAATTAAATAAAAAGAGAAAAATTCATGGAATTATTGTTCAACTCCCCTTACCTAAATACCTTAATCCTGACAAAATTATAGAAATTATTAAACCAGAGAAAGATGTTGATGGCTTTCATCCGGAAAACATCAAAAAACTTTTTCAAAATAAACCCTTTATTATTCCTCCGTTAATTCAAAGTATAAATAAACTTCTTCAATCTTGCCCAGAAGATTTAAAAAATAAAAAAGCCCTTATTATGGCTAATAGTAAAACCTTTGCTCTTCCTTTGAAAAAGATTTTAGAAAAAAATCAAATTAAAGCAGAAGTTTATCTTCAACCACCTAAATCCAAAAAAATAACAGCCCAAAAAAGTCAAAAAGCTGATATCCTTATTACTGCTTTAGGAAGGCCAAATTTTATCAATCAGAAAATGGTTAAAAAAAATTCAATAATAATTGATGCCGGTTTTACTCGATTAAAAGGAAAAATTTTGGGAGATGTAGATTTAGAAAAGGTTAAATCTAAGATAAAATACATCTCCCCTGTTCCTGGAGGAGTCGGACCAATGACTATTGCTATGCTTTTAACTAATCTTCTTAAATTAGCCAAAAAACAATCCTCAAAACTTCCTTAAACTTCTCCTCCTGGTTGTTGTGGTGGTTCATTTGGCTCGTTGGCTGGTTCATTTGGCTGATCTGTCATCTCATTTTCTGATGGTTTTTCTTGTTCTACTGGCTCATTCTCTGAAGGTTTTTCCGAAGAAACTGATTCTTCTTTCTTTTTTTCTGACCCAGATGAAGTAAAAAGATGCCCTAGTAAACAGAGAACAATTCCAATAATAATCCAAGTCCAAGAATGTGCCCAAAGACCATAAATCAAGGCAATAAAACCAACCAAATGAAACCAAAAACAAACAGGCCTTTTGTGTTGATCAATCAATTTGTCAAACATATTTTTTTCTCCTTTCTAAAAATTTAATTCCTTTTTACGACCTTTAAGAAGAAAGTTTAAAGATCAACCAATTTTTATCTTTCATCAAAACTAATTCATAAACTCCCTTTAACTTCCTTCCTTTTAATTCAAAAATTAATTTTCTGTCCTTTTCCTTTTCAATTAAATTATACCACCCTTTGTCCCATATCTCAACCCTCCCTGCTCCATAACATCCTTGGGGAATTTCTCCTTGAAAATCTAAATAATCAATCGGATGGTCTTCTACTTGAACAGCCAATCTTTTTATCCCCTTTTTCTCTGGCAACCCTTTGGGTACTGCCCAGGATTTTAAAACACCTTCCATTTCTAAACGGAAATCATAATGTAAATGCCGAGCATAATGTTTTTGAACTACAAAACGAGACAAACCGGTTTTCTCTTTTCTGCCTAACGGCTCAGGAGTTTGTTTAAAATTTCTTTTCTTTTTGTATTCTTTTAAAGAATTCATTAAGTATAACGGTCAGCTACATTAGAAGCGGCATAAGCCCTTGGTTTTATTTCTGCCTCAAAGCCATTACCTCTGACCATTCCGACAACTTCTTTAATTACCTCCCGGCTTTTACCATTCTCTCCAGCATCTATATGAATGGCTAAATGATAATCTATTTTATTATCGTTTAATTTTTTTCCTAAAATTTTTAATAAATTTTGGGCTATCTGAATTGATAACATAACTTCCTGATAAATTCTCTGGTGCAACCCTTTAATTTTATTTTCAACATTTTTAGACCAGAAATACCTTCCTCCTTTTCCAATACGATGAATAACCACTGCTGTAACAAAATCTGTTTTTCCTGCTTCCCCATTGGTTTTAGAATCAGTACCAATAATTAAATCATAATTACTCCGACTGTCTTTTTGAACAAAATAAACAATCTCTTTAGCAACTTCAGCTAAAGTCATTTTTCCTTGACAAGGATTGTGAAAAACAAATTTAGACATAAAAATAATTCTTTTCTTTATATACTTATATAACTTTAACAAAAAAAATTTAATCAAAAAAGGGGGCTTTAAACCCCCTTTTATTAAGAGCCAATTTCCATAACCATCCAATTTTCTAAATCTTCTACTCGCACATAAATCTCTATCTCATCTCCTGTCTCAAAATAAGCGGTGAAATCACGACTACATCTTCCCCAAATACAAACGTTTACAATGTCTAACCAAGGATCATCGCCCCAACCAGGCGTGTATCGAGAAATTTCTATATGAGCACAGTTCCAATTTTTATTAAAAAGAGAAATCCGTTGTGCATTTAAATCAAAAGTAATTTCCACATTAAGAAGTTCAACCCTTATTTTTCCTGAACTATCTGGAGCGATTACTTCACCGCTGCAGCCAAATAAGAAAAAACTTAGCATTATCAAAATTGCGAAACAAGGAATAATCATCCTTTTCATTCTGCCCTCCTATTTTTCATTATTCAAAGAGCCCTTTAAATTATCACAATTTAAAATTTTGTCAAGAGGAGAAAGCCAATTTTTTAAGAAGATTTATTCTTTCCCTTTGACCTATTTTAGCCCGACGGATTGCTTTACTTAAAATATTTATTGATTGGTCATATTGTCTTTTATTAACTGGATAAGGATATCCATCTTTACCACCATGGGCAAAAGAATAACGAACTGGGTCTTCATAAGATGGCTTTGCCCCATAAATAACTTCAGCAATCAAAGCCAAAGCGCGAACCGTTTTTGGTCCTACTCCTTCTATCGCCAAAAGTTCTTCAAAATTTTGAGGAATCCTTTCCTTAATTTTAACTAATCTTTCTTCTAATTTCTTTTGATTAAAGTCAAAAGAATAAATAGGGTGATGAGCAGGTAAATTCAATTTCTTTTCTTTTATTTTGCGAAGATTCTTAGTTAACTCCTGAAAATTATCTTGAACCAATTTGGTAGCAATTTCCCTTGTTTTTTTGCTCTTTTCAGCGACTAAGTTTAAAGTTGTGGTCTTCTGGTCGCAACAAATGGCTGTATGAGGTTCATTAACCAAAGAAACAATCCGGTCAGAAAGCCAATGATATCTTCTAGCCATTCTTATATTAAGGTTCATCCCCTGTTGGATGGTTACCCATTCTCCTTTAGAAGTAAAAATAAAAGTATGGTGATATAAAGAGAAACCATCTTGTAGAGCAGAATTATCTATCTTAGCGCTCATTTTGCTAAGATAAATTAAACGCTCGGTCTGAGCAATACCATATTTATCACCATACCTAATTATTTCTTCAGGCGCTTTTCGCGAAGTTCTACCTTTACCACCAACTATGAAAATACCTGTATCTTTTTCTAAACCACGCAGCCCTTCTTTTAAAGCCCCGCAAACAGTAGTAGTTACGCCTGAAGAATGCCAATCAAAACCTAAAAGACAACCAAATGATTGAAACCAATAAGGATCGGCTAAACGGCGCAAAACTTCTTCCTGACCAAATTCTTCTAACATAGCCAAAACAATTTCTCGAGAAAGTTTTTTCATCCGGTCAAACAACCAAGAAGGGGCTGCTCCATAATGAAGAGGTAAATTGGCTAAACCAACGCGCATTTTTTATTCAATAATTTTATAAACTATGTCCCCTTCTCTTACTGGTTCTTTAACTTTTAGACCAACACTTTCTCCTTTGACTGCCTTTTCTACATTCTGATGTTCTATCTGCATTGAATCAACTGTTTGAGAAAAATCAGTAGTATGTCCCTTTATATGAATAGTTTCTCCCAAGGATAGGTCTCCTTTAGTCAACTCAATTACTGCCACGGAAATTTTATTAAAATAATGAGTTATTTGTCCTATTTCTATTTCTTTTTTATCTTCTTCCATAATTTCACCTCCTTTCTTTTTTAATCTCCTTTTATTACTATCAAGGGCTTTAACTTAGCTACTTTTTTGGCTAAACCGGACTTGGCCACAACTTCGACTACTTCATCTACATTTTTATAGGCAGTCGGCGCTTCCTCAGCCAATCCAGCGTTTGAAGAGCAGCGGATAATAACTTTTTGTCTTTCTAATTTTTTTCTTAATTCACTACCTACAATTTTTCTTCTTGCTTCTCTTCGACTCATTATCCTGCCAGCCCCATGGCAAACACTATAAAAACTCTCTTTAGAAATATCTGTACCTATTAAAACATAAGAAGATGTTCCCATACTTCCTGGAATTAAAACTGGCTGACCAATAGATTTGAAATAATCGGAAAGCGCCGAATGTCCTGCTGGAAAAGCACGAGTTGCCCCTTTACGATGGACAATCAGTCGTTGGTTAAAATGCTCTTCTATTTTAGCAATATTATGAGCAACATCATAAAGTAATTTAAGCTCTGACTTTAGCCCCTTTTTCCCTAAAACATTCTCCCAAACTTGACGAACAAGATAAGTAATCATTTGACGATTAGCCCAAGCAAAGTTAGCGGCTCCAGCCATTGCTTGAAAATATCTTTGTGCTTCTTCTGTCTGCCAAGGAGCATAAACCAATTCTCTATCAACTAATTTTATTTTCCAATCAATTCTTTTCCTGTCTAAAAGACGAACATAATCAGTACAAACCTGATGACCTAAGCCTCGAGAACCAGTATGAATCATAATGGTAATTAAACCTTTCTTTAAACCAAATTTTTCAGCAACTTCTTGATGATAAATCTCTTCAACCTTTTGCACTTCTAAAAAATGATTGCCTGAACCAAGAGTCCCTAATTGATCTAAACCTCTTCTTTTGGCTCTCTCGCTAACTGCTTTAGCCCTTGCTTCTTCCATCCTACCAGATGATTCAATTGATTCTAAATCTTCTTTTACTCCATAACCCTTTTCAATTAATTCCTTTGCCCCACCTTCTAATATCCTTTCCAAACTCCCTATTTTTAACTTAATTTTACCTCCTCGCCCCAAGCCAGAAGGAACATTTTTTTGAAGTTCATCTGCTAAAAGATTCAAATAAGAATTTATCTCTTCTTGATAAACTTTGCTTATTAACAATCTTACTCCACAATTAATATCATAGCCAACTCCACCGGGAGAAATAATTCCTTTTTCTATTTCAAAAGCAGCAACTCCGCCAATAGGAAAACCATAACCTTCATGAATATCCGGCATTGCTAAACTATAACGGAAAATCCCGGGTAAAGTGCTAACATTAACTAATTGCTCTAAAGACCTATCATTTAAAATTTGGGAAAACATTTTTGAAGAGGCGTAAAACCTTGCTGGAACCCGCATTTCTGAACGAAAAGAAGTGGGTATTTCCCAAAGATAATCCTTAATTTGCTTAAAATCTTTTATAGTCATTATCTTTTCTTTTTTAATTACTCTTTTTATAATAAAAACATCCAATTGAATTTTAGTCCAATTATGAGAGAAAAACAAGAAAACTACCTTATTCTTCTCATTATCTTCATCTTGTCGCTCTTTTTCTTTATTTTACCTAAAAAAATTAAAGAAAAGCCAATTCACCAGGTCTGCTCCCCTTCTTATTGTTGGGAAGTGGAATTGGCTTTAACAGCCGAAGAAAAAGAAAAAGGATTAATGTTTAGAGAAACTCTCCCAAAAAATAAAGGAATGCTTTTTGTTTTCAAAAAAGAAGATTATCATCCGTTCTGGATGAAAAATGTGCTTATCCCCTTAGATATTATCTGGTTAGATAAAAATAAAAAAATTGTCTTTATTTCCTCAAATGTTCCTCCTTGCCATCCTTCTAACAACTCCTGTCCGATTATTACTCCTCCCAAAAGGGCTAAATATGTTTTAGAAATTAATGGTGGATTAGCTAAAAGCTTGGATTTAAAAACTGGTGATATTTTAAAATTTAAATATCAAATAAAATAACCGCCTCCCAATGCTGATTGGTTTTTCTAATTTTCAAATTGTGATAAGTTACTGCCTTAATTTCCAAATCTATACTTTCAATCTTCTTCCCTAAAAATTTACCTTCTATTCTTTTATCGCCTAAATGTTTAATTTCTGCCTGAAGATAAACCTCATTATATAAGTCACTAAGATAAAGCGCTTCAGAAAGAAAATCTATTAATAAAGAGGGAAAATCAACTGACTTAATCTGAAATTCCCGCTTGATTGTCCGTTGACTCTTCTTAATTTTTGGCTTCATTGACAAAAACATCCCCTCCAAAGCGTTGAGTAATAATTCCTCTTTGGTTTTGCCAAAAACTTTTAATTTTAAATCAGATGGATGCTTTAAGATCTTATATTTATTCATTTTCTAATCCTAATTTTTTATAAATAGCCCTAATTTGTCTTTCTTGTTCTTCAACATCCAAAATTTCTCGTCTTATCCTTGCCTTTTCTCGACGAATAAATTTCCTTAAACTTCTAGGCAATTTTTTCTTTTCCTTTTTTGTCATAACTTCTTTTCCGCATTTTAGTAAAAAAGTTGTTTTCTTATTATATCTATCTTATACTGAAAAAACAAGGGTTTAAATTAAATTTTATGTCTTTTAGTTTAGGAATTGTTGGTCTGCCCAATGTAGGCAAATCAACTTTATTTAAAGCCATCACTAAAAAACCAGTAAGTATTTCTAATTATCCTTTCTGCACTATTGATCCTAATATTGGTATAGTTGAAGTTCCTGATAATCGCTTAAAAGAACTGGCTAAAATTCTCCATCCTCAAGAAATTATTCCTACTACGATTAAAATTATTGACATTGCCGGTTTAGTGAAAAACGCTCATCAAGGAGAAGGTTTAGGTAATCAATTTTTAGCCCATATTCGCGAAGTAGATGGCCTTATTCATTTAGTTAGAACTTTTACTAAAAAAGATATTGCTCATGTCTCTGGAGTAATCAATCCTAAATCAGATATTGAAACAATCAATTTAGAATTGATTTTTGCTGATTTAGAAATAATCAAAAGAAAATTAGATAATTTAGAGAAAAAAAGAAAAGCAGGACTTAATAAAAAAGAGGAAAAATTATTTAATACTTTGAAAAAAATAGAAGCAGCCCTTGAACAAGGTAAATTCGCCAAAGATATTAATCTTGACGAAGAAGAAAAAGAACTAATCAAAGAGTTTAATCTTATAACACTTAAACCAATCATTTATGTAGCTAATACTGATGAGAATACTCCTTCTTCGGATAACTCTTTCTTTCAGGTAAAATTAAACGCTAAATTAGAATCAGAGTTAGCCGACCTCTCATTTGAGGAAAGAAAAGAACTTGGCTATCCTACTTCAGGAATTGATGTCTTAATTGAAAAGGGTTATAAGATTCTTAATCTAGTCACCTTCTTTACTTCCCAAAATAAAATCCTTCAGGCATGGACAATAGAAAAAAATACCCCCCTACCTAAAGCGGGTGGGAAAATACATTCTGATTTTGAAGAAAAATTTATTAAAGCAGAAGTAATCAATTGGCAGGATTTAATTAAAGCTGGCTCAGAAACAGAAGCAAGAAAAAAGGGATTGATAAGAATTGAAGGAAGAAACTATTTGGTCAAAGATGGAGATGTAATTCATTTTAAAATTTAGTCCAAAAAATTATTTCCCTTAAAACATGCTGATTGGGACGATGGTAAATTAATGTCTTTCTTGGAGAAATGTCATCTTTAAAAATTTTTTTATATTTTAAAACTAAAGGCCTTTCTTGTCGAAAGCCTATTTTTTCTATTTGCTCCATAATTGGAAGAAAAACTTTTTTGTTTTTAAAAGAGAAAATAGGAAAAATAATGATTACTTTTCCTTCTTTTTTAAGAATTTTATAAAACTCGGCAAACGCCTTTAAATACATCGAGGAAAGTTCTTTTACTATTTTTTTTATACCCCCTTCTTTTATTTTTGTTGGACCAAGATAAGGTTCAGTAACAACGGCATTTAAAAAATTGTTCTTTATTTTCAAGGAAAGTTCTTCTACTGGAGAGTTAATTAGTTTAATTTTTCTCTTTTTTAAAGAATAATTTTGAAAAAGCCATTCTAAATTTTCCGCTGTTCTTTTTAAAGCAAAATTATCTTTATCTGCCCCAATTAAATGGTTAAAGCCCATTAAAATCGCTTCTTGTAAAATAGTTCCTGACCCACAAAAGGGATCTAAAATTATTTCATCTTTTTTTAACTGACTAAAATTAATCATCATCTTAGCCAACTTTGGTGGAATCATCCCTAAACTTATATCTCGAAATGGCCGGTGATAATCCCGAAAAGAATAATCGGCAAATTCCTGCAAAGACAATGTTTTCCCCAAATAATCTCCATTTTTCCCAGATAATAAAATAATTTCTCCTCCTTTTTCTAAAAGATGATTTTTCTTCACAATTACTGAAGAAAGAGGATTTCTTGAAGAACTGACCCAGCGGACTAAGCGATTCTCTTTCTTTAAAAATTTTTTCAATTGCATAGCTATGTCTTTAACCAATTTTTTAGAATAAGCAATCGCCTCTTTCTCTGTTTTATAAACACTAATACCGAAAACAACTTTACTACTTTTTATTTTTAAAAGGCCTGCTAATAAAGAAGGAGAAAAATCTTTTTTATTTTTAGAAAAATAAAAGATTCTTCCTATTTTTATTGTCCCGCCAAGTTGAGACAAAACGAAATCTGACTTTATTTCCTTAGACAACTCTAAAAGCAAAATTTCTGGAGAAATGGCTAAAACCTCAAAAGAAAGGTTTTCGCTGAGAAAATAAGAAAATACCTCCTCAGCAGAAAGAGCAGGATTATGGCCTAAAACAAAAAAGTAAATAAATTTCTCTCCCAAAAAAGTCATTTTCCTTGATTTAATTATAAACCCCTTTTACTCTTGATTTTAAAAAGAGATTATGATATCCTAAAACAAGATTATTAAATAATTTTAACAAAAATGATTAGAAATTACGAATTAATTTATATTATTCCCGGAAAAATTGAAGAAAAAAATATTAAAGAAATTACTGATAAAATTGATAAAATAATTCAGGAAATAAAAATTAAGATAGTCAATAAAGAAGATTGGGGCAAAAGAAAATTGGCTTATCCTATTAAACAAAACCAATATGGATACTATTTTCTAAAATATTTAGAAACAGAACCAGAAAAAATAAAAGAATTGAATCAAAAATTAAAAACAATTGCTGAAATTATCCGTTACCAAATAGTCAAAACAAAAGGAATAAAACCGATAGAGAAAGAAGAAGAAAATAAAAAGAAGGAAAAAGTTGAAAAAGTAAAAAAGGAGAAAGTAAGTTTAGAAGAATTAGACAAAAAAATTGAAGAGATATTAAAAGATTAGTTTAAAATATTTTAATTTTTAATTTAAAACTATGGATTTAAACAAAGTAATGCTTATTGGACGACTCACTCGTGACCCAGAAACAAGAACTACTCCTCAAGGAGTAAATGTTACTTCTTTTGGTTTAGCCACTAATCTTATCTGGACCAATCCTGCTGGAGAACGACAAGAAAAAGTAGAATACCATAATATTGTTGCTTGGCGAAAATTAGGAGAAATATGCGCTCAATACTTGAAAAAAGGAAGAAGGGTCTTTATTGAAGGACGTCTCCAAACAAGAACCTGGGAAGACCAAAATGGAACTAAAAGACAAAGAACAGAGATTATTGCTGATAATATGATTATGCTTGACAGCAAAGAACCAGAAAAAATTGAAGAAGAACTAACAAGTAAAGAGGAAGCAGAAGAGGAAGAAATCAATATTGAAGAAGTTCCCTTTTAAAAAAGATAAAAATGGCTAAAAACAATCCAGAAAAAAATAAAGCGTGTTATTTTTGCGTAAGAGCAATTAAAGAAATAGATTATAAAGACGTTGATTTACTCCGTCGTTTTATTTCTCCCTATACAGCAAAAATACTACCAAGAAAAAAAACCGGAGTTTGTGCTAAACATCAAAGAAAATTAGCCCGAGCAATAAAGAGAGCCCGTATCCTTGCTCTCCTTCCTTTTGTTAAAAAATAAAAATGGCTACTCTTTCCCTTAATGCTCTGAAAACCGGTGATTATATTAAACTAAATAACCGACCTTATTTAGTGGTCTCCACCCAACACCTTCACATAGGCCGAGGTGGGGCTGTTTTAAAAATAAAAATAAAAGATATTGTTGAAAATAATCTCTTGGAAAAAACCTTTAAAGGAGATGAAAAGATAGAAGAAGCAGAAATAAAAAAAAGAAAGGCAATTTTTCTTTATCAAAAAGGCGAAAATGTATTCTTTATGGATGGAGAAAATTATGAAGAGTTTAATCTTCCCCTTTCTCTCTTAAAAGAAAAAATAAAATTCCTTAAAGAAGGAAGCGAAGTAAAAGTAATTATTTTTGAAAATAAGCCAATAACTATTGAGTTACCTAAAAAAGTGGAATTAAAAGTAATTTCTGCTCCTCCAGGCGTTCGAGGAGATACTGCTCAAGGAAGTGTAACAAAACCAGTTACTTTAGAGACCGGACTGAAAATTCAAGCCCCTCTTTTTATTAAAGAAGGAGATATTATTAGAGTCAACACAGAAAAAGAAGAATATGTAGAAAGGGTTCAATAAATCTAATTATTTATTCTCATTTTTTTCTACTTCCTGCCAAATTTTCTTTTTTATCTTTTCCAATAAGGCAGGATTTTCTTTTAAATAAGCCTTTGCTTTTTCTCTTCCAACACCTAATTTTATTCCTTCAAAGGAATAACTATTTCCACTCTTATTAATCACTTTATAGCTTACTCCTGTATCTAAAACATCTCCAGCTAATGATATTCCTTCGTCATACATAATATCAAACTCACAACTTCTAAAAGGAGGAGCAACTTTATTTTTAACTATTTTCGCTTTTACTCGGTTACCAATAACTTTATCTCCCAACTTAATTTGGGCTGCTCTTCTTACTTCTATTCTTACAGAGGAATAAAATTTTAAGGCCATTCCTCCGGTAGTTGTTTCTGGTTTCCCGAAAAAGACACCAATTTTCATTCTTGTCTGATTAATGAAAATAACTACTGTCTTGGTTTTGCTAATAATAGCAGCCAATTTTCTTAAAGCTTGACTCATTAACCTCGCCTGCAAAGCCATATGCTGCTCGCCCATTTCTCCTTCTATCTCTGCTTTAGGAGTTAAAGCAGCGACTGAATCAATAACGACTACATCAACTCCATTAGAACGCACTAAAGTTTCCACAATTTCTAATGCCTGCTCTCCACTATCTGGTTGAGAAATAAGTAAATCATCAATCTTTACCCCAATTCTTTGAGCATAATCAGGATCTAAAGCATGTTCAGCATCAACAAAAGCAGCAATTCCTCCTTTTTTTTGTACTTCGCTGATAACATGAAGAGCTAAAGTGGTCTTTCCAGACATTTCTGGACCATAAATTTCTACAATCCTTCCTCGAGGCAAACCACCAACTCCCAAAGCAATATCTAAAGATAGACATCCAGTAGAAATTGCTTCAACCGACATTCTTTTCACTTCCTTTAACCTCATAATAGAACCATCCCCAAATCTTTGCTTGATTTGATTGATTGCTTCTTGGGCAGCTTTAAATTTGTCAGAAACCGCTTTAGCCTCTTTATCCTTTTTTTGTTTGTTTTCATTCATAGTTTTAAATTAATTATTGAACTAATATTTTTCTTAAAACAACTGCTTCTTTGCTATGTTTTTTAGCCGAAATTATTTTTATTATATTCAAACCATCTTGAAGAACAACTTTTTCTTTGAAATAGCCATTAGGATCACAAAAAACTTCCTGATTATTAATCTTTACATAAGAATCTTTTTCTGTGCGGCCACTTATCTCAATCAACCTATTTTTAACAATTAAATTATCTGGTGGGTAGATGATTGTTAACTTTGGAGAAGAAAAAGTCCTTTTTATAAAAAGAGCAGAGATAACGAAAAAGAAAAGTAGAAAAATAACAAGGAAAAGATATCTAAAAGATATTTTAGGAAAAAAGGACCTCCTTACCTTCCTCTTTTTCTTTTCTTTTAAATAATGAGAAGAGATTTGCCATTCTTTTTCATAAAGTTCCATTATTTCAGCAACATTCAATCCTAAAAAATGAGCATAGGTCTTTAAAAAATTACGCGTATAGACATCCTCAGGCAAACTCTCGTATCGACCCTCTTCTAATGCTTTTAAATACTTGGAATTTATTTTGATTAAATCAGCAATCTCTTTAATCTCTATTTGTTTTTCTTTTCTTGCTCTTTTTAATCTTTCTCCTACTGTCTTTTGAGGAGAAATTACTTTTTTAACAAAACTATTCATTGCTTTCTTCGTCATTATTATTTTCAAAAGAATTTATCTCTTCTTCATTAGTATCAGAAGAATAATCGTCTTCGTATTTAAGAACCTCTCTTGGTTTTGCTCCATCAGCCGGGCCGATAATCCCCTTTTCTTCTAAAATATCTAAAAGGCGAGCTGCGCGGGCATAACCAATCCTTAAACGTCTTTGCAATAAAGAAGCAGATGCCTTTTTTGCCTGCCACACAACTTCCTTTGCTTGGGGTAAAAGCTCGTCTTCTTCGTCAAAAACACCACCGAACGAAGAAACAGATGGTTGAGTAATTTCAGAAATATATTCAGGTTTTGCCCTTTCTTTTAAATATTCTACTACTTTTTTAATAGATTTATCAGAAACATAAGCCCCTTGTAAACGAATAGGTTTAGAAAGTTGAGCAGAAGTGTAAAGCATATCTCCTCGACCAAGTAATTTTTCTGCTCCAGATACATCTAAAATTGTCCGGGAATCAGTTGCTGAAGCAACAGAAAAAGCAATTCTGGAAGTAATATTTGCTTTTATTAAACCAGTAATAATATCAACTGATGGTCTTTGCGTTGCCATAACTAAATGAATTCCTACCGCTCGAGCCATTTGAGCCAGACGAATAATACAGGCCTCTACTTCAGCCGGAGAAGAAACCATCAAATCAGCCAATTCATCAATAACAATAACTATATAGGGCATTCTTTCTTCCTTTCTTTCTTGATTATAACTATGAATATCTCTCTTCCCTGCTTGATTCAGTAATTCAAACCTTCTTTCCATCTCAGAAATAGCCCATTTTAAAGCATTTATAGTTTTTCGAACATCAGTAACCACAGAAGTCAAAAGATGAGGGATACCTTCATAAACAGTTAATTCAACTCTTTTGGGATCAATAAGAATGAACTTTAAATCCTGAAAAGAATTTTGATAAAGAAGACCTATAATAATTGAATTCAAACAAACCGTCTTGCCTGAACCGGTGGCTCCAGCAACTAATAAATGAGGCATCCTGCCTAAATCAGCTAAATAAGCCCGACCAGCAACATCTCTACCCAAAGCTAAGGTTAAATTTGATTTTCTCTTTTTAAAAGCATCATCTTCTAAAATTTCTCTTAAACCAACTACGGCTATTTTACGATTAGGCACTTCAATGCCTACTAATGATTTCCCAGGAATTGGCGCTTCAATTCTAATAGGATGAGCAGCTAGGGCTAAGGCAAGGTCATTATGTAAAGTAGTAATTTGAGACAACTTTACCCCTTCAGCAGGTTTTAAAGTATATTGAGTAACTGTTGGACCAATACTAACCTCTCTCATTTCTACAGGTATACCAAAACTTTCTAATGTCTTTTGAATAATCTTTTTATTGTTCTCAATATCACCGCTAGAAAGAGATTGCGAAAATGTTTTCTCCAATAAATCTAAGGGTAAATCAATCCTTTTAGAAGGCATTTCTTTTCCAGAAAATACTTCTATCTCGTCCTCTTCCTTTTTCTCTTTCTTTCTTAATTTTAAATCAGGAAGCAATTTTTGACGTATTTTGGTTTCTTTCTCTGGAGAAACAACTATTTTTTTTGCCTCCTTTCCCTTCTCTTCTTTATCTTCTTTTACTGGTAATAATTCCTTTTCTTTAAAACGCTTTTTAAATAATTGATTGAGAGAAATATCTCCCATCAAAAGAAGAGAAATAAGCAATAAAGCCAAAAGAACGATAAAACTTGCTCCCAAACCAATTAACTTCCTTAAAGGATAAGCAATGTAAAAACCTAAATAACCGCCTCCCTCATATTTTTCTAAGTTGAAATTATTTTGAATTAACCAATAAATTAGTTGAAAAATTCCTGAATAACTAAGAACTGCTAAAAAAAGACCAAAAAAATTATGGAAACGTTTTTGCTGAGAAGAAAGTTTTAAAACAAAATATCCTAAAATAATCAAAACAATAGGGAATAACCAAGCGCCCCAACCAAAGATAAATTTTGAAGCCAGAGAAAGATAAAATCCTCCTTGACCAGCCAAATCAAATAAACCTAAAACAAAAAGGACAGCTAAAGTAAAAATAAGAATACTAAGAATGTCTCTTTTAAAAACAGATGCCTGATAACCACCTGAATTTTTCGTTGCCTTTTCTTTTTTAAAATGATTACTTTTTTTCCTTTTTTTTGAAGCCATCTTTGAAATAATATCACATTAAAAATAAAAAATAAAGGTAAATTTTTTGAAATTTACCTTTATTTTGTTTATTAGTTTATACTATTTTTTATCCTCTTTCCTCTTTACAAAGCCGGTTCCAGCAGGAATAAGCCGACCAATAATAACATTCTCTTTTAAACCAGTCAACTTGTCAATTCGACCAGTTAAAGCAGCATTGATAAGAACTCGCGAAGTTTCTTGAAAAGAAGCAGCAGAGAGAAAACTTTCAGTAGAGAGAGAAGCACGGGTAATACCTAAAATAATTTCTTTTGCCTCAGGAAGTTTTCCTCCCTTCTTTTTCACTTCATCACAAACATCCTGAAAGTAGGCCTTACTAACAATCTCCCCAGTAAGCAAATCAGAATCGCCGGCATCTTTAACTAAAACTGAAGAAAACATCTGACGAACAATTATCTCAATATGTTTATCATCTAATTTCTGCCCTTCTGAAGAGTAAATATGTTGAATTTCTTTTATAATATAGCGCTGAGTTGCCTCTTTGCCTTTAAAACGGAATAATTTATGTAAGTTCAAAGGTCCATCAGTTAATCGGTCTCCTGGCTTTACTAAATCACCATCTTTGACTAATACATTATAATTAAAAGGAACTAAATATTCCTTTTCTTCTTTAGACAAATAATTAAGATAAAGCCGATTATTTTCAATTTTTATTTCTCCGGCATTCTTAGCCAAGATTTTTTCTCCTTTCTTTTTAACTAAAAGAACTTCACCAGATTTTACTTTCTGTCCATCTTTAACTTTTAAAACATCGCCTTTTTCAATTTTGTATGAATCCTTCTTTGATTTATCAAAGAGAATTTTAATTTTTCTTTGATTCTCTTCATTAACTATTTTTACTTGCCCAGCCACTTCACTAATCAGCGCTTCTCTTTTAACCGGACGCGCTTCAAAAAGTTCCTCTACTCTTGGTAAGCCTTGGGTTATATCACGGCCTAAAACTCCACCGGTATGAAATGTTCTTAAAGTTAACTGCGTTCCTGGTTCACCAATACTTTGAGCAGCAACAATACCTACAGCTGCTCCTAAATCAACTAATCGATTATAACCTAAATCATATCCATAGCATTTTTGACAAACACCCCTTCTTGTTTTACAAGTAAGAACTGAACGTATTCTTATCTTTTTAAGATTAATTTCCTTTAAACGACGGGCAATTTGAGGAGTAATAATTTGATTTTTATCAACAATAACCTTTTTTGTTTTTGGGTCAACAATCTTTTCTAAGCTTACCCGACCCATTACTCTTTCGGCTAAATTTTTACCCATTTCCTCGCTCTCTTCTTGGGTAACAACCAAACCCTCTGTATCACCACAATCCTCTTCAGTAACAATAACGCTATGAGCAACATCAACTAAACGACGAGTTAAATAGCCAGCATTGGCTGTCCTTAAAGCCGTATCAGTCAAACCTTTTCTTGCTCCATGAGTAGAGATAAAGTATTCTAAAACATCAAATCCTTCGCGGAAACTGCTTTTTACTGGCAATTCAATTGTCTCGCCTAAAGGATTAATAACCAAACCTTTCATTCCCATCATTTGGGTAATTTGACTCCAAGAACCACGAGAATGAGAATCAACCATTGTGTAAACCGAACCCCATTTGTTTAAATATCGCTTTCCTAATTCAGCAATCTGCTCTTTAACCTGAATCCAAATTCTAATAATTTTCATATGTCGTTCTTCTTTGGAAAGCAGTCCCTTTTTGTACTGTTCTTCAACTTTTTCTACCTCTTTCTCAGCATTTTTTATCAATTCAGATTTTTCTTTTAATAAAGGTAAATCGTCCATACCCCAGGAAGGTCCTAAAGAAGTAATAAACTCTAAAGAAATCTCTTTTATTTTATCTAACAATTCACCCGTCTTTTTCAATCCATAGATTTCCAAAGAATGACTGATAATTTTCTTTAATTTACTTTTATCAATTACTTGATCATAACAACGGATATTCTCAGGTAAAATAGAATTAAAAATCACTCTTCCTACACCTGTTTCTATAAGTTTATCTTTTATTCTAACTTTTATTTTTTCATTGAGCCCAACTTTCCCTTCTTGATAAGCAAGAATAACTTCTTTTGGAGAACCAAATATCTTGATTTTCTCTTTATCTTTTGGCTCCTTTATCAAGGTCATATAATAGCAACCCCAAACCATATCATGAGTGGGTGTAGTGATTGGTTCTCCGGTCGCTGGTTTTAAAAGATTCTTACTAGAGAGCATTATTTCTTTTGCTTCTTTCTGCGCTTGCTCACTAATAGGAACATGGACAGCCATCTGATCTCCATCAAAGTCAGCATTAAAAGGAGGACAAACAAAAGGATGAATCAAAATAGCCTTACCCTCAATTAAAACTGGTTGAAATGCCTGAATACTTAAACGATGAAGAGTCGGCGCTCTATTTAAAAGCACATAATAATTTTTAATAACTTCTTCTAAAATATCCCAAACCTCCTTTTTCCCTTCATCAATCATTTTTGAAGCAGCGCGGACATTAAAGACATAGCCCTTTTTAATCAATTGCCCAATGACAAATGGTTTAAAAAGTTCAATAGCCATTATTTTAGGCAAACCGCACTGCCAAAGTTTTAAATGAGGACCAACAGCAATAACTGAACGACCAGAATAATCTACTCTTTTACCTAAAAGATTCTGGCGGAATCTTCCTTGTTTTCCTTTCAAAATATCAGCTAATGATTTCAATGTTCTTTTCCCAGCACCTGAAGTAGTAACTGTTTTTGTCTTCCGGGCACTGTTATCTATCAAGGCATCCACTGCCTCTTGAAGCATTCTTTTTTCATTACGACAAATAACTTCTGGTGCTTTTAACTCAATTAACCTTTTTAAACGATTATTTCGGTTAATTACTCGTCGATACAAGTCATTTAAATCAGAAGAAGCAAAACGTCCACCATCTAATTGGACCATTGGGCGAAGATCTGGTGGAATAACAGGAATTACCTCTAAAATCATCCATTCTGGCCTAATATTATTTCTTTCTAATGCCTCAGCCAATCTTAACCTTTGAATTATTCTTTTCTCTTCTTCTTGTCTCCTTTTTCTACTTCTTATCTTTTGAACCTTTTCTTTTAACTCTTGAATTAATTTTTTCAAATTAATTTTTTTAAGAAGTTGCTGAATTGCCTCTGCGCCAATGCCTGCTTCAAAAATATAACCATATTTTAAAGAAAGTTCTTCATATTCCTGCTCAGAAATAACTTTTAACGGCTTTAACTCATTTAACTCATGGACATTTAGATTATAAACGTGCTTCAACTCAGTTAACTCTTCTTTATATTTCCTGTTTATTTCTTCAATTTTTTTATTCTTCTCTTCTTCAGAAATTTGTTGATTCGGTAAATTCTTTAGAAAATCGGCTTTTATTTTCTTATATTTTTCTTTAAGCTCCTTCTTTTTTATCTTTAATTCCTCTTCTAACTTTTGGAAAATTTCCTTTTTTAATTCTTCGTTTACTTTAGTAATTATAAAACTAGTAAAATAAACCACCCTTTCCACCGCTGCTCCTGGAAGTCCAAGTATTAAACCAATTCTTGAAGGAGTGCTTCTTAAAAACCAAATATGAGCAACTGGGGCAGCCAGTTTAATATGTCCCATTCTTTCCCTTCTAACAATACTTCTCGTCACCTCAACTCCACATTTATCACAAATAATGCCTTTATATCTAATTTTCTTATATTTACCGCAAGCACATTGCCAGTCCTTTACTGGACCAAAAATTCGCTGACAAAACAAACCATCCATCTCCGGTTTTTGAGTCCGATAATTTATTGTTTCTGACCTTGTCACTTCTCCATATGACCAAGAAAGTATTTCTTCTGGTGAAGCTAAGGTGACTCTAATAGCATCAAAGTCAGGAACTTTTATTCTTGATTCATTATCAATAGATAAAGTTTTAATAGAAGATGGTATAGCCATTTTATTTATTTTAAATTTATTCTTTGCTTTCTACCCTTAGGGCCAAACCTCAATTTTTTACCATTTTTAAATAATTCTACATTAAGACAAAGACCATTTAGTTCTCGACAAAGAATATTAAATGATTCAGGTAAGCCAATCTTCCTTATTGGCTCTCCTTTAATAATTGACTCATAGGCCTTAGCGCGACCAGGAACATCATCTGATTTAATAGTCAACATCTCTTGAAGAGAGTAAGCCGCGCCAAATCCTTCTAAAGCCCAGACCTCCATTTCACCAAATCTCTGACCACCAAATTGGGCTTTACCACCCAAGGGTTGCTGAGTAATTAAAGAATAAGGACCAATTGAGCGCTGGTGGATTTTATCCTCAACCATATGATTCAACTTGAGCATATAAATATAACCGATTGTTATCTTCTCCTTAAATGGTTCGCCAGTATAACCGTCGTAAAGAACAACCTTCCCATCTGGAGGAAATCCTGCTTTTTGCAATTCCTCTTTAATTTTTTCTTCACTAAGTCGAGTAAAGACAGGGGTAGCCACTTTATAACCTAAGGACTTAGCCGCTAAGCCCAAATGGGTCTCTAATATCTGTCCTAAATTCATTCGCGAAGTTACTCCTAAGGGGTTCAGAACAATATCTACTGGAGTTCCATCTTCTAAAAAGGGCATATCTTCAGCCGGAACAATCCGTGAAATAACTCCTTTATTTCCATGACGACCAGATAATTTGTCTCCAACCTGAATTTTTCTTAAAGCAGCAATAGTAACTTGAATTGTTTTAATTACACCCGTAGGCAATTTATCTCCGTTTTCCCGGGAAAAAACTTTGACATCAATTACCTTTCCATATTCTCCATGCTTTAGATAAAGAGAAGTATCACGAACATCTTTTGCTTTTTCACCAAAAATTGCCCGAAGTAATTTTTCCTCTGCTGAAAGTTCTGTTTCCCCTTTTGGTGTAATTTTACCTACTAATATATCTCCTGAAGAAACTTCTGCACCAATTCTAATAATTCCGTCTTCATCTAAATCCTTTAATTTTTCTTCTGAAATGTTGGGGATATCTCGAGTAACCACCTCTGGTCCTAATTTTGTCTCTCGAACATCAATAGAATAAGTTCCAATATAAATAGAAGTAAAATAATCTTTTTTTAGAACTCTATCGGAAATAATGATAGCATCTTCATAATTCCACCCTCTCCAAGGCATAAAAGCAACTAAAAGATTCTGACCAAGAGCCAGTTCTCCGTTTTCCATACAAGGTCCATCAGCAATCACCTGACCCTTCTTCACTTTATCTCCTTTGTTTACTAAAGGTTTTTGATTTAGACAGGTTGAAGCATTAGAGCGAACAAATTTATTTAGTTTATAAACTTTTCTTTTTTTATCTTTATTAAGAACTTCAATTTTTTCTCCATCAACAGCAACCACTTCTCCGTCTTCCTCAGCAAGAATTAAATGACCTGAATCAATAGCCACTCTTCGCTCAATCCCTGTACCAACGATTGGCGCTTTTGGCCGAACACAAGGTACGGCTTGACGCTGCATATTTGTTCCCATTAAAGCCCTTACAGCGTCATCATGTTCTAAAAAGGGAATCAAAGAAGTAGAAACACTGACAATCTGTTTAGTAGAAACATCCATAAAATCAACATCTTTCGCTGAAACAAAGCCAGGTCGTCCTTGAATTCTTGCTTCTATTCTTTCCTCTATAATATGATTATTATCATCTAACTTAGTTGTTGCCGGAACAACAATATATTTTTCTTCTTCCCGGGCATCTAAATAAACAATTTCCGAGCTTGCCCAGGGTTTAATAGGAATGTATTCTAAATCTAACTTTTCTAACTTTTCAGCTATCTCACTAGAAATAACTTGACCTGCTTTGATGATTAATTTCTTCTTCTCATCATAAATATCCCGCGAGACCCTTTTCCCTTCAGTTATTTCTTTCTTGTTTTTCACTTGATGTAAAACCCGGCGATAAGGAACTTCTAAAAATCCGAATTCGTTTAAGCGCGCATAACTAGCCAAATGACCAACTAAACCAATGTTTGGTCCTTCAGGAGTAGCAATAGGACAAATCCGGCTATAAAAGGTGCGATGAACATCTCTGACTTCAAAGCCCGCTCTCTCTCGAGAAAGACCGCCCGGACCCATTACAGAAAGACGTCTTTTATGTTCTAACTCAGCTAAAGGATTCGTCTGGTCCATAAATTGAGAAAGTTGAGAAGTCATAAAAAATTCTCTAACAATTGCTTCAACTGGTCGGGGATTTATTAATTGGCCCGGAGTCAATGTCTTAACATCAAGGGTAGTCATTCTATCACGCACTATTCTTTCCATTCTCGCTAAACCAACTCTCAATCTATTTTGAAAAAGTTCTCCAACACCTCTTATCCGCCTATTGGCTAAATGATCAATATCATCTGGCTCATCTTGAGTATTATTAAGACGAATAATTTCTCTGATAATAGCCACTAAATCTTCTTTGTGGAGAACTCGTCCCTTAATATTATTTTTAATGTTTAAACCTAATCTTTTGTTCATTTTATATCTGCCTACCCGACTAAGATCATAACGGTCAAAATTGAAAAACATCGCATAGATTAAAGAACGAGCATTATCAACTGTGGCTAAATCTCCCGGTCTAATCTTGCGATAGATTTCGATTAAACCTTCGTCCTCGTTAGTCGCCAAATCTTTTTCAATCGTCTTCTCTATATATTTAATTTCTCCTGTATCAATATCTTTAAACAAATCTATTAGTTCTTCATTACTGCCATAACCAAAAGCCCTTAAAAGAGAAGTAGCGGCAACCTTTCTCCTCCGGTCAATCCTCACCCAGATTACTCCCTTAGAATCCGTTTCAAATTCTAACCAGGCTCCTCGGTCAGGAATAACTGAAGCGCCGTAATAACGACGCCCACCCATTACTTGAGCAGTAAAGAAAACGCCTGAAGACCTAATCAACTGAAAAACAACTACTCTTTCTACTCCATTAATAATAAAAGTCCCCCTTTTAGTCATTAAGGGGAAAGTTCCTAAATACACTTCTTGCTCTTTAATCTCTTTTGTTCTTTTATTAACTAATCTTGTCCTGACCCGCAAACTTGCTTCATAAGTAAGATTTTTCTCTTTTGTCGTTACCTCATCAAATTTCGGCTTATCTAAAGAATAATTTAAAAAATACAACTCCAAATCTCTGCCAATAAAATCTTTAATCGGAGAAATCTCCTCAAAAAGTTCTTTCAACCCTTGCTGAAAAAATCTTTGATAAGAATCTTTTTGTAATTGAATTAAATTAGGTAAAGGAAGCGCGTCTTTAATTTTAGTAAAATATACCCTCTCTTTTTTAAAAGACATAATTAATTTAAATTTATAAAAATTCAAAAACTCCTGTTTTAAACAGGTTCAAAAAAATTAAATTGTTTAAAACTTAAATTTAAAAATTGGAAGAAAATTAATTATCCACAGATAAATTTAACTTTATATAAGATAAAGCAATATTTAATTTTTGTCAAGAATATTTTTTCTTTTTTCAAGAATCTCTTTAATTACCCTTCGGTCATCCCAAGGAATCTTTTTCCCTCGAGGACCAACAATCCATTGTTCAGAACCTTTACCAGTAACAACAATTAAATCATTATCTTTGGCTAAAGTAATCGCCTTTTCCAAGGCCTCTTTTCTATCAAGAATTTTAAAAACTTTTTTGCCTATAAGTTGAGCACCTTGGGCAACTTGATGAATAATTTCCCAAGGATCCTCATCATAAGGATCTTCATTAGTAATAATAACTATATCAGCATATTGAGCGGCTAAAGCGCCTAATTTTGGTCTCTTTGCTTTATCACGTCCTCCTCCGCAAGAACCTAAAACAGCAATCATTTTACCTTTAACCAATGGTCTTAAAAGTTGATAAACCTGCTTTAAAGATTCTGGCGTATGAGCGTAATCAACAACTATCTCAAAAGGTTGGCCTAAATTAATTTTTTCCATACGACCAGGCAAATAATCTATTCTTTCTAAAGCATCTCTTATTTTTTCTAGAGGAATATCCTGTGACAATCCAAGACAAATAGCAGCCAAACAATTATAAAGATTGAATTTCCCCGGTAAATTTAAATTAAAGTTATAGCCAGATAAAGAAAATTGTGCTTTTCCATAAACAAACTTTAAATTCTCCGGGCAAAGAAAAGAAAGAGAGGGAAATTTTTCTGCCTTTTCTCTACTTAAAGAAAATCCCCAAACAAAATCAGCTGGATACTTTAGAAAATAAGAGACATTTTCATCATCTAAATTTACTATCATTCCTTTTTTAATCAGTTTGCCTTTAATTTTCTTCCGTCGCATTTTCATTAACCTTTGAAATAATTTCAATTTTGCTTGACGATATTTTTCAAAAGAACCATGTGATTCAATGTGCTCAGGAGTTAAATTTGTAAAAACAAGAACATCATAATTAATACCTAAATGCCGAAATTGCTTAATACCCTCAGAAGATGTTTCAATAATTGCATATTGACAATCTTCCTTGACCATTTTTCTCAACAATCTCTGTAGAGCAAAGCGGCCGAGCATTGTCATCTTTGTTCGGTTAATCCATTCTTTTTTACCAATTTTAAAATTTAGTGTTGAAGATAAACCAACTTTGTAACCAGCCAATTCTAAAACGCGAGCAATTAAATTGACAGTGGTTGATTTACCAGCCGTGCCAGTTACCCCAACAACAATTAATTTATTAGAAGGAAATTTATAATATAAAGTGGCTAAATAAGCCAATGAAAGATGATAAAATTGCCAAACAAATTTAGGAATAATTTTTTTAAGCAGATGTTTCATAATTCCAGTTTAGCATTTCTCTTTTTTACAAGCAAACTAAAAGGGGAGTAAAACTCCCCTTAAATTTTTATTCGCTGTGCGTAATATTGGCGAATTTTATTAGAATTCTGCCAAAGAGAAATTAACTCTTTTTTCTGAAAGAATTGATTATAGTCCAGAACAACTACTCTTAAGCCAAAAGAGGTTAAATCCCAGAGAGCCATTGCCCAAACCTTAGGCAAACGAATGCACCCATGAGAGCAGGGTTTGCCTGTAGTATATCCTTGATGTATCCACCAAGGACTCCACCAGGTTTTATAAATATAACCATTCAAAGTATCGGAAAGAAATCCTAAGCGTTGCGCATAAGGCATTTGACATTGGTACCTTTTTGACCAATATGATCTTTTTTTCTGGACAATCCGGAAAAAACCTTGAGGAGTAGGCATTCCCCGACCGTCAGAATGCTTTTTCCCTACAGAAACATAAGAAGACCAGATTACCAAAAAAGGTTTGCTCTTAGAGAAAGAAACAAGAAATGCCTTGCCTTTATCTCTAATAACAATCAAAAGTGTTTCTGGGAACTGACCAAAAAGAGAATCATAAGTTTCTATTAAAGGATTTAAATTATTCGGCAACCCCCTTACTTCACTATAAGAAAAATATAAGGTCTCTCCTGAATAAATTCTTTCTTGTCCACCTCTTTCAAGATAAGAATGGGTGCTTGGTACTCCCAAAACAGAATACAGGTTATCTCCTTTCTGAATAAGATATTTTCCTTGGCGAGAGGAATAAATAATTTCTGGCTCTAGAAGAACCTTTTTTTCTACTAAATCAACCTTTTGCTTTCTTTCTGTTTTTAAAGTTTTTAAAGAACGAGAGAGGTTTAATTTTGAGAAATAACAGGATGTTTCAGAAAGAACGAACAAGAAGAAAAAAAGAATAAGGGATAATCTGAAAAACTTCATTGTCCCCTCCTTTTCTATTTTTTTCTTTGCTTTAAAATTATTCTATTTTTCAAAAAAGTCAATACTTTTTTAAAATGCTCCCAGGAAGAATCGAACTTCCATCTCAGCCTCCGGAGGGCTGCGTTTTATCCATTAAACTATGGGAGCATTCTTCTAAGTTTTTTAAAAAGATTATAAAAATAATAAGAAAATGGCTGAAAAACAAAGTCAAATGTACCTGGATAATGATAAGCAAAACCTCCAAAGGATTTTTTAAAACGAGTTAGACCAGCCCAAGGATGATTTTCTTCTCCTTGGGGAGCAATGCCCCAAAAATCATAGTATTGATAACCCCATTCTTTTGCTTTTTTAATAATTGTCCAATGTAAAAGATGGGGTGCCATCAAAGAACGATATTCTTTATCTGAACCACCAAAAAGGTAAACTGCCCTATCGCCAAAAAATATTACTAAATTAGCAGCAATGTTATGTGTTCCGTCAGAGGCAATAAATAATTCTACAAATGGTTTCTCTTTTTTTCTTCCATAGCCAACACCACGAAGTAAGGAAAATAAATTCTTGTAATAAATCAAAGAATAAGTTTTAAATTTTTCTCGTTGGGCTGTTTTTTGTAAAAGAGCAAAAAATATCTCCACATCTCTTTCATCTTTACCTTGTCTAATAATTAAACCACGCCTTTCAGCCAACCGAATATTATACCTAGTTTTATAATGCATTTCTGACAAAAGTGTTTGTTCTTCCTTAGATAAATCTAAAAGCCAAGTATCTTTTGGCTGAACGGGCTGAGTTTTCTTAACTTCTTTATTATCAAAAATCTCTTCTTTGGTTAAAGGCTCGAATCTCCAAAAAAGAGATTTTTCTTTTTGAGCGATTTCTCTGATTTTTTCGACAATTAAATTTTTTATATTTTTAATTTTTTCTTGGGAAAGACCATTTTTAACAATTGGACCTTGGGGAGAATAAAGATAGTTTTTTACAATTTTTTTAAAAGAAATTTCTTTCTTAATAAGTAAACAAACAGCCAAAATATCCTCATTCTCTTCATCAATAACAGCCAAATATCTAACTTCTTGTCCTAATGATTTTTGAAATTTCCCCCATTCCCAAGATTGTAAAAAAGAACTTAGTTTTTGTTGACTAAGAAAAACATCCCATTCAAAAGGTTTATTATAATCAATAATAATCATTTTACTGGCTTAACAATTTTAAAGCATATTTTACCTTTTCTTCCAATTTAGTTATTTCAGGAGGAATCTCCCTAATAACTTTTCTTGCTTCCCTTAAACTATAACCTAATTTTATTAAAGCATCTAAAACTTCTTCATCTAAACTTTCCTCTAACTGCTCTTCTTTAAACTTATTTTTTAATTCTAAAATAATTCTTTCCGCTGTCTTGCGGCCAACTCCTGATACTTTTGTCAAAAGCTCCACTCTATTCTGTTGAACTGCTTCTTTTAATTTTTCAGGCGGAGCCAAAGAAAGAATGCTTATAGCTGATTTAGGACCAATTCCTGGGACAGAAATTAGATATTCAAAAAAATTGAGTTCCTCTTCATTGGAAAAACCATACAATTCTAATGTATCTTCTCGAGAATATAAAAAAGTATAAATTTTAATCTCTTCATTAACTTTTATCTTTTCTAAAAATAAAGAACTAAGAAAAATACGGAAACCAATATTCCCTATTTCTAAAATGATATACTTCTCTTTTTTCTCTTTTACTTTTCCTTTAAGATAAGCAATCATAGTTTTATTTTATCTTAACATTTCTTAAAATTTTAGGCAAAATATACCCTCTCTAATCTAAATATGTTAAGATAAAATAGTAAAACATTTACGTAACATGTTACGTAACAAGTTACGTAACAAAATGAAA
>CAYTBZ010000005.1:0-52071 GCA_964436275.1 uncultured Gammaproteobacteria bacterium | reverse complement strand
CCAAAGATGTCGAATTTAGTAAAATGATGGTGAAAGTTTGAGCTGATTTAGTTTGTCATTCCTAATTAGGTAAATACTAAAAACAGCAGGGCAGAATCTGCTGTTTTTTAAATAATTTGTTTAATTAGAATGGTGGAGATAGTGGGACTCGAACCCACGACCTTCTGCATGCCATGCAGACGCTCTAACCAACTGAGCTATATCCCCTTGATTTTTAAAATATCCTTTGTCTCTATTTTTGTCAATAATTAAATGGACTTAGCGGGAATCGAACCCGCATCTCCGCAATGCGAATGCGGCGTACTGCCATTGTACTATAAGCCCTAATAATATAAGGAGAATTTTTTAGTGCCCTCGGCAGGAATCGAACCTGCATCAGAGGCTTAGGAGTCCCCTGTTCTATCCATTGAACTACGAGGGCTTATTTTTTTCTTTTATTATGATAGGTCTGGTAAATTTCTTTTAATTTTTTATCAGTTATGTGAGTATAAATTTGAGTTGTGGTGATGGAAGAATGACCTAAAAGGGCTTGAACAGAGCGAATGTCCGCTCCATTATTTAATAGGTCAGTAGCAAAACTATGTCTTAAGGTGTGAGGGGTAATTTTTTTGGGTATGCCGGCTATTTTAGCATATTTTTTAATAATTCTTTGTACAGACCGGGGAGTTAGATTAGATTTTAGCAAAGATTTATTTCTTAAAGCAGCGCGGTCATGGCGGATAAAGAGAAACGGCTCAATATCTTCTCGTAAATCTAAATATTTTTTTAACCAGAATTTTGCTTGATTGGAAAGAAAAACAATTCTTGGTTTATCTCCCTTTCCTCTTACAGTAAATTCATCCTTTTTTAAATTTACTTGCTCTTTAGTCAATTGGCAAAGTTCGGAAACCCGTAAGCCAGTTGAAAAGAAAAGTTCTAAAATTGCCTTATCTCTCATTTTTATAATTTCTGGCTCTTCAGTTTTTAAGGGAGCGTTTAATAAGTTTTCTAGGTCTTTTCCTTCTAAGAATTCTACCGAACGCTCAGGCATTTTAGCTAATTCTATTTTTTCTGGAGCCAAACTTTCTATATCTCTTTTGCTAAGATATTTTAAAAAGGAGCGCAGCGCTATTAGATGATAATTCTGAGTGCTTTTTTTAAGTGTTTGGTCTTTTTTTACCTTAAGACGATTTAACCAAAGGCGATATTTTCTGACTAATTCTAAGTTAATTTTCTCTGGAGCAGTTATTTTAGCCCAATTGACAAATCTTTCTAAATAAAATTGATAATTTCTAATAGTAGCTCTGCTTCTATTTTTTTCTATTTCTAAATATTCTAAAAACTCTTGTATTAATTTTTGAATTTTTTTCATTATTGAAAATTAAAACTTGCTCCAACTTATTTTACGACACTAATTTGAATAAAGCAAGTCTTCTTGACATATTTTACTTTTTTGTTAGAATAAGTTTTGTTAAGATTAAAGTTTAAGGATTTAGATCAGTTTAGAATCTTAATGTGATTCTAAACTCTCTAATATCCGAAGGAAATAAGCTTATTCGTAAGCTAAAAGAAAAGTTAATCATTTTTATTGGATTGAAGTTTATTGCTTTTCTTATTTTTTTGAAAAGAATTTTTTATTTTTTTATACTTCTAATTTTCCGGATATTTAAATTTATTTACTCTGTTTTCTTAGAAGGACTGATTTTCTTCTTTTATAAAATTTATCTGTTTTTTAAAAAATTACTATTGGAACATTATCAAAAGGAGTTTTTCCAAAAATATAATAAAAATTTAGAAAGTTTTCATAAAAAATTGATTTATTTAATCTTTAGTCGGACAAAAGTTCATTTTTTGATTATTTTCTTTACTTTATTTGTTGCTGTAAATAATATCTGGGCTAAAGATCAGGGACAGAATTTATTCATCAAAAAAACAATTTTTACTAATATTTTTGGTCGGGAAGAAGTCATTCAAGAGGACATTATTCCCTTTTTTAATAAGGTTGATAAAACAGGTTTAAGTAATTTCGACAAAGATAATTCTCTTAATGAAAATGGAGGTGGTTCCTTCATAGTTCAGGAAAAGGGAGCAATTGTTCAACCAAACATTCTTTTTACTTCTCCGCCACCAAGGACAGAAATTGTTTATTATAGAGTAAAAAGCGGAGATACGGTAAGTAGTATTGCCAAGAAGTTTGGTTTAAGCACTAAGACCATTCTTTGGGCGAATAAATTAAGTTCTCGTTCAATCATTCGGCCAGGTCAAAAATTAGTTATTCTTCCGGAAGACGGTTTAATTCATAAGGTAAAAAGAGGTGAAACTTTAGAAAAAATTGCTAAGCAATATCAAGTAAAGACAGAGAAAATTATTCAGGCGAATGATTTAGCCGACGCTTCAAAAATAAAAATAGGGACAACTCTTTTTATTCCTGGTGGAACAATGCCTCATTATTCTTCTCGTTCTTCTTCAGTTCTTGGTTATATCAGAAAGATTTTTTATTCTCCTTCAAAGAAAAAAGGTGGTCATCGTTTTCCTTGGGGGCAATGTACTTGGTATGTGGCTCAAAAAAGATATGTCCCTTGGGGAGGACATGCTAAATATTGGTTAGTTAATGCTCAACGCTATGGTTATCAAATTGGTCGTAAACCAAGAGTAGGAGCGATTATTGTTTTAAGAGAAAGTTGGTATGGGCATGTTGCTTATGTGGAAAAAGTTGGCAAGAATACAGTTACTTTTTCTGAAATGAATCACCGCGGCTTAGGAGTAATTACTCGTCGTACTTTGAGACAAAGTGATCGTCGTATTATTGGATATATTTACTAAAAATTTTCTTCTTCTAATTTTTGTCGGTATTGCAGGGCTTCAGCAAGATGCTCTGTTTTTATTTCTTTTTCTCCTTCTAAATCAGCAATAGTTCTGCTTACTTTTAAAAGACGATGATAAGCACGTGCTGAAAGGTGCATTTGTTCAATTGCTTGACGAAGTAATTGTTGCGCCTGAGAATTAATTGGACAAAATTCTTTTATTTCTTTTATACCCATTTCAGCATTTGTTAGAATGTTTTTATCTTTAAATCTTTCTTTTTGAATCTCTCTTGCTCTTTTTACTCTTTCTCTTATTTGTTTTGATGATTCGTTGATTTTTTCTTGAGATAATTCTTTAAAATTTAATCGAGGAACATCTACATGAAGGTCAATTCTATCTAAAATTGGTCCAGAGATTTTTTGACGGTATCTTAAAATTTGGCTAGGAGAGCAAGTACATTTTATTTCTGGGTCACCATAATAGCCGCAAGGGCAGGGGTTTTGAGCAGCAATTAAAATAAATTTAGCCGGGAAAGTATAACTCATCTGGGCACGGGAAATAGTAATAACTCCGTCTTCCAAGGGTTGTCTTAAATTTTCTAAATTGTTTCGGGGAAATTGAGGAAGTTCATCTAAAAAAAGAACGCCACGATGAGCCAAAGTGACTTCTCCGGGTCGAGGAATTTGGCCTCCGCCGACTAAAGCAATTCCTGAACTAGTATGATGAGGGGAGCGGAAAGGCCTTTGGGAAACCAAAGGGTTTTTTTCTGAAAGAAGACCGGCTACGCTGTAAATTTTGGTTACCTCTAAAATTTCCTTTTCAGTCATAGGCGGTAGAATAGAAGGAACAGCCCGGGCTAAAAGAGTTTTTCCTGTGCCTGGTGGTCCGGTCATTAAAAGATTATGTCCACCGCTGGCGGCAATTTCTAGGGCTCTTTTTGCTTGATTTTGCCCCTTAATAAAAGCCATATCTATTTTAAAAGATTCTTCATCTTGGTCTATTTTTACTCCTTGACTTAAACTAGGGGTTATTCTTTCTTCTCCATTTAAATGTTTTACTAATTGTTGGAATGACTCTAAAGGATATATTTTTAATTCTTTTATTAATTCTGCCTCTTTCAAATTTGGTTTTGGGAGATAAAGAGAGTCCATTTGTCTTTGCTGGGCAAAAAGAGCAATAGACAAGATTCCCTTTGTATAACGTAAATCGCCGTTTAAAGCGAGTTCACCGACAAAAATGCTTTTATTTAAATTTAACTTTTCTATATTTATTTTTCCTGATGCGACTAAAATGCCTATAGCCATTGGTAAATCATATGATGGCCCTTCTTTCTTAAGGTCAGCAGGAGCAAGATTAATGATAACTCTTTGTCGATTAGGAAATTTGAGTCCAGAATTTTTAAAAGCTGATTTTATTCTCTCTTTTGCTTCCTCAACTGCTTTATCAGGCAAGCCAACGATATTAAAACAAGGAAATCCCGAAGAAATATCCACTTCTACCTCAACTAATTGAGATTCTAATCCTAAGATAGCGCAGGAAAGTATTTTAGCCAGCATTTTCTTTGGTAATTAATTTTATTAAAGATAAACTTGCTCCGCTGATTATCATAACATCAGCAAGATTAAAAATGCTGAAAACAGGAATTTTTATGAAGTCAATGACATAACCAAAAAACAATCTGTCAAGCAGATTGCTAAAAGCGCCTAGAATGATTAAATTTAGAGAAAAAATAAAAAAAATTTTCTTTTTTTGATACGATTTAACTAAGAGAAAAATAAGGAAGGTTAAAATAAAAAAAATAACTGGGAAAAGAATATTTGAAGGTAAGTGTATGTTTAGAGCAATGTTTTTATTTTGAAAAATTATCCCTTTATTCTTAGCAATTATTTTACTTAGCCGGTCAATAAAAAAAATTAGACAAGTAAAAAAGTTGATAAGAATAATTCTTACTTTGGTTTTCATCAATGATTTATTGTCTGATTAAACCTTTTTCTTTTTTTTCTTTACATTTGATACAAAGGGTTGCTTCAGGAAATGCTTCAAGCCGTTTAGTTTCAATTTCTTGCCCACAAATTTCACAAATACCGTAAGTCCCTTGTTCAATTTTATTTAAGGCCTTGATTATGGCGGCTAAATTTTTTTCTAATTCTTCTTTTAAAGTTATATATTCACTATAAAGAGTTACTTCAGTAGCGCTTTCATCTTTTTTGTCGCCAATATCAACAAAAATCGCTTCATACTTTTGAGAGTCCTTTTTCTTTTTAGCGACTTCTTTTAATTCTTTTTCTATTCGTTTTTTCTCTTTTAAAAGTTGATTTTTCCTTTGTTTGATGAATTTTTTATCTAACATAAAATAAAGAAAAATAACAATTTTATTATAAAAATTTTAGGGGTTTTGTCAATAAATAATAAGGGTCTCTTAGATATTGTTTATTTGAATTTATACAATTAATTATACAATTAATTGTATAAATTATTGAAAGATTATTTTAGTAAAAAATCCTTGTTTCAACCAATAATTAAAAAGGAATATTTTTTTAAATGGAGAAATTTGGCTATGAGGAAAGGAAAACACAATATATTCTTTATTGATATAACTTTTTTCTATGGGGCAGTTACTAATTTTTTTAAGATAATCAAGTGAATTAGCTAAAATTAATCTGTCCTTTTTTTGGCTTAAATAAAGAGTAAAGGTAGGGGTTTGAATGTATTTTAAAAGTTTGTTTGATTTAAGGGGCTTTGCTTGAAATTTTTCCGGTTCAGCAATAATTTCTTTAATTTCAGTTTGGTCAGGGAGTATTTTTTTCTGAAGAGATGGGAATTGATAGGCAAGGATTTTGGCTAATATTTTTTCTATTTTTTCTAAACTAGAAGAGTTTTCTTCTTTGTTTATTTGGATTACCAAGGCGAATTCATTGTTTTGAAAAAATTGTTTTAAAGAAGAGTTTTTGAAATTGAAAGATTTATCTTTAGGGGTAATGATTAAATAGAGGCCTTGGTTAAGAAAAGGAAGAATTTCTTTGTCAAAATTAATTTGATATTTTTTTTCTATTTCTTCTATTTTTGTCTTTTCTAGAGTAAGACCTTCAGGAAGAATTTCTTTTATCTTTTTTTGGAAATAGTTTATTTTATTTTTAAGATTATTTTCTTCTAAAGCAAATACGTAACTATTACCAAGAGAAAGTTGTTGAAAAATTTCATTTTGGGATTTTATGAAAGTTTTTTCTTTTTTGTTTTGGAATAGAAGATTATTTTGAGGAGTGTAAAAATTTAAAGAGATTTCCTTTTTTTCAGGTAGCAATTCTCCAAAGAAATAAATTTTCTTTTCGTTAGTAATATCTTTTAATGTTTTTTTTCTTTTAATGGAAGTAAAAGGTAATTCTATCTTTTCTGTCTTAATAAAACCCTTTAAAAAAGTATTTTGTTTAAGATTGACCGGTTTGTTCTCGTCAAATCTTTCTATCTCTCCTCCTTGGTTAATAATTCTGTTTTGATATCCTTTGTTTTGGATTAGAACAATTTTTTCTATTGTTTTTATCTGAGAAGCGAAAATTATTTTATTTTTTAAAAAAGTGTAATAAAAAAAGGAGGAAGTTTGAGGGATAAAGACCTTATAAAGATGAACATCTAAAGAAATAGGCACTTTCTCTTGAGGGAAATGTTTTACTCTTTTTAGAAATAAATTTCTATTTTTAAAAGAAGGAGAAGAGATAAAGGCTAAATTTATTCTCTCTTCTTCTTTTAAGCCAATAACAATTATCTTGTCGTTGATTAGTGAGAATAATTGATTGGGTGATTTAATAACGAATGGTAGGAGGGTAAAAGAGAATTTTTTTGAGAGATAATCAATAATTTCCAAACGATGAGGATTTTCATTCAACCAATTTTTCCAAGAATAATTTTTTTCTTTTTTGGTAAAAAGATGTGAGAAGATATTTTCTTTTATTTTTGTGTTTTCATTCAACTGAAAAGCAAAAGCAGTTTCTTGGGGCAGAAAGAGAGATAATTTATTTTTTTCTTTTTGTAAGAAATAAACTTTTAATAGAAGAGCAATGACAATAAAAAAAAGAAGAATGACAAAATAGTTATCTTTTTTTATCTTCATATATAATTTCGTCTTTATTTTTTCCTGTAAAAAGGTTTTTTCTTTGGAAATTTGGAATGGTGACGAGGTCGGGTTTTATCTTTTTGTCTAAATTGATGGTGTTGTGTGGCTTTTAGGGAGAGGTTAATCCTTCCTTGTTCATCAATATTGATGACTTTAACTGGAATAATATCTCCTACTTTAACAATATCTTCTACTTTTTTTACTCGGAAAGGTGCTAATTCAGAGATATGAACTAATCCTTCTTGGTGAGGTAATATTTCAACAAAAGCGCCGAAATCTAAAATTCTGGTTACTTTTCCTTGAAAAACTTCACCAACTTTTACTTCTCGAGTAATATTTTTTATCCATTCTTTTGCCTTTTCTAAAGATTCCTCATTATCTGAGGCAATATAGACATCTCCGCTTTCTTCTATTTCAATAGTCACTCCGGTTTGAGCAATGATTTCATTGATTACTTTTCCGCTTGGTCCAATAACATCTCTGATTTTTTCTGGATTGATTTTAAAAGTGATAATTTTAGGCGCATAAGGCGATACTTTGGGTCGAGGTGTAGCAATAACTTGATTCATTTTTTCTAAAATTTGCATCCGTGCCTTTTTGGCTAAATAGAGTGTTTCTTCAACAATTTTTTGAGTTAACCCTTTTGTTTTTGTATCCATCTGGATAGCAGTAATGCCGTCTTTTGTCCCGGCGATTTTAAAGTCCATTCCTCCTTTTGAGTCCTCTAAGTCCTGGATATCAGTAAGGATTTTGTATCTTGTAATTTCTCCGTCTTTTTCTTCAGAAACTAAACCCATAGCTATACCGGCAACCTGTTTTTTTATAGGAACACCAGCATCCATCAAAGACATTGAAGAAGCGCAAACCGAACCCATTGATGACGAACCATTTGATTCAAGTACTTCAGAAACAACTCTAATTGTATAAGGAAATTTTTCTTTTTCTGGAATTAGAGGGAGAACAGCCCTTTCAGCTAAAGCGCCGTGACCAATTTCTCTCCTTCCCGGCGCTTTAATTGGACCAACTTCTCCGACACTGAAAGGAGGAAAGTTATAATGATGAAAATATCTTTTTTTGCCTGTTTTTTCCATTGTTTCTAAGTATTGTTCTTCTCCCGGTGCGCCTAAAGTAACAATGGAAAGAATTTGAGTATCCCCTCTTTTGAACATTGCTGAACCGTGATTATGAGGAAGAAGGCCAACTTCTATACTAATTGGTCTTATTTCATCTAATTTTCTTCCATCTACTCTAATTTCTTTGTCTAAAATAAATTGGGAAACTTTTTCTTTCACTATTTTTTCTACTAATTCCGAAGCAGAGGCGCGTTTGTCTTTTCCTACGCCTTCATTTTCTAAATAGTTATCAAGTTTTTCTTTCAATAAGTTAATTGTCTCTTTTCTTTCTTTTTTTGTTTTTTTAGGAGAGTCAAAAAGAATTTTTGGAATGGTTTTTTCTAAATAATCTTTGACTTTTTTTTCTAATTCTTCTTTTTCTGGCGTTTTTTTATCTTCTAGAACTGAGAGATTTTTAGAAGGGTTAATTTTTTTCTGAATTTCTTTAATAAAATTAACTATTTTGTTTAGGTGCTTTTGACCATATTTAACTGCTCCAAGAATAATTTCTTCAGGAACTTCTTTTGCTCCACCTTCTAACATAACTACTCTATTTCCTGTTCCAGCAACAATAAGTTCAAAATCTGATTTTTCTCTGGCTTCATAAGTAGGGTTAAGGACCCATTCTCCATTAATCATTCCTATTCTAGCGGCAGCAATTGGTCCATCCCAAGGTATATCAGAGATAGAAAGAGCAATAGAAGCGGCTATCAGAGAAAGACAATCAGGATCATTTTTTTGGTCAAAAGAAAAGACAGTAAGAATGACTTGGATATCATTTCTAATATTCTCGTTAAATAAAGGTCTTATTGCCCGGTCAATAGAACGTGCAGTAATAATAGCTTCATCTGAAGGACGACCTTCTCTTTTTATCCAACGTGACCCTTTTATTTTTCCGGCAGCATAAAATCTTTCTTCATAATCAACTAAAAGAGGAAGGAAATTAACTCCTTCCCTTGGTTCTTTACTCATTACGCTAGTGGCTAAAACAAGCGTATTGCCGTATTGAAGAGTGCAACTTCCGTTGGCTTGGTTAGCAAATTTTCCGATAGTAACTATTAATTTTCTTCCTCCCCACTCAATTTCAAATTTTTCTTCTTTCATATTGTTCTGAAATCCTTTAGCAATCACTCGGCAGGCTTTAGGCCATGAAAAAATTCATTGCCTACCTGTCTGCCGGTGATTGCCTTTATTTAATAATTAAATTATCTTACTTTTTTTCTTTTGATAGGACTTTCTTTAATGAGAAATTTTCTTTTATTCTCACTTAAGTCGGTAAAAGTATCTGCTGTTTCCCTTAATTTAGAAGAAGTGGTTTGTCCAAAGGCGATTATCTCTACTTGTTTTCCATGATATCGGAGGTATTTAACTAAGGGAACAAAATCTCCATCTCCAGTCACTAAAACAATAACGTCTAAACTTGGTGCTAAAGTAATAGCGTCAACTGCCATTCCTACATCCCAATCGCCCTTTTTCATCCCTCCATAAAAGATCTGGAGGTCTTTTAGTTTTATTTCAAATCCTTGCTTATCTAATGCTTCAAAAAAACCTTCCTCTTCTTTTGATTGAGAGCGAATAACATAAGCAATAGCCCGAATTAGTTTTCTTCCTGATACAGCAATTTCTAAAATTTTACCAAAATTTACCTTTGCTTTATACAAATTCTTTGCCGAGTGGTACATATTTTGAACATCGACAAACACTCCTACTCGTTGGTCTGGATGTTTAATCATAAAATACTATTTTTTTAACTTTAATTTTTCAATTAATTTTTTATAAGCGCTTGGCTGTTCTAGTTGAAGATATTTAAGTAATCTCCGACGCTGGCCAATTTTTCTTAAAAGTCCTCTTCGGGAGGAAAAATCATGCTTGTGTTCCTGAAGGTGACGGGTTAGTTGTTTTATTTCCTCAGTAAGGAGGGCAATTTGGACTTGAGGTGATCCAGTATCGTTTTTGTGTGTAGCAAATTCTTTAATGATTTTTTCTTTAATTTTCTTTTCTAACATAAATTGGTTGAAAATTATTATTTCTTAAAATAATTGATTCTATTGTATCATTTTTAGATTTTTTAGGCAAGATTTATTGTCCTCTTATTCTTAAAATGATAATCTATAAAAAATATGGTTCTAAAAGAGAAAATTGCTTATAATACCATTCTTCAGTTGATTGGAAAGGTTCTAGGATTGCTTATTGGTTTTTTTAGCATTGCCTTATTAACTCGTTATTTAGGAAAGAATGGCTATGGTCAATATACTACTATAATTGCCTTTCTCCAACTGTTTGGCATCATTGCTGATTTAGGTATCTATAATATCGTTGTTCAACTTATCAATCAACCAGAGATTGATGAGGATAAAATTGTTAGTAATGCTTTGACCTTGCGTTTGGTTTCTCTCTCTTTCTTTTTATTTATTGCCTGTTTGGTAGGTTTTTTTATTCCCACTTATTCTTTGACTATAAAAATAGGGATTTGCCTTACCTCTTTAACTATTGTTTTTGTTTCTTTAAATCAAATTTTAGTTGCCAGTTTTCAAAAGAGATTAAATATGTTCAATGTCGTTCTGGCTGATTTTATGGGTAAATTTGTTAATCTTGTTTTAATTGTTTTGGCTGTTATTTTAAAATTAAATTTTTTCTTTATTTTATTTGCTTTGGTTTTTTCTAGTTTTTTGAACTTTCTATTAGTTCTTTTTTCAACAAAGAAATTTTTAAAAATAAGACCGGCTTTTGACTTAAATCTTTGGAGAATAATTTTAAAAAGAAGTTGGCCTATTGGTCTTTCTATTATTTTTAGCGCTTTTTATTTTAAAATTGATACTGTTTTACTTTCTTTGTTTCGGAGTCAGAGCGAAGTAGGCATTTATGGTGCTAGTTATCGCTTAGTAGAAGTTCTTAATTCTTTTCCAATGCTTTTTATTGGCTTAATTGCTCCTCTTTTAAATCAAAGTTGGGCAAAAAATGATTTATCTTATTTTAAATCTGTTCTACAAAAGAGTTTTGATTCTTTGATTATCGTTGTCATTCCTTTAGTTTTCGGAGGTTATATTTTAGCTAAAAAAATTATGCTTTTAATTGCTGGTAATCAATTTACTCAATCAGGAGATGTTTTTCAAATTTTAATTTTTGCTGTTGCTTTTCTTTTTCTTGGGCAATTGTTTAGCCAAGCAATGATAGCCCTGCGACAGCAGAAAATGATGATGAAATATTATATTTTGACTTTTATTGTTGGTTTAGTCGGCTATCTTATTTTAATCCCTCGTTATTCATATTTTGGCGCTGCTATTATGACTGTTTTAACTGAATTTTTAATTACTTGTTTAAGTGGAATTTTTTTGTTAAGAATGTTGAAAATTAAATTAAAACCAGATAGTTTTCTTAAATCACTTTTTTCAGCCGGAGTAATGGCTTTCTTTTTAATTATGTTTCCTCTAAAAAATTTTTTCATTTTATTTTTTTTAGGAACCATAATTTATTTTTTAACCCTTTACTTAATTGGCGGATATTCAGCAGAATTTATTAAGCAACTTATTCGAACAAAATGAATACTTATTATTTTCTTATTTTCATTTTTGCTTTGCTTTTCACTGCTTTAAGTATAAAAAGATTAGATTTTGCTTTAGCTTTTATCCTTTTCGCATTACCCAGTTATCTTCTACGTTTTAAAGTTTTTTTCATTCCTTTTACCCTCTTGGAGCTGATGATAATTATTCTTTTTCTTGTTTGGTTTTTAAAAAGAATTTTCAGTGGAGAAAAGGTTTATTTAGGAAAGTTCAGATATTTGATTTTCCTTTGGTTAGCTGTCGCTTCATTAGCCGTTATTGTCTCTCCTAATAAAATTTCTGCTTTGGGTATTTGGAAGGCCTATTTCTTGGAGCCAGTGCTTTTCTTTTTCGTTTTTATTAATGAAATTAAAGATAAAAAAGATTTAGAATTAGTTTTGACCGCTTTAGGCGCTGGTGCTTTAATAGTTTCTTTAATTGCTTTTTATCAAAAATTTACTGGCTGGTTGGTTCCTTATCAATACTGGTTTAAAGGAGAGGGTCGACGGGTAACTGGTGTTTTTCCTTACCCTAATGCTTTAGCGCTTTACCTTGGGCCAATAATAGGATTGTTGCTAGGAAGGATTTTTAAGGGAGGTTGGGAGAAAAAGAAGTTTTTTTATCTAATAGTTTTATTTTTCTCTTTTTTAGCCATTGTTTTTGCTCGTTCAGAAGGAGCAATAGCCGCCTTAGTTCTATCTCTTTTTGTTTTTGGCCTGAGTTTTAAAAAGTATCGCCTAAAGACGATTTTAATCATTTTAATTTTAATCATTCTTTTTACTACTATCCCTCTATTTCGCGAATATTTAATTAATAAATTTAATGGTCAAGATTGGTCAGTTAAGGTTCGCCTTACTCTTTGGCAAGAAAGTTGGCAGATGCTTAAAGATAATTGGCTTTTTGGTGCTGGTTTAGCTGGCTATCAAAAGAAAATTGTACCTTACCATCAGGCAAAGTATATTGAGATTTTTTTATACCCTCATAATATCTTTCTTAATTTTTGGTCAGAATTAGGGCTTTTTGGTTTGTTGACTTTTCTTTTATTGCTCCTAAAATCATTTAAAGAGGTAAAAAAGAAATTAATCGTTAAAAATAATTTTCTTGCTCTCTCCTGTTTATTGGCTTTGCTTATTATTATTTTTCATGGTTTGGTTGATGTTCCTTACTTTAAAAATGATTTATCTTTGCTTTTTTGGCTTATTATTGGTTTGATTAATTTAAAAATTTAAAGGACTTTTAGGTGGGATGCCGGAGTGGTTGAACGGGGCGCTCTCGAAAAGCGCTGTCCCGCCTTTGGCGGGACCGGAGGTTCGAATCCTCCTCCCACCGCCAGCAAATTTTCATTCTATGAAAATTTGCTCCCAAATTACAAATTACTCACACAAATTACAAAATTAAGTTTGCCAGAAAATTCTCGCTTCGCTCGAATTTTCAGTAATTAGTAATTGGTAATTTGTAATTTGGGTAAGAAGAAAACAATCAAGAAACACAAAGCGAGAATTTTCTGCCCAAACTACAAATTACACACACAAATTACAACTGAAATAGGTTCGTCCTGTCATTCGACAGGACGCCCCGCCAAAGGCGGGGCGAATCCTCCTCCCACCGCCAGCAAATTTTCATTCTATGAAAATTTGCTCCCAAATTACAAATTACTCACACAAATTACAAAATTAGTTTGCCAGCAAATTTTCGCTAACGCTCAAATTTGCAGTAATTGGTAATTTGTAGTTGGTAATTTGGGGTAAGGAAAAAACAATCAGGAAACACAAAGCGAGAATTTTCTATTAAAGCAATCCTATATTGTAAAATGGATTTGTTTTGCTGGCCTTGCCTATTCACCTTATATTTTTTGATTAGTGATTATATTCAAAAACAAATATCTAAAAAACAAAAAGAAGAAATTATTTTAACTTCTTCTTTTATTTTTTTTATTTTTATTGTAAAATAAAAACAAAAGACGCTTATGAAAAAAATAAAAAAAGCTGTGATTCCAGTAGCTGGCTTTGGTACCCGTTTTCTACCAGCAACCAAAGCCCAGCCAAAGGAAATGCTGGCCATTATTGACAAGCCGGTCATTCAGTATATTGTAGAGGAAATGGTTGACTCAGGCATTGAGGAGATTATTTTAGTCACTGGGCAAGGCAAAAGAGCGATTGAAGATCATTTTGACCAAAATAAGTCCTTAGAAGTTCATTTAGAAAGAAATAATAAAATAAAGGAATTAGAAGAAATCCGTCATCTTTCAGAGATGGCTTATTTTGTTTATCTTCGGCAGAAAGGTCCTTATGGAAATGCTACACCGGTTCTTAATGTAGAAAAGTTAATTGGCTCAGAACCCTTTGTTTTTGCTTTTGGCGACGATTTAATCAAAGGGGAAGTTCCAGCAACCAAACAGATGATGGAAGTATTTTATAAATATCAAAGTCCGGTTATTGGAGTTACTCAAGTCGCTAAAGAAAAAGTCCATCGTTACGGAGTGATTGACGGAGAAAAAGTGGAAGATAGAGTTTATAAAGTAAAAGATATTGTGGAGAAACCCTTACCTAAAGATGCGCCTTCTAATTTAGCTGTTGCTGGTCGTTATATTTTTACTCCAGATATTTTTGAAGCAGTAAAGAAAACAGAAATTGGTAAAGGAGGGGAGCTTTGGTTAGCTGATGCAGTGGATCTACTTTTAACTCAAAGGGATTTTTATGCTTATCAATATCAAGGTAGATACTATGATTGTGGTAATAAGTTAGAATTTTTAAAGGCAATTGTTGATTTTGCTTTAGAGAGAGAAAAGTTTAAAGAAGAATTCAAAAATTATCTTAAAAATTTGAAGATATGAAAAAAGGAAGAATTTATCAACTTTTTATTCTTTTTCTTATTGTAATTCTTTCTACAAGTGGTTTTAGTTGTCTTTCTAGTAAACCAAAAGTAAAACTTGAACCAATTACTTTAACCTATTGGCGTGTTTGGGAGTCGCCAGATGTTCTTAATCAAATTATTGCTGATTATCATCGTCTTCATCCAAATATAACGATAAATTGTCGTAAACTTCGTTATGAAGAATACGAGCAAACTCTTTTAGAGGCCTGGGCTGAGGGCCGTGGTCCGGACATTTTTTCTATTCCGGCTGATTGGGTAACAAAATACAGTAAATTTATTTATCCTTTGCCTCCAAAGATTAAAATGGTAAACATCAAATATTCGGGCAATGCTTTGAAAAAAACAGCCAAAATTGTTGCTGAGGAAAAGCGCACCATTACTCCTGACGAGTTGCGTCAAAAATTTGTTGATGTTGTTTTTAATGATGTAGTTAGGTATGATCCACAAAGCAAGATGAATCGAATTTACGCTTTACCTTTAGCCATTGACACTTTGGCTCTTTATTATAATCGAGATATGTTAGATAATGCGGGCATTGCCAAACCGCCAACTAATTGGGAAGAATTTAAAGAAGATGTTAAAAAATTGATTATTCAAGATACTGAAGGCAATTTTATTCAATCAGGTGCTGCTTTGGGTACAGCTGACAATATTGAAAGGTCTGCTGATATTTTATCTTTATTGATGTTGCAAAACGGCACAAAAATGATTAAAAATTGGCGTGCCAGTTTTAACCAACCTTTAGAAACAGATAAAAGTTATTTTCCCGGGGTAGAGGCATTGCGTTTTTATACTGACTTTGCTAATCCAGCCAAAGAAGTTTACACTTGGAATTCTGAAATGCCTAATTCTTTAGATGCTTTTATTGATGGAAAAGTGGCTTTCTTTTTCGGCTATTCCTATCATTTGCCTATTATCCAAGCAAGAGCGCCAAAACTTGATTTTGGAGTAGTTCCCGTGCCTCAGATAGAAGGTTCTTTAAAGCAAGTAAATTATGCTCGCTATTGGGTAGAAACAGTTTCTTCTCATAGTCAAAACAAAGATGCTGCTTGGGATTTTCTTCAATTTGCCACAACTTCTGCTAAAGAAGTTAAGACCTATTTAGATGCGGCTAAAAAACCACCGGCTTTACGCGAGTTGATTGATGTTCAATTAGAAAATTTTGATTTAGCCCCCTTTACCCAACAAGTTTTAACTGCTCAAGATTGGTATTATGGAAAAGACCCCTTGGCTGTAGAGGAGATTTTTAAGGAAATGATTAGAATGGTCAATCAAGGCCTTTTGGATTATAAAAAAGCAATAAATTATGCTGTGGAACGAGTTAATCAAACATATTAAAGCAGATAAAAAGAGAAAATTATTTTTTACTTTCTTTTTCTTTTCTCTTTTTTCTTTCTTTTTCTTATTTCCTTTCTTTTTTAGTTTTGCTGCTAGTTCAGGATTAGGGAAGATTGTTCCTGATTGTGCTGCTACTGGCGATTGTACTTTGGAGGATTTTCTTTTGCTTTTTATCAATCTTTCAAAAATTATTTTAGGTATTGTTGGTGCTTTGGCTTTAGTTTATTTTATTGTTGGCGGGTTTATGTTCTTGACTTCTGGGGGTAGTCAGAGCCGGGTAAAAAAAGGTAAAGACATCTTGATTGGAACTTTAACTGGGCTTATAATAGTAATGACTGCTTGGTTGATTGTTTATTTTATTGAAACAGCAGTTGGAATTAAACCAGGTTATACGCGTTTAAAAAAGAAGGCAAAAGTAGTTGAGAAAGATGGATTTTGTGTGGTTCGGGTAAAAGATGGCGATTCTTGTAGTAGAGAGTGTAAATGTTTAGGAGGGGAAGCACGTTTTTCAGAAGCTAATTGTAAGGATACTTTGAGGCAAATGAGAGAGGCAGGAACACTCTGCGAGGGGGGATGGGTAGAAGAAAGGAGTGAGAAGGAAGAGTGTAAGAATGCAATAAAAAGAGTAGATTTTTGTTCTCCAGAAGAAGAGGGTTCTTAATTTTTAAAAAATGGGAGAAAAAAAATTTAAAATAATTCTATTTTTCTTTGTTTTTTTACTGCTGGCAAGTATCTTTTTAACTAGCGGAAGAAACAGCGCTTGGATGGCTAGCGATGATTTGAACAGCAACTACACAGTAACTTTAGAAAGTCCTATTAGTGAAACTGACCCAGTTAGTTTAATTGGTAGGGGTATTAAGATTTTTTTAGGGATTATTGGAGCAATTGCTTTAATAATGTTTATTTATGGTGGTTTAGTTTGGATGACTTCTGGAGGAAGTTCTACAGCCATTAAAAAAGGAAGAGACACCTTGGTCTGGGCAAGTATTGGTATTTTAGTAATTTTCAGCAGTTATGCTATTTTAAGTTTTATTTTTAAAGCTATTGGAGCAAAATAATTTATTTTTAAGAAAGGAGGTGAAATTATGCTGAAGAAGAGAATTTATCTTTTTTCCGGATTATTACTCTTAACCATTCTTCTTTTGACTATTGCCCCAGTCGCTTTTGCTCAGATAGCTCCTCCTCCTAGCCCTGGCCCTGGTCCTGGACCTAGCCCCGAAACTCCTGAAACCACTGAAACTGCTGGCAGTGTTCGTTTACCTGGATCTAATATTGTTGCTAGCAATATCAATGCTTGGGAAACAGCAGAATCAATTATTGATAAGCTTTTGGGCTTTTTAGGATTAATTGCTGTAGTTGTTATTCTTTATGGAGGTTTTCGTTGGATGACTGCTGGTGGTAATGAAGATGCAGTAAAAAAAGCCAAGCATACTCTAACGGCTGGAATAATTGGTTTAATTATTGTTTTGGCTGCTTGGGGAATCGCCCGCTTTGTCATTAGTCTAATGCCTACTAGGACGACATAGTTGTTTAGGAAAAGTAAATTATTGACTTTTGTTTCTTATAAATGTTATAATTGTAAAAACTAATAATTTATTTAAAAGAAAGGAGGTGAAATTATGTTGAAGAAGAGAATTTATCTTTTCTTGATGATGTTGATTTTAAGCATCCCCTTTTTAACTACGAATTCAGTTGTTTTTGCTGGTGATATCCGTTTACCTGAATCTAATATTGTTGCTAGTAATATCAATGCCTGGGACACAGCAGAAGAAATTATTGATAAGCTTTTGGGCTTTTTAGGGTTGATTGCTGTAGCTGTTATTCTTTATGGAGGTTTTCGTTGGATGACTGCTGGTGGTAATGAAGATGCAGTAAAAAAAGCCAAGCATACTCTAACGGCTGGAATAATTGGTTTAATTATTGTTTTGGCTGCTTGGGGAATCGCCCGCTTTGTCATTAGTCTAATGCCTACTAGGGAGGGTTAAGTTAATGAAAAGGAACAAAGATATTTTTATGGCTATAGTAATTGGACTTTTTGCTTTTCTCCAAGCAAAGATTAATTTTGTTTTGGCTGGAGATTATGGATTAGATAAAGCGGCTAAAAAAGCCGGACTGGCTAGTACAGGTAAAGGGGATATAATAGGAGTTGTTGGAACAATTATTGATTTAGTTTTAGGTTATTTGGGATTAGTTTTTTTAGTTTTGACTATTTATGGCGGTTTAATTTGGATGACTGCTGGTGGAAATCCAGAAAATGTTAAAAAAGCAAAAAGTTTAATCACTAATGCAGTTATTGGTCTGTTCATAATTTTTGCTTCTTATGGAATTGCCCATTTAGTTTTTAGTTTGGTTGGCGTTCAAGTGGTTTCTAAATGAATTTAGATTAGAATAAAATAAATAAAAAACGAGGTTTTTAACCTCGTTTTTTATTTATTTTATTTATTTAAAATTAAGATAATTTTAACCTAATAATTCCTTTAATATCTTCCCAAGCAGTTTTAATAATTTTGACCTTGCTTTTTCTTTTTTTATCCCTTTTCTCTACCCATTTAACAGGTATTTCTTTAATTTTATAATTATTCTTATGGCTAAGAATAATTAATTCTGTATCAAAGAACCAGTTATTATTTTTAATAAGAGGAACAATTTTTTCAACTATTTTTTGATTAACTGCTTTAAAACCACATTGATAATCTTTAATTTTAAGACCAAAGAAAATTTTCAGAAGTAGATTATAAAAACGAGAGATAAATTCTCGTAAAAAAGATCTTTCTGTCTTTGATTCTTTTTGAAGACGTGAACCAATAGTTAAATCATATCCTTCTTGAATAATTGATCTAATCAGTTGAGGAAGATGATTTAAATCTGTGGCTAAATCAATATCCATATAGAGATAAATATCAGCCAAATAATTGTTTTTATTCCAAGCAATTTTTAAAGCGGCTCCTCGTCCTTTTTGTGAAGTATGAAAATAATCAATTCTTGAATATTCCTGACTAAGTTCTTGAGCAAGTTTAGGTGTTTTATCTGTTGAACCGTTATCAGCAATCAGAATTTGCCAATCAAAGTTTCTTAAATTATCTTGGCAGAATTTCCTTACTTTAAGAACATTCTTTTGAAGGATATTCTCTTCATTATAAGTTGGAAGAACGATAAGAATTTTTTCCATCATTTTTGTTGTATTTAATTAAATAAATAAAGAAATAAAAATATAAAAATATATTAAGGAAAACAATTGGCCAAGAGGAAAGTGAAGAACAATTAAATATCTTTTTAGTCAAATCAAGAAAAGGTAAAACAGCCAAAAGATTAGCCAAAAGAGTGAAAGAAAGACCAATATAAATTAACCACATTTTTTTATTTTGGAAAAGAGTTAAGCAAATTATAGGAAGAACTGGATATAGATAACGTTCGTGCATTTCTGTAGGAATCATAAAAAAAGAAAAAATAAGAAAAGCAGCAGTAGAAAAAAATATTGCAGGAGGATATTTTTTAAGATGATAGTTTAAAAGAATGAGTAAATAAACTGCCAAAAAAATGATTAAACCAATAAAGAAAGGTGAAAATAGGTCAGGAGAAGAAGAGGAAAAATCTCTTATTGGAGAAAAGGAATAAGAAGAAAGATGGATTCCATGGAAAAGCCACCAAAAATTAAAGGCATTGGCTGAAAGTACAGGGAAACTACCCGGAGCAGTAATGATAATTTTTAAGAGATAAGATATTTTACCTTTTACAAGAAAAGGCAAGCAAATAAGGCCAGCAGTAAGAAGGGCAATGAAGAGGTTAATAATGGTTCTTTTTGCTCCTTGTTTTTTATAATTTATTATTAAGAAGAAAGGTATGAGAATAGTGCTTTGAAGTTTGAAAAAGGAAGCTAAAGTAATGAAAATCCAAGAAAAAGAAAATTTGTTTTTATAAAGGAGAATAAGAGCAAGCAGGATGAAGAAAGTATGAATTGAATCTATTTGTCCCCAGTAGGATGAATCGTAGATAATCGCTGGGTTTAAAAGAAAAAGGGCTGATATAAGATAGGCTGTTTTAAATTTTTTTCTAGGTAAAAGAAAAAAGAAAATTAATAAACCTAAAAATAGATCAAAAATAATTGCTGGTAGTTTAAGTAAAAGATAAAGAATTTTAGTATCAAAGAGAAATTGAGAAGAGAAGAATTTTTGATAAATTTTACCGAGCAGACCCAATATGTAGAGATAAGGAGGAAGATAGTTTGGGTCAATAAAAATAGCAGGCGTTTTATGTTCTTCATAAACATTAGTTAGTCCCCTTTTTTGAATTAGATATGACCACCTTTGCCAACAGCCAGTATCGCCTTTATGGCCCGGTTGGGGGGCTAAGATCAATCGAGGGATTAGAGCAAGAATAATTAGAATGATAAGAAGAATAATTTGTTTTTTACTAAGTTTTTTCATTGGCTTTTATTAAGGATTTTCTTTGCCAAAATTGGCCAATTTTAAAACCAAGGTAAATAGAGAGGTAAGCCAAGAGAAAGCCAGCAATGATATCAATAAGATAGTGCCAACGGAGATAAAGAGTAGCAAACCAAATACTTGGGACAATAATAAGATAAAGTAAGCGGAGTATTTTAGAGGAAGAAAAGCGTAAAATAAAGAAAAGAAAGATGGTTGATAGAGTAGTATGTAAACTGGGAAAGCAGTGAAAAGCATATCTTTGGTAAATATATAATTGGGCTAAAGAATGAGTATAAGTAAAATCTTGTCTGCCGAATAAATCACAAGAATATAAATTTCTTTGGGCTAATACTGGTCCTTTGCAAGGAACAATTAAATAACCAATTAGTCCTAAGTAAAGAGCAATGGTCATTGTTAAAACTAATTGATGGAATATTTTTTTATTTTTTCTAAGATAAAAGATAGTTAAAGTCAAAGGATAGAGCCAAAGATAAAAATCATAGATAAAGAAGGTGTAATAACTAAGATAAGGGTTGATTAATTTTTCAAAAAAAAGTGTAGGGTGATGCCCAAAAAATAAAAATTTGTCTATTTTAATTAATAAACTATCCATTTCTTTAGAATTGATTAAATGAGTAGTATCATGAATGGCATTATAAATAAAGATAACTAAGATTATAGGAATCCAATCGCGAAAGAAAATTATTATTTTTTTGACAACTAATTTAAAATGGAGTTTCTTATCAGCGGAACAAAAGACATATTTTAAAAGATAGTAAAAGGCAATAATTGGTCCAGCGTAAAGAAGGAGATAGATAGGAAGATGGTGATAGTGAAAGATATTTACTCGATAATAGAAGAAAATAGTAATTAAAAGAAGTAAAAAGAACAAAGAAATTATTTCTTCAGGTCTCAAGTAAAAGAAAAAATGGTATTTTCTTTTCTTTGTCATTTAATTTTTTTGTAAATACTTACGGGATAATGGTAAACAAGGTGGAAAAGGAATAAATTATTGAAAAACTGAGGAAAAGAAAAAAGCCAAATAAAAACAGGAATAATTATAAGGAGGTATCCAAGAAGAAACTTTTTAAAAGTTTGGCTAAAAAATTTCTTTTTGTTTTTATCAAAAATAAAATCAGCAAGAAGGAGAGAGAAAATGGAAACGAGAGCCGATATTTTAATTAAAGTAGCCAGAGCAAAAAATAGACCGGCTAAAAATTTTTTTGGTTTATTTTCAGGGAAAAAATAAAAATATAGTCCCCAAACGAGAAAAGATGTCATTATTGGATCAAGAATGACTAAAAGAGAGAAAAGAAAATAAAGAGGACTGAAAGTTATTAACAAAACGGGTAAATAAAGAATTATTTTGTTTTTAATGATTTTTTTACTGAAAAGAAAAAGAGGAAAAATAACTAAGGAAGAAAGAAAAATATGAAGATAATGAATAGTGACAAAATCAAATCCAATTTTCCAAAAAAATGAAAGGAGGTATTGATAAAAAGGCATATGACCGATAAAAAAATCTCTAAAAGGAACTAATCCTTCACTGATAAGTTTAGATGTATAAAGATAAGTTCCTTCGTCATAAAAAAGGTCAATTTTAGATGAGTTGGTAAAATTGACTATTTTAAAAAGAAATATTCTGACAAATAAAAAAAGTAGCCAAAAGAGGATGATAATTATTGAATTATTAATAAAAAATTTTCTTTTCTTTTTAAGATTATCTAATACCATTATTCTTCTATTTGATAGATGGTTGCTTCTTTATCTTGATAAATAAGTTTGAATTTTTTATTTTTTTCTATGTTTTCTTTCATTGCTGGGTGGTCTTTGTTGATGAAAACATATGAAGAACGGAAGTTCTTTTTAATAATTTTTGCTAAATCATAATTAAATTTTTCTTTATTTTCCTTTATTTTTTCTGAATAGGGGTAAGTTAAGGGCGGGTTTCCCTGGGTGATGTTTAGCCATTGCCAAAAGAGTTCTTTATTGTATTGATACATAAAAGTAGGGTCTAAGCCAACCAGATAATAATTATGAGTATTATAATAGAAAAGAAAAGGAGTATCAGTCCAACAACTGTGGAAAATTAGAGAATGTTTGGGAGTATTTTTTTCGAGCCACTCTGCTGATTTTTGAAATTTGGTGAGAGGAAATCCATTAGCCAGTTCGTTTCTTACTTCTTTAATTCCCTTAACAAAATAATTGGCAACAAAGAAAAGAGAAAAAAGAATAAGATAAGTGGCGAGCAAAGAAGAAAGAAAACGTTTTTTACCTTGAAAGAAAGTTTCTTTTATTTTTTCTCCAAACTCAAGCCAATTGACTGATAGCCAAAAATCTTTAAGAGAAAAAGCAGTGAATAATAAAGCAAAGGGTATAAAATATTCAATATTTCTCCTTGATTTTAAAGTGTATAAGAAGAAAAATAGAGAAAAAATTCCAAGAGATAATGTTTTTACTGATTTCTTTTTAAAACGTTCACTATACCAAATAAAAGAAAAAATCCAGATGACAAGAATTGTTATGGTTCCATAGATAAATTCCCGGCCGGGATAAGGATACCACTCTACTCCAGCATGAAGTTTCTCTGCTTGGTTGATTACGCCAATTTTAAAAATGTGGACCCAATAGAAAAATAAATTTTTAGGGAAATAAGGATTAATAATAATTCCAGCAATAATTCCTCCAAAAACAGACAAAAGAGAATATTTGTTCTCTTTGATTGTTTTATAAAAATAATAAGCAATTTTTTTCAATCCATTAGTTTTTTTCTTAAAAGGAAGAAGATGAGTAATTTTCTTAAGATAGTTTTCTTCGCTGAAATAAATTTGGTGGATAAAATAAGCCAAAAGATAAGAAAATAGCCAGATGATTATTAAAGGCCAGCCATTATAGGTCCAAACATAAATAAAAGAAATTAGGAATAGGTAAAGATATTTTTTTTGAAAAAGAAAATAAACACTTAAAAAAAGGATAATTAAAGACAAGGGTTGGGCTTTGGCTAAATTTAGACGAAAAAGCCAAGGAGCAGAAGTGAGTAAGAGAAAGATATAAAGGAAAGGATAGCTGATTTTAAATTTTTTCAATAGCCAATAAAAGAAAAGAACGCTTAAACTACTAAAAATTACGACAGCGATTTTAATTCCTATTAAGGGAGAAAAAAAGATAAGAAAAGGAACAAGAAGTATATGGTAAAGTAGATGGTGGTCAATATAATTGTCTTTTAAAATTGTATATTGAAGCCAAGGAAATTCTTTGATTATCCCCTGATTTTTTATTAGAAGTGCTGTTTTAGCGTGATAGAAAGAATCAGGGTCGGCTAAAGTTGGAGTTAGTTGGAAGTAGCCAAAAAAGAGAAGAGATAGAAGAAAAACTAAAAGATAAAGGGAAAAATTTTCTCTTTTTTTTGATTTAAATTGTAGAGAAAAAATTTTCATATTCTTAATAAATTCTCGCCAAGCATGGCCGCGAGAATTTATATTTAATTTTTATAATCTGCTTTTTAATAGTTTAATCATTTTTACTGGAGTCGGATTAATTTCATTAAGAATAGCCAGATAATAACTTGCCCAATCTCCCAGAATAATTAAAGAAAGGGTTTGACTAATCTTGTCTTTTTTAATTCCTTTTACTACTTGGTATATTAAATTATTTTTTTTGAAGACCTCTTTATAAAAACTAATTGCTTTTTTAATTTTTGAAGAATAAAAAGGGCTGTCTAAAATAATGAAATTAAAAAGAGATTCATTAACCAGAGGGTATTTTAGACCCTCAATAAAATTATGGTTTGCTTCAGGAAGTATTTCAAAAAAGGCTAAGTTTTTGGCGTTTTCATTGAATTGGGTTTTCCATCGTTGAGCAACTCCGATTAAATGTTCAGCCCCGATGATAAGAGGCACATACTCAAAACTTTGCCAAGCAATTTTTTTAGCTAAATTTTCTTTTTGTCTTATTTTTGGTTGTAGGTTTTTATTAAAACCAGTAAGTTCTTTAATAATTGCTTTTTTGAAAATATCTTTTTTAAGGAAATTCAATTTTTCTAAAACAACTAAAAGAGACGAGAAAAGATAAGGAAAAGCAACTCGTGGAGGGGCAGAAAAATTGATTGTATAGTAAGGTAATTTTTTTTCTTTTGCTTTTTTAAGTAATTTGCCATTAGAACTAATAACGAATATCTTTGCTTTTTTTCTTAAACCTTGATTAAAACAATTTAACACTTCTTTTGTCTCACCCGAATAACTTATCATTATTAAAAAAGTATCTTTATCAACAAAAGGAGGCAACTGATAATCTCTGTTGATAAAAAATGGTATTTTAATCTTCTCCTTAAAAAGATTTTTAATTAAATCAGCGGCTATTGCTGATCCTCCCATTCCTGAGACAATTATTTTTTTAGTTTTTTTATAAGATAGAGGTAAGATTAATTTTTGGGCTAATTGGTGAGCGTGAGATAGTTCTTGGGGAAAACGAGAAATAAAAAAAGCCATTTTTTCTTGGTCAAATTTTTGAAGATGGCTTATTTTATCTAAAGGTAAATATACTTTTTTCATCTTTTTATTTAATTTATTTTAAAATAACAAATTTTCTTTTTTTTGTCCAGAATTTAAAAGGAGGTGGAAGAACCACCTCCTGTTTATTTGATGCTTATTTTACCTTGCTGCTTTTTACTGGTTTGATTTCCTTTATCTTTATGAGAATTACTCCTTCTTCAGTGCTAGCAATTTCTATCTCCGCTTCGAATTTACCTTCAAGCATAGTTTGCTGAACAGTTTGCTGAACCTGAGGAGGAGATTTACTTATTGAATCCGCTTGAGCAGGAGTTGGGGCAGCAGAAGTATCAAGAACAGCAGAAGTATTAGATGGAGGAGTAGAGGTATCCGGGGTACTAACGAAAAATCGAATGTTTCTGAATTTTCCTCCGGGACTTTTCCAGTGGTCTCCATGTATCGCTGCCCAATTCCCTCTTTTTTTAATCACCATCGGTTTTACTGTTTCATTGTCTATTCGAGCGTAAGCAACAGTGGAAGTTATACCATAACCAGTATTTTGTCTGAACCAAATAGTTACTTTATGAAAAATACCAGGTTCCAAATTATGAGGTCCAGGTTCAGGCATATACCGCCATTTTTTAAAACTAGTCGTAGGGTCAAAGCCTGAAGGGTAATTTCTGGAATCTAACCTTAACATTTGTCCAGTCCCTTTCTCATTTATAAAAAAGTAAAAATCAACAAAGCCCCCTTCGTTAAGCATCACTTCAAATTTAATAGAATCCACATTCTGCGCCAAAGGAAAAACAGCATATTTGCCTCCTCTCACAACAAGATTAAGGTTTTCATCAACTTCTACTCCATGATTCTCAATTATCCGGATCTGGCCTGCTGCTGTAGCCAGGAGAACAGTGACAACAACGGCGATCAAGACAATTTTTCTCATCTTTCCCTCCTTTTTGGGGTTTGTTTCCTTTGTTTTCAATGAACACTTAAGATAAGAATAGCATATTTTTTTTATTTTGTCAAGGAAAACTAAAGGATTTGATTTGTTTAGTTAGTCATTTTTTGCTATATTAAAAAGAAAATATTTAATTTTTTATTATGTCTGGTCATTCTAAATGGGCACAAATTAAAAGGTCAAAGGGGTTGGCTGATGCGAAAAGGGGGGCTCTTTTTACTAAATTAGCCAGAGCGATTAGTTTGGCTGCTCGTCAGGGCGGAGGTAATCCGGAAACTAATTTTAAATTGCGTTTAGCCATAGAAAAAGCAAAGCAAGCCAATATGCCTAAAGAAAATATTGAGCGGGCGATTAAAAGAGGAACCGGAAAGCTTTCTGGAGCAACTATTGAAAAAGTAGTTTATGAGGCATTTGGTCCGGGAGGAGTAGCAATGGTGATTGAAGTGCTTACTGATAACAAAAACCGGGCAGTGGCTAATTTAAAACATATTTTAAATAAATATCAAGGCCGTTTAGGTGAGCCCAAGAGTGTGCTTTGGATGTTTGAAACAAAAGGTGTAATTCGTTTAAGCGAAAGTGGTAAACCTGAAGATAAGGAGAAAATTGAATTAAAAGCCATTGAATTAGGGGCTGAAGATATTAAAGAAGAAAACGGTGAGATAATTATTTTTACTCTTCCAGAAAATTTACAAAAAATTAAAGAGGGATTGGAGCAAGAAGGATTTTCAATTAATTATGCAGAAGTGGAAATGGTAGCCAAGAATAAAGTTAAGGTAGAAGATGCTGGCGTAAAGCAGAAATTGGAAAAGTTATATTTAGAATTAGACGAGTGTCAGGAAGTGGATAATTATTATACCAATGAAGAATAGAAAAAAAGAAATAATCCTTGGTATTGATCCGGGCGTGGCTAGTGTTGGTTTTGGTCTTATTGGCTTAGGAGTTCATTCTTCAACATCAAGAGAACCTCATTTGATAACCTACGGAGTTATTAGGACAAAAGCCGGTCAATCCTTGGCAAAGAGATTAGAAAAAATACATCAGAAATTGGGCGAAATTATTCAAAAATACCGACCAACAAAAATTGCTTTAGAAAAAATTTTCTTCGCCAGAAATGTTAAGACAGCTATTCAAGTTGGCGAGGCGCGGGGAGTTATTTTATATACAATCATAAAGAAAAAAATTCCTCTTGTGGAATTTACTCCACTTCAAGTAAAAATGGCTATCACTGGTTATGGTCAAGCCGATAAAAAACAGATTCAAAAGATGGTTAAAAATATTTTGAAACTTAAGACAATTCCCCAGCCAGATGATGCGGCTGATGCTTTAGCCCTTGCTCTTACTTGTCTTCAAATAGAAAAATTTAATAAAAAAGTTATCAATTCTAAATGAATTTATGTTTAATCAACTTTCTCCTACCTTAAAAGCAAAAATAAAAAAGATGATTAAAAGGGCTAAGGAGGTAATTAAAGATTGTGTTTTGGAGAATGGCGCTATTGTTGCTGCTAATACAGATAAACCTTATTATCCTCGTGAGGCCTTTAATTACCGCTGGGTTTGGCCAAGAGATGCTTGCTTTACTTGTTTAGCCGGAGAGATTTTAAAGATGGAGATTCAGGAACCATTTTTTAAATGGTTAGAAGAAAGGCCGCGTGATTTTAAAAGAGAAAAACTTCTTTTTGCTAATTATTCTACCAACGGACAATTTGGTAGTATGGGCAAGGCATTTCAACCAGACCAAATGGGTATTACTCTTTATACTATTCACCATTATTATAAGTACTTTAAAAAAGATTTAAAAAGGGCTCTTAAATTTCAGGAATTAATAGAAAGGTTAGCTAATGGATTAGTAGAGGTTTGGGGAGGAAAATATTTTTTGCGACACACTGTTGACCTTTGGGAAGAAACAAGTCGTCAGACCTCAACAACAATGCAAAATAATTTTACTTACTCTTTGGCTGCTTGTGCCCGAGGACTTCTTTGTGCCTATGAAATTATTGCTAAAAAAGTATGGAAAGAAACCGCTCTACAAATGATTTCCAAAATTGATGAGGCGTATTCAGAAAAAGACGGATATTTTTATCGTAACCACGGAAGAATAGATGATAAAAATATAGACGCTTCTCTTTTGGGTCTAGTTTGGCCATTTGAAATTTATCCAGCAGATGATTTGAGAATAAAAAAGACAATAGAAATGATGGAAAAAAGAATAGTAATAAAAGGCGGTGTTCATCGTTATGAGTATGATTATTTTGACAGTGAGGGTTCAGCTTGGGAAGGAGGGGGTGCTTGGCCAGCCTTAAATTTTTGGATGAGTATTTATTGGGTTTTAAGAGGAAACAAGAAAAGGGCTTGGAAATATTACCTTTGGGTGGTTAGAAAGGCGGATAAATATAAAGGATATTTACCTGAACAAATTTTTGATGATTTTCGTCAAGGGATTTATCCTCTTTGTTGGTCTGAAGCAATGTTTATTCTAAGCAGCCGATTTCTAAAAGTTATTTAATTTATTATGTCTCGTCATTTAAAAATTGTTCATATTGCTTCTGAAGTAGCCCCTTTTTCTAAAACTGGTGGTTTGGCCGATGTGGTTAGCGCCTTAACTACTCATTTAGTTAAATTGGGTCACCAAGTGATTATTATTACTCCTCTATATGGATTTATTCGAGAAAAAATAAATAAAGGCGAAATTAAAGCCGAATTAGTTGATTCAGAAATTCCTCTTTCTGTTGCTGGAGAAAAATATCTTTGTCGTTTTTTTAAAAGTGAATTAATCAAAGATTTACCTGTTTATTTTGTTGACCAATATAAATTATTTGGCTGCCATTCCAAGTTATATGGATATCCTAATGATAATCTTCGTTTTATGCTCTTTGATTTGGCTTCTATAGAATTATTAAAATTGTTGAATTTTGAACCAAACATAATTCATTGTCATGATTGGCAGACAGGTCTAATCCCCAATTATCTAAAATTAAACGAAAAAGAGAATCCTCTTTTTAATCAAACAGCCATTGTTTATACAATTCATAACATTAGTTTTCAGTTGGGGCATAGTTGGTGGAAAATTCCGTTAGAGGAAAGGGACGACGGAAAAAATTTGCCTCCTCAAGATAAAGACAAAATTGAAAGAATAAATTTTATGAAAAGAGGAATTCGTTTTGCTGATGTTATTAATACTGTTTCTGAACGTCATGCTAAAGAAATTCTTACCCCAGAATTTGGTCAAGAATTAGATGGGCTTTTACGCAAAAGAAAGGAACGTGTTTTTGGAATAATAAACGGGATTGATTATAGCGTTTTTAATCCCCTTTTTGATAAATATATTTACTATAATTATGATCAAAATTCTTTAGATAAGAAAATAAAGAATAAATTGGCTTTACAAAAGGAATTAAATTTAGAAGTAGATAAAAATATACCTATTCTTGGTTTAACCAGTCGTTTAACCGAACAAAAAGGATTTGAATTGATTAAAGAGATAATTAAACCTCTTTTAAGACAAAATTTAGAGTTAGTTATTGTTGGCAGTGGACAAAAAGAATACGTTGATTTTTTTAAAAAAATAAGTCGTAAATATCCTTCTAAAATTGCTTTTATTAATCCTTTTTCTGAAGAAATGGAGAGAAAGGTTTTTGCTGGTTCAGATATGTACTTAATGCCTTCTCGTTTTGAACCTTGTGGAATTTCACAATTAAAAAGTTTGCGTTACGGTTCTATTCCTATTGTTCATGAGACTGGAGGACTTTCAGATACAATTTCTGATTTTAATCCACGCACAGGAAGAGGAAATGGATTTGTTTTTAAAACTTATGAACCAGCTGATCTCTTGGTAGCCATTACTCGGGCTGTGGAAACTTATAAATATCCTCAAGTTTGGGGAAAATTGACTTGGCAGGCAATGAAGGAGTCATTTTCTTGGAATTTACCTACTAAAAAATACTTACTTCTTTATCGCCGGGCTTTAAAAATGAAGAACAATCAGCATTAATTATTATTAAATGGTTTGGGCTAATCTTTTACATATTTATCAGCCAGCAAATCAAAAAAAGAAGATTTTAGATAAAGTAGTTAGAGAGAGTTATCAAAAAATTTTTTTTATTTTAGAAAATAATAAACAGATAAAAATTTCTCTTAATATCAGCGGAAGTTTAACCGAACTTTTAATAAAAAACGGATATAAAAGAATAATTCAGAAAATAAGGTTTTTGGCCAAAAGGAATCAAATAGAGTTATTAGGAAGCGCTAAATTTCATTCTTTCTTACCATTATTGCCTGAGGATGAAATTATCCGTCAGATTAAACTCAATTATTTAGTTAATCGAAAATATTTTGGTAAAATCTATCAACCAAGGGGCTTTTTCCCCCCAGAAATGGCTTATAGCCAAAAATTAGCTAAAATAATTGATAAATTGGGCTATCAATGGATTATTCTTGATGAGATTGCTTATCAAAAAAAGTTTGGCTTAGTTTCTTTTGACAAACTTTATCAAATTAAGGGAACAAATTTAAAAGTTTTTTTTAGAAATCGTTTTCTTTCTGACTTATTCTTAAGTTCTTGGCTTAATTCAGCAAAAAAATTTTTCCGCTCAGTAAGTAAAGATAAGAGATGTAAAAAATATATTTTGACGGCTATGGACGGAGAAAATCTAGGTCATCACCATAAAGGAATGGCTAAAGTTTGGCAAAGAATAGCCAAGAAAACAGAGACAAAATTTTATTCTGAACTTTTGAAAATTTTACCATCAAGACCTCAAATAATTGAACCTTTTCCCTCCTCTTGGTCTTCAAAAGAGAATGAGCTTGAAGAAAACATTCCTTATGCTCTTTGGAATTATCCGGGCAATATGATTCATTATTATTTGTGGAAGTTACTCTATTTAGTTTTGAGATTGATAAAAAAGTATCCTTCTAAAAACGGGCGTGAACAATTAGATAAATATCTTAATAGTGATCCTTTTTGGTGGGCTTCAGCAATGCCTTGGTGGTATCCGGGTTTTGTTGAGGATTATTTAAATGGTTTAGAAAAAATTGTTTTTAGTTCAAAATCAATCCCTTTAAAAGATAAGAAAAAAGTGATAAATTTATCTCATAAAATTAAAGAATTGTTGAGAGAATGGGATAAATCAAAAAAATTTAGAAAAATAAGACAGGTCTATAAAAAAAATAAAAAAGTTAATCAGTATTTCTTTTAAATCTATGCGTTGGGCGAATTTTCTTCACATTTATCAACCACATAATCAGCAAAGTGATATTTTGGAAAGAATAGTTAATGAATCTTATCGTCCTCTTTTAGATGGGTTTAAAAAGAACAAAAAAGCAAGATTGACCTTGAATGTTAATGGCGGATTGTTAGAACTTTTAGAGCAGAATGGCTATGATGATGTTATTGATGATATTGGATATTTACTTAGAAGAGGACAAATAGAACTTACTGGTAGCGCAATGTATCATCCCTTTTTACCCCTTCTTCCGGAGAAAGAGATTAAAAGACAAATTAATTTGCATAATCAAACTTGTCAGAAATACTTTGGCAAAAATTATCAGCCAAAAGGATTTTTTTCTCCTGAATTGGCTTTTAGTTACAAATTAGCCAATCTTGTCAGTCAGTTAGGATTTCAGTGGATAGTGGCTGAAGAATTTGCTTCTTCAATAAAACCTGATTTTCAGAAAATTTATTCAATTAAAAATATTCCCTCTTTAAAAATTGTCTTTCGTGATAAAAGAATTAGTGTTCTAATTCTTTCAGCAATAATACGAAGCAAAGCATCACTTTTGGCTGAATTAGGGGAAGAATTGAAAAAAAACCGTTATCTTCTGACAGTAATGGATGGTGAAACTTTTGGCCACCATCGCCCTGGTTTAGAGAAGTTTCTTTTTAATCTTTATCAAGAAGCGCCTTTTAAGAATGTATTAGTTTCTGAACTAGTAGAAGAGTTTAGCGTTGATGAAGAAATTGAAGTCCGGGAATCTACTTGGTCGTCTGAAGAACAGGATTTCTGGTTAGATAAGGAGAAAAAACAGGGAACTTTTTCTCCTTTCCTTCTTTGGCAGGATCCTTCTAATCCTACTCATAAACTTCAATGGGATTTTACTTATTTTGTAATTGATTTAGTAGAAAAAGCAGAAAGGGAAAATCAGCCCTTAGGAAAGGCAAGGGAACTTTTAGATAAGTCGCTTCAATCAGACCAGTTTTGGTGGGCTTCAGCAAAACCTTGGTGGAGTTTAGAGATGATAGAACAAGGTGCTTATCAATTGAGAGAAGTGGTTAATGCTTTACCTAATGCTTCTTTAAAAGAGAAAGAGAAAGCCAATGAGTATTATCAAAAAATTTTGGCTATTGCTTTTGATTGGCAGAGGAAAGGAATTATTAGGCATCGCTATCGTCAGGCATTAGGGACAGAGAACAAAAAGCCCTTTAAAGAAAGAGTGTCTAAAGAATGGTATAATTTAATTATCTTAGAATTGGAGGATGAGATGAAAAAAGCGGCAGCAAATTTAGAATTTGAAAAAGCGATAAAATGGCGCGATGCTTTAGAAAAGTTAAAACAAGGAACTGATATTTATGATGTTCTTCATATAATTGATGATTTAAGGGCAAGCAGGACGCTTCCTTCCTTAAAATCATTTTGGGAGCATTCTTTAGATGAATTTTCTCCTTTGGCAGAGAATTATTTTAAGGATTTTAATAAGGATAAATTTCAAGAAGAACAATTTTTGACTCTTTTTTCTAAAATTAAAGCAGTTATTGACAAAAAAGATAAACAATCTCATCCTTTAGGGGCTTTTTGGGATAAATATAATAATTTTTATCTAGCAGAGTTTCCCGGAAAAGAGATTAAATTTTATTTAAGAGAGGGCTGGAATAGTTGTTCTAAAATAGAGTTTGATAAAAAAGAAAAAGTACATTCTTTTGGTCAACTGACTTATCGCTTAAAAAAAGGAAATAAATTAGAAATAATTTTCGAAAAGAACAGTTTATTAGCCAAGGTATTGGATTATTTAAAGAAAAGAGATAAATTAAAAGGGAAATATTTAAAAGTTGCTGTTGTTTCCCAGACGCTTGGCTGGCTTCCTCGTTTTTTCAAAGAAGATAAGGAAGGTCAATTGAAAGTAGAAATTCCTTGCTCAAAGGAAGGAGTTTTGTTTAAATTTAAGATTACTGGCTATAATTTATCTCGAGAGAAGAAAATAAAATTTAATTTTAAAAAACCTTTAATTATTATTCTTTCTAAAATAGACGCTTTACTTCAAAGATTAATTTGGTTCTTAACCTCATAAAATGAGAAATCAAGTAAAGAAAGAACTAATTCAACAAATTCTCAACCCTTTATTTATGAAAAAATTTTTTAATTCAAGAATTAAGAGATATTTTCCAAAAGCATTAGCCGTTGATGAGGTTGAAATCAAGTTAAGAAAGAATTTTCTTAATTATGAAAGTTTATCTTTAGAGTATAAATTAAAAATAAAATTTAATTCTTCAAAACGCCAGAAGACGATTCAGGGAAGATTGAAAAGGACTAAAAATTGCGCTTTTGATAATCCAAGAAATCATTATCTCTTCCTTAAATACCTCCGACAGAAGGGATTTAAAAAATATTTGGTTAAGCCATTGGATTATTTAGAAAAATATAATTTGCTTCTTTATGAAAATGTGCCAGGAACAAGCTTTCAAACTCTTTTAGAAAAAAGAGAGACCGATATAATTTTGAATTTTGTTCCCTCAATGGCTAAATTGCTTTACAAAATTCATCATTTGCCAATAAGCAATAAAACTAAATTTCCTTTGAAAACAAAAAATGTAGAAAATTCAGAAATTCGGCATTGGTTGTATCTTTTAAAAAAGTATTATCGCCCAGGTCTTTTACCTATAAAGAAGGTTCTCAAAAGAATGAATTATATAAAAAGAAATAATTTTTATTTATTTGATAAAGTTGAAGAATATGGTATCTCTCATGGAGATATTCATTTAGGAAATTTTTTGCGCAATGGTAAAAAAATAAAAATAATTGATTTTAGTGATGCCTATCTTTATGATTATTTTGATGATATCGCCCGCTTTTTGGTTCAATTGAAATCAATGTCTCTTTTTTATTTAGGGAAAAAGCATAAAAGATTTTATCAAAAGGCAAAACAATTGTTTTTGGATAGTTATTTCAAAAAGGGAATCAATCAAGATGATAAAATAAAAATAAGATATTTTGCTTTAAGAAATTTAGTTCAAATAACAGCCAACCTGATTTTCTTAGAGAAGAATAAGAAATCTAAAAGAAAAATTATTGAAAAACTTAAATTAATTTCTCAAGATTATTGGTAAAATTAATTGATAAAATGAGTAAAGAAAAATTAATTGATTTACACTTCCATTCCTATTATTCTGATGGCCTTTATTCACCCAAAGAATTGGCTAAAAAAGCAGAAAAATTGGGCTTAAAAATTATTTCCCTTACCGACCATAATGGAATAGACGGGGTTGAGGAGATGAATTATTGGGCTAAGAAATTTGGTCTTAAAAATATTCCCGGAGTGGAAATTTATACTTTCTTCAAAAAATTCCATCTTCATCTTTTGGGTTATAATTTTGATCCGAAAAATAAAAAATTAAATAAACTCCTTAATGATTTACAAAATAAAAAAAGAGAAATAATAAAAAAGAGTATTAAGATTTTAAGAAAGCAGGGGTGGAAGATAGATGAAATAAAAGTTTTTTCTACTCCGGCTGTTTATGTGGGTATAGATAAACTGGCTGAGGCCCTGATTAAAGAAAATTTTAAAAGGGTTGTTAGAGATTTTAAAAAAAGACCAATCCTTTTAACTGAGGTTATTGGTCGGTATTTTTTTATTAAAGGTCGGTTAATTTGTCCAGAAGCCGAAGTGGGGATAGGAAAGGCAATTAAAATCATTCATCAGGCAGGAGGAAAGGCGGTTTTAGCCCATCCTAGTCAGCAACTTTCCTGGAAAGATTTAGGAGTTATCAAAGAATTAAAGAGAAAAGGATTAGATGGTTTAGAGGTACTTTCCTCTCATCATCGTTGGTCAGATATTATTTATTGGCAAAAAGTAGCCCATAAATTTAATCTTTTCCCTACTATTGGTTCTGATTTTCACGGGGAACTTCCTAATAAATGGTTTTTTATTAGAAGTCCTTGGGATTATTTAAAATTTCCTCCTTTTAGTATTAAAGAATTAAACAAATTTTTAAGAATTAAATAAATAATAATGAAAATACTTTTTGTTGCTTCAGAGCTTACACCTTTAGCCAAAGTCGGCGGTTTAGGCGATGTAGTTGGCTCTTTACCTAAAGAATTAAAGAAATTGGGTCAAGATATCCGCATTGCTATCCCCTATTATCAACCAATAAAAGATTCTGGCTTTAAGACGAAATTGCTATTTAAAGGAATACCAATAAAGTTGAGTCCAACAGGAGAAAAAATCAATCTTTATCAAGGAGAAATTTCCTCTTCTAAAGTTATTGTTTATCTTTTGGAAAATAAAAAATTTCTTTCTCAAGGAGGGATTTATTTTAGCAAATCTGCCTTTTGCGATACTTTGGGAGAGATACAGAGATTTCTTTTCTTTTCTCAAGCTGTTTTGGAAATTTTTTCTTATATTGATTGGCAACCAGATATTCTTCATTGTCATGATTGGCATACAGCAGTCATTCCTTTATTAATAAAAATCAGAAAAGAAAAGATAAAAACATTGCTTACCATTCACAACTTAGCCAATCAAGGAATATGGGGGGCAAAAGAAATCTTATCTTTTTTAGGATTAGAAGAAAACGATTGGCCAACTCTAAAAGAACAGCCAATTGGCCCTTATGGTAAAGATATAAACTTACTTCAACAAGGTATTTTAAATGCTGATTTAATTAATACAGTTAGCCCAACCTATGCTCAAGAAATTTTAACTAAAGAATTCGGCAAAAATTTAGAAAATGTTCTAAGAAAGAGAAAAAATGATTTATACGGTATCCTTAATGGGATAGATAAAGAATATTTTAACCCTCAGACAGATAAGGAAATAAAAATAAGATATTCTTGGCAAAATTTAGAAAGAAAAAAAGAAAACAAAATTGACCTTCAAGAAACAGTTGGCCTTCCATTAGATAAGGAAATGCTTTTACTTAGTTTTATTGGTCGTTTAACTTTTCAAAAAGGAGTTGACTTGATTTACTCAGCAATTGATGAGATAATGAGGGAGAAAGTTCAGTTGGTGATATTAGGAAAGGGTAGTCAAAAATATGAGAAATTAGTTCGAGAAATGGCTGATAAATATCCTTTTTCTGTATCTGCCCAAATTAAATTTGACCCTAAATTAGCGCGTAAAATTTATGCTGGTAGTGATCTTTTGTTAATGCCTTCTCGTTTTGAACCTTGCGGGCTTTGTCAATTAATCGCTTTTCGTTATGGGACTTTACCTCTGGTTAGAAGTACTGGCGGGTTAAAGGATACAGTCATTGAAGGAGAGACAGGTTTTACTTTTGAAAATTATGACCCTCAGGATTTTCTAAAGTCGTTTAAAAAAGCAGTAAGAATTTTCTATCAAGAGAAAGAAAAATGGAAAAAGATGCAAATTAGAGCGATGAAAGCTGATTTTTCTTGGTCTAAATCTGCTCAAAAATATTTAGAACTTTATCAAAAACTTTTTAATAATTAATAAATAACTTTATGATGTCAGAATTGAGAAAGGACTATATTCAAGATAAGTATGTTATTATTGCGCCTAAAAGAGCGCGGAGACCTCATCAAATAGGTTGGGGAGAGAAGACACCTTGCGCTTTTTGTCCGGAAAAAGTGAATAAAGTTAAGGCTATTCTTACTGTTGGCTCAGAAAAGAACTGGCTAATTAAAGTTATTAAAAATATTTATCCAGCAGTTAGTTTAAACAATCCAAAGGCATATGGTCTTCAGGAGATAGTGATTGAAACGCCTAACCATTTTAGAGAATTGGAGGATTTACCCGAAAGGCATATTAGGAAATTGTTAGAGGTTTATGCTCAAAGGACCTATGAGATTTCTAAGAATAAGAGAATTGCTTATATTTTGATTTTTAAGAATAGTGGAGCAGCGGCTGGTGCCTCTATTTCTCATTCTCATTCACAAATTTTTGCTACTGACTTTATTCCTCCTCATGTTTTTGATAAATCTCAAAAGTGTCATGAATATATGTTAAGACACGGAAGTTGTGTTTATTGTGATATTATTAAGAAAGAAAGTAGAAGTAGTAGGCTAATTTATAAAGATAAACATATAATTGCTTTTTGTCCTTATGCTTCAATGCATAATTATGAGGTCTGGATTATGCCTATAAGGCATGTTGATAATATTTCTAATTTAAATAAAGAGGAGATTAAATCCTTTGCTAAAATTTTGAAAATAATTTTGAAAAAAGTTAGAAAGTTGGGTTTGCCTTATAATTATTATTTTCACCAAGTTATAAATGATGAGGACCAGCATCTTTATATGAAAATTATTCCTCGTGGATCGGTTTGGGCAGGAGTAGAGATTGGTTCAGGAATAATTATTAATCCTATTTCTCCTGAAAAAGCAGCAAAATTTTATCGTGGAGAAAAATAATTTTTAACCAAAATTAAAAATCTCTTTTTAAGAGATTTTTAATTTTTTAAGAAATAATTATTTTTTGGCTACTTTTTCTGCCTCAACTAAATTTAAACTGAGAATTTTTGAAGTTCCCTCTTCGTCCATAGTGACTCCATATAGAATTTTTGCCTTTTCCATAGTTACTCTATTATGAGTAATAATAATAAATTGAGTTTTTTGAGAAAGTTGTTCTAAAATAGAGACAAATTTTTGAGAATTTGCTTCATCAAGAGCAGCATCAGCTTCGTCTAAAATAACAAAAGGAGGGGGGTTATAAGCAATAATAGAACAGATAAGAGCCAAGGAAGTAAGGGCTTTTTCTCCTCCAGAAAAGGCATGAATGCTTTTTATTTTTTTTCTAGGTAAAGAAGCAGAAACCTCTAAACCTGAGAATGTTTCTTTGTCTTTTGCTATCTCTAAAGAGGGTGTTTTTGTTTCCTCTTTTTCTAAATTTGTTTCTTTTTCATCTAGATTAGTATCGTTTTCTTTTTGAGCAATAGTTTCTTCGCGTAAAATTAATTGTGCCTTCCCTCCTCCAAAAATAAGTTTAAAATATTTATCAAACTGCTGATTAATCTCTTTTAGGGCTTGGTTAAATTGGTTTTTAATTTTTTCGTCCAATTCTTTTATTAATTTATTAAGTGAGGTTATTGTTTTTTTTAAATCATCAATTTGGTTAGAGAGAAAATCAAAACGGCTTTTAGTTTCTTCATATTCCTTTACTGTTTCTGGATCTATCCCGCCAATTATTTCTATTTGATAGCGAAGTTTATTTATTTTTTCCTCTAATTCTTCTGGAATGATTTCTTCTTCAGAAGTTTCTTTTATTAAATTAATATCTCCTATTCTTTTCGTAATTTCATTTTTAAGGTCCTCTTTTTTTGTTTCTATTCTGCTGATATTAATCTTTATTTCATTAAGTTCATTATTAAGGATGTCGAGTAGATTTTGTGCTTTTTGATAATTTTTTTGAAGTTCAAATATATGTTTCCTCTTTGTTGCCTCTCTTTGAGTATATTGATTGATTTTTTCTTTGATTTTTTGAACTTCTTTTTCAATGTTTTCTAATTTTTGAATAATAGTTTGATTTTCTTTTTCTAATTTTTTTAAAATTTTATCGTCAAAAGTTGGTGAATATTCATTTTTTTGGATTTTACTAAGAAAATTACGAATTTTTTCTTGGATATTTTCTATTTTATTTTTAATCGCTTTTAACTCCTTTATTGAGTTAGTTTTTTCTATGATTTCGATTATTTTTTCTTGGTCTAAATCAATCTCTTTTAGAAAATTAATGAGTCGTTTCAAGTCATCTTGATTAAAATTTATTTCTTTCTCTTTTTCTCTCTGTGATAACTTTTCCTTTTCTATAAGAATTTTTCCTCTTAATAAGGCCTGCTGAGATATGAGTTCATTTTTTATTTTCAAAACTTTTTCGTATTCGTTTTGAAGATTCGATAACTCTCCTCCCTTTTCCTCTTCTGACATTATCTGATTTAATTGTTTTTTTAGTTTGTTTACCTTTTCAAGTTGATTTTGATATTTTTGATTGATTTCTTTTTCTCTCTCCTTTTCTTTATTATATTCTTTTTCAACTTTTCTCCAGAAAAAACCATAATATTTTTTTTCTAATTCTTTTAGATTTTTTTCAATTTCTTCTCTTCTTTTAAGACGATTTACTTGGCGGGTAAGAGAGCGTAATCTTGGCTTTATTTCTGCCAACATCAATTCTCCTTGCTTAAGATTTACCAAAGCCCTTTTTAATTGATTAAGTGCTTTTTCTTTTTTGATTTGGTAATGTTTTACACCTACTGCCTCATCAAAAAAATTTTTCCTTTCTTTAGGAGAACAAAAAAGAATATAATCAGTCATTCCTTGACTGACAATACCATAACTTTTTTGTCCCAAATTAATTTGTGCTAAAAGAAGAACAATGTCTTGGAGTCGTACTTTTTGTTTATTAAGCAGATATTCATTTTCTCCATTTCTAAATAGACGGCGAGATAAAACTATAGTGCTAGGATAATCATTTAATTTTTTGTTTCCTTCATTATTTAAATATAAAGAAACCTCAGCTAAGTTTGACCGAGGTTTTTTATTGGAACCAGAGAAAATAATATCTTCTGATTTTTTTCCTCGGAGTATTTTCAAGCTTTGTTCTCCGGTGACCCAGCGAATGGAATCAACAATATTTGATTTTCCTGAACCATTAGGTCCAACAATGCAGGTAATTTCCGGAGTAAATTTTAAAATAGTTTTTTGAGCAAACGATTTAAAGCCAAATAGTTCTATTTTTTCCAGATACATATTTTCAAATTACCATCCTTTCTTTTTTAGGGCTTTTTTAGTCGCTTCCATTTCTGCTTCTTGTTTACTCGTTCCTTCTCCAGAGGCAACCATTTCTTTATTTAAAAAGACCCCTACTTTAAACCGACGGGCATGAGCCGGTCCCCACTCTTTTAAAACTTTATAACTGGGGGTAATTGATAGATGTTCTTGGGCTGCTTCTTGAAATTTTGTTTTTGGGTCTAAATAAAGTTTATGTTCTAGAATATAAGGTAATTCTTTTAAAATATATTTTTCAATAAATTTTTTTGCTGTTTTTAAGCCCCTATCTAAGTAAATTGCTCCAATAAGCGCTTCTAAACAATTGGCTAATATATATTTTCTTGCTTTTGGTTGAGGGTCTTTTTCCTCTCCTTTACTAAGGTAAAGATAATTATTTAAACCAAGTTCTAAGGCAATTTTTGATAAAGTTTGTGCTTTAACTAAACTAGCACGCCAATTAGTTAGTTCCCCTTCAGGATTGGGGTAATGACGGTAAAGATAGTCAGTAACAACTATTTCTAAAACAGCATCTCCTAAAAATTCTAACCTTTCATTATGGGAAAGAGGAAAGTCAGGGTGCTCGTTTAGGTAAGAACGATGGACAAATGCTTGTTTAAGTAAATCCTTGTTTTTAAACTTTATTTTTATTTTCTTTTCTAAAAGAGAAAAATTTTTCATATTATTTATTTTTCTTTGATTTTTCTTCTTTTTCTTTTATTCCTTCTTTTTCATAAATTGCCCCTAAAACTCCATTTACGAATTTTCCTGAAGAAGGACCGCCAAAAGTTTTGGCTAACTCAATTGCTTCATTAATGGCTACTTTAGGAGGAATTTCTGGAGAGAAAACTAATTCATAGATGCCTAACCTTAAAATGTTTCGGTCAATAATAGTAATTTGTTCTATTGGCCATTCTGGGGCGTATTTTTTTATATAAGAATCTATTTCTTTTAAGTGTTTAAGCACACCCTTGATAAGACTTTTGGCAAATTGGTCGCTTTTTAAAGAGGGTGCAAACTCTTTTAATTGATAATTTAGAATTTTGGGGATTTCCTCATTTTTTTGTCCATTGAAATCCCATTGGTAAAGAGTTTGCATAGCAATACTTCGAGAAAGATGTCGGTTTGCCATAAGGATTAATATTTAAAGTTATTTTTTCTCTTTTTTAATTTTTTTATCAAACTTGATTTCTAAAATCTCTTTTCCCGCATAGGTTCCACAGAAAGAGCAAACATGATGAGGAAGAACAGGATGGCCACATTTTGGACAGAGGATATAATTTATTTTTTCTAATTTCAAATGAAGCCCTCTTTTCTTTTTGGAACTTTTTGTTCTTTTCTGAGTTGGTAGAGCCATAAGTTATTGTATTATTTATATTATAATAAATCTTAAATGAATTTTTTAATTTTGGCAAGTTGATAAGTTTTTGATTATTTAATTTTATCCACAAATAATCCACAATTTATCAACTTTTATTTTCTTTACAAATATCTCAAAAATTTTAACATTAATAATAGATTTTAATTTTATAAAATGACTAAAGAAGAACTTTGGCAGACAGTTTTAGCAGATTTAGAACTAAAATTAAGCAAGGCAAGTTTTACTACTTGGTTTAAAAATACTTTTATTTCTTCTTGGGATAAAAAAAAGGAGGAGGTAGTTATTGCCGTTCCCAATGCTTTTACTCAGGCCTGGTTAGAAAAAAAATATCATAAAATAATTTTAAATAGTTTAAAAGAAGCAACAGATAATAAAATAAAGAAAGTTTGTTATAAGGTACAATTAAAAAAAGAAAAGATAAAGTTAGAAGATATTTTTTCTAAAAAAGAAAAAAGAGAATTTAAGACGCCAATAGTTTCTAAGGAAAAAGTTAATAAATTTGGCTTAAATCCTCGTTATACTTTTAAAAATTTTGTTGTTGGCGAGGGAAATGAATTGGCTCAAGCGGCTTGTTTGGGAGTAGTTAACAATTTGGGTAAAAAATATAACCCTCTTTTTATTTATGGAGGAGTTGGTTTAGGTAAAACGCATCTTATCCAAGCAATTGGCAATGAGGTGGTAAAAAAATATCCTTCTAAACGTGTTCTTTATTTGAGCGCTGAAAATTTTACCAATGAGTATGTTGAAGCGATTAGGACAGGGAAAATTAATAATTTTAAAGCGAATTATCGCAATATTGATGTTCTTTTAATTGATGATATTCAATTTATTTCCGGAAAAGAGAGGACGCAAGAAGAATTTTTCCATACATTCAATGAACTTCATCAAAGGGAAAGACAAATTGTCCTTACTTCTGATCGGCCTCCTCAGGCAATCCCTGCTTTGGAAGAAAGATTAAAATCTCGTTTTCAAATGGGAATGATTGTTGATATTGCTCCTCCTAAATTGGAAACAAGAATAGCCATTCTTAAAGCAAAATTAAAAGAAAGAGATTATGAATTAAATGATGAAATTGTTCAATATATTGCTGCCAATATCCAAACTAATGTCCGCGAATTAGAAGGGGCTCTCAATAGAATTATTGCTTATCATGAATTTTATGATGTGAAACCCACTTTAGAAACAGCTAAAAATGTCCTTTCTGCTTTGATAGCCAAAGCAGAAAAGAAATCAGTAACACCAAAGCAGGTTATTGAAGCAGTGGCTAATTATTATGGTCTTAAAAGGGATGATTTAACTCTTTCTAAAAATCGTCGGAAGAAAGTTGCTTTGCCTCGTCAAGTAGCAATGTATCTTTTAAGAACTGAACTTGATGCTTCTTATCCTAGTATTGGTGAAGAATTTGGCGGACGAGATCACACAACTGCTATTCATGCTTTTCGTAAAATAAAAAGAATGGTGGAACAAGAAGGAAAAGTAAAAGAAGATATTGACTTAATCAAAGAAAGAATTTATAATAAGTAAAATTGAACCTTAAAAAGGAGGTTTAAATGCTAAGAGTAACTGATGAAGAAAGAGAGAAGCGCATTAGAGAGTATCTCTCCAAAGGAGCCTTACTACTTGCTTTCAAAGAATCTACCTTTTTGAAAAAAATTAGTCCAGAATTAGGAAGTCGTTTTTCTATTTTGTTAGCCGAAGCAGACGAACTTTGGCAAGCTATAGAAGTGGTTAGAAAAATAAAAGATAAAAAAGTAAGAGAAAAGGTCAAAGAAGAGATAGAAGGAATAATAAAAAGAAGAATAGGCAATTTCAAGCATAAGTTGCTTAAAAACAAGTTTCCAGAAGCAAGAAAGGCTTTCCGTAGTCAAATTGTTTACTTAGAAGAAAAGTTGGAACAAATAAAAAAATTGTAATTTTTTGAGAGAGCGTTTTAGGACGCTCTCTTTTCTTGCTCATTTTCTTTTTATTAGATAATATTAAAGAAATAATATTATATGTGGGTTAGAAAAGCCAATGGAGAGAGAGAAAAATTTCAACCGGAAAAGATAAGAAGAACTTGTTTAAGAGCCGGTGCTTCATTAGATTTGGCTGAGGAAGTAGTTAAAAAAGTAGAGAAAGTAAGTTACAATAATATCTCTACTCGGAAGATTTTAAAATTGATTTTGCGTTATTTAAAAAGGGAAGAGCCGGTTACAGCCACCCGTTATAGTTTAAAGTCAGCGATAATGGATTTAGGACCAACCGGTTTTGCTTTTGAGAAATTAGTTAAAGAAATTTTCCGTGTCTATGGTTATAAAGCAAAACTACCTGAGATTATCCAAGGTGCTTGTGTTAGCCATGAAGTAGATGTGATTGCTGAAAAAGAAGATTGTTTAATGATTGAATGTAAATACCACAATCAGCCGGGCATTTATAGTGGTATAAAAGATGTTCTTTATACTTATGCCCGTTTTCTTGATTTAAAAGAGGGTTTTCAAAAAGGCCGAAATCAGTTTGATTTTGATAAAGCAGTATTAGTGTGCAATACACGTTTTTCTAAAGAAGCCAAAGAATATGCTCAATGTCGGGGAATTAAATTGATTTCTTGGAAATATCCCCATAAAGAAAGCATCAGGGAACTTTTAGAAAAAAAATCGCTTTATCCGATAACTATTTTAGGTTCTATTAATCGGAAAGTAAAAAAGAAGTTGGCTAAAAATAACTTAATTTTTTGTCGAGATTTATTAAAAATTTCTCATCGTCAGTTGCAAAAAATTACTGGTTTAAATAAACAATCATTAGAAGAACTTTCAACTGAAATTAAAGGTTTATTAAGGAAAAATTAATTTTACATTTATGACTTCTAAAATTACTCCTTCCCAATTAGCCGAGAAACCAGAAGAAAAACTAAAAGAAAAATTAAAAGAGATACAATTAGCCGAAAAAGAAAAGTTAACTCAAGAAAAAGCCCAAAGTTTAGGACTTGAGTACATTAATCTTTTTGGTTTTTCTATTTCTGATGACGCCTTAAATCTTATCCCAAAGAAGAAAGCAGAAGAACTAAAAATTATTTGTTTTTTAAAAATAGGCAAAGAAGCAAGAATTGGTGTAGTAAATTATCCAGATAAAAAAGTAGATAATTTTATTGAAGAATTGAAAAAAAATCAAGGACTTCATATCGTTCTTTATTTAGTTTCTGAACATAGTTTTGAAAGTGCCCTAAAAATGTACGAACGACTCCCAAAAATTCGGGAAACAGTTAGAGGGGTAAAGATAACAGAAAAAGATATAGAAAAGTTTAAGGAGAAAATTAAAACCTTTAGAGATTTATCAAAAGAAATTCGCAATGTTTCCATTACAGATTTAGTCAGTTTAATTGTTGCTACAGCAATTAAATCTCGCGCTTCAGATATTCATATAGAAGCAGAAAAAAAAGATATTAAGGTAAGATTTAGAATTGACGGTGTTCTTCACGATGTTGCTGATATTAGTAAAGATTTATGGAAAAAATTAGTTTCGCGAATAAAATTTTTGTCTGGGTTGTTAATTAATGTAAGTGATAAGCCCCAAGATGGTCGTTTCACTATTTACTTAAAAAATGAAGAGATTGATGTTCGTGTTTCTTGTTTACCAACTAACTATGGCGAAAGTATTGTTTTAAGATTACTAATGCCTTCTACTGCTGGTTTAGAGTTTGAAGAACTTGGCTTAAGAGGGAGGGCGTTTGAGCAATTAAAAAGAGAAATTCAAAGACCAAACGGAATGATTATTACTACTGGTCCTACTGGTTCAGGTAAAACGACAACTTTATACGCTATTTTAAAAAAATTGAATAAACCAGAAGTAAAAATTATCACCTTAGAAGACCCGGTTGAATATCGTTTAGAAGGAATTAATCAGTCGCAAATAGATACAGAAAAAGGATTTACTTTTGCTAAAGGTTTAAGGTCTATTTTAAGACAAGATCCAGATGTAATTATGGTTGGTGAGATTAGAGATTTAGATACAGCAGAGACAGCAATCAATGCTGCTCTAACCGGTCATTTAGTGATTTCCACTCTTCATACTAACAGCGCGCCGGCAGCTATCCCTCGATTTTTAGCAATGGGAGTTAAACCATTTTTACTTGCTCCGGCTTTAAATGCGGTTATTGGGCAGAGATTAGTCAGAAGAATTTGCCCTAATTGTAAAGAGGAAATTAAATTAGAAAAAGAAAAATTGGACCGAGTTAAAAAAATTCTTTCTCAAATTCCGGAGAATTCTGGTTATCAATTAGATTTAAATAATTTAAAATTTTATCAAGGAAAAGGATGCGAAAAATGTGACTTTTTAGGTTATAAAGGAAGAATAGGAATTTATGAAGTTTTGACGATGAATAAAGAAGTAGAGAAGGTTATTCTTTCTAAAAATGTTTCTGAATACGAGATGGAAGAAGTGGCTAAAAAACAAGGGATGATATCAATGGTTCAAGATGGATTATTAAAAGCAATAGATGGTATTACTACAGTTGAGGAGGTCTTTCGAGTTACTGAATAAAACCCTTGACAAAATTTTATTTTGTGCTAATTTAAGAGAAAACCAAAAAAGGAGGGAAAATGGCGCTCAAGACCTACGAAATTGTCTTTGTAATCATTCCGAAAGGTAGAAAAGGAAGAAAAGAAATAAAATGTGAATTAGTAAAGGCGAAAAATTTAATGCTCGCTTGCCAAAAGATTAAGAGCAAGAGCCGAGATAAAAAAATAGTATTTAAAGCAGCCAAAGAAAAGATGACAGAAGAAAAAGTGCCGTTTTTTGAGGACGTCGCTGGAGAAATGGAAGAGAAATTTAAGTCAGATTCAAATTAGAACATTTAAACAAATTTTAGAAAAGTTAGAAAAGTTTGGGTTAAGGGTCTCGTTATGAGGCCCTTTCTTTTTTTCAAATTTTTCAATTTTATCTTTTTCTTTTCGTGTATTTCTTTCAATTATTTTAAGCACATTAAAATGGCTTTCTATTATTTTTGAAAGCTGTTTGTCTTTTCTAATCTTTTCTTTATGATTTTTTATAAATAATTTAAGGGATTGATAATCCTCAAACCACTGATTAGTAAGTCCGTTATTTCTTAAAAGATAATTAATCTCAGCCATAAGTTGTCTTTCTATTTGGTAAATGAATTGGTACTTAATTTCATCATTGGCTAAGCCACGACCTCGATTTTCCAGGGCTAATTTAGCCAGTTTCCCCACTTTTTCTGGTTTAGCAGAGATAATTACTCGGGGCATTTCTCTTCTGCCCCTTTCTTTATCATCAGTATCCATTGATTGGAAGTATTTTACCTCAGATAATTTTTTTGCTTTTAATTGTTGTTCAATATTTTCTATTTTTTCTTTTAAAACCTCTTCGTTCCTGCTGGCTGTGGTGATATCAATTCCTAAATAATATATTTTTCTTCTTTTCTCGCCTATGTTAAAAGAAACAACTATATCAATTTGATTAAAATAGTCATCATATCTACTTGCTGGGGTAACAATAGCGTTTTCTCCCAGCCAGTTGCAATCATAGATTCCGTTCATAACAATGTATTCCAAAGCCAAAGCAGCGTCAGGTTTCTCTTTTTTAAAGGAAGGTCTTTTTTCAAAGTTGATTACCTGTTCCCGGTCTTTTCTTGCCCTTTCTCCATAGATATCTTGAAAATTGATTGAATTTGGTCGATATCTTTCCCAACTATTGATTATTTCTCGGTTAAATTTTTCTATTTCTTCATCTGAAAGACCGGGTAAATAGGCTAAATAACCCTTCTCTCTATTAATACTATTCAAAATTTTTTCTTCTTCTCTTCTTATTCTACCAAAAAAGTCAATCATAATATTTAATTAATAAAATTTATTTTTAAATTATTTATTTTTGTTAAAGGAGAAGGAATATTGGGAGAAAATTTTAATTTAATTTTGAGTAAGCCCTCAATAATTGTTGATTCCTTTTTAATTAAGGGGAAAAGTTTACTTTTTTTATTGATTTCTAATTCAACTGTTTTTACTTCTTTTAGTTTTATCTTTTTTTCTTTAGCAGTTTTTCTTATTTCAGTGATGAATTCTTTAAGTAGTTCAAATTCATCTTCAACTTTTTTATTAATTAAATTTTTCTTAACTTTTGGCCAAGGAGAAGTCATTAGAATATCCTTTCTGCCTTTTGCTTTTATTTTTTGATAAATTTCTTCAGTAACAAAAGGGATAAACGGGTGAAGAAGTTTAAGCAGTTCTAAATAAATAGATTTTACCAGAGAATAATTTTTTTCTGTTTTGGAGATTTCTAAATACCAGTCAGCAAAATTATGCCAGATAAATTCATAAAGCAAATGTTCAGCCCGAGAGAAATGAAAACTTTCTATTTGTTGGTTAACATCTTCAATTAACCTATTTAATCTGCTCAAAATCCATCTTTCAGACAAAGTTTTTCTTTTCTTTTTTTTACTACCCTCTTTTTCTTTTAAAGTGATAAAGCGAGCAATATTCCAAATTTTATTAATAAATTTTTGACTAGAAATTAATGCTTCTTCAGAAAAACGAATTGCCTGAGAATCACGCGGCGCTTGGTAAATAATGCCAAAGCGAGTGGCGTCTGCTCCGTATTTCTCTATCATTTTTAAGGGGTCAACTCCTGTGCCTAATGATTTACTCATTCTTTTCCCTTCCTTAGTCAGAACTGTTCCGTGGAGATAGACAAGGGGGAAGGGGATTTTTTTCATAAACTCTAAACCAGAAATAATCATTCGTGCCACCCAAAGATAAATAATGCCTGGAGCAGTGCTTAAAAAACTAGTCGGATAAAAATAAGCAAGGTCTTTAGTTTTTTGGGGCCAACCCAAAGTAGCAAAGGGCCAAAGAGCAGAAGAGAACCAAGTGTCTAAAACATCTTCTTCTTGGACAATTTTGTCTGAGCCGCAGTAAGGACATTTTTTTGGCTTTTCTTTCTGGACTATTGGCTTTTGATGTTTTCTATCACATTTCTCGCAGTAATAAACAGGCATTTGATGCCCCCACCATAATTGACGAGAAATACACCAGTCCTTGATATTCTTCATCCATTCAAGATAGATTTTTTTATATCTTGAAGGAATAAATTTTATTTTACCCTTTTTAACTACTTCTATTGCCGGTTTAGCCAAATCTTTCATTTTAACAAACCATTGTTCAGAGATTAGTGGTTCAATTGGCGTTCCACAACGGTCACAAAGCGAAAGAGAATGTTCATAATCTTCTACTTTTTCTAAAAGATTTTTCTTTTTTAATTCTTCAATAATTTTTTTTCTTGCTTCTTGAACGGTTAGGTTTTTAAAAGGGCCGGCTTTTTCAGTCATTCTTGCTTGTTCATTGATAACATTGATAATTTTAAGATGATGCTTCTGGGCAAGTTCAAAGTCAATTTGACTATGAGCCGGGGTAACGCCAACTGCGCCAGTGCCAAATTGAGGGTCAACTTTTTCATCAGCAATAATTTTAATTTCTAATTTTACTCCTAAAAAGTTAACTGAATATTTTTTGCCAACATATTTTTTATATCTTTTATCTTTAGGATTAACAGCAACAGCCGTGTCTCCTAATTTTGTCTCTGGTCTGGTAGTAGAAATAGCCAAAGGAAAATTTTTTTCATATCTAAAAGTATAGAGTTTTGTTTTTTCTGGTTGATATTTCACTTCAATATCAGAAATAGCCGTTTGACATCGGGGACACCAATTGACTATTCGTGGACCGCGATAGAGGTATCCTTTCTGATAATAGTGGATGAAGGCAGTTTTGACTGCTTGAGAATAATTTTTATCTAAAGTAAACCTTTGACGTTTCCAATCACAAGAGCAGCCAAGTTTCTTTAATTGTTCTAAAATAATTTCTCCGTATTTTTCTTTCCATTGCCAAACTCTTTTAACAAATTTATCTCGTCCAAGTTGTTCTTTGCTTATTCCTTCTTTTCTAAGCAATTTCTCAACTACATTTTGTGTGGCTATGCCTGCGTGATCAATTCCCGGCAACCAGAGAGTAATGTCTCCTTTCATCCGATGATAACGAACAAGAATATCTTGGATAGTATTATTTAAAGCATGACCCATATGTAAAGAGCCAGTGATATTAGGCGGGGGTATCATTACTGTGAATGGTTTTTTCTTTGTATTTATTTTCGCATGAAAACAGCCCGACTTTTCCCAAAGTTGGTAAATTTCTTTTTCAACTTCTTTTGCTTGATATGTTTTACTTAATTCACTCATAGTTTATTAAAGTATTTTATCTTAGCAAAATTAAACAGATAAATAAATAGTTTTTATTGGAAAATGATTATTCTTTCATTTTCTTTTTTCCCATAGTCAAAATATATATTAATCCTTTCTTTTGGTAAAATTTTTTCTATACGGTCGGCCCATTCAATAAGACAAACAGAATCTGGCTGATTAAAATAATCAAAAACATTTAAATCAGATAGTTCTTCAACTTTTTTAATCCGATAAGCATCTAAATGGATGAGATATTTAATTCTTTTTTTTCTGATTGGGTATATTTTCATTAAAATAAAAGAAGGACTGGTAATCGTTTGTCTTACTTTTAATCCTTGGCCAATACCTTTGATAAAAGTTGTTTTTCCTGTTCCTAATTGACCATATAAAGCAACAACTTCTCCTCCTTTCAATCTTTGAGCAAAACTTTTCCCTAAATTGAGGGTTTGTTTTTGGTTTTTAGTGATTATTTTCTTTTTATTCATTACCTATCTCTAATTGAGGATTAACTTTTATTTTGTCTAAAGGCGTTATTTTTTTCTTTAAAATGTGAAAGTATCCGGCTAGAGCAATCATTGCCGCATTATCTGTACAAAATTTTAAATCTGGATAAATGAATTCTAATTCCATTTCTCTTTTTTCTATTTTATTTTGAAAATTTTTTCTTAATGCTTGATTGGCTGCTACACCTCCGGCTAATAAAAGAGTTTTAACTTGGAATTTTTGAACTGCCCTTAGAGTTTTTTCAACAAGGACATCAATAATTGCTTGTTGGAAACTGGCGCAGATGTTGGGTAATTCTTTTTCAAGTTTATTTTTTTTCTTAAAATTGTTTTTTAGAAAATAAAGGAGCGATGTTTTTAGTCCAGAAAAACTAAAATTGAAATCTTTGCTTTTAATCATCGGTCGGGGGAATTTATAACAATGATTGTTTCCTCTTTGGGCTAATTTCTCAATTATCGGACCACCGGGATAGCCGAGGTTAAGCATTTTCGCTGCTTTGTCAAAGCATTCGCCAGCAGCGTCGTCTAAAGTTTGTCCTATTTTTTTGTATTTTCCATGCTCTTTCATTAAAACAATTTCTGTATGACCCCCAGAAACAATTAGGGCAACTAAAGGAAAATTTATTTTTCTTTTCTTAAACCAATTGGCATAAATATGTCCTTCTAAATGGTTGATACCTAAAAGAGGAATTTTCCAAAGATAAGCCAGGGCTCTGGCTGTTTCTAATCCGATTAACAGAGAAGTCATAAGTCCAGGTCCTTGGGTAACTGCTAAATAATCAATTTTTTTTCCTTGTGAAGGAAGGGCTTTTTTAATAACCGGAATGATTTTTTTTAAATGTTCTCGAGCGGACAATTCTGGAATTACTCCTCCATATTTTTGAAAAGTTTTAATTTGGGAAGCAACAATGTTTTTTAGAATTTTAAATTCTCCTCTTTTTATTTCAATTAAAGAGGCAGAGGTTTCGTCGCAAGATGTTTCAATGCCTAAAATAATCATTAAATTTATTATACCATAATGATAATTGACTAAGGAAGTAATTTTGGTTAGAATACAAAAGAATTTCCTTTGAATTAAATTTAGAGCCGCGTTCGTCTAATGGTTAGGACACCAGGCTTTCAATCTGGTAATAGGGGTTCGATTCCCCTACGCGGTAGATGGTGGGATTGGTGTAGTGGCAGCACAAGGGTCTGTGGAACCCTTAGGACGGGTTCAAATCCCGTATCCCACCCCATTTTATTAAATAAATTATGCGGTGTTTGTTTTTATTTTCAGGCGGATTAGATTCTCTTTTGGGAGTTAAAATACTCCAAAAACAAGGGATTAAAGTAGATTTAATAACTTTTAAAAGTTATTTTTTTGATTCGAAACAAGCAGAAAAGTCGGCAAAAGACCTGAAATTAGGCCTTAAGATAGTTGATTTTAGTCAAGAACATTTATCAATAGTTAAACATCCCCGCTGGGGATATGGGAAAAATATGAATCCTTGCATTGATTGTCATTTATTAATGTTAAGAAAGGCAAAAGAGATTATGGAAAAAGAAAAATATGATTTTGTGGCAACAGGAGAAGTTTTAGGAGAAAGGCCAATGTCTCAAAACAAATCGATTTTAAGAATGTTAGAAAAACGCTCAGGTTTAGAAGGGTATCTTCTTCGGCCATTATCAGCAAAATTGCTTGAACCGACTATTCTGGAAAAACAAGGTAAAATCTGTCGAGATAAATTATTAGCATTGCAGGGGCGAAGCAGAAAGGCGCAATTAGAACTTGCTCAAAAGTGGGGATTAAAAAATTATCCTACTCCAGCAGGCGGTTGTTTACTTACTGACCCGGGCTTTAGTCAAAGATTAAAAGAACTTTTTCAAAAATGGCCCGAATGTTCAGGAGAAGATATTCAATTGCTAAAAGTTGGTCGTCATTTTTGGTTTGATTCAAATAAAATAGTTGTCGGTCGCAACAAAGAAGAGAATGAAAAAATTAAATCTTTTTTTAGAAAAGGAGATTATTTATTAAAATTGAAAAGTTTGCCTGGCCCACTTACTTTAGTTCGTGGGAAAAAAATAGATTCATTAGTTTTAAAAAGGGCTGCCGAATTAACGGCTAATTATTCATCTAAGGCAAGAAAGGAAAAAGAGGTAGAATTGGTTGTTTTTTCTGAAGAAGGAAAGACCATCTTAAAAGCATTTCCAAAATCTTTACAAAAATGATTTTTTTCTTTAAGATATTCTAAAGATAAGAGCATTTAAGAGAGCGGGAGTGGTTCAGTGGTAGAACGCTTCCTTGCCAAGGAAGAGGTCGCGGGTTCGATTCCCGTCTCCCGCTCCAATTTTAAGCCGCGGTGGTGGAATTGGTATACACGTTGGACTTAAAATCCAATGGCCGTAAGGCCTTGTGGGTTCGAGTCCCACCCGCGGCA
>CAYTBZ010000004.1:39155-63584 GCA_964436275.1 uncultured Gammaproteobacteria bacterium | reverse complement strand
CAGCAAATTTTCGCTAACGCTCAAATTTGCAGTAATTGGTAATTTGTAGTTGGTAGTTTGGGGTAAGGTAAAAATTTTGGAATTGTTATTGCGAAAATTTGCTCCCCAATTACAAATTACTCACACAAATTACAAAATTCAGTTTACCAGAAAATTCTCGCTTCGCTCGAATTTTCAGTAATTAGTAATTTGTAGTTGGTAATTTGGGTCAAGAAGAAAACAATTAAGAAACACAAAGCGAGAATTTTCTATTCCAACTACAAATTACACACACAAATTACAAAAACACCCTCATTCATTAATAATTTTTCTGAAAAAATTATTGAACTAAGTAGAATAAGACATCTTTCCTTATTGTAAATTATAGCCAAGATAAAGTTTGGCTTGATTTTTTATTTCTGGCAACTTACAATTATTATGAGGAATAAAAAATTTTTCATTTTTTCTGTTTTTCAAAGAACTAAAAATTCGCTACCAGCCCAATCTCTCTCCAGTTATTGCCTCAGTCAGAACTTTTAAAAACAAATTCCTGAAAAAGTTATTTGTAAAATAAATTTTTAAATTGCAGTTGTTAGGGAAATTATAATTTTCTCTCTTAAAATTTTTTATTATAAATAATATTTAACCCATTTTAATTGACTTGAGAGAAAACTTACCTAATCTCAAAAGTCAAAAAGGAGAAAATCATTATGAAATCCACAATCAAACTCCTAACCTTGTTTTTAATCATCGTAGAAGTTTTACTTATCCCCTCTTTACTCCTTCCTAAAACTGCTTTAGCAGATGGAGTGATTATCAGACCAGACCCTTACTCTGACCGTTGGGATTATTTGGGCCAAAATAGACAATTGGCTCTTATTAATTATAGAAATGGACTACAAAAAATGATTTTAAGTATAAATATGAAAGAAACGAATAAAGAAGCGGTTTGGATTTTCCCAGTTCCGGCTGAACCAAATAAGGTAGTTATTGATGTGGTAACTAAACTGCCCGGATTAAGAGGAAAAGATGTTAAAAAAGAGGCAGAAACAAGGTTATTTGAAATTAATAAAGTTTTACAAATCACCCAAATTTATCCAATTATCTTTTTAAAAAACTACATCTCTCCTTCATACCCCCGCTATGACTATCCTATTCTTCCAGAATCAGGAGCAATAAGAGGAGATAGGTTGAAAAGTGATATAACAATTTATGAACATTTAGAGAAAGAGGGCATTACTACTGAAATTATTACTGCGAAAACAGCTAAAGCCCTTCGTCAGTATCTTCAAAATAAAAATCTAAAAGTTGAAATAACTTCTATTCCCGCCCTAAATTATTATATTGGTAAAGAATATACATTTGTTGTTTCTTGGATTTCAAAAACCAATAGCAACATAATAACTCCATATTATCAATCAACTACTCCACCTCATCAATCAGGACAAAGAGGTGTATTTGTCACTTTTCCAACTAAAAAAATCTATTATCCTTTAATTCTCACAAGTGTTTATGGAAGCGAAGTTATTCCGATTACAATCAGAATAATAGGTTTTGTCAGTCCAAAAGTTTTCAAAGACATTAAAGATTACACCAAGATAAGTTATTTTATTGACGAATATTACCGGGTTGAGCCAGAATTAAAAAACTTCTATGGCGCCTCCTATAATGGGGTTAAAAAGAAGATAAAATATACAAAAATAGAAATTAATGCGCCATCAAAAATGCTTACTGAAGACCTATGGATTAGTAAAAGAAGTCCGTTAAAGGCATCCCTTGCTTCATTTTTTGCTAAAAATGAGGCTATAAGTACTATTCTTTTATTAATTTTAAATTCTATAATCGCAGGACTATTAGCCGGAGTGATTGTCTTTAAAGAGGTAAGAAATATAAAAGGGTTAGTTAAGTTTGGACTAATTGGAATATTTAATTGCCTTTCAATAATCGGATTAATAATTGCTGTTTCATTTACTAAAACAAAAAAGATTAAAAAAGAAGATGAAAAATTGCTGGAAAAATTAAAGCAACGAGGATTCTCTATTCAGGCGCTTCAAAGGAAAGATTCAAGAAAATTAATTTTTGTCCCTCTGTTTTCAGGATTATTCTTAGTAATATCATGGATAATTGTTAAACTCATAGAATTAAGTTTGTAAATTACAATTCAGGGTGCGACCCTGACAATAGATTTATACAATTAATTGTATAATTAATTGTATAATTAATTGTATAAATTTTAAAATTATCTTGTTGTCTTATTCTCTTAAAAATGATAGGATATTAAAGGATAATTTTTGAATTTTGAAAATTTTAAAAATAAAATTATGGCTGAAGAAAATAAAAAAAATGAAGAAATTATTGAGGGACCCCATGGTAAAATTTGGGCTTATTGGTCTTTTCCAGAATATGTCAAAGCAAAAAGAAGCAAAAACTGGTATTTTTTTACAACCATTATTGTCTTGGCTCTCTTAACTTACGCTATCTTAACAACAAATTTCCTTTTTGCCTTGATTATCATTTTAGGCGTAACTATTCTAATCATTAGCGGGAAGAGGGAACCAAGAGAAGTTGATTTTAAAATTACTGAAGACGGATTAGAAGTAGATAAAGATTTTTATCCTTATAAAGATATCAAGCATTTTTGGATTGTCTATGAGCCGCCAGAAGTAAAAACTCTTTTTATTGTTTTTCGCAATATGCTTAAACCGCGACTCTCCATTCCTCTTGAAGACCAAGACCCAGTAAAAATAAGAAAAATACTTCTCCAATATATTGAAGAAAATTTAGAAAAAGAGGACGAACCAATTTCTGATTATTTAAAAAGAACGCTTAAACTTTGATATTAGCCCCTGTAGCTCAACGGATAGAGCGCAGCCCTGCGGAGGCTGAGATGGAAGTTCGACTCTTCCCAGGGGTAGATTATTATTAAAAATGAAAGAAGAAAATTTAAACTCGCCTTTATCTGTATTTAAAAGAGTTGGTCCAACAATAGTTAAACGCTTTAGGAAATTAGGCGTGAAAACAATTAAGGACCTTCTTTTTTATTATCCATTTCGCTATGACGACTTTTCTAAAATAGTTCCAATTAGTCAGTTAAAAGCCGGAGAAACAGCAACAATAAAAGGACAAATAATTTTAATTGCTAATCGTCGTAGCCCGGTCAAAAAAATGATTATTACTGAAGCAATTGTCAGTGACCAAAGCGGTTCAATAAAAGTTGTTTGGTTTAACCAACCATTTCTTACAAAAATTTTAAAGCCGGGAATGAAAGTTTATCTTGCCGGACAAGCGGACTATTATTTAGGAACTTTCCAATTAACTAATCCTTCTTATGAAAAATTTAAGCCAAAAACTCTTCATACAGCGCGCTTGGTTCCAGTTTATCCTTCAACAGAAAATCTAACTCAAAAACAAATAAGATGGCTTATTAAACTTGCTCTCCCCTTTGTGCGAAAAATAGAAGAATGGCTACCTAAAGAGATTATAAAAAACTTTAATCTTCTTCCTCTGAAACAATCAATTCTTCAAATTCATTTCCCTAAAAATAAAAAAATTTTACAAAAAGCTATTGAACGCCTTAAATTTGATGAACTCTTCTTACTTCAATTGAAAAATCATTATTTAAAGAAAAAATTAAAATCACAAAGAGCGCCGGCTATTAAATTTAAAGAAAAAGAGACGAAAGATTTTGTCGAATCTCTAAATTTTAAATTAACTAATGCCCAAAGAAAAACTGCTTGGGAAATTATCAAGGACTTAGAAAAAAATCATCCAATGAATCGTCTTTTAGAAGGTGATGTTGGCTCAGGCAAAACAATTGTTGCCGCTATTGCTATTCTCAATATTCTCTTAAATAATTATCAAGCAATCGTAATGACACCAACCGAAATTTTAGCCGAACAACATTTCAAGACATTTACTAAATTATTCAAAAATTTCCCATTTAAAATTGCCTTGCTCACTCGGACAAAAAAAACTACCAATTTTAAAAAGAAAATAAAAAAACAAGAATTATTAAAAAAAATCTCATCTGGAGAAGTAAATCTTATCTTAGGAACCCACACTCTTATTCAGGAAAAAGTAGAATTTAAAAACCCGGCCTTAGTTATTGTTGACGAGCAACACCGTTTTGGTGTAGAACAACGAGCAAAACTTATTAAAAAAATAAAAGAAAAACCAAAAGGCAATTATTCGCCTCATTTTCTCTCTATGACTGCCACGCCCATCCCCCGTTCTCTTGCTCTTACCTTATATGGCGACCTTGACCTTTCTATTATTGATGAAATGCCACCGGGACGAAAAGAAATTATTACTAAAATTGTTGCTCCTCATCAAAGAAAGGATATTTATGAATTTATTAAAAAAGAGATTAAAAATGGACGACAAGCATTTGTTGTCTGTCCTTTAATTGACCCTTCAGATAAGTTAGGAGTCAAAGCGGCAACTACAGAATATGAAAAATTAAGTAAAGAGGTTTTTCCTGATATTCCCTTAGGCATACTTCATGGAAAGTTAAAGCCAGAAGAAAAAGAAAAAACAATGAGAGAGTTTCTGGAAAAGAAAATAAAAATTTTGGTCAGCACTTCAGTTATTGAAGTAGGTATTGATATTCCTAATGCCTCAATAATGATGATTGAAGGAGCAGAAAGATTTGGTTTAGCCCAACTTTATCAATTAAGAGGAAGAGTTGGACGTTCTCCTCATCAAGCATATTGCTTTATTTTTATTGAAAGAGAAAGCGAAAAAACGCGAAAAAGATTAGAGGCCTTAATAAAAGCGAAAAATGGTTTTGAATTAGCAGAAAAAGATTTGGAAATAAGAGGACCTGGCGAAATTTATGGCCTTAAACAATCAGGATTTCTAAACGAATTGAAAATTGCCCGTCTAACTGATTTTAATTTAATTAAAAAAGCAAAAGAAGCAGTTAAATATATCTTTTCTCAAGATAATGAATTAAATTCTTTCCCCCTAATTCAGGAAAAAATTAAAGAAATTTCTGAAAACATTCATTTAGAATAATTTCGGGGTCGATCCTGAAAACTTGACTTTTTTTAGAAAAAGTATTATGATAATAAAAAGCTCTTTGAAAGAAAGGAGAAAAAATGCGAAAGGAAAGATCGCGAGGTCCTCCGTCTCCCTAACCACATAGAGTATTGGCATCTAGGAAAACAAACAAAAAATAAGAAGGGGAGCGTGTTATGAAGAAAACTAAACCTATTGTAGAGGTGTTGATTGGATTTTATTCTTGTAAAAATAATGGTAGAAAACCTGTATTCGCCCTAGTAAGACAGGGTGAAAAACCGACTTCAGAATCTCCCACAAATATAAATTCTACTAAGGTTGGGGAACTAAAGGAATATTTTCAAAGAAAAGGACTGGAATTCTACTTTCTGGAAGAGGCAAGGGAAAAGGGACTCATTCCCGAAGAATCTAAAACGAGCAAACTTAAACCAGTTTATCCTTCTAAGAGACAGCTCTACGCAGCTGCCAGAAATAGGGAATTAGTAGAGAAGACGAGAGCGAAAAATAAAAATAAAAGGAGGTGAAAAATCAAAAAATTAAAAATTTGATGGGACGACTTGGTCGTCCCTTTTATTTTATTTCACTGAAACAAAATCATTATTCTTTAAATAAAAACGCCATTTTCTTCTTGACCAGTAAGGACCAGCATAATCAATGCCAATTCTTTTACTAGCAACAATTTCTGAAAAAGGAACTTTTTCCCCTAAATCTTCTAGCCAAATTCTTTTGCTTTTAGTTAAATCCTCTCCATAAAATGACTTATTTAACTTTAGCCAACGACAAAGTTTGCCCGGACCATTGGCTATTTTTTTTAATTCTTTTTTTGAGCAATTAAAACCTTCAATCGGCTCAAGAGCGCGAATTAAAACACATTCTGGCTTGCCTGCCTGACCAGTAGATATATTTAACTGCCAATACATTCCATAAACAAGATAAATATAAATATGTCCACCAATGAGATATTCGGCTTGATTCCTTGGCGTCCGCTTTCCTAAATAAGCATGAGAAGCCCTATCTTGAGGACCAATATATGCTTCAGTTTCAACAATTCTCCCAATAATTTTCTTTCCCCGATATTTTCTAATTAAAAATTTGCCCAGTAGTTCCTGAGCAACTTTTAGAGTTGGTTGTAAATAAAAATTTCTTTTAAGACGCATTTTACCTTACAAACTCATCAATCACTTTATTTAAATTTTCAACCTGAATAATCTTTATTTTATAATTATCTTGAATTTCTGATTTAGGAACTAAAGCAAATTTAAAACCAAACTTTTCTGCTTCTCTTATTCTTTTTTCTATCTGACTTACTGGCCTTATTTCTCCAGTCAAACCAACTTCACCAATAACCACCATTTCTCTTTCAACAGGTTTATTGAAATAAGCCGAAGCAACTGCTAAACAAACTGCTAAATCGCTTGCTGGTTCTTTGATATAAAGACCGCCAACAACATTTAAATGAACATCGCGGCGGCTTAATTTTAATCCAGCATGTTTTGTTAAAACGGCTAATAAAACTTGAAGACGATTTAAGTTTATGCCACTACTCCGACGCTGAGGATAACCAAAATTTGTCCAAGAAAGCAAGGACTGAATCTCTATTAAAAAAACCCGACTTCCCTCTAAAACGGCTGTAACAACTGAACCGGGAATTTTTTCTTTTCTCTCGGCTAAAAAAATTTCTGAAGGATTCTTTACCTCCACTAAACCATTTGCCTGCATATCAAAAACTCCGACTTCATTAGTTGGGCCAAAACGATTTTTTGTTGAACGAAGAATCCGAAAGTTATGGTATTTATCTCCTTCTAAATATAAAACAACATCAACTAAATGCTCTAAGGTTTTTGGACCGGCTACTTTGCCTGATTTAGTAATATGGCCAATGATAATTATAGCGATATTTTCCTTTTTGGCTAATTCAATAAGTTTATTAGTACAAACTTTAATTTGGTTTGTTGTCCCTGGTTCAGAGGGTAAATCTTCAAAATAAATAGTTTGGATAGAATCAATAATAACTAATTTTGGTTGCTCTTTTTTGATGGTTGATAAGATTGTTTCAATTTCTGTCTCTCCGGAAAATTCAATATTTTTTGATTTTAACTTTAATCTTTTTAATCTATCAGCAACCTGCTCGGCTGATTCTTCTCCAGAGATATATAAAATTTTGCCTTGAGAAGAAGCAATTTTTTCGGCAATTTGAAGAATCAAGGTAGATTTGCCAATGCCTGGCTCACCGCCTAAAAGAATGACTGAACCTAAAGCAATACCTTTGCCAACAACACGGTCAAATTCCTTAATTTTAGTTTCTAAACGCTGACTGCTTTTATTTTTTATTTTATTCAAACTAACCACTTCACCAGCAGGAGCAGTAAATTCTTTCTTTCTTTTACTTATTCGTATTTCTTTTTTTTGAATTGTCCCCCAAGCGCCGCATTGAGAACAACGCCCCTGCCATTTAAGATATTTTGCTCCGCATTGAGAACAAACATATATCGTTTTATTAGAAGCCATAGATAAAAATAATTTTATATATTAATCTTCTGGAGAAGGACGACAATCATGAGGCGCTCCTAAATGAATATCATAATATGAGTTTTCATCTCCGTTTTTTAAATGGAAAAAGAAGAAACCTGGGTTAGGATCTCCTTTCTTATACTTATAGATTTTTTCATAATTCCCCCCTGATGATTTTAAATTGCTAGTTATGACTCTAGCGCTTTTTTCAGACGGACATCCTCCTTTTGCCTCAATTATTTTCCCGTCTCCTAAATAAATAAACACATGACCAGAACCACCTATGTTCCAACCCAAAAAATCTCCTCTTTTAAGTTCTGAAATATCATCAACTCTTTCAAACGAGTTATTGCCTGACCAATTTTTCATCTCTTTTGTAGAAACAGGAACATTTAAATTATAAATATGGGTATCAAGAGCGCAATTATAAACCAAACTAACAAAACCTGAACAATCTAAACAAAATGGACTATTCCCTCCCTCTATACTGGCTACTGGCCCTTTCCGGCATTCATCTGTAGATTTAGGGTCAGGCCAATCTCCTCGACTACATTTGCTTTGATCTTGATAACAACACCAACCCATTTTTGCTCCCCAATAATAATCAACTCCTGACTCCTCAAATAACTCTGCTGTTCTAATTACCCGGTCAGCAAGTTTCTTTGTCCCATCAGGATCCCAATCACAAAGACTATTTACAATTCTTGTACATCCAATTGAGTGTGCTTTTTTAAATTTAAAATAATTAGGCGCTGGCGGATCAGCCGGCTCCATCTCTATTTTTAAAATTTTTGGTAAAGGCGGCAAAGTAAGTTTTAGTAAATCAGGATTTATTGTTTTTAAAATTAAATAACTACTTAAGGCAATAAGCAATCCAAAGATAGAATTAGTAATTGTACTTTTTGCCCGACTTATTTGGGAAGCGTCTCCTCCAGCAATTATCCACTGAATACCTCCAACCATAATCATTACTACAGCCAAAATAGACAAAGCAGCAATAGACCATTGATAAATAGCCCCTATATAATGACCAAGAGTAGAGGCAACTTTCATCTTGCCAATAGGCACTTCTAAAGGAAGATTAATTTCTTCAGCAAAACATTTTTTTTGATAATCAGGGTCAGATGGCTCAATTTTGACTGCTCCTTTAGGACATTCCTGAGCCATAATAATGCCGCAACTCTCTTCCATTTGCTCGCCTGAGGCAAGAACTTTTTGATAGCAACAGCAAATTGGCTTATCAGATGGATTAGTTTCTGCCCGGGAAATTAGGGGAAAAATAATTATAAAAATAACTATCAATAAAAGATAGGAGAAATAGAATTTAGATAATAATTTTTTCTTACTCATCTTTTCTTGTTATTTCAACTGAATTCTTTTAACTTGATTACTTCTTTTATCAGTAAAATAGAGGTATTTGCCGTCAGGAGAAAGAAAAGGGTCTTTAACATTATAATCACCGGCTGGCTGAGCAATAAGAATTTTTTGCCCGGTCTTTAAATTGATTTTATAAAAATCATCAACAATGTCTGTGTTCATTTCTGGATAAAAACCGGCTCCTTGAGGCAACTCTCGGGGAACAGCGCAATATAATTCTTCTCCATTAGGAGAAAAGACACATTTATCTGCCCAAGTATTTAAACCTAAACTTAAATTATTATTGCCAATATCTTGGCCATAGCAGTCAGTTATCCAAAGAATTGGCTTAAAATCAGAATCAGGATTATAAACGCTGTAAAGCAATTTTTTACCATCTGGCGACCATTTTGGTTGAAAGCCACGACCATTAACAATTAAAGAAAGGAAATTTTCATGATGTAAGCCAACAGGATAAATCTCCTGAAGCCAAGTGCCCATTGGCTCGCCAGTTTTAGAAAAAGCAATAATTTGATTGTTCGGCGACCAAGAAACAATTACTTTATCCGCGTTTTCTCCTAAATCCTCAATTGGCCTTGCCCCTGTGCCATCTGGCTGACTAATAGCCAGCCAGCGGTCTTCAGGCAAAACACTTTCAGTAGTAAAGGCAATTTGATTACCGTCTGGACTAAAAGAAAAATTATTCCAATTCTTAAGCAAAGTATACTGTTTTCTTTTCTGAAAATCATAAAGAATTTTAGAATTATCTGGATATTCTAAAATTGCTTTATCTTTGTTTGGCGACCAGTTTATTTTAGAAACTTCATAAAACTCCTTATCAACATAAGGAATTTTTGTCCCATCTGGTTGAATCTTATAAAACTTATTATCATCTTTACTATAATAAACTAACCCGCCACTCGGAGTAAGAGTCGCGCCTAAAGATGGTTCAGAAGTAGCATCTTTAACTTCAGTTAGACCTCCTTGAGCAATTTTAGAAGGAAATTCTTGGGAAGGAGGAGGAGAAACAGGCACTGGTTTTTTCTTAACTGAAGGAAGAGTCGTTTTACCCGGCTGAACGCCCGGCCGGTTTACTCCTGGACCAATTTTAGGAAATCCTCCTGGCTTTTCTGGCTGATTTAAATTAGCCATTGGAGGCGCAGGCGGACTGATAACTGGCTTAAAGAAAAGGGTATAAATAAGAAAGCCCATTAATACAACGAAAATGACAAATCCTAAAATAATAATTGCTTTTTTCATATTATTAAATATTAGTCACATTTATATTCTTTATTTACCGTATCAAATACACAATTTTTCCCAAACTCTTCGCAGAAACTACCTACCCCACATTTCCCTCCGGCTCGCTGATAAGAAAATTCTCCACAATTTTTATAAGGATCCCAATCGCATTCTGAACTTGGCGCAGGATGTTCTTTACATATCTTTTCGCAAGTATCCTTTTTATCAAGCACCTCGGAAATTCCTCCAGTTATTATCCGATATTTAATAAAAATTTCTGGCTCATCATCCTTTTGGCAGCAAAAAACAAATTGCGGTTTTCCATGAACGTAAAGATTACAAGGATTATCACCAAAAAGATCTGTCGCTATTCCCTTTTTCTTTTTAAAATCATATTCAATATAACCGGCTGGACAATGAGAGGGTGGAGAGCATTTAGCACCTTTTTTATTACAGCAAATTCCTGGAACTTCCTTCCCAGCAGATTTATTAAAAGGAATAAAAGCGGCTTTATAAGGAAAAAGAGCATAACATTGTTTATCACACCCACCACTGCCCACAGTGGGGACCTCTTCTACACCACTGAACTTCTCAATCACTTTAGCAATCAATTTTCCCTGACCATAAATCGGAATGCCATAAGGTAATGCTGACTTGAAAAGAGAAAAAAAATTGTTCTTTGTTTTGCCGCAACTTTTAGCAGAATCAACTTCGGCTTCTCCAAAAGCAATCATTTTCCTCCCCGATTTATCTTCTGTGTAAACATCTAATCCAATTTTATCAACACAGCCATCTTTAGGATAATAATTACCATCATCATAATCTAAAGAGCAAATTTGACCCTTTTTTTTACAATAAACGCCAATACATGCCTCACTAGTGCTCGGATTATCAGGGTCTTCTAATCTTATTTCTCCGCAAGGAACTTCATCTTTAGGGTCACATATCTTATCAGCAACAGGTGCTTGATGAAAAATGCCTTTTATCTTGGGAAGAGCCAAGGGTCTTAATTGGACTAAAGCAGGGTTTATTGTTTTTAAAATCATAAAAGAACAAAGAGCAATAACTAAACCAATTAAAGCATCATTAATTCTTTTCTTGGCTGAACTAATTGCTTGAGGACTACCTGCAGCAATTATCCATTGAATACCGGCAACCATAATCATTACTACAGATAAAATAGACAAAGCAGCAATAGACCATTGATAAACTAATTTAATATAATCAATAATTCCTTCTACATCAGTTTTACCTAAAATAGGCACTTCTAATTTAACTGTAGGAGGTTTAACCAGGCATCCTTTAATTTTAGAACAAAATTGACCTTTTAGGAAAATTCCTCCGGCTCTCTCGCATTGGGCTTTATTCCAATCATCAGCACAACCAGCCACGTCATCAGGATTATCTATTTTACAAGCAGTTAAAGGCATCCCTTCAATACATTGAACACAGCAGCCAGTTGAAGGTAATTCATCATCTCCTCCATTTTGGGCTTGAGCAGGAAAAGAAAAATTAAATAAGAATAAAACTATTAAAAAGATTAATAAGAAAAAATAAAAGATATTTTTTTGAAAAAACTGAATTTTAGGCCTTGAGTAAATCATAAATTAATTTAAGTCCTCCCCATAAATCTTTGAGCAATTCCCAAGGATGAGAAATCTTATAAAAAATATCAGCAATAGCAATTACAAAAAAGGCAATTATCAAAAGAAAAGTAAATAAACATAAATCTAAAAGAAGCAAAACAATAATTTCTCCAATCTCTAATATTTTATTAGTCATTTGGAAAGCACCTGCTCCTTTGCCTGCTGACGCTTTCTTGGCTGCCTGTTTGGCTATTTGCTTAGTCGCTTGTTCAGCAGTTTTTTTACCTGCTTCTTTAGCCACAGTTGTCCCTGTTTTTGCCGCAACCGCTGCTGCTCCACCCGCTCCTCCAGTGGCTGCGGTCAAGGCAACAGTTGCGGCTAATTCTCCGCCTCCTTTCCATTCGCTACCAAAAGGACAAAATATATCTTTAAACTCTGGAACAGGGGGTAAATAATGAAGAAAGAAATGAAGATTAATATAAATTAAACTAAGACCAAGAGTAGAAGGTATGTTTAACCAAGCAGTCATTAAAACTTTACCCGTAGCCATTCTCATTGCTTGAAAAGCCGCTTTTTCTGCTGCACCGCTTAAAAGACCACTGCGGGATTGTTTTACCAAAGACCTTGCTTGACGAATTGTGGCTAAATAACCACGTCTCCTCTCACTTGCTGTAGCAGCATCTTTTTCTAAGACAGTTTCTTTTTGACCTTCTTCTGTTCTTTCAGGCATTACTCTTGGAAGCGCACTGCTAATTGCCCGCGCTTGCTCCTGAGCATATTGACGAATTTTTTCTTGTTGACGGGCTCGGTGTCGCTCTAAAGCCAACTTTCGCGCTAATCTTTTGTCCTCTAATTCTCTCATTGACCCTCCTGCCACTTGTTCTTCTTGGGGAAGAGTTAAAGCCATATTATCTTAAATTATTTCTTCTGCCATTGAGCAAAACTAACTTTCCATTCTTCTCCTTGTTTTACCATTTTCAGAAGAAGCGTCTGATAGTAAAGTTTCTCTTGATTGCCGGTTTTTTCCTGTCGTTGAGTAACTACAGAAACTTCGGCTTTACCATTTTTTAAATCAAAAGAATTTATCCGTGCAGAGATTACTCGGCTGGTCACTCCCCAATAAACTTGACCTGGTTTTTGTTTTTCCTTTTCCTCTTTGATAAATTTTTCTGTCCATTCTTTCATTTCTGGCGTCATCAACTTTTCTAAACTTTTAAAATTTTCATAATCGCTTTGATTAGAATAACTGCCAAAACGAGGAGCAAACATTGTGGCTAACTGGATTATTTTACCCTGCTCTTTTTGCTCTGGACTAATCCTACTGGGTATCTTTGGACGCTGAGAAGATGGTTTATTTGCTAAATTTTGATTTAATCCAGATTTTGAAGAAGGCGGAGCATTTACCTTCTTAATTTTAGGCGAGGTGAGAATAAAAGATACCACAGCAATAATAACTAAAATAATCAGAATGATAATCAAAATTCTTAATTTTTTCATAAGAAAAACATTAAACTGGTAAATTATCTTCTGGAGATAAATTCTCTCCTGATTTATTCTGTTCCTGTTTTAGTGATTGCTCAAACTCCTTTTTTGCTTCTTCTATTTCTAAAAGTTGACGCGGATCAGAAGTAATTAATTGGTCCTCAGTATAAGAAGCAACAATTTTGATTGCAGCATGTTTTTCTCCAGCAAAGAATATTCCTTCGCCAACATTACATTCTAAAAGAAGATACTTTTCTCCTTCAGTAAGCATAAAAGTTTTAGCAACAATGTCTATAGAAGAAGGAGATTGTCTCATTAAGAGTTGAAGAGCAGAGTTATTCAAAATTGCTTGACCATAAACTGAACCTAAGAAATCACTTACATCTTGAGTAATTGTTGTCACTCCTAAATAATATTTTCTTGCTCTTTTGACTAAAGAGAAAATAAATTTTGCTGAATCTTCCTGCTGCATCAACCACCATGCCTCGTCAACAACTAATAATCTCTTTTTTAAACTTGAACGAACGATATTCCAAATATGATTTATAATAGTATAAATAGCAATTGGTTTTAATTCATCTTCCAAATCGCGTACGCTCATCACAATCAATTGGGCTTTTGTTTCTACATTGGTCAGATTATTAAGCAAGCCAGCAAAAGTTCCTTCAGTATATTTTTTTAACCTTTTTACTAAATCTTCTGCTCCTTCCATACCCATAAGAATTTCTACTAAATCAGAAAGAACGGGCATTTCTAATCCTGGCTGGGTCAAATCAGTTGATTCAGTAATATCCTTTTTAGCATAACTTTCAATTAAAGCCCGGTCTAAAATAGAATCTTCCTCAGGGGTAAAATAGAGAACACCCCTCTCGTCTCGTCGGCCAATCATTAATTTTAAAAGACCCTTTAAAGTAATTACTGCTGCCCGAATGATATCAGCGGTGCTCGTCTCTTCACCAACTGGCCGAGGCAAATCAAAAGGGTTTAGTTTAGTTTTTGCTGATAAAGAAATATTAATATAACTTCCGCCAACAGCATCACAAAGATGTTTGTATTCCATTTCAGGGTCAATAACAATAACTTCAGTTCCCAACATTAAACTCCTTAGAATCTCTAACTTAACGGCATAACTTTTTCCTGCGCCTGAGGTAGCAAAAACAGTCATATTAGCATTTTGTAAAGAAAAACGGTCAAACAAGATTAAACTATTATTATGGCGATTGATACCATAAAGAACACCTGAATCAGAAGTAACATCAACTGAAACAAAGGGGAAAGAAGAGGCGCAGGGAGAACTACTCATATTAAAACTTATTCGTAATTCATCATTACATAAAGGGAGTGTGGAATTAAATCCTTGCTCGGCTTGATAGAATACTCTTCTTGAAAAAACTAATTTTGAACCAAAAAGTGCTTCTATTTTTTCGGCTACTTGTTCTAATTTCTCTTTTGTTTCTGCGTAATAAGTTACATATAAAGCAAATTGAAAAAAGTGTTCTATACCTTGAGTTAGGTCATCTCTTAATTTTTCCATATCACGAAAGGCGGTCTCTTCTAATGGGTTGCGCGGCGCTCCTCTTTCAGCAGCCATAGTAATTGATGCTTCTAAAATTCCTACTTTATTTCTTAACTGTTTTAAAACTATCTCACTCTTTAAGGGATAAAAGTACATAGCAATATCTAAGGAAAGATTAAGATTAATAATTGGAGCAAACCAGCCTACTGAAAGATAGCGAGGATAAGTTACCACAAAAGTGGTCTGAACATATTGACCGCTTAATTCTAAATAATGAGGGGTAACCTTAAGAGAAGCAGGAGCAATTAAATCACGAACTGAAACAATCCCCTTTCTTAAGGCAATCTCTGATTTAATCAACTCTTTCTCTTTAATCTCTTTTTCTAATTTTTTCTTAGCCATTTTATTCTGGTTTAAGATAATTTAAATCTGGCTCTACTTGGATTTTAGTTACATCTGTTAATTTTTCCTGCTGAGAAACAACTGGATTATAATAACTATAAAATAATTCTATTAAACTTTGAGTGTTTAAAACTACTGATTTTAAGCCCATACTCTCTAAACCACCTTTGATAAAATCAACTCTTTTAAACAATTTCTCCCGACGCTTAGCAAACCTTTTTCTGCTTAAACGAACTGCTCCAACAGGGGAAAGAACATCAATTAAACGGCTAAAGAATGACCTTGACTTATCGCCTAAGGGATTATAAGGGACAACAACAAAAAACCTTTTTCGCATAATTTCTCCTAATTCTACTAATTCTTGGATATATTGAATATACTCAGCCATTTGTATTCTTAATAATTCATTTGTCTGCTCTTTTTCCCTTCTTTTTAAATCAGCAATATAATTATCAATATCTAATTTTCTTGACTGGATAACAATTTGAATAGGAAAATCTCTTAAAGTATTAAGAAAATTTCGATAAGCAAAAACCAAAGCGTCTTGTTCTTCCGGCGATTTTAAAGAAAAATTTACTGAAGAAACTAACAAGACTGCCCTTAAAGACCCATCTCTTAAAATAACACAATCTTCTCTTATTTCAGCAATATCTAAATATTTTTGAGTAGAAGCAAAAGAAACTTTTTGTTTTTCTTTTTTTTCTGCCATAAGTTTAATTATTCTTCTTCTCGATAAGCACCGCCAGTGTCAATAACCAAACTTAATTCAGATAATTTTTTTAAAGGCAATTTTTTCACTGGCGTTGGAGGAGTTTTTTCTTCTTCCTCACCTTCAACTTTTTTAGCATTTTTAATCAAAATAGGAACTTTTTTCCATACTCTTAATTTCGGCTTTTTCATTGATTGAATAAAATTAAGCAAAAAGTAATGAAAAGGTTGACCATTTATTTTGTAAAAGCCAAAAATCCCGGCAATAAAAACAGTGAAAACTGCTTCAACAATAAAAGTGAAAAAACTAGACGTTTTCCATTCAGCAGCAATAAGTAAACCGCAAATCATAAGAATAATAAACTGCCTCACATTCAAAGGACCAAGGATTTTAGGCTCAATATCAATAAATTGTGGAACGATAAATTGTTTCATAATTAATATCTAAGTTTACTATTTAAATCAGTGATTGCTTGAAATTCATCCATCTCTAATGTTGGTTGGCCCAATAACTTTCTTTCTCTAATAATTTCTTCTACTGATTTACCTTTTTCAATTCCTTGTCGACCGATTTCTAAATATAGTTGAAAAACTTTATTCCCACGCCATGCCTCTATTGCTTTTATCTCTTTCTGAGGCGACTCCTCTCCTAAAAGTTTAATCTTTTCTTCAATTTTTTCTACTCTTTCTTTAGCCGTTTCTCCTAAACGACGGAAACTTTTTAGATTTAAAGATAATAACTCTTCTATCGGACCAATTACTTTGGGCACATAAGCAACATCAACTATTACTGGCTTTTTCTTTACGGAAATTTGCTTATCAGTTTTTGTTGGTTCAACTTTTTCCTCTTCTGGTAAAACTGCTTTAGATTCTCTTCTTGGTTTCTGAATCTGATATTTACTTTCTCTTTTTTCTTCAACCTTTATCTTTTCTTCTTTCTCTGTACTGATCTTTTCTTCTTTAAGCGAGGACAAGGGAACAACTTTCTGTTTTTGATAACTAGGTAATTTCTCTACCTCTTTAATCTCTTTTATCGGGGGCGAAATTTTAAAAGAAGGTTTTGGCTTGCTTATTGTCTTTTCCTTTTCCTCTTTTTTAATCTGAGAAATTTCTTTTTCAATCAGAGAAATAATCTCTTCGGCTTTGGTTTCATCTAAGCCCAGTCCTCCTTCAGAAGGATTTTTTATTAAATTTTCCTTTGTCTCTAATCTATCCCTTAAATCTTTTAATCTAGTGAGAATAATTTCTTCAAACCGTTGTTGAAGAATTGGGTCCTTGAACTTTTGCCCACTTTTTTCAATTATTTTAGAAAGAATTTTCCTGTATCTGTCCTCTTCTCTATTAAAACTCGTAGGAAATTTCTTTTTTAAAGATTCAATTTCTTTTTTCTCCTCCTCTTCTTCTTTTTTAACATCTATTCGCGGCAAAGTAATTTTTTTCTCCTCCTCTTCTTTTGGCCATGATAAACTAATTTTAGTTTTTGGTTCTTCAATCTCATTAGCAAATTCTTCTTCTTGGGGCAAAGAAACTGATAAAAATTTATCCTTTTTCTGAAGAAATAAGGGGATACCTTCATCATAAGATTTTAAAACTAAGGAAACTTTCTTTTTTTCTTCTGAAGACAACTTTTGTGGATTCTTGCTGGCAAAAAGATAATCAGCCCTTTCAACAATAGAATGGCGCTTTGCCCCTTTTTCGGCTAAATAATCTTTAAGCCAATTGACTACTGTTGGAATAACTTTATGATTTAAGTCCTTAGAAAAGATAAAATCTTTAGTTAAATAAATTTCTTCTAACTCCTCTCTGAATTGCTTAAGAGCAGAACGAATATCCATTTTCACTCCCTTATCTAAAGAGAATAAAAGAGGAGAGGATTTTTTGATTTCTTTGCTTTTTTCTTTGTCTTCTTCTGATAAGGTCAAACTTTCTTTAATTTTTTCTGTTTTTTCTCCTGACTCTTTTATAAAAGAACTTAAATTAGTTTTCAAATAATCTTTAGCCGGCAAAAAATAATTTTTAAAAATTTCCTGAGTTAACTCCTTGGCTTCTTCTTCGGAAATTTTTAATCTTTTTTTTAATAAGGAGAAAAAATCTTTTACTTTAATTTCTTTAAAAAAGACCTCCATAATTAAGTGGGATAGTTCATCAAATTGCTTTTCCGAAAGAGAAAACCTTTCTTCAATTTTTTGATTAAATTGAGTAAGTTCTGGTGAAAGAATGAGGTCTTGAATAGATTTAGGTAATTGACTAAATTTTTGGGGGTTAAATGAAGCCATTAGTTAATTTTACCTCATTAATACCGAAAAGCAGTATTATGAGTAATATAATATTTTAATTTCTTATACTTATCTGGTTGATTAAGATAAACCTGTGCCTGAGGATCTTGAGGACTTAACTGACCAGTGTTAATAGCATTTTTAATAGCTTGCAATTCTTGTTGATACTGATTATATCTTTCTGTAATGCCATCCTTTATTGCCTTGATTTGGTCAGCACTAGCCCCGGCTTCCACTATCCCTTTTAGTTGACCGGTACTTAAATAAGGTGCAATAAGTTTTAGGTCTTCTTTCTTTAATTTAACCAAATCTTCACCAGAAAGCGGCTTAATCGTTTTGACTAAATCTTGAGCCCGGTAATTATTTATTTCCTCCGGAACACCAATTTGATCTCTTGGTAAAGGATTACCAGTAAGATCCCATTTTTTATAATATTTAACAATATTTTCTGGATCCATTAAAGCAAGCGACTTTCTTCGGCGGAAGTTCCTCTGACCAGCAAAAGTATTTGGATCAAAATCATTTCTTTCCGGACTTTCAATTATAGCATTCTTTAAAGCGCTAATAATTGCTTTTTTGGTCTGTTTGTCAAATTCTTTAAAATTAGAAGCAAATTTTTTCGGTCCTAATGCCCGAGCAATAGCATCAGCAACCAAGGCGCCGTTCTTTCCTTGGTAAAAACTCGGATCGTCATATTTTTTACCTTGTCTTATTCCTTCTTCTACTCGACGATAAAGTTTTACTTTTCCTTGACGGGTTGAAGTATCAATCACATCCTGAGGTCTTTCTACTTCTAATTTATGCATCTCATCCTCAAAACCATATTTTCTAAAGTTACGAGCAGCGGCTTTTGCTTCATCACTTCTCTTAATTTCTCCTTTATCTAAAAGCATTTTTGAAGCCATTGCTGCTGAAATCCCACCGGTCTTTTGGAATTTTTTTAATTGGCTAATGTTCATATCTTCTACTCCATAATACTCTCCATGGGCTTTTATTTTTTCTTGTTTGGCTCGTTCGCCTTTAGCTACCCATCTTAATCTTTGTTTTTCAGAACCGGCTAAAACACGCATTATTCCTGGCTTTTTTTCAGCCAATTTACCCCAAAGCATTTTCCCTCCTCCTTTTAATTCTCTTTGATAAAATCCTTTAGCCCGAGCCGCTGCTCTTTTAAAAGGCATTGCTCCTACTGCCTGCATCTTCCCAACCGTCCGACCAGCAATACCTCCGCCAGCCGCGCCTAAGGTTTGAGCGCTTAAAAGAGAAGCAACTAACATAGCAATACAAATCCCAAAACTTAAAATCCTATCTGATTGACCAATACTGGAAATAGTTGCGGCTAATGTACCGCCAGCAAATTCGCCGGCTCCTCCGGCAATACCTCCAGGAACTTCTGTATTAATAGAAGTAGGTAAAAGAGCCCCTCTCGCCTCAAACTGACTTTTATAAATCCCTTCTGGGCTGGCAGCAATAACTGATAAAGCCAGCCAAAAGAAAAAAGCCAAAACTGGCCCAATGATAACCTGAGTGGTAAATTTGTTCCACCATGTACTTCCATATCTGCCAATTCCTCCGGGCAAAGCACTAGCAAGAAAAGCAAAAGGAGAAAGAACAATTAAAATCCATAAATAGACAATGCGGATAATTAAAAGAAGAACAATAACAGAAACAACAACTAAAGCAATCATTAACAGAACAATAGCCAAAAGCATTGCAATTACTATTTCAAAAGGATTGACTATATCTTCAGGAGGCGATTGTTTGTTAAGTTCAAGCATTTCTTTTAAACCAAGACCTGTAGTTAGATTACCAGCAGCCGCATCCTTAAAAGCATTGACAAAAGTCATCATTATTACTTGAGCAAAATCAATGATTAAACCACAAATCATCCGGGAAAAATTTATCAGAACAGCGGCTACTAAAACTTTTACCAATAATCTTTTATAATTATATTTTTCAATTCCTAAAACAGTGGCAAAAGCAATAAGCAAGAGAATTAAAATAAAGAACATATTACAAAGGTCGCGAATAATAATCCATCCTTTAACCACAGCCGTAGCATGAATAAAATCATTATATTGAGCAACACCAATTAAAATATCAATTAAAAGAATAAGTAAACGGCCAAGAAAAGAAATAATAGGCATTAAAACCCAACTTAAAACCCGAGCAACAATATTATCAAGGCCTGCTTGAGCAGGATGAGCAAAAAGAAAAAAAGAAGAAAAAATTACTAAGACAAAGAAAAAAGAATAAAGCCACTTTTTTTCTTTAAAAAGGAAAAATGAAGTCAAACTTTTAAATTTTTTAATCATAATATAACTCTTTTTTAAAATTATACCATAAAAAGAAATTTTAAAGAAGAGAATTTAAACAAACTATTCATCCTCTTAAATTATAGCACAAAAATAAAAAGGGGACAAAAAGTCCCCTTTATTAATTATTAACTGAGCAATTTCTTCCTGAAATGAATATAGCTATAGATGAGAATACCAATGCCACCTATTATAATGCCGTAAATCATTGTCTTAATTATGGCTGCATCAATCCTCGGATCTCCGTAATCAGCATACCGATTTCCAAATACAATCAAACCAAGGAAGAATAAAGCAGGAAGGCCGTACATTACAAAATCGCGGATTATGCGAAGAATGTCAGAAAAGAAATCGTATAAATCGAAATTCTGACGGCGAAGAGCAATCCGGAAAACCACTATGAGAGGACCGAGGAAGAAAATCATCGCAAAGATAATGAGACCCTTACTAGAAGCGCCAAGACCAAGTGAAACAAGAAATAGAGAAATTATGCTCATCCCTATCAAGAAGTTCTTTTCTGTTTTGTTAAAGATATTAAAGAACATTTTCCCTCCTTTTTTCTTTATTTTAAGAATAGCATAATTTTTTAATTTTGTCAAGAATAGTTAGTTGCTCAAAAATAAAAAATTAGTTAAGATATTAGAAAATTGCTTATAATAATTTTATGCTTAAAAAAGAAAAAAAATATATTTTTATTGGAATGGCTTGGCCTTATGCTAATGGTTCTCTTCATTTAGGCCATATTGCTGCTTTATTGCCGGCAGATATTCTCGCCCGTTTCCATCGCCTTAAGGGGAACAAAGTTCTTTTTGTTTCTGGTTCTGATTGTCATGGAACACCTATTAGTTTAAAAGCAAAAAAAGAAAAAATTAGTCCTGAAAAAATAGTTGAAAAGTATCATCAAGAATTTTTAGATAATTTCAAAAAACTTTCTTTTTCTTTTGATTACTATGGCAAAACAACTGCTTTAGAACATAAAAAAATTGTTCAAAAGATATTTTTAGAACTTTATCAAAAAGGATATATTTATAAAAAAGAGCAAACTCTTTTTTATTGCCCTCATTGCCGTCAATTTTTAGCCGACCGGTATATAGAGGGGAGATGTCCTAAATGTGGTTATGAGCAAGCGCGAGGAAATCAATGCGAAAAATGCGGCGCTTTGCTTAATCCGGAAGAATTGATTAATCCTCGCTGTAAACTTTGCGGAACAAAACCAATTAAAAAGAAAACAGAACATTTTTTTCTTCGCTTATCTTTTTTTGAAAAAGGGCTTAAAAGATGGCTTCAAGAAAAGAAAACTTGGCGCCCCAATGCTCTAAATTATACTAAACAATTTCTAAAACAAGGGTTAAAAGACAGAGCAATTACTCGGGATATTGATTGGGGAGTAGAAATTCCCTTAAAAGGATATAAGAAAAAAAGAATTTATGTCTGGTTTGAAGCAGTTTGCGGTTATTTTACTCATTCTCTTATTTGGGCAAAAAGGGTTAAAAACAAAGATATTTGGAAAAAATGGTGGAAAAATGAAAATGCCTGGCATTATTATATTCACGGAAAAGATAATATACCTTTTCACACTATTATCTGGCCAAGTATTCTTTTAGGATTACTCCTTCATCTTCCTGACCAAATAGTTTCTTCAGAATATCTAACTATTGAAGGAGAAAAACTTTCTACTTCAAAAAATAAAGCAATTTGGCTTCCTGATTATTTGAAAAACTATCATCCTGATGCTTTGCGCTATTATCTCACTGTTAATGGCCCGGAAACTCATGATGCTGATTTTAGTTGGCAAAATTTTATTCAAAGAAATAATAATGAATTAGTGGCTACTTATGGCAATTTAGTTAATCGTTTTATAAAATTTTCTTTAAATAATTTTTCAGGAAAAATAAAAAACAATCTGCCCATAGAAAAAGAAGTAGAAAATAAAATAAAAAATACTTTTAAAGATAGTGGAAAATTGATTGAAGATGCTCATCTTCGTCAAGCAATAAAAAATATCTTTGAATTAGCCATTTTTGGTAATCAATATCTTAATAAAAAAGCGCCTTGGTTAAAAATAAAGGAAAATAAAAAATCAGTTGAAATAACTCTTTATAATCTTCTCCAAATCATTTATGCTTTGGCTATTCTTCTTTATCCTTTTTTACCAGAAAGTTCAGAAAAAGTATTAAAAAGTTTGGGTGTAGATAAGAAAAAAATAAAATGGGAATACAAGAAGTTTAATCTTACAAATAAACTAAAAAAAATAGATATTCTTTTCCCGAAATTGAGATAGAAAAAGAATAAAATAAAAGAAAAACAAAATTCCGCTTTTTAAAAAGCGGAATTTTGTTTAAAATTATATTTATTTTACCAAGGAACAACTACCCTATCAGGGAAAGATAACCACCGCTCGGAATCATTTTCCTTACAAAATTCTCCAAAACAGCCGCCTGAATCTAAGTAATCACAAGTTCCAGTACACCAATCCCAATTATCTTTAACATAAACTTTTGGTTGATAGAGACAACAAGGTCCTTCAACTTCTGAAATTGGGCAAGTGCTATAATAATGTTCGTCATTTTCTCGACATTGATAAAAATGGCTAAACTGCCAGTATCTTTCTTCGCAAGCATTAGAGGTTTCACCAAAATCTTTTATTTCACAATGGGTATAATCCCCTTCATCTTCGCAATCTGTATCAGTTTCACAAGGTATTTCACTCCTTTCTCCCTCTTCTGTAGTACAAACTCTTTTTTGACAATGCTTTTTATGATTTCTTCCTAACATTTCGCTAATACCGCCAAAATTGCTTCCATCACCCCAATCTACCATAACTGAACGGATAGGCAAATGGTTTTTATCAGCCCAAGCATAAAATTGGAGATTTGCTAAGCCATTTCTTAAAATTACATTTCCATTATCAATACCATTAATTGAAAACTTTCCTTCTTGATTATTGGGGAAAGAAGCGATTTTTGGCGGAGAAGGCGGAAAATGACCTTCTATACCTCGCTCATCCCATGCTTGAGAATCAACTTTATGATAAGTTAAGGTTGTTCTGTCTAATTCTCTGACTTCATAAACTTGGGCAAAAAGTTCTTTTAAGAGGTTATCCTCCCCAAGCTTATAAGCAACACTTGCTCTACCCGGATGGCAACCTTCTTCCCAGTCAATTGGCACAAAATGCTTAACGCTTTCTTCACCTTGACCAATTGCTCCATAAGGAACACATTGAGTATCTCCTCCTTTATTTTTAAAATACCAACTTTCTAGCCATAAACGATTTGTCAATGCCTTAGTCAAACCTCGCGGCTCATCAGGAAAAGAATCAGTATTAACTACATATTCACATCCATTTCTTAAAGTAATGACTATATCCCTAAAACCGACTGTAGCCGCAACCGTATCAAGACCCAACCAGTCTTTAGGTGAACCATTATAGGCATTAAAATCAAGGCCGGCTAAATAGCCATCTTCATCAAAAACAACTTTTACTGCCATACAAGTCCCTCCCCCTGTCCAATGATTAGCACCATCATCACCTGTATCACTCTCATCGTCTTCTACATTATCATTGTCATTGCACCAATTATGCCATTCTAAACGGCACTCAGCATCTTCAGCCAAACAGGCCTGCCAATTGCCCTGAGAATCTGTAAGAACTTGATAACTATTTTTTTTCTTTTTTCGCCAAACTTTATCACATTCTTCTTCACAAAGAGTAAAGCGAAGAACTATATCGGGTTGTCCAGATAAATTTTCTACGCGAGGTGCATTAAATCTGTCCTTTAGCCACCTAGGTGGTTTGTCTGGCGTATCATCACTTAGATAAGTATCTTTATCGCCCTGAGAAGCGCCTAAAGTAATTTTAATGTTTTTAATTGCCTCTTTAGGAATGGCTAATTTACGGAAAGGATCTTGTTCAGGATTATCATTAAAATAAAAAGGTCCGCAGCTTTCGCTTCCACACTTGCCATTATAAACATATGCCTTATTGCTTGGCTCTATATTAATATCAAAATTTACATCAAACCCATCAGAAGGAAGATGAG
>CAYTBZ010000004.1:32792-39055 GCA_964436275.1 uncultured Gammaproteobacteria bacterium | reverse complement strand
CTTGGCTCTATATTAATATCAAAATTTACATCAAACCCATCAGAAGGAAGATGAGTACAATTCCAAAAATTATCATCACCTTTCAGTTTTATTTCTCCGGTTTCTCCTAAACAATACCAGCGATTATCTGCTGAGGTAATATAACCACTATCAAAATGTTGATTATATATATCAGCATCTCCAACTGATAAATCTACTGGCCACCAAGTTAAGCAAGAAATTGGCCGATTAGTTGGATAAAGTAATCCCCGACTTATTTCTGGCTCTAAACAATAGCCGCTCCAACCATAATAAGTTGCTTCTCCTTGTTTATAAGAACAAGTAGGAACATTATTTGTCTCTTTACAGATGCCATTTTCCACTGGTCCGAGACAGCAATCGCAAGGATTTTCACACTCCTCGCCTAACTTTTCTTTATCTCCACTAGTACAAACTCCAATTGGTGGCTGGACATCGCTTAAAGGATAATATCTATAATAATAATCGCCGTATTTTACTTTTAAATAATTACATTGGCACCCTTTTTCAAAGTCATATTGAGGAACTATGTTTTCAGAATCAGTAGGAACCTGACAACGGTTAACTTTTGAATATTCTGTTTCTAAAGGATAAGGAGAATCCTTTTCAGGAAAACCCCGACAGGATTTTGGGAAAACACAATGCTTAATAGATGAATCAGGGTCAGGGTCTTTTCGGCAAACCATACCAGTTATCTTTGGCTGACAATCAGCATCAGTTTCGCAAGCAGACCATTGAAAACCATTAAGAAAACATTTCCCTTGTAAGGAAACCTTACAACCTGGTTGATAACAAGTCATTGCTCCAGGACAATCATCACTTATAAAATCATCCTCACCATCTTCATCTACTGCCTCTTCTGTCAAAGTACAAGGCATATTTTGCTGTTGGTCAACTCTATATCCTGCTCCTAAATTATGAATCTTTTCTCCTGAACTAAGAGTAAAAGGATATTTAGTAAAATGAGTCAAATAATAATTTCCATCTTCATATTTCTCTACCTGCAATAAATCTAAAGGATAAACACCAAATAAACTATAACCAGAATATTCTGCTCCAAAAATATTTTGATTTATTTGACGATGGGCATAAGCCCAGGCCTGAAGATTTTCTGGAGTGCATCTTTTTGTCTCACTGTGAGCAGGCGATCGTTGAATGCAAACCAAGCCGGTTTTCACTTGGTCACCACAATCGTTTTGACTCTCACAAACTTTATCCACATTAGAAGAATCAACCCAGCCGTCAGGAGCACAGCCCTGTCCACTATCATCTAATTTCCGGCAACGACCTAAGTCAGTACAAATCTTTTTGAATTGAGAACTATTTTCATCCCATTCATAATGCCAACTTCGGCAAGCCAACCATTCGGCGCAATCACGATGAACATCACTCTTTTTCAAAATGATATTAGCATTATTATAACATTCTCCTACTGGCGGGCTTATTTCTCTAGCCCGGGCTGTTTTAAAGAAAATATTCAAAAAGGAAGTCGGTGAAGGAGAAACTGGCGAAGAAGGACCGCAAGAAACAGGATTAACTAAATCATTATTTCTTGATTGACTTAAAGCATAAGTTTTTTGAGCATTCCAATAAGCAACTACATTACCTGAACTATCTTTCAATGAAGTATCTAAAAAGAGAAAACATCCTTTTGCCCGAGAAACCTGACCATTACAATCATTATTCAATAATTTTTCATTTCTAATGTAATAAACTGAGGAGCCAAGACACCTTCCTCCAGGACACTGACTATCATTCTGGCAAGTTTTACCATCTCTTTCTCCTCCTTGACAAGTTAAACTAATCGGGTCAATAAATTCAGTGCAGAGATTATATTCTCCCGGACAAAGACCAACCCATCCTTGATAATTTGCTTCACCGGCCTTTTTCAAACGGGTATAATCTCCCCCAGAAAAAACACCATCCCCTGTCTCTCTGGCACCGCAAGGAACTAAATAATTATCTCTATCTACTAAACCACTAATAAACCAGCCATTAACATACTCACCAGTTCTTAATTCAACATTTTCTAAATACTCGCAAGTATGATTGCCCGGGTCAACAAAATAACTTATTCCTCCTTGAGAGTCAATAAATTTTTCGCAACCTTGTTCAGATGCTTGACAAAGAATTGGCTGCTCAATTGGGTTTCCCTCTTGAGAAATATATTTATCCGGATCATTAATTAAATAAAGATTTTCATAAGATTCAACTTTATTCAGAGGGTCTAAAGTCGGCTTGCCCAAAGCAGTACATCCTTTAAATTTACTCTGACAAAGTTTATCCTTACGAACAACTAAATAAACTAACTTATCTTGAGGCACGGTCAAATCATCAATTGGCTCTTCGTTATCTTTATTAAATTCTTCTTTTTTCGGAGAACTTGAATTATAAGTGTCAATAAGCGCCTGACAACCAACTTTGTCTTCAGAACAAAGTCGGGTAAATGATTTTAAATAAACTTGTTGATTATATAAATTTTTATAACCTTGACAATTAAGCATAGCGCCCGGATAAGGAGTATCACAAGAAGTAGGGACAGTCCAAGAATTAGCAATAAGGAAAAGGTCATCTTTTACTTCCTTTAAAACAACATTATCCAAAAATACCTCTCCACTTGCCCTAAATATCAAAGAAGTAGTTTCATCGCCCCAATTTCCTGAATAAATTGGTCCTACATTATAAACCTGCCAATCAGTGCTTAAACTAAGATTAGTATCAAAATAATCTCGGCTGGTAGGAGCATTGTTAAAATAAATTTTATTTAATTTGGTCCGGCTATTTTTTGCTTTAGCCAGAAAAGTTAAAATATATGCCTTATCATTTTTAATTAAGGAACTTACATCTCGTTTAACCCGGCCGGCTGTCCATAAAGAATAACCGCCAAGATAAACTGATTCAGTAGAAATATGACAATCTGACTCAGAGCAATCCCATTTTTCAAAACCTTCTTCTTCAAAATTATCTTTAAATATCTCTTGGATATTACCAAACGCATTACCCCGATATTCTCGACAACCAACATCATTGGCTGAACAAACTCTTCCTTCTGAAGGAATTAAGGTGAAAAGACAAGAATGAGTTGCTTCATTCCAATGACCTGCTGGACAATCATTTTTATCAAAAATTCCATCACCAGTAACATCAACCGGGGTCTTGCGATAAGGATGACAATCCTCTGCACAAGTGATTGTTTTAGATTTTAAAGCATGATAAATATGTCCTTCTTCATCATAAAATTCAAAACAATCTGGATTAACTCCTAAAAGACAAAAACCAGCACCACCACAATCAGCATCATTATTACAACCCAAAGAACCATCTTCGCTACAAACGCCCATATAACAAGAATCTTCTCCAACAGCCCCCCGAGCGCAAGTGGCTGATGTCACACTTCCTGAAGAATTTTCTATCTGAATACAAGGAGGACCGCCACTAAAACTTATCAATTTATATTCTTTAAGTTGATAACCTACCCGGTCATCTCCTTCCCAAGTATAATAACTTTTACATAAACTATTTTCTGGCCGTTGGCAACTTTTAACATAAGAATAATATTCTTTTCCTTCTCCGCCAGCAGCAACTTCATCTAAATTAGTATATTCTTCACAACCAACTACTGAAGCAGAACATTTTTTGGCTGTTTTTGGAATTAAATTAACAAACCCATCGGTCTTATAAATACCCTCTTCATCGGCTGAATCCCACCAAAGAGGTTCTTGTAAAAATGATTGATAGCCATCGCATTCAGCAAAACAATAATCTTTATCAGTGGCTACTCCAGGAACCCAAGGTCCTCCTTTTAAAGGAGTATATTTTTGACAACCAACATCTTTTCGACTACATTTTGCCGCATATTGAGAGCAAAAAGGAGAATCGTTTTCACTATCATCATCGTAGCAATGATAATAATCAGGCGCTTTTTTCAAATAAAAATTTTCTACTGTTCCATAGTCATCATAAGTTTCTTCTGGATAAGCGCTTTGAACCGAAGATATAACTGAATTTAATTCTTCAGGAGAGAGTAAATTCCCCTCGCTATCTCTTAAACGAATAAAATGGGAACAACCATCATTATGAGCATCGCATTCCTGAACATTATGATTTAAATAAATTCTTGCATCTTCTTGCCATTCTCCCTCATCATTTTGACTTAAACTATACCACTGACAGCCATAATTATTTTCATTACATTTACTAAAATCAAGAGTATTTTTAATAAAGGAAAAGGTTTGATTATCTTTTTCCCGCGTATAGGTTTGACAAGTAGCATAATAAGAAGGACAGGGGTCGGCTTCAAAATCAAAACCAAGTTTTGTCTTGGTACAATATCCCCAGGAAGTACAAACACCAGCAGCGCTTCTTCTTAAACAAGTTTGTAAAGCAACGCATCCTTCTCTCCTGTCTCCTGTTTCTTTAGTTAAAGGAATAGGACCATTAACCCTGGCTGCGCAGCGAGTAATTGGCGCTGCTAAAACCCAATCCGGATCAACCAGATGCCACCAAGGACTATCAGGAATATCGGTAGAAGGGTCAGCAGGATTATAATGGGCATTATGATAATGAGAGACAATTTCATTTAAACTAACTTGCTGATAAGGAGTTTGGCCAGAATTAATTAAACGAGCGGCTATCTCTAATCCTAAAGGAACAATCATTGCCTCTCTTAATTTCTTAATATTAGTTAAAGAGTATCTTTGTAAATAATCATCCGGTCCATCAGGCAGGCCTGGTTGAGCAACTAACCATTCGCCATGAAGATAACCCTTTTCAATTGCTTCTCTAATAGTCAATTTTCTCCTAATTGCTTCAGCAAATCCACTATCAATGACGCAATTATAACTTGAAGCATATTCTCTGTTTGCCGGACAAACACTAAATTGAGAAACAATATCAATTTCTCCACCGGGTTGAATTTTAGTCACTAATAAATCAGCAAAAATTGCTTCTACATTTTGTCTTGCCCTTCTTAAACCCCTTCCTCTTGTTAGTGAACCCCAACTTCCTGCTCCAGTTCCTGTTTCAATCAAACTATAAGCAGACCACAATCCTCTTTCCAGAGTATGCTCTAAAAGTTTTGAAGCCAGAGTTTGGGTAAAAGTAGATAAAAAAGGAAGAAGAATATTTTTATAAGATAAACGAAGGGCTGTCTTGAACTCAAATTTTTTTGTACCTGTCTTTAGAAGTTCTTCAGACAATTGTTCAACCATTTTGCTTGGCGTTTTAACTTTCCCAGAAATAACATCAGTAATAGGTTTAAACCACTGACCTTCTAATCTCTCATAAGTAGCCTCTACTTTTCTTTCTTCTTGCCATTCAGCCCAACGAGTAGTTAATCTTAGACCTAAACCTAATTCAGAATTTCTTTGGAATTCCAATTGAAAATTTCTTAAAAATTCTCCTGAATATGCTTGTGCTTTAAAAGCATCCCAATTTCTTTTTACATCTTGCCATTCGCATTTAGGAATTGGTTTTTCTGCTTGAATGGCTAAACCTAAAGTAAATTTTAATTTTGTTGAAGGAAAACTTGGTTCACAAAAATCAAAACCAATTTTATTCCATTTACTTTTTCCACTTATTCTGCCAAAAAATTCTCCTTTAGCCGCACCGGCTGCATCATGAAGATAATCTCTCCAATAACGTTTTATATAAAACAAGGGCTTTTGACCTTGAAAACCCTTAACAAGTGCTACAGCCAAATTATAAGCAAATCGATTAATAAACATTTCGATTGTGCTATCAAGCACCTGAGCAATCCCATATTCTTTAATAAAATTAATAACTGTTCTCAAATCCACCCTTGCTTCGTGAGCAGGGGCATCAACTATAAACTGTCCTCTCGTCTCCTTTGGCCTAAACAAAAAGAGAAAAGAAGACTGAAAAACCAAAATTATTAAGAGAAAAATGATAAGAATTTTCTTTCTTTTAGTCATTTTTATTTTTATCCTCTTTTTTATATTTTAATTCTTTTTGTTTTATTGAGCAAGAGTTTCTAAAAGCATTTGCTTTAAAGTATTATCATCAAACTCTTTTAAAAAATTTTCATCCATACCTGAGGCAATAAGAAGTTCTCTAATCTGCTCTGGGCTCATTTTCTCAATTACTGACTTAAAATCATTACCTGATAAATTATTCAAAGAAGAATTAGTATTATTTAAAGAATTTAGAGAATTATTCTTTTTTAATTCCTCAAGGGTTTCCTGATAGGCCTGCTTTAAAGTTTGGTCATCCAATTTATCCAAGGT
>CAYTBZ010000004.1:18533-32692 GCA_964436275.1 uncultured Gammaproteobacteria bacterium | reverse complement strand
TCTGAATACCCGTCAGAATCAGTATCTTCTAAATAAGGACTAGTGTGATAAATATATAATTCATCAAAGTCAGAAAGTTTATCTTTATCCGTATCTTTTGTTTTTAATAAAGCAACTCTTTTTATTTCTTCTTGTTTTTTAAAAAGTTCCCAACCCACTTTTTTGCTAAAAGGGCTTTTAATTTGATTTTTAATTAAAGTGAAACCAGCAATAATAACTATTAAAGATAAAGTAAAAAGAAAGAAGACCATTAAACTTCTTTTATTTGAAGTTTTTTGAGGAAAATCATCTTCAAACTCCTCTTTTTCTATTTCTATTTCTTTTTCTATTTCTTTATCCATATCTATTTATCAATTTCTGCTTCTAATATATTATATTCTATTTTATTAATTTTAGCCAGTCAGACAAACTCAGTTCTTCTGCCCGTTGTTCCAAATTAATCCCCTTTTTCTCTAAAGTTTTTTGCCAATTTTTATTTTTAAAAAAAGAAGCAAGATTATTCTTTAATTTTCTCCTTTTAGCGGAAAAAGCGGCTTTAATCAAAGAAAAAAATTTTTTTTCTTCTTCTTGACTAATCTTTTTTCTCTTTCTTCTTATTCTTATAACTAAAGAATCAACCTTTGGCTTTGGGAAAAAATTATTTTTAGAGACAGAAAAAAGTGATTCTACTTGAGCGTAAAATTTAACTGATAGAGAAAGAATATTCTCTTTACCTGAAGAAGCAATTATTTTCTCTCCTACTTCTTTTTGAACCATTAAAATCATCTCTTTTATTTCAGGAAATTTTTCTAAAACTTTTCTTAAAAAAATACCAGTAATCTGATAAGGTAAGTTGGCAACAATTTTAATTTCTTTTGATTTAAATTTTCTTAACCAATTTTTATCTTGAAAAAAATTTAAAGCATCGGCTAAAATCACTTCAACATTTTCTATTTGTCTTTTCTTTATCTCTTCCTCTAAAAAAGAAAATAGTTTTTTATCCTTTTCTAAAGCAATTACTCTCCCTGCTTCTTTTGCTAAAGAAAAAGTTAAAGCGCCTAAACCAGCGCCAATTTCTAAAACAACATCTTCTTTCCTTAAGTTAGCCGCTTCAACCATCCTTTTTGCCACTGAAGGAGAAGTTAAAAAAATCTGCCCCCATTTTTTTTGAGGACAGAAATGATATTTTCTAAAGATATATTTAATTGTCTTTAAAGAAAAAACATTCATATATATTATTCTACCACTACATTAACCAACTTTCCATAGACATAAATAACCTTCTTAATCTGCTTGCCTTGAATATACTTTTTAACTTTTTCTCGAGATAAAACTAATTTTCTTATTTCTTCTTCTGGAAGATTAATTTTTATTCTAATTTTATCTCTTACTTTCCCATTTACTTGAATAACTAATTCTTTCTCTTCCTCAATGATTAAATCAGGGTTATATTTTGGCCAATCCTCCTTGAAAATGGTTTCCTGATGGCCTAATCTTTGCCAAAGTTCTTCACAAATATGTGGCGCTGCCGGGGCTAAAAGTTTCAATAATGTTTCTAAATAAATCCTTGGCTGAGTAATTTCCTTAAAAGACACTTCACGAAGTTTATTTAAATATTCCATCAAAGCACTGACTGCTGTATTAAAACGAAAATTATCAATATCTTCAGAAACCTTTTTTATTGTCTTATGTCTTATTCTTTCTAATTCTAAACTAAGGTCTTTATCTTCTAATGCCTCTTTTTCCTCTGAAGATAATTTAAGATAAGAAATAACTAAATTCCAAACTTTTTCTAAAAATCGATAGACGCCAACTACTCCTCGGTCATTCCATTCTACATCATATTCTGCCGGACCCATAAAAAGTTCATAAACTCTCATTGTATCTGCGCCGTATTTCTCAAAAAACTCATCTAAACCAACTACATTCCCTTTTGATTTACTCATCTTTTCACCTTTATAATAAATCATTCCTTGATTAAAAAGTTTTAAAAATGGCTCTTCAAATTCTACCAAACCAATATCAAACATAAACTTAGTCATAAACCGCGCATAAAGAAGGTGAAGAATAGCATGCTCTATACCACCAATATATAAATCAACTGGAAGCCACTTCTTTACTTTTTTAGAAGAAAATATCTTCTTATCATTTTTAGGATCAGCATAGCGAGTAAAATACCAAGAAGAACAAACCCATTGAGAAATTGTATCCGTTTCTCTACGGGCTGGACCACCGCATTTAGGACAAGTTGTTTCAACAAATTCTTTAACTTTGGCTAAAGGTGATTCTCCGGTTCCTGTTGGCTTAAAATCTTTTATTTCTGGCAAAAGAACTGGCAATTGTTCCTCAGGCACAGGCACTTCTCCACATTTTTCACAATAAACAATAGGAATAGGTGCTCCCCAATATCTTTGGCGAGAAATTAACCAATCGCGTAAATGATATTTCTTAGTTACTGAACCAATTCCTCTTTTTTCTAACCAAAGAGCAATCTCTTCTCTGGCTTTAGATGAAGATAGACCAGAAAATTCTCCTGAATTAACTAAAATCCCATCTTCAATAAAGGCACCTTTTTCTATCTGCGAATGTCCTTTCTCTGGCCTAATAACCTCAATAATATCTAAATTGTATTTTTCAGCAAAAGCAAAATCCCGTTCGTCATGAGCCGGCACAGCCATTATTGCTCCAGTTCCATAATCTAAAAGAACATAATCAGCCAGCCAAATAGGAACCTTAACTCCATTAACCGGATTTATAGCATAAGAACCAGTAAAAACACCGGTTTTTTCTCTTTCTTGATTACTCCGTTCAATTTCTGACATTTCCTTGGCTTTTTTGATATATTTTTGAACTTCAACTTCTTTATCAGGAGTAACTAAATAAGGGACCAAGGGGTGTTCTGGAGAAAGAACAACGTAGGTCATACCAAAAATAGTATCAATTCTGGTAGTAAAAACTTTTAATCTTAGAGGATCTTCTGGCTTGCCTGAATTAATAAAAATAGGAGAAATATCTTTAACATCTTTTAATTTTAATTTTTTCTTACCTTGATAAAAAATTTCTAAAGAAAATTCTACGCCATAACTTCTGCCTATCCAGTTCTTTTGCATTGTTTTCACTTTTTCTGGCCAATCTAAAAGGTCTAAATCATCAATTAAACGGTCAGCATAATCTGTGATTTTAATAAACCACTGAGTAAGCATTTTTTTCTCTACTTTTGTGCCACATCTTTCACATTTTCCATCAACTACTTCTTCGTTGGCTAAAGATGCCTGACAGTGAGGGCACCAGTTTACTGGTGCTTGTTTCCGATAAGCCAATCCTTTTTTATACAATTGAAGAAACAACCATTGAGTCCATTTATAATAATCATAATTACAGGTAATGATTTCTCTTTCCCAATCATAACTCAAACCAGCGCGATTTAAATCGCGCCGAAAATTAGCAATATTCTTTTTTACGCTAACTTGAGGAGGGATATTATGGGTCAAAGCATAATTTTCTGCAGGTAAACCAAAAGCGTCAAACCCCATTGGATGAAGAACATTATATTTTTCCATTCTTTTCTTTCGGGCAATAACATCAGAAAAAGTATAACCGCGCATATGACCAACATGAAGTCCTTCTCCTGAAGGATAGGGGAACATATCTAAACAATAAAATTTTTCTCCTTTTGCTTTGTCATTAGTTTTATGAAGACCCTTCTCTTGCCAAATTTTCTGCCACTTTTCCTCTATTTCTTGAGGATGATAATTATCAGTTGATTTTTGCGAAGTTTCTGATTTTTTCATAATTAGTTTAATTATTTCTTTTCTGAAGAAATCCTAACACTCCTAAGATAATTTATCAAGAAAATTTCTTTTTAAATAAGAGAAAATTTTAAAATATATTTTTTATTTCTTCCCAAACATTCTTTGCATTTTTTCCAATTTTTCTGCCTTTTGAGCAAGTCGCTCCGCATAATCATTGTGCTTGCCTCTAAACCTTTGAGCCATTTCAGTTATCTCTGCTGGATTTTTCAATCTAGTACTGAGAATATAAGCATTATCATAATCTCCTTTTTCCAGAGAGTCCATTGCTTTCTTCAATTTTGAATCCTTTTCTTCTTCTTCTACTTTTTCTTGTTTTTTAATACTCATCTCCTCTGGCTTTATACCCATTTCTTCAGGAGATAAATTTCTTGTTTCTGGATTAAACATAGTTTAAAACTCCTTTTCTATTTACGAAAATAATATCGTAAATAGATTAAAACTATTTTTAAGTAAAAATACCCCCGAGAGGAATCGAACCTCTATAACCAGCTTAGAAGGCTGGTGTTCTATCCATTGAACTACGGGGGCTTAAAGAAATAAAATAATATATTTTTTTAATAGTTTTCATATCAAACGCCTTGATTTTGTTTACTTTTTAATAAATTTATCTTTTTCTTTTCTTTTTTTGTTCTAAGAAAAAACGATAAAACTTTTTTGTATAAAGACCATATACCTTTGCCTTAGTTTTTTCTCCCAGTTGTTCTCTCAATAAACCAATCTCATAACTGCCTAAAGCAATTTCTCCATGGATATACTTTTCCAAATCTTTAGTTGTAGGAAGATTAGGTTCTAAATTTATTCCTCTATTTTTTAAATTTTTAAAAACCTTTAGAGCATAAGCCCAGGCATTTCTTTCTTCTCTGGCTCGCAATTGATGAAATTTCAAAAAGTGCCTTAAAGAAACTGGCCAAGGCCGACTTTTAGGAAGTTTAACTAAAATTTCCTTATCTGTAGGGAAAATTCTCTCTTCTAATTTTGCTTCTTCAATATCATCTTCTATTCTGGACTGAGCACGAAAGACATTGTTTGTTAATTCCTTTGGCTCATGGCTATGGCCAATCTCATGTAAGAGAGACAAACGACTCCCATCTTCTTGTAATGAACCATAAGAAATTATTCTTAAAATAATTCTGTCATTTTCATCTCTCACTGGATAAAGACCATAAGGATCTATTCTCTTTTCTTCGTTTTGATAAAATTCTTTATTATAAGCAACCCTTGTCAAGATAGTGTCTTTATTAAGAAATTTAGCCAGATTTACCTCCTTGCCTTCTTTTGTCTTAATTATTAAAGACTCAGTAACAAAAACTTTTGTTGTCTTATTATAATCTACAGCATAAACTGTTTCCTCAACAATACCTAAGGGAATTTCTCTGACAATTTTTACTTTTTCTTTGCCTTCTCTGGCTAAAGCCAATTTTTCTCGGATTGATTCAGGCGTATCTAATTTCCTTTCTTTATTTCCTTTTTCAATCTCTTCCAACTGGGGATAATAAATTGAATTTTCTCTTTCTCTCATCTCTTGATTCTCTAATTTTTCTTTATCCTAATAAAAATTTCTCTTTTTGTCCAGTCGTATTATAATAGAATTATGGAAAAAACTTTTATTTACAACTCCCAAAATAAAAAAAGAATAGATAAATTCTTAGTAGAAAAAATTGCTGGTTTTAGTCGTTCAACTTTCCAGAAGTTTATAAAAGAGGGAAAAATTTTGGTTAACCAAAAAAGGGTATGCCCTGATTATCTTCTCAAAAAAGAAGACATAGTTGAGATAAAGATAAAAAAACAGAAAGAACTAACTCCTCAAAAAGGAGAAATAGAAATTATTTTTGAAAATAAAAATTTCTTGGTCATCAATAAACCCGCTGGCTTGATAGTGCATCCAACAGCAAATCATCTTCAAAATACTTTAGTTAATTTTTTACTTTATCAATATCCTGAAATAAGAAAAGTTGGAGAAAATAAATTAAGGCCAGGCATTGTTCATCGCTTAGACAAAGACGCTTCTGGCTTGCTCGTCATTGCTCGAAACCAAAATGCCTTTAAACACTTAAAAAAACAATTTTTAAATCATTTAGTTAAAAAGGAATATCTTATTTTGGTCTATGATTGGCTTAAAGAAAAAGAAGGGGAAATTAGTTCTCCGATTAGTCGCTCAAAAGGATTGAAAATGAATATTTTAACCGGCAAAAAATGGCGAACTGCCCTGACTAAATTTCAATTAAAGGATTATTACTTAAACCCTAACAATCAAAAAGAAAAATATAGTTTGGTTCGAGTAGAAACAAAAACTGGACGAACTCATCAGATAAGGGTTCATTTTAAGTCAATTGGCCATCCAATAGTTGGTGATAAAATTTATCGTTTTAAAAAATTTAAGCAACCTAAAAATTTCTCAACTCTTTTTCTTTGCGCAGTTAAATTAGGCTTTTTTGATTTAAAAAATCAATGGAGAGAATTTCAAATTTCTTTACCTAAAAACTTAAAAGAATTTTTGAAAAACTTAATAAGAATTGACAAAAAAGAAAATCTTGTTTAGGATTATTTATACTTATATAATTAATTAAAGATATGACTGAAGAAAAAAACGACTGGCGGGAAAAAGTAAAGCCGGGAATGACGGTAAGGGTCCATCAAAAAATTAAAGAAAAAGGACCAAAAGGAGAAAAGGAAAGAATTCAAATTTTTGAAGGTATTGTCTTGGCTAGAAAACATGGTAATGAAAAAGGAGCAACCATTACTGTAAGAAAGGTCTCTAACGGGATTGGCGTAGAAAAAATTTTCCCTCTCCATTCTCCTAATATTGTTAAAATAGAATTTTTAAAGCAGGCAAAAATACGCCGAGCAAAACTTTACTATTTAAGAAATTACAAAAAGAGATTAAGAGAAAAGAAAATCTCTTAATCTGGGCTGGGATGGTGGAATTGGTAGACACGCTGGCTTGAGGGGCCAGTAGCTATTTAATAGCTGTGGGAGTTCGAATCTCCCTCCCAGCACCATATGGACGGTTAGCTCAACGGTAGAGCGCTTCGTTTACACCGAAGAGGTTGTAGGTTCGATTCCTACACCGTCCACCATTTTAAAAGTATTACTCAAAAAAATGGCTAATATTATCATTGGAATTATTATAATGATTGTCGGATTTTTGATGGTCTGGAAAACAATATGGTTTTACAATTTTTTTGGTCGGATTGGTTGGGCAGAGAAATATATATCAACTGAAGGTGGTTCTTATTTAGCTTACAAACTAATAGGGATATTAGCGATTTTTATCGGTTTCTTTTTGGCAACTGGCTGGATTAATGATATTTTAATAGCCATTTTTGCTCCCAAGCATAAAGGGGGCTATTAAGGGCCAGTAGTTCAGTTGGTTAGAACGCCTGCTTTGCAAGCAGGAGGTCAGCGGTTCGAATCCGCTCTGGTCCATAAAAATAAAATTTTAAATATAATTGATAATCAATTCTTTAAAAAGGAGGGTAAAATTGAAAAAGAAGTTAATCCAGATTCTGCTTAGTTTGAAAAAATTCGTTTCTTCTTAAGGGCTTCACTAATTTGCCGCCTAATTAGTTGCGGGGATAACAGGGCTTAAATAATAAAACAAAAATCAGCCGGCGGGATTAACACACCGACGGATTTTTTGCGTTTAATAGAAAACTGCTAGTTCAACTCTTATTTTTTAACAAATTTTATTGATATTTTTTCTTTTGATAAAAATTGCAATAATAATTCCTGCTATCAATATAGCAAGAAATATCAGCCATTGCCAATTGAATTTCTTGATTGGTGTAAGCTTAATCTTTGAAGTAATAATATCTCCTTCTTTTATCTCAAATTCCTCTGATTGATAATCTTGATAGCCAGAAGCAGTAACAGTGAGATAATATTTTCCTTCTGGTACCAAAAAATAGTATTCGCCTGTTTTATCTGTCACCTGTGGGTTTTCTTGGTCATATTTCTGTGCTTCCCATAGTTCAAATTTGTTTGTTTTTGAATTAAAGACATAGAGGGAAATTTTTGCGTTCGGAATTCGTAATTGTTTACCATTGACTGATTGATAAATATATCCTTTAGGATCAATTACAGTTTCAGTTTCGACATCTTCAATTGTTCCATCCTTATAATAAAGGGTGGTTTTAATAGTATATTCCCCGGCTACTTCTGGCATTTTAATTTCTCCCTCAAAAACCCCATCTCCATCTTTGTCGGTTAAAGTATATTCTGCTACTTGTCGAGTTTGCGCATGCACTACAGGAGTGATAAAAGGAGAAGCAAATTTATCATTATTTATACTACTACTTTCTCTAGGTTTATTGAAAATAATAGTCACTTTAACTTCTTGGGCAGGTCTTAATGGCTTGATAACTATTTTTAATTTTAAACCGGTAACTAATTTAAAGAATTTTTGAGAAGTATTGGACTTAATAACAATATTACCTTGGGTTGAAGTGAAAGTTAGAATATTCGCTTTGATTTCTCCCGAAGTAGACGGGTTTGAAGGTTCCTTAAGAGTAGATGAAACTGATGAAGTCGATACTTCTGGTACAGAGAACTCTCCAGTTAATTTTGGTTTAATAATAGGCCTCTCTCTAGAGGAAACTTCAGAAATTTCTTTTGGTTTAGGAATAATTTCTTCTTTTTTCTCTTTTTTAGAAGTAACATCAAGAATAATAGAATCAGAAACAACTTCAGAAGATTTACTCCATGGCGTAAAAAATTTAGCATAAATAGTATAAATCCCATTAGGACATTCTTCTTGACCTTCGCAAATATCCCAACTATATGAAGGTTGATAAGGAATTTGGCCGGTTGAATCTATTCCTGTAAAATCAGGATTATTAGAAATTTCCATCCTTTCTGTATCAGAACCGGCAAATAATTTTAAGGTTACAAACCGACTATTAGTTATCTTGTCTCCATCATTAATGATAATTCTGAATCCTCCTTGAGGATTTTCTGCTGTTGGAGCTGGAGGGGTGGGTGGGTTATACCAAACGCTCGGCATTCTTCCTCCGCTACAGTTATTTGTAGATTGGACTAAAGAAATAGTATTAGTTTCAACTCCATCTCCATTTCTATATTTAACTATGTAAGTATATGAAGTACCACAAGAGAGTCCTGTATCTTGCCAAGAATTGGTTTGAATCCAACCAGAATTAGAACCAGTAGTAGTATTTTCAAAATAATAGCCAGAAGAGCCAGAATCGTCATTGGGGAAACTATCTACAGATAAAGTGATACTATTCGTACTGACTGAAGAAGCAACTAAATTGGAAGGCGTATCAACTAAAGTATATCTTGTTGCTGATGTTCCGTAATTAGAAATATTACTTACATTATCCTTAAATTGTACATCATAAGTATATTGAGTATTTTCTGCTAAAGATGAGTCAATAATTGAGGTTATACTAATTTCATTAAATCCTAATTCAGTTGTGCCATTCCTCCTTACTTGCCATTGATAAAGCCCAGAGCCGTTTTCTGTTACAGTTGACGGTTTGATAATCTCGATTGATGAAGTAGTGATTGTCCCAAAACTTGGAGCGCCAACCGATGAAGGAGCTACATTGTCGATTCCAAAAGCAGTGGAAGTCACCCAGGAATCAGCGCTAACTATGCCATCATTTGGTCTGATTCTCAGATAAACTGTGCTATCTTCTATATTAGGTAAATCGGCAGTGCTATCCCAAATAAAGATATGGTCAGTACCCGGAGTAGAGGTACTATTTAATCCTGTCAATCCTTCTGATGCACCGCCTGCATCTGTAGTGTCATACCAAGTTGAACCATCAGTTGAATACTCAATACCTGATGAAACAGTTTGGGAAATGTTTAAAGTATCGCTTTCATCATCAATTAAATTATAATTTACCATTACATCACCAGATTCCCAAGTTGAGAAATCATTGTCAAAAGTAGCAGAGGGAGCAGTATTAACAGAATAAGTTACTTCAATATTATCTAATTGGACTAATTGGAAGCCATCTGAATGTAAAAACGCCTTAAATAAAAAGTTTCCATCGCCTGTTGGGAAGGTGGAAATGTTATCATTTATTTCTTCGGCTGTATTAGATTGACTATAAGTACCATCAGAAGTTGTCCAGCCAGAATCATAATAATATAACCAAGTAGCACCGCTGTCATTGCTTAAAACATATTTTATCTCTCCGCCATTTTTAGTAGCTGTTTCAGTAAAAGTAGATAAAGAAGTAAAGTTTAAGGAATTAGCGACAGTTGGTTGAATAGTAGGATTATCAGTAGCATAATATGGACCAGTAGATTCTCCTATCTTCGTAACGCTAACTTTGTTCTGGTCATCAATATAATGATATAAATATAAATGGCCAAATCCCACATACCATATATTTGTCTTTCCTTTAATATAATCTAAATGTTGTAACTGCCATCCAGTAGACCAGTCAATATTTTTTGGATGCATCATCATATGATAAATACCTCCAGCATTTACTACTGAATCAAATTTATTATTGGCAGTAGTTAAATCACCATCCTCCAACCAAAGAGAACCACCGACAGTATAATGGCCATTTGCAAACGAAGCGTCTGAGAATGAATCGTCGTCAGAATCTGTAATTCTATCAACTATGTACTTATATTCTTTTATTTTTTGCTGAATAGTAAAATCAGAATGTCCATAGGGTCGTAGCCAAGCATAAACATACTCTGAAGAATTTTTTTTATTTAAATCAGGTAAATCTAAATTATTAATTATCTCAGTTTTTGAATCGCCAATTTCCTCGTCGTATCTATCAATGACATAACTGTCACCGTTATCCCAATCATTATCAGTTCCTCCAGAGAGCCCTGCAGAGCAAGTAATTGATGTTGCGTTGCTGGAAGTTATTGTACAAGAACTGCCATCAGTACTATTAACAATTGTCCAGCCAACCAAATTACGAGTATAACCATCAGCATCTACGGGGAAGCTTGCTTCAGAATCTGTCATGGTGTATTGCTCGTTATCAGAACCAGTGTGGGTTCCGGTATAGTAATAGGAATATATATTGCCAAGATGTTCTCTTGAATGAGATGCTGGTTCAATATAGCCAGCATCTATTTTAGGTTGAATGTCACTCCAAATTGCAGCCGGATGATTATATTTTCGCACTCCGTGAGTTATTATTCCTGGAGTAAGCCAAATATTTCTACTAGTAAATGCATCGCAGGCGTTTTGAAACCCTGTATTATTTAATTCATCACCATCCCAGTCATCAGCAGTGGCAACTACTGCTGCGTCTCTGTTATCATAATAATCCGGAATGCCTTGATAGGTTACATCCACAATTTGATCCCATGCGTCAGTAATCTTCAGATGAATTTCATCACTTGTGCTACTAAAAGCAACAGAAATATAAGCTCTATTATTTGAGTAATCAAACCTTACTGCTTCAATGCCATTAAAGAAATCACTGCTTGTTTTTTCTGTAATCTGTGTCCAGTTTCCATCTTCGGTATATCTTTTATATGCTTTAAGGTTAGAAGAACCTGGAGGAATAGAAAATTCATATGTGATTGGATAGGATAAACCGTAGTCATTGTGGGTTGTTGAATCAACGGATATTTTTATATAGTCATAGGGAACGCTTATTTGCTTAAGCATGGTTTGGCCGAGTGATATTTCAATTTTATCAGAGTCAAAAGTATAATTTGAGGAAGTAGTAAATGGCCAACTGTGAGTAGCCGCTATAATATTGAAACTATCAGAAGTGGCTTTGGTTAAACCAGGAGAAGTAGCGTCTAAAGTATAGCCAGTTCCTGTTCTATTGATACTTAAATCATTAAAAACAGCTACACCACTTGAAGCAGTTTTAATGGTTGTTCCAGATAAAGTCCCTCCTCCCGGGTTGTTGTTTATCTCTATTGATACATTAGTAGAATTGTCATTAGTACAAAGATTATTGTATTGGTCCCTTATTTCAACAGTTATAGGAGGTAAAATAGTTTCTTTTACTGAGGTATTAGTCGGTTGTTGGGAAAAGTTAAGATTATCAGGAGAACCTGGATTTACAACCAAATCTAAATCATAAGAAGGGTCACCTGTTGAATCAATAGTTCCATCAGTAACATCAATAGTTGTTGTTTCAGCTTTGTAAGCTATTAAAGTGACTGCTCCAGGATCAGATACACCATTAGTAAAATGCACCATAACAGGAGAACCAATATTTACTCCCTCTATTGTAGGAGTTGTTCCATCAGGAGCAGATGAAGGTCCGGAAAAGGTTAACAATTTATTCCCAGTATAGCTTGTTAGTACATTACCACTTGAATCGTAAGCAGTTATTGTTAATTCGTTACTTTCTCCTGCAGTCATTGTACCTGCCCCTGTTACTTTAAAATAATTATTGTATTCCTCTTCACCCCAACTAACCAAACTATCAATTTGTGAATAATAAAGAGCTTTTATTTCAGATTCGCTCAAAGCAGTATCCAAAATCATTACTTCATCTATTTTCCCTGGAAAATTTTGATCAAGAGGTTCAAAGGCTCCAATATAAACTTTAGAAAACGGACCAGCCGCTGCAGAAGCAGAAGAAGTCCCAACTAAAACACCATCTCTATATGTCTGGTGATTATTTGATGCTCGACTAACAAAAGCAAATTGATGCCATTGATTTGATAAGTCAGAGCCGGCTTCGTCTATGATATTCTTACCCAAATTTCTCCAAAAAATCCTTGTCCCGCCTGAACCCAAATAGTTATCATTCGGATAAAAACTTAAATCATCTGTACCTTGAAAAGTTAAGGCTGCTTTACTCACGGCATTACCGTTTGCATTAAACCAAAATAATACTGTAAAATTAAAAGTCGTAGGCAAAGATAAAAGAGAATCGTGTGTTATATCTATATAATCATCCAATCCATCAAAATCTAAAGCACCATTAACTTTACCCAAAACCAAATCATCCGAATCCATAAAGCCATAACTTGTTCCATCGTTATTGTTAGCCGTCGAATCCTTTATTTTGGAAGCAGTATCTGAAGGATCCTCTGCTAAATGCCATACTCCTTTGTAATTTGAATTGTAAACTTCTGGTCTTGAACCAATGTCTCCGACATAAGTAGTATTATCCGGTTGAGAATTATCATAATAGATGTATAATTTGGTATCAGTAGAACTTGAAATAACCCAATCTGATTTTGAAACGTGCAAAATAAACTCCTTATTGATTGGATCCCACTTTTCTTTTTCAACGTATAATTGAGTTGTACCATCTGATTTAGTCACAGCTATTTTTTGCCAATTGTCACCTACTTCGTCAAAAATAGAGGAAACATCGGCATTATTCTGTCCGACCGAAATCCCACCTTTTAGAACAATGGGAAGTCCTGTTATATCACTATCTATTTTAGTATGGTCTATTGTTATTTCTCTCCTGTGTTGCCAATTTCCCAACCAACCAGGGGCAGCCTGGACTTCTTGAAGTGACGGGATAAACAAAAGTACACCACCTATAAAATGGATTATCAAAATAAGAGTTAGTAAGACAGAAACAATTTTAGGAAAATGGAATCTTTTTACTAACCTGTGTATTTCTCTATTAATTTTTGAAAGAATTAGGTTAATCATATTATTTTTCTGTTAAGAAAGTCTGGCAGTTTGTAAATTGATGACTTCTAAATAATGATTTTGCAGACTCTTTTCCCAAAAGTCACCATCAGCATAGCAAATAACTAAAGTTAAAATTATGGTCAGATAATCCAAATTTAAAAAACAAACCTAATTCTTTAATATCTAGCGCATTCAAAAATATAGCTTACTAAAAATAAACCCTGTTGCGAAAAATAGGCTAAGTTAAAAGAGTTAAAAGAAATATTTTTTTATTAAGAATATCAATCTTTAACAAAACTGACAACCTTCTGAGTATTACATAGTCAAAACCAACAATTAAAATTGATAAATAAATTGAGTCAAACATAAACTTTTAAAATTATTTTGATAAAGTTGGATGTAAGTACTAGAGAAAGATGTAATTACTAGAAAACAATAAAATTTTTATCCTTTTAAACCATTGAACTCAATTTTTAAGCTTTACTGTCCTGCCTAGATTTTCTCGAATTAATAAACTCAGCAAATTTATTCTTTTTGATTAAAAATAGTCTCTACTTTTAAAATGTAAAACTTTGTTAGATTAGCTTATCGCTAAAAACAGTGTCCTTTTTCAGAATTATGGATAAGAATCTACGAAACAGACTCTGCCGTCTCGCCAACAAATTAGGATAGTAGTTAGAACTCAACGTCAGGGTTTTGCTAATATGGTAAGTTTTAACTTTTTTAAAACATTCCTCAAAAATATTTTAGGATAAACTTATAACTTGAACTGGACTTGTCCAGTTTTTATTTTTTCTTAA
>CAYTBZ010000004.1:0-18433 GCA_964436275.1 uncultured Gammaproteobacteria bacterium | reverse complement strand
TAAAAAAATGATAAGATAAAGAAAAAGGAGGGAGAAATGCTAAAGAAAGTAAAGGTAGTTAACCCAGATTCTGGTTGCTTTGAGAAGATAGGAGAAATTATCGGCGTCCCCTCTCCACATGGTCTGTCTGAAGAAGAGAAGATTAAGCAAAGAATGAAAGAATACGAGGCTAAAGTAGATGAGTATTATTTAGTTCGCTTTCCAGATGGACAAATTTTGAATTTTGGTGCCTGGGAATTAATTCCCGTGGATTAAATCATTCTTTAACAATCCGCAAAATGCGGATTGTTTTTAAAAAAATTGACTTTTACCAACAAAGAAGTTAAAATATTTTTAAAATAATCTTCTTGCTTTTTAGAAATAAATTTGTTAATATCTAAAAAGTTTGATATCCGATGCCGAGGTAGCTCAGTGGTAGAGCAGAGGACTGAAAATCCTCGTGTCGGCAGTTCGATTCTGCCCCTCGGCATTTGTTTGTAAATTTTTCTCTTGAAATATAAACAAATATTTAGCGTGCTGTTTCTTAGCCCGCTATAGCCTGAGTCGGGGATTGGCCTAGTGGTTTAAGGCGCATGCTTTGGGAGCATGAGATCGTGGGTTCGAATCCCACATCCCCGATTGAGGCAATAGCAGGCAGGAAAGAGAAAAATTTTAAATTCAAGTTTTGCTACTCTAATAACAAAAACCAATCTCTAAAGATTGGTTTTTAAAATAAAATTTTAAGCAAAATTAAATTTAAGATTCCTCTTCTATCTTTTTTAGCAAATTCTCTAAATCCATTTCCTGAGGAATTAATTCTGTGTCCAGTCCCCAATTCTCCAAACTTTTGCGCGCATTCTCACCTATCTGTTTAGTAAAAACTTTATCTGCACGAATTGCTTTAGCAAATCTTGTGCCATAAGGGGCTTCTTTTTTAAAATAAGGATTTTCTATTACTTGTTTCAAAATTGTTTTACCTTGCTTTCGGTCAATAAGAAAATATTTCTGACTGCCCAAGCAAGCGGCTATATTCTTTTCATCTTTTTCTAAAGGTACAATAAATCTTTTTCCTTGTTTTGGCGGGCCAATTTTTTCAAATTCTTCTTTTTCACCTATTTTCTTCCCAAACCAAGGTAAAATAATATTTTTATTAAGTTCCTCATAACTCTCTAAAGAAATAATAATCTGTTTTAATTCAGGAATATTTTTTAACAATCTTTCTTCCAAAGTATCTAAATACTCTTGCGCTTCTTTTATTTTTAAATCAGGTGGGAGTTTTATTTTAATCTCGGCTAAATTATAAGAACCAATCTTTCTTGTTTTTAAGTCAGAAATTCTTAAATTATGCGCCTGGCAGATTTTTCTAATCCTTTTCTCAACATCCTTATTAGCCACATCTAATAAAGAATCAGTGACCTCCTTTCCTATCTCAAAGGCCTGATAAAGAATATAAATACCTACGCCCAAAGCAACCAGAGCATCGGCTATTTCAAAATAAGAGGATAAAACAACTCCAATAAGAACAGCCAAAGAAGAGAGAGCGTCAGCACGAGAATGTTCTGCATCAGCAACTAAAGCAATACTCTTATATTTTCTCCCGTAAAAAAACTTTAGCCGTGCCAATAATTCGGCAAAAATAAAAGAAGCGGCTATGACAATAAGCGCCCAAAAAGACAAATGAATTGGCTTTTGGCCAAAAAATCTTCCTATACTTTCATAAATAATCCAAAAAGCAGAAATAATTAAAAAGATGGTTACCAAAAATCCTGCTAAACTTTCAGCACGCCAAAATCCATAAGGATGCTTTTCATCCGCTGGTTTTTCTCTCAAACGAATACCCCAAAAGGTAATTAGAGAAGAAAAAACATCCAAACCAGAATGCACGCCATCAGCAGTTAAAGCAAGTGAACCAATAATTGAACCAACAACCAATTTAGTGATGGCTAAAATTAAATTAGCCAAAGTACTAATTAAAGAAACTGATTTTGCTTTCATAAGATTTTAATTATTTATCTTGCTCGAGTCATCGGCTTGCCACATTTAGGACATCTTTCTTGATAACAAGGCCTGCCCCTCTGATGAGGAATACGAGTTCCGCAATAAGGACAAATACATTCTCCAGCCGGTCCAAAACCAAAACCGCCGGGTTGTCTTCCTCTACCACGACCAAAACCCCCTCCTTGTCTTCTTCGTCTTAAACCAAACATAATTATAAGTTTAATTCTAAATTATTTTAATAAACCTTGAACAATAAAATTAACTGCTTGCCTTTGGGTTAATCCGTGAACTATTAATGTTTCTAATTCCTTTTTATTAATTCGGCCAATAGATGCCTCATGAGTAATTTTTGCTAATGGATGCTTGACGATAATTTTAGGTGTAGAAGAAGCAATTGCCTCACCTTGAACGATTTCCTGACAATCTAAATGACCCTGAGCATAAGCACCTTGAGCAACTATTTCGCCAAAAATATCTCCCCGCGCTTTTTCGATTAAAACTAATCTACTTTCTGCTATTCCCTTAGCCCCTCTTTTATCAAGATGGATTGTCTCCTGAATATCTATCTTATCATTCTTTTTACCATAAATTTTGGTAAGAAAAAATGAAGAACTTTTATCTTCCTGATAAGTAAAGTATTCTATTTTCAATTTACCTACTCTTCCTTTAATAAGTTTAAATTCTTCAGAAAACTTTGCTCCTTTCTTTAAAAAGATTTCTGTCTTAGGCCAAACGAAGATTTTTCCTGTGGAAGAATGATAATGCTCTTCTTGATAATTCATTTCTGCACCTTCTGCTAAATGCACCTTTGCCTTCATAAAATGATCAACGCCTTGCGGGAAAGGAAAAGAACAATGAGAAATAAAATTTATTTTTGATTTCTTACCAATGAAAAATTCTGCTTTTATAACTTGCCTCCCTTTCTTAGCCATCAAGCCAAAACAAAGATGAACTGGTTTTTCCATCTTAACACCATTATCAAGATAAATTTTCATTTCTACCCCTTCTTTAATCTTTCTTGTTTTTATCTTTAAACCCTTATGCTCACTTTTGGCTAAAACAGAATTTCCCTCAACAATTATACCAGGGATTTGGGAATCAAGAAAAATGTTCCTGCTCGCCCCGGCTTTTTGAAAAGAAGAAACGATTAAAGAAAATTCATGGGAAAAATCAAGTTTCATTGTCTTAAAATTTTTTTATTTATTTTTCCAATGTGATTACAGGTTTGACAATATTTTTTAAAAAAGAGGCCTATTTCTCCAGGTTGACCCTGCTTAATAATTTCTCCGTTGCAAAGAAGAGAAACGCGATCACTAATAAAAGTTGTCTTTTGGTTATGAGTGATAAGAAGAACAGAAATTCCTTTTCTTTTAAAATCCTTAATTAATAAATAAATAATTTCCAAGGAATTAGCATCAATGCCCGAATCAGGTTCATCAAGAATAACTAACTTTGGCTCTAAAGGAATAAGAGAAGCAAGTTCTATCCTTTTTCTTTCACCTCCACTTAATTCCTCATTAATTATTCTTTTAAGATACAAAGAAGGGTTTAAACCGACTTTTTTAAGACAATCAGCAGGGCTTACTTTACTTTTTTTCAAACTAAGATATTCTTCTACGCTAATCCCTTCAAAATAGGCAGGTCTTTGCCAAGCAAGAGCAATGCCTAACTTTGCCCGTTGATATAAGGACAATTTAGTAATATCTCTATTCTCAAAAATAATTTTCCCCCTTGTTGGGCTATAGCCCTCCAAACCCATAATCAAATTAGCCAAAGAGGTCTTGCCAGCACCATTTAAACCAATAATACTATGTATCTCTCCTTTTAATAAAGAAAAATTAATCTGTTTTAAAATAACCCTCCCATTAGTTTGATAAAAAATGTCTTTAAGCACCAATAATTTCTTTCTCATTTTAGCAATGAATAACTTTTTTCAGTAAAGAAAAATATTTTTTTAATCCTTTCTTATTAAGGCGATAATAAATTTTCAGTCCTTCTCTCTGACAAGAAACTAGCCCTCCTTTCTTTAAAAGGCAAAGATGATAAGAAACAAGATTTTGAGGAAGATTCAATTCTTGCCAAATTTCATTAACATATTTTCTTCCCCTTCCTAAAGTTAGAAGAATTTTTAACCGATTTTTGTCGCTAATAATTTTCAAAAATTTCTCTATTTGAGTTAACTTTAACTTTTTTCCTTTTAGAGAAAATTTTTTGCTTTTACCCATTTTTCCTCATCAATAATTATTGATATTTTATTCAAAATTCAGACAATTGTCAACAAATGATTGACAAAACCCTTATTTAAATTTAGAATAAATAATAAATTTTGTCTTAAATTTAAAATGATGAAAAAAGTAGACGTCCTTATCATTGGCGGAGGACCAGCAGGAGTAGTCGCTGCGGTAACTGCCAAAAAACGCTACCCGGAAAAAGAGATTGCTTTAATCAGAAAAACAGAAAAAGCAATCATCCCTTGTGGCATTCCTTATATATTTTCTCGGCTTTCCTCTGTTGAAGACAATTTAATGCCCGACGCCCCTTTAAAAAATAACGGCATTAATCTAATCATTGACCAAGTAATAAAAATTGAACCTTCAGAAAAAAAAGTAATTTTAGAAAAAGGTAAAGAATTGTTTTATGATAAACTTATCTTGGCTTTGGGTTCGGAAGCCCATCTTATCCCCTTATCAGGAATAGAAAAAGAAGGAGTTTGGTTAATTAAAAAAGATTATGATTATTTAGTAAAATTGCGGGAAGCCGTCTTAAAAGCAAAAAACATTGTTATTGTTGGTGGCGGCTTTATTGGCGTAGAAATTGCTGATGATATAAGTAGAATAAAAAACAAAAATATAAATATTGTTGAATTATTAGACCATTGCTTGGCGGCTAATTTTGACCAAGAGTTTGCCAAAGTTGCTGAAGAACAACTAAAAAATAAAGGGGTAAAAATCTATACTAAAACAAAAATAGAAAATATTGGAGGAAAAGAAAGGGTAGAATTTGTTGAACTAGACAAAGGAGAAAAAATCCCAGCCGATTTAGTCATTATCTCTATCGGCGCTAAACCAAATATTAAATTAGCCAAAGAAGCAGGCATCAATACTGAGGAAAAAGGAGGAATTTGGGTAGATGAATATCTAAGAACTAACATTCCCGACATTTTTGCTGTTGGAGATTGCGCTCAAACAAGAGATTTTGTTACTGGAAAAAATATACCTATTCTCCTTGCCTCAGTAGCCACTAGCGAAGCCCGAATTGCTGCTAATAATTTATATCAATTAGAACTAATAAGAGAAAACAAAGGAACGGTTGGAGTTTTTTCTACTAAGGTTGGAGATTTAGTTTTAGCCGCTGCCGGAATAACTGAGAATCGAGCAAAAAAAGAAGGATTTGATTATATAGTTGGCCAAGCCGAAGCACCTAATCATCATCCGGGAAAATTACCAGAAACAAAATCTATAAAAGTAAAATTGATTTTTGCTAAATCTTCAGAAAACCTACTCTTAGGAGCAGAAATAATGGGACCAGAAAGTATTAGTGAAATGATTAACATTCTTGCCTTGGCTATTCAGCAAAAAACTTCTCTTTTTGACTTTAACACTTGGCAAATTGCTACCCATCCTTTGTTAACTTCTGCCCCCACTGTTTATCCGCTGATTAAGGCCTCCCAAGAAGCAATGATGAAATTAGTTAAAAATAAATAAGCGGGAGTAGCACAGTGGCAGTGCATCGGCCTTCCAAGCCGAGTACGCGGGTTCGATTCCCGTCTCCCGCTCTTTTTATTTTATAATAACTCCCCCGCCTAAACAAAGATTCCCTTGGTAAAAAACACAAAACTGACCCGGAGTAACTGCTCTTTGAGATTTTTCAAAAACTACTTTGAGTCTATTTTTTTTAGGAGGATGTAAAGTTGCCCTAACCAAAGGATGTTTGTAACGAATTTTTACCCTAACTTTTAATTTTTTTGATGGTATATTTTGAGAAATAAAATGAAAAGGACAAAGAGACACTTCTTTTTGAAAAAGTTCTTTTCTATTTTTAGTTACCTGAACAATATTTTTCCTAATATCAATCGCTTTAACAAAATAAGGACCATTAGACAAAGTTAAACCTTTTCGTTGGCCAATGGTGTAAAGAAAAGCGCCTGAGTGCTCTCCTATTTTTCTTCCTTGGGAGTCAATAATAATACCCTTTTTACAACCAAGTTGATTTTTTAAAAAAAGAGAAAGGGGTTGTTTATTTAAATAACAAAAATCTTGACTCTCCCTTTTATTTTTTAATCTAATATCTAACCCAATTTTAATGGCTAGTTGATAAACTTCTTTTTTAGTTAAGTTTCCCAAGGGGAAAATTATTCTTTTAAGCCATTTTTGAGGAAGAAGACAAAGATAGTATGACTGATCCTTATTTTTATCTTTTGCCCGCCAAAGTTCGTATTTTTTTGTTTGAGGATTAAACTTTATTTGAGCATAATGGCCAGTGGCAACATATTCTATTCCTTCTTTTTCAGCAAACTCAAAAAGTTTTTTAAACTTAAAATAACGGTTACAGATAACGCAAGGATTTGGAGTTCTACCCTTTTTATATTCCTGAATAAAATAATTAACCACTTTATCCTCAAAATCTTTTCGACCATCAATTAAATAAAAAGGAATTTTAAATTTATGACAAAAATTCCTTGCTGTCTTTAAAGCGGCTGAATTATCTTTTTCAGAAAAATTCTCATTCTGCCAGCGATTTATTTTTATTCCCACTCCTAAAGGAGCCCACCCCTGCTTTTTTAAAAGATAAGCAACAATTGTTGAATCAACTCCTCCAGATAAGCCAACAATAATTTTATTTTTCTTTATCATCTTTTTGAAGATATTTTTTTATTGCTTTTTTAAGGGTTTGAATTCCTAAAAGAGAACAATGATACTTAATCGGTGGTAAATTACCTATTTTTTTGACGATATCTTGAGGTTTCAGGTTGATGGCTTGATTTATTTTCTTGCCTTTGACCAATTCACAAACAACATCAGCACAAGCAATTGCTGCTGGGCAACCGTATGTTTGGAACTTGGCTTCCCTAATTATTCCTTCTTTAATCTTTAAAAAAATCTTCATTTTATCTCCGCAGATAATATTTCCTTCCTCAGCTACTACATTAGCATTTTTAATTATTCCAACAAATTTTGGTCTTTGAAATCTTCGCAACAATTTTTTCGTATAAAACATAACTTTAAACTAATTTTGAATAATTTCTAAGTTTAGCAACTATTTTTGGTAAAACTTTTATAAAATATCCTATTTCCTCTTCAGTATTAAAACGACTTAAGCTTATTCTCAAACTTCCATTGACTTCTTCTGGCGGTAAACCAATTGCCTGAAGAACATAGCTTGGTTCTAAAGTAAGAGAAGAACAAGCAGATGCCGTAGAAGTACATATTCCTTTCTGATTTAAATAAGCACCAAGCGCTTCTCCTTCAATTCCCTTAAAGGAGAAGTTAATGTTATTAACCAATCTCTTCTTCCCTCTTGGTCCGTTCAATCTTACTCCTCTAATCTCTTTTAAAACAAAATCTATAATTTTATCCCTTAATTTTCTTAAACGAGTAAGGTCTGTCTTCTTGGCTATTTCTACTGCTTTAGCAAAACCAACTATTCCCGGAATATTTTCTGTCCCCGCCCGGAGATGAAATTCATGGCTTCCTCCATGTTGCCAGGACTCAATTTTTGTCCCTTTCCTAATATAAAGAGCACCTACTCCTTTTGGCCCATGAATTTTATGAGCATTAAAAGTAATTAAATCAATTTTCTGTTTTTTTAGATTTATCTCTGTTTTTGTATAACTTTGACAAGCGTCTGTATGAAAATAAACCTGATGTCTTTTACAAATTTTGCTAATTTTATCTAAATCTTGAATGGTACCAATTTCATTATTCCCATGAATAATAGAAACAAGAATGGTATTTTTGGTAATTGCCTTATCCAATTCTTCTAAATCTACAAAACCTTCTTTATCCACATTTAAATAACTAATTTTAAAACCCTGACTTTCTAACCAATCACAGGTTTTTAAAATTGATTTGTGTTCTATTTTGGTAGTAATAAGATGATTTCCCTTTTTCCGGTTAGCCCAGGCAATACCCTTAAGAGCAAAATTATTTGCTTCTGTGCCGCCAGAAGTAAAAATAATTTCTTGTGGGCTTGCTTTGATTGATTTAGCAATTATTTGTCTGGACTTTGTAAGAGCGTCTTTTGCCTCTTGACCCAAAAAATGTAAACTTGAAGCATTCCCATATTTCTCTTTAAAATAAGGAAGCATTGCTTTTAAAACTTGCTCATCCAAAGGAGTGGTTGAGGCATTATCTAAATAAATTTTTTTAATCATTTTTATCAATTAAATCTTTTAGAGTAATTGAATCTAAAATTTGATAAACCTGATTCTGAATTTTTTTCCAAAGATTCTTTGCAAGACAAATTCTTATCAATTGGCATTTCTCTCTTTTCGTCTGGCAGGGAAGTGGTAAAAAATTTCCTTCTATTGCTTGAATTATCTGTTTTACAGTAATCTTCTCCGGCTTTTTGGCTAAATAAAATCCTCCATAAATCCCCCTTTTTGTCTTGACTAATTTTGATTTTTTCAAGCGGTTAAAAATTTTTTCTAAATAATAAAAGGAGATTTTTTCTTTCTCACTTATCTCCTTAACCGAACAAACAGCGCCTTTTTTAGCAAGGTAAATGACTGCTCGAAGTCCATAACGTGAGAGAGTAGAAATTTTCATAAATTATTATAATATGACTAATTTAGTCATAATTAAGATAACAAAGAATTTATTTTTAGTCAAATAAAAACTAAAAAATTCCAATTAGAAGACCAACGCCTAACACGAGAATAATAATACCAGCGATTAAATGAAGATAACGAATATTTTTATCTTTCCATTCAGAAACCTCTTCTATCCTTTTTGTTCCCAAATAAACAATTAAAGTAATGGCAATCATTGGTAGAATAAAGATAAGATTATAGAGAAAAAGGCAAGGAAGACATTTCAAAAATGCTTTTGTTGAAAGAATGCCCCCAGCAATAACATAAGGACCAATCGTGCAAGGCAAGAGAAAAAGAGTAACAAAAAGGCCAACAATAAAGGCGCCTTGAGGAGAAGTAATACCGGAAATTATTTTCTTAACTTTTGGCCGAAGAAAAAGGGGCATTTCTGTAAGAAATCCTCCGGGACGATAATGAATAAAATCGCGAATATTCAAAATTCCTAAAATAATCGCTGCCCCACCTAAAATCTTATAAAGCCAAAGTTTAATTAAGGCAATTTTCTGAATGAATTGAAAAAACTTAATAATAATTATTCCGTAAAGAAAATACATCACAAAAACTGATAAAGCAAAAGCTAACCCGGCTAAAAGAACATTCCTCCGTTTAGTCGGATTGTAAGTTAAAATAGCCAAGAGCATTAGAGTAAGAACAGCTAAGGCGCAAGGATTAATCGCGTCAACAACTGCTAAAGAAACAAGTTTGGCTAAAGTTAAATCCTGCTTCGCTGTTGATTCTTGGAGTTCTTGTTTATCCTTGCTTGGCTTTTGGTTTGAATAAGTTAAATTTAAATTTTGAGAAGAATTTACCTTTTTTTCTTTTTCGTTCCACTGAAAAAGCCAATCCTTTATTTTTATTGCATTATTAAAGTGAATATTTTTTCCTGAAAGAGCAACTACTACTGGTTCAACTTTTTGGTAATTTTGCTGAGAAATAATTTTTTCAATCTCTGAAGAAAGAAGAAGATTTTTTAATACCTGACTATCAACTTTCTCTTCTCCTTTAATGATGATACGGTTTCCTCGCCAAATTTTTACTTTGCCAGGCAATAAATTAAGATTCAAGTCCTCAAAATTTGAAGAAGAACCATTAATTAAAGGGCAAGGATTGCCTTGGCTCTCTTTTAAAGATTGAGTAAAACTACTTAAAATAGGCCGGTCGCCAATAATCTTTTTATTTTTATTAAAGATAAGCTGAGGAATTCCCAAAGAAGAATGGTAATTATTATAATAAGAGAAAAGTAAAGGACCATTTTCTCGGTTTTGATAAATTTCATATTCAAAAATAATTAAATCTGGATTTTCCTGAAGAGATTTTTCTAAAACAAATGGATCTGTCTTAGCACAATGAGGACAGCCAACTCCGGTAAAATAAACCAAACAATTATAATTTGTCTTTGCTTGAACAAAAGAAAATGATAGTAAAAACAAAAGAAGAATGAAAAAATGTTTAGAAAAAGTTTTTAACTTACTCATTTTTTCACCTCCTTATTCATTATAATATTATTTATTCTGGCTAAAAGATTTTCTTTGGCTTGAAGACCAATAATTTGGTCAACAATTATTCCTTTTTGAAAAATAATAATTGTTGGAATACTCATAATACCAAAGCGGCTGGCTGTTTGAGGATTTTCATCTACATTAAGAGCGCCAATTTTAATTTTCCCCTCTAAGCTTTTATCTTCAGCCAGTTCTTCCAAAATTGGCGCCATCATTAAGCAAGGTTGACACCAAGGCGCCCAAAAATCAACTAAAACAGGAATTTCTGATTTCAAAACTTCTTCTTCAAAATTTTGGTCATTAAAAATTAGTTTAGCCATTTTATTTTTTATTAATTAAATACCGGTGAACGCTATCAGCAGCAATAGCGCCCTCAGCACAAGCAGTAATAATCTGTCTAAATCCATTTGAACCAGTAGTCACATCTCCAGCCGCCCAAATACCTTTTATACTAGTTGACCCATCTTCCTTTATTTTTATATAACCCTGACCATCTGTTTCTAAATTTAAACTTTCAATAATCGTTTGCGGAGGAACCCCACCTATCTCTACAAATAAACCATCTATTTTTAAAGAAAAGGAATTTTTATATTTATTTTCTAAAATTATTTCTTTCAACTGAGTATCTCCTCTTAATTCTTTGACATTATTATTATAGATAATCTCTATTTTCTCATTTTTAATTACTTTTTCTTTAATTGCCTCTTGCGCTCTTAGCTCCTCGCGACGATAAATAATATAAACTTTCTCAGCAATTTCTGAAAGATAAAGCGCGGTAACCGCTGCAGAATCGCTTCCTCCAACAACAGCAACAACCTTTTCTTTAAAAAACGGACCATCACAAGTAGCGCAATAAGAAATTCCTTTGCCTAAAAATTTTTCTTCTTGAGGAAGATTAAGTTTTCTCTTTATTGTACCTAGACAAAGAATAATTGTTTCGGTTAAAAAAGAATTTGCCGACCGTGTCTTTACTTCAAAAACATCCTTTTCTTTTCTTGTTATATCCACCACTTGGTCAACTATTATCTTTGCCCCTAAACTTTCTGCTTTCTCTTTCATTTTTTGAGTTAATTCTAATCCAGAAATTTCTTTTTCAGTAGGAAAATTCTCAATTTTATATGCCTCAGTAGCCAAACCGCCGATTAGAGAACCAATGAGAAGATGGGGAATATTATAACGAGAAGCATAAATAGAAGCGGTTAAACCAGCCGGACCAGCGCCAACAATAATTAAAGAATATTTTTCTTGCATAGAATCAAAATACAAAAATGTTTTATATATTATAATCAATGCTTCAAAATTTTTCCAGAGTAAAAATGGAGAGCGCATTATGGCTCTCCATTCTCCATTGAAAAATTTAAGAGGAGGAAGAAGATAGCAATGACTGATTTTTCAATTTCTTTGCCCATTCCTTGAAATTATCAACTCTCTGGTGGATGATTTTAAAAATCACTCTTTTCAAAAGCGGAAAATAAGAAGGATAACACTCAGAAAAAGAGTCCTCTCCCTTAACAACTATTCTCTCTGCCTCAATAATAATCTGAATTTTAATCTCTGATAGAAAACGGGTTGTTAAAGTAAACTTTCCTTGATAACCAGACCAACGAATTTTTGAATAACGAAGAATAAGAAGGGGAAGTTTCTCTTTAAGTTCTCTAAGAAAGGAAGAATCGCTCAAAATTTTTTTAATCAACCCTTGATGGTGTTGGGCTTTAGCCGCTAAGTGACAAATTCTCTCAAATCTTTCCGGACGATTCCGAACGATTTTTGCTAAGCCCCACCTTTTCAACATCCTCCCCATTTTAAACCTCCTTGTTAGGGGTTTTAATTTTCAAAGAAATTTTAATATACTCTTTCTAACTCAATATTAGTATAAAAATATTTTAGAATCTCCACAAAATTATAATTATTTTTAGCCATATGCCAAGCCCCCCATGCCGACATTCCTACACCATGACCAAATAACTTTTCTCCCTCGTCATAAGGGACATATTTTGGTTTCAACCAGGGCTTTGGGCCACCACCCCAAACTTCTTCCCATCCTTTTGTCCAACCATCGCTTTGAGCAAAATAAGGAGTAACAACAATTTGATGATGATAAGTAATGACTAATCCCTTAGTTTCTTTTACTGCTTTAACCACATTAGGAGATTGAAGTTGGCGAGAATAACCGCGATAAACTTGGTCACCGGCTGATGCTGTTAGAGTAAAATGCCTAACAGCATGTTTAGTTGGATTTAGTAAATGATAAAGAGCATAAGTTCTCTCAGCGATTGCCATTGCTTTAAGATAATCCTGAGGATTATTATTCCCTGTCTCAGCCATTCCTTTTAAATAATCTTCTAAAGGGAGTTCGTTGATAAGCCAAAGATAACCATCATCGCTAAATCTAATTTCTAATTTACCCTTAAATTTAGAATAACTTTCCCATCCTTTCTTATTTTTATTGCTAACTATTTCAAAGATATTATCTTCATTTTTAGGAATGAATTTTAAATAAGAATCTGTCATTAAAATTCTCCGACCATTTTCTTTTAAATAATATCTTTTTTTATCAAAATTAAATTCTGTTTCTACTTTTTCTCCTTTGGTCAAATTAACTAATAATTTATCTTTTTTATCTCTAATCTGATAGGAACTGTTAGCTTTAATAATAATTGGTTCAGTAGTAGAATAAAGTCCAATTCTTATTTCTGGGCCCTTATCTTTATCCTTGATTTTTAAGGGTGTCTTTATTAAAGGATATTCAATTAATTTTTTTACCTTATATCTCTTAGGATTAAAGACAATTTTTTTCTCTTCACTAGAAGCCCGATTCTTAGAATTTTTAGAAGATGATTTTTTACTTGTTGGCTTTCCTTTGTAATTTGGATTTTCTACCCTGATAACTACTTCTACTTTACCCCCGGGGATCCAATCAACATCTTTAGCCGCAATTTGAAATTTTTCTGAATAAAGACCGGGAGTTTCAGGAGCCAATAGGGCAAAACGAAAAGTTCCTACTTCTCCTGGTTTGACTTGTTTTTCTAAAAGTTTAGCCGGACAGTACCAAGTCCGCCACCATTGATGCTGAAAAGGACTTTGCCGACCATAAGGATCGCTTACATCAAGGGCAACCAAATGAGGACCGCTGTTATACCAAGTTTTTTGTCCAATATTTTTAAATTTAACCCAAAAAGTAAATGCCTTGCCCGAACGGATATTAAAAACCCCAGAATAACTCTGTTTAACTCTTAAAGCCCGGTAATCAGAATTCTGAGCATAAACTAACTGAGGCCTTGAAAAACTAAAAATAACACTTAAAACAAGACCAACCCCAGTCAAAAAAATTGTTTTTGTTTTAACTAATTTCATCTTCTTGATTATACAATAAATTAGATTAATTGTTAAGAAATTTAAAAGGCGGGATCTGAAATCCGCCTTTTAAATTTTTATTAAAATTATAACAAGGGGGCAATAATTAAAGAGATAATAGACATAAGTTTAATGAGGATATTAAGAGAAGGACCAGAAGTATCTTTAAAAGGATCACCAACAGTATCGCCCATCACCGCTGCTTTATGTGAAAAAGAACCTTTGCCACCAAAATTTCCTTCTTCAATATACTTTTTAGCATTATCCCAAGCTCCTCCGGCATTAGCCATCATCACAGCCAAAAGAAAGCCAGTCACAATTGAGCCAAAAAGAAGACCGGCTAATGATTCCTTACCTAATAAAAATCCAACCAAAAGAGGCGCAACAATAGCCAGAAGGGCTGGAAAAATCATTTGTTTTAAAGCACCTGCTGTAGAAATTTTTACACATTGAACATAGTCGGCTTTTGCTTCCCCTTCTCTTAATCCGCTGATTTCCCGAAATTGCCGGCGCACTTCATTAACAATTTTAAAAGCAACCTTTCCTACGGCTCGAAGGGTTAAAGAAGAAAAAAGAAAAGGCAGGAGACCGCCAATAAATAAACCAACAGCAAAACTCGGCTGAGTAAAATTAATAAATTTAAGATGAGTAATTTGACTAAAACTTACAGCCAAAACTAAAGCAGTCAAGGCGGCTGAACCAATAGCAAAGCCCTTGCCTACAGCAGCAGTTGTATTACCTACAGCATCAAGTTCTTCACATTTTTTCCTTGTCTCTTCTCCTAAATCAGCCATCTCAGCAATCCCTGCTGCATTATCAGCCACTGGCCCATAACAATCAGTAGCCAAAGTAAAACCTAAAGTAGAAAGCATACCTACAGCAGCCATTGCTACCCCATAAACTTCAGCAAAACGATAAGATAAATAGATAGCCAAAGAAACAATCAAAACGGGAATAAGAGTACTTTCCATTCCTAAAGCCAATCCAGAAATAATATTAGTTGCTCCACCAGTTTGAGAAGATTTAGCCAATGACTTTGTTGGAGAATAATGAGAAGAAGTATAGTATTCAGTTATTAAAGCAATAATCAAACCGCTAATTAGACCAGTTATAATAGCGGCAAAAATATTTATACCTTTATTCAAGGTATATTTAGTCAAAAAGAAAGAACCCAAAGCAACTAAAGCCACAGTTAAAAATAAACCTTTATCCAAAATGTGCGCTGGTTTCCCCTTTTTCAAAAGGCGAATTAATAAATTACCAATCAAGCTAGAGAAAATGCCTAAAGCGGCTAAAAACAAAGGCAAAACCAAAGAAAAGTTGCCCCATTTACTTAAAACTAATCCACCCAAAACCATAGCGGCAATAATAGAATCAACATAGGATTCAAAAAGATCAGCCCCCATTCCAGCAACATCGCCAACATTATCGCCAATATTATCAGCAATAACAGCCGGGTTGCGTGGATCATCTTCTGGAATATTTTCTTCTACTTTTCCAACTAAATCAGCTCCAACATCAGCCGCTTTAGTATAAATTCCTCCGCCAACACGAGCAAACAAAGCAATAGAGGAGGCGCCAAAACCAAAGCCATAAATAATCTCAGCGTCTTTAAAAATTAAATAAAGAATGGTAATGCCTAGCAAACCTAAACTAACTACTGAAAGGCCCATTACTGAACCAGAAGAGAAGGCGATTCTTAAACCTTGATAGATATCCTTTTTAACAGCCATTGCTGTACGAGCATTACTCATTGTTGCAACTCTCATACCTAAATTTCCGGCTAAAGCAGAAAGAAAAGCGCCAAATAAAAAAGCAATGGCTAAGGGCCAACTCCGGAAAATGCCTAATAAAAAAGTAACAATTAAAGCAAAAACGATAATAATTTCGTATTCTTTTTTCAGAAAAGCCATTGCTCCTTGGCGTATATAAGAAGAAATTTTCTCTGCCTCTTCAGAAGATACTTTCTTTCTTTTAATTTCTAAAAAAAGGAAAAGGGCGAAAAATAATCCTAAAAGAGAAATTAATCCTGGAATTAAAAGCTCTTTCATAGGTCATTTTAATTAATGATATAAAGATAAATTTTAGATTTTTATTTAGAAGAATTTTTTTTCTTGGTTTTTTTCTTTTTAGAATTTCCCTCCTCTTTTTTCTCTTTTTTCTCCTCTTCTTCTTTTTCTTGCTTCTCTTTCTCTTCTTTTTTTCCTTCTCCGTCTTTTACTGATTCTTCTAATGAATTGCTTATTTCTTTAATCTCAATTTTCCAACCGGTCAAACGACTGGCTAAACGAACATTCTGTCCTGCCTTACCAATAGCCAAAGAAAACTGGTCGGGCTTTACTTTTACTAGAGCAACTTTCTCTTTTTCTTTTAACTCAATATCGGTAATTTTTGCTGGTGAAAGAGCATTGGAAATATATTTAACTGGGTCATCATCATAGCGAACAATGTCAATTTTCTCTCCACCTAATTCAGAAATAATTGTTTGAACTCGCGCTCCCCGTTGACCAATACAAGAACCAATCGGATCGATATTTTCCTCTTTAGAATCTACAGCTACTTTTGAACGAAAACCTGCTTCCCGAGCAATAGATTTTATCTCTACTGTTCCGGCTTGAATTTCCGGTATCTCAGAAAGAAAAAGTGCCTTTACTACTAAGGGGTGGGCTCGAGAAAGAATAACTTCTGGTCCTTTGGATGTCTCTTTAACTGAAAGAATTAAAAATTTCATCTTCCTACCTGGACGATAATCTTCTTGCCTAATCTGCTCTTCCTGAGGCAAAATTGCTGTTGTGTGGTCTAAATCTACTAAAACTCCTCTTCCTTCTCTTTGCTGAACAACTCCGTTTACTAATTCACCTTCCTTAGCCTTAAATTCTTTATAAACTGCTTCTTTTTCTGCTTCCTTTAAACGTTGAGTAATCACTTGCTTTGCTGTTTGGGCAGCCACTCGTCCAAAAGCAGAAGGAACTTTCAATTCCTGTCTGATAGTTTCGCCAACTTTGACATTCTTTTTTATTTTCCTTGCTTCATCTAAGGGAATCTCTGTCTTTGGATTAAATTTTTTCTTTTCTTCACCTTCCTTCTCCTCTTTTAAATTTTCTACGACCAATTTCTCATCAAAAACCTTCATTTTGCCTGTTTGGGGATCAAACTCAACCTTAATATTCTGATTCTTCTGTCCAAAATCTTTACGATAAGCAGCGGCTAAAGCATATTCTATGCTTTCTACTACTGAATCAAAAGAAATGTTTTTTTCTTCACAAATTTGTTTAATAGCAGAAATAATTTCTTCTGATGACATTTTTGATTGAAATAAATAATAAATGACTAGTTCTTACTAGTCGTCTTTATAAACATTTAGCATAGAAAAAAAGAAAAATCAAGTTATTTATTACAAATTTATTATATTCGCATAATAATCAATTCTTTTCGGCTGGTTTGCTTCATCAAGAATAATAGAAACCGCATCAAAACGATATTCTTTATCCAAAAGATCGTTCTGCCAAAGATAATAATGAGCCGCCCGAACTATTTTCTCTTGTTTAGAAAAATTTATTGCTTCTTCAGGAAGACCCAAATTCTCTCCTTTTCTTGTTTTCACTTCAACAAAGACAATTTTGTCACCCTCACGAGCAATTAAGTCAATTTCTCCAACTCGGGTATAAAAATTATGGTCAATAATAACCAACCCCTTTTTTTCTAAAAAATCAGCAGCAATTTTTTCACCCAAAGCGCCAATAAACTGATTTTTTTTCATCATTATTTTTTCTTTTTAGGTAAATACCTTCTATAAACTTCCAATTCTCTCATTCTTCTTTTTTCATCAGGTAAATCTAAAATAAGATAACGGATAATAAAAAATAACCAAACTAAACCGACAACAAACCACAACAATAGCCAAAAACGGAGGTTAAAAAGATAGACCCTTTCCTGCCGAAAGAAAAATAAAATAAGGCCTGTAGAACCAAGAGTAAAAAAATAAGTGTAAAATTTTCTTAACGGCTTTAAATAGTAGGGCTTCTTTTTCTTCATCGTCCGAGAAAGAATCAAGGAAATTACTCCTAAAACCAAATAAAGAAGAAAAAGGACAAGTAAAACATAGCGAAAAAGAAAACTAAAGGGAGGGATACGAGAACTAAATAAATAAGAGGGTTGAAAAAATTTTTGCCAGTCAAAATTCATCATACTTTCTTAAAAATCAAACCATAATGATAATTTCCTGCTTCAAATTCTTCTAATAAAATCAAATTTAAACTCTCAGCAATTTTTTTGACCCTTTCTTTAGAAACACGCATTTCTACTGGAGGCCCAAAAGGTGCGCCGGTTTTCTTCCAATCAATGACTAATAATTTTCCTTCCCTTTTCAGCATTCTCCATGCTTCTTTAAGAACAATATCTTTTTCTTTCACTTGAAAGAGAACATTAATTATCAAAGCGACATCCAAAAAACCATCATTTATTTTGGTCGCCCCATAAATCTCTAAATTAGACCAAACCGGTTTAACATTATAAATACCATTTGCCTCAGCTTCAGATTTTAAACTCTGAAGAGCAGATTTTAAAACATCTACTCCATAAACCGTCCCCTTATCTCCAACTAATCTTGCCGCTTGCAGAGTGAAAAATCCTCGGCCTCCGCAACCAAGGTCTCCAACTTTCATTCCTTCTTCTAAACCAACTTTATTTAAAATAAATAAAGGATTTAAAAGTTCATTACCGCCAGGAATTTTCGAAGTTGATAAAGCCATAGTATCTTAAATTTATCTTAGTTCTAATTATAACAAAAAAA
>CAYTBZ010000003.1:21343-65110 GCA_964436275.1 uncultured Gammaproteobacteria bacterium | reverse complement strand
TCTTTAATTTTTCTTTTCTTCTTCAAAATATTCTTTAATTTTCCCTTCAGATAAGACACGGGCAAGGCGGGGAGAGGCAAGGACTTTCATGTGCATAGCTTGCGAGGCAAAAAAAGACCAATTTTTTGCCTTCCTGTCCCCTTCCAACACCTCTTTCATCCCTTGCCAGTCATTATTATCCAAACCAAGGTCAATGTCAGGATTAAGGATTTTCATGAACGCAGCTTGCCGGGCAAAAGACCACCAATGTTTCCTCTTCCTGTATTCTTCCAACTCCTTTTTCATCCCTTTCCAGGCATTATTATCCAAACCAAGGTCAATGTCAGGGTTAAGGATTTTCATTGCCACGGCTTGCTCGGCAAAATACCACCATTTTTTCCATTTTTTCCTCTTCCTGTCCTCTTCCAACTTCTCTTTCATCCCTTGCCAAGCATTATTATCCAAACCAAGGTCAATGTCAGGGTTAAGGATTTTCATTTCCATGGCTTGCTCGGCAAAAAAAGACCAATTTTTTGCCTTCCTGTTGTATTCCAACTCCTCTTTCATCCTTTGCCAGTCATAATTATCCAAACCAAGATCAATGTCAGGATTAAGGATTTTCATAAACATAGCTTGCTTGGCAAAATTCCACCAGTCTTTCCTCTTCCTGTGCTTTTCCAACTCCTCTTCCATCCCCTGCCAGTCATTATTGGAAATTTCCTTTTCCGGATCAAAAGTTGCTCCTATTTCTTCTTGCTCCTCTTCTTTTCCTCTTCCTAAAATCTCTTCTTTTCCCTCACTTAATTTTTCTTTTCCTTCTTTCTCTTCTTCCTGCTGTTCTTCCTGCTCTTCTTCTTTCTTCTTCTCTTCTTCTCCTTTCCAATCTTCCCCTCCTTGCTCAAAATTGATTCCTGTAAATCTTTCCCTCATAGTTAAGAAAATTAATAATAAAATATTATTAAAAAATCTTATCTCTGTCCTTTATTCTATCATAATCCTTTTTCTTTTATCTGTCAATCGGAAATTAAGGCAAATTCTTGTCTAAAACAACAAAATAAATTAGAATAAAATAAATGTTTAGAAAAATTTTTAAAAATCTTGCTTGGCTTTCCTTGGGCGAAATAGTATATAACGGACTTATTGCCCTTCTGGTCATTATCTTAGCCCGTTACTTAGGCGCTGAAGAATATGGCAAATTTAATTTTGCTCTTTCTTTCACCGCCCTTTTTATTATTCTTGCTGATTTAGGTATATCCCCTTTAACTGTCAGAGAATTGAGTAAAAAGAAAGAATTGGCTAAAACTTATCTTTCCCACATCCTTCCGCTAAAGTTAATCCTTTCTCTTTTGACTTTATTAGTTATTTTTATCTTTACTCAGATACTTAAAAAAGGAGAAGAGATAAATCTTCTTATTTATCTTGCTTCTCTTTACATAATTTTTCTAAGTTTTAATCAATTTTTCACTGCTGTTTGCCGCGCTTTTCAAAAAATGAATTATGAGGCATTAGGTAAAATAGTCCAAGGAATTTTGGTTTTCATTTTATCTATTTTAGGGATAATTTTTCACTCAAAGACATATTTCTTTCTCTTCGCCTATCTTCTTGCCGCTTTCCTGGCTACCATTTTTATTGCTATCTTAGTTAAAAAAAATATCTCCGATTTCTCCTTAAAATTAAATTTCCTCTGGCAAAAAAATATTCTTCAAAAAAGTTTGCCCTTTGCCCTGACCATTGTCTTCATTTCTATCTATTATCATATTGACTCAGTAATGCTTGGTTTATTGAAAAATAATCAGCAAGTTGGTTGGTATACGGCTGCTTACAAAATAATTTTTCTTTTTATTGCCCTAAAAGAACTGGTCTGCCGAAATTTATATCCAAATTTATCTCAATATTTTCACCAAAATTTAAAAAATAATCTCAAGTTAGTTATTTCTAAATTTGAAAAATTGGGTATTTTTTTTGCTTTTCCTTTATCCTTAGGAACAACCGTTCTCGCGCCAAAAATTATTAATTTTCTTTATGGAAAGGAATATCTTATCAATTCTACTATTGCTTTAAGAATTCTAATTTGGGCTAATGCCATTATTTATCTTAATCTTCTTTTCCCTACTTTCCTTTTAGCAAGTAACAATGAAAAAAAATATATGCGGATTGTCATCGTCGGCGCGACAATGAATGTAATTCTCAATATCATTTTAATCCCTTCTTATCAATTGGCTGGCGCTGCCGTGGCTACTGTTTTGACTGAATTATTTATTTTTATTAATGCTTACTCTTTCAGCCAAAAAATTATTAAAATCAATATTTTTAAATACCTGCCAAAGGTTCTCCTTGCCTCAACTATAATGGCAATATCCTTAATAATCCTTTATCCTTTAAATCTCTTTCTACTTCTTCTCTTAGGAATATCTATTTATCTTTTCTTTATTTATCTTTTAGGATATTTCAGCCAAGAAGAAATAAAATCTATTAAGAACATTTTTAAAAATGCCGCTTAAAGTTTTAATAATCCACCATTCTTCTAATTTAGATGGGTCTTTTATTAGTTTGTTCAATCTTCTTCAAGTATTACCTAAAGATAAAGTTAAACCAATCGTGATTCTGCCCAAAAGAGGACCGGCTTATGATAAATTAAAAGAAATAAAAATAAAGACAAAAATAATTCCCCAAGGACATTTAGTTTATAATACCTCAGAAAAAATTACTCTCTTTAATCCATTTGCTTTAACCAAAATTTTGCCTGCTCTTAATCTTTTCAATTTTTTCCGTTTAAGGCATCTGATTAAAAAAGAAAAAATCAACTTGGTTCATCTTAATTCTTCTTCCTTGATTTTTTCTGCTTTGGCTATAAAAATTTTCCGAATACCTCTGGTTTGGCATATCCGAGAGAGAATCCCCAAAGGAATTTTAAGTCCTTTTCTTGTTTTTTTAATTAAAAATTCAGCCAAGAAAATTATCGCCGTCTCTGAAGATGAAGCCCAGCCGTTTCAGAAAAGCAAAAAATTAACTATTATCTACAATCCTGTTGATACAAAATATTTTGAAAAAATAAAAAAGGAGGACAAAGAAAAAATTAAAAAAAATTTAGGCCTCCCCCTTTCTTCACCTTTACTTGGCTTTATTGGCCGCATCCATAAAACAAGTGGAATTTTTGATTTAGTCCGGGCGATAAAAATAATAAAAAAAGAAATTCCTCAAATAAAAATTGTTATTGTCGGACGAATTTTCTCTCCAAAAGAAATTAAAAAACAGAGATTAAAACTCTTCTTTAAAAAAATTTTATTTTTAACTAAGGGACAATTGGAATATTATTTAGAAATGAAAAGATTAATCAAAAAGAATAATTTAGAAAGTAATTTTATTTTCTTAGGTTTTCAAAAAGATATTGCCCCAATAATCTGGGCCTTAGACCTTATTCTTTGCCCAACCCATCTTAATGTTCCCGGACGCCTCCCTTTAGAAGCGGCTTTTTTAGGAAAACCAGTTATCCTTGCCCATAAAGAGAAAAAATCAAAAATTCTTTTAGATGGAAAAACAGGAATTATTATTCCCCCTAAAAGACCAAAACTTTTGGCTAAAGCGGTTATTGATTTAATAAAAAATAAAGAAAAGAGAGAGAAAATGGGCAGAGAAGCAGAAAAAAGAGCCAAGAAACTTTTTTCTGATAAAAAAATTAGCCAAGATATTCTAAAAATCTATCAAGAAGCAATAAAACATCAAAATGGCTAAAAAAGTCGCTATTATCATTCTTAATTGGAATAGGTTAAGTGATACTATTGCCTGTGTTAATTCTTGTTTAAAGAATAATTATCCTAATTATCAAATTATTTTGATTGATAATGGTTCAAAAAATAATCAGGGAAAATTACTTCAGGAAAAATATAAAAACTTTTCTAAAGTAAGAGTAGTTCTTTTAGACAGAAATTATGGCTTTGCTCAAGGAAATAATTTTGGAATAGATTTTGCCCTAAAAGATAAAGAGACAAAATATATTATTTGCTTAAATAATGATACAGAAGTAGAGGAAAATTTTATCCAAGAAATGGTGAAAACTGCTGAGCAAGGTAGAGATATGGTTAATGCTAAGGTTCTTTCTTTTTATGATCAAAATGAAATTGATAATTTAGGAATGGAAGTCGTTGCTTCAATGCTTACCTTCAACCGAAAAAAAGAAAATCAGCGCCTCTTTTGTCCAACTGGCTGCGCTGTCCTTTATACCCGAAAACTTTTAGAAAAAATAAAATTGTTTAATGATTATTTTGATTCTGATTATTTTTGTTATGCTGAAGATTTTGATTTAGGATTCCGCGCACTTCTTCAGGGGTTTAAACCAAAGGTTGCTTATCAAGCCGTTGTTTATCATAAGGGTTCAGCCAGCACTAGTTTAATGAGTGATTTTGCTGTCTTTCATAGTTATCGTAATATTGTTTGGACAATAATTAAAAACCTTCCTGCTCCCCTTTTCTTAAAATTTCTTCCAAAAATTATTATTGGACATTTATCTATTATTTTACTTTATTGTCTAAGAAAGAAGCCCTTTCTTATTCTTAAATCTTATTTTCAGGCAATTCTGCTTTCGCCAAAATTCTTCAGAAAAAGAAAAATAATTCAGAAAAATAAAAAAATAAGCAATAAAAAATTGCTTTCTTTTATTAACCCGGCTATTTTTAGCCAGTATTACCTAAAAAGATTTTTCCGCCAAAAGAAAAAATAATCTTTATTTCTTTTCAGGCGAATAATAAAAGATATAAACTTCGCCAATTTTTTTATAACCACCAAAAATTTCCTCTAATTGTTGAAGGATTTCTTTTCTTTTCCGCGGATTCCACCATTTCTCTTCGGTCATAAAATAACAATCCGGACTTTGAGTAATTTCTAAAGATTTCTTTAAATACCTTAAAGAAGGATTGCTTGACATATTCTTAAAAAGTTGAACTCTCTCCGGTTGGGCATACTCTTGATAAACAGGAAAACCGCCAGTGACAATTCTTCTTTTTGATTCTGCTTCTAGGGCTAAAAGTGGCCAAGTATTGGCTAAAACGCAAAAATGCTCTCTTTCAGGAGGGCTCTTTTTTTGAATCTCTTGCCAAAGATACTTTGCTGCTTTTAACTCATCACCGGTCACTCGTTGGATCTCCGGGCCCGAGGCATAAGAAGAAATAGTCCCCAAAGCCAAAAACAGAGAAAGAGCATAAATTTTTGCTTTTTTCTTTAATCCTTTTATCGGTTTTTTGACAAAGCAAAAAATTCCCCAGGCGCTCAAAACAGCCAAAAGAAAGGCAATGGTTAAGTCACTTCTTTTACAAAACAATCTTACTCCATCCATCAAATACCAACCAACAAAATGGTCAATTAAAAGAATAAGCAAAAGAAATGACAAAAGATAGACAACCGGGGAAGTTAAAGATGACTTTGCCTTTTTTATACCATAGATAACAAATAACCAAATGAATAAACTGATAAAAAATGGCCAAAACACCAGAGACAAAAGCGTATTAGAAGTAAGGTTTTTCTCAGTTTGCAAATAAATAAAATTTCCCTGCTTTATTAAAGGAGAAAAAAGATAAGAAGCAGAAAAGCCAAAAAGTTTTCTAATAAAAAAGCCGAAAGAATTAGCCACTTTTGCCAAACTTAAATCATTTCTAAAATAAGTCAAACCAGAAAAAATATCTAAAAGAGGAAAAACAAGGATGAAAAAGAGAATAGTCAAACAAAGAAGCAAAATAAAAGATTTCTTTCTTTTTGCTGGCTTAAGAAAATTGATAATTTTTTCAAGCAAAAATTCATTTTTGGGAAAAATTTTTGTCAAAAGCAAAACAAGAATGCCTATTTCTATTAAAAGAATAAAATAAAGCAGATAATTCAAATACATTGTCAAAGTAAGAAAAATAGCAAAAACGAGTAATTCCTTTTTTCTTTCCTTTAAAAAATAAAGCCAAAAAATGAAAACAAAAAGAAAACAAAGAAAGCCCAATCCAACCGGAACGGTTATGCTACCATATAATTGAAAATGATAGAATAAATTAGGAATAAGGGCTAACAAAAGAGGAAAAGTTTTCTCCTGAGAGAAAAACTGTCCAATTTTAAAAAGAAAAACAGGTAAAAAAATTGACCACAACAAAAAACCTAAAACAAGGTCAAGATAAAAAACATCAATACTGGTCAACCAAGATATTTCCGAAGTTAAAGCCCATTGATAACTATAAGAAGTTTTATTACCCACCACAAAAACTGAGGGTATTTTGATTGGCCCAATTTTACGATAAGTTAGTTCTTTCTCGCCAAAAAGAGCCGGAGAAATCACCTTTTCTTCTTGTAAATATCTTTCTGCAGCCAGATGACGCCATTTATCACCACCGAATTTGCCTTGATAAACAATAGGCAAATAAGCATGGAGTAAAAGAGAGTAAATGATAATAAGCCATAAAACAACTTTCCATTTTAAGCGAGAAAAAATGGTAATAAGCAGAAGAAAAGTTAAGATAAAGAAAAAATAAAAGAAAACTGGCGAAACGCTTTGCCAAGGAGAAAGAATAAATTTATCAGTTTTACCTTTAAGAAGAAAATATAGAGAAAAGAAATAGGTAAAAAAGAAGAAAAACCAGAACCAAAATTTTTTTAAAAAAGAAAAATCAACTCCTTCGTTTTCCTCAATGCTATTCTTTAAAGAACGGTCACTAATCTTTTTAGCATATTGATTAAGCAAAAAAGAAAAAGTGCTAACAATCAAGAGAACCAATAAAACAAAAGAGGGGGTAATTTTATAAAAAGCAACAAAAATAGCACCGCCAAATCCCAACAAATAAATTAAAAAGAAAAAGCCAAAGAAAAAAGAAATACTCTTTTCTAAATGAATTATCTTACTTAAAAAGTTTTCTAGCCAAAAAGAATTTATAATTAAATAAAAAGTAAGAAATAAAAGACCAAAAATAATTGAATGGAAATGAACAATATTAAGAAAAAGAAACAAAGAGAAAAGAAAAGATAAAAAAGCAAAAAGAAAATATCTATCCTCTTTTATTAACTCCTTAATTTTCATAGCAAATCTTGATAAATTTCTTCTAAATGTTGGCTAATCAATTTTATATCATACTTCTCTTCCATATATTTACGCGCCTGCTCTCCCATTCTCAATTTCACGCTTTCATTTTCTAAAATATAAACTAGTTTCTTGGCTAAATCCTCGGCATTGCCAACTTTAAACAAAAACCCAGTTTCCCCATTCTTAAGAACTGTTCTCACACCGGGAAGATTAGAGGCAATCACTGGCTTCCCGCAGGCCTGTGCCTCTAAAAGAACAATCCCAAATGCTTCTGACCTATCTACTGAAGGAAGAACAAAAACATCGGCTAAATTATAGTGGCCAGCCAAATAATCATCAGGCACATAACCAGCAAAAATAACCTGATTTTCCAAAGACATTTCTCTTGATTTCTCCCGATAAAAAGGAAGTAAATCTCCCTTACCAACAACTAATAATTTAATTTCATCCTGACTAATTATTTTTATAGCCCTAAAAAGAAGTGGCAACCCTTTAAAATAATGGTTTTTGTCTAATCCACCAACAAAGAGAATGATTTTATCTTGACGACTAAGCCCATAATTTTTTAATAAAGATTTCCTCTTTTCTTCTGGCTTAAATTTTTCTAAGTCAACACCAAAAGGCAGAAGAGAAAATTTCGCTGGATTTTGAAAAAAATATTCACTAATAATCTCAGAATTTTTCGCATAATCAAAAGAAGAAACAAGAATCAAATCGGCTATTTCCAACATTTTAGGAGTAATGAATTTATTAACTATTTTAAATAAAAGAGATTTTATTCCCCGTCCTTTCAGGTCCATATGATAATAAAGAACCAATTTTGCTTTTGGCTTTCTGATTTTTTTCCAAAGTAAAATTATTATTTCCGTTCCAATAAAAGGATAATGGAGTTGGACAAGGTCAAAATTTTTTAATTTCCAAAAAAGAGAAAATAAAACTCCTGCTTTGCCTATCTTAATAATCGGTTTTATTCTCTCTATCTTAACTTTTTCTTCAGAAAAATATTTCCTTTCTCTCTCATACTTAGGAGTAAAAACAACCACTTCATGGCCAAGATTAGCCAATCCCTTAACCTGCTGAAAGCAGGCCTGACCAATTCCTCCGCCATAAGGAGGAAAAACACAACTAATATGGGCAATTCTCATTTCACCAAAAAATTAATTGTTTAGTTATCTTCCAATATAAGTTAAAAAAGATGTTAGCCAAAGAAAGAACAGGATTGTTAATATCCTCAAATTTAACAACTCCGGTTAAATAACGAGAAAATTCTCTATCGCCAACAACTCTTTCTCTCTGCACCTTTTTTCTTTTCTCAAGAACCTTATTCAAGCCAGATAAAGCAGAAAAATAGCTCTTTATTTTCCAGATAAACCAACCGCTTACCAAGGAATAAAAAATTAAACCAATTTCCATAAAAATAAAAGCAGGGAAAATTAAAATTAAAGTTCCTATTTTGTAGTTTTTCAAAATAACCCAGAAACGATTTCTTTCCATCCAAAAAAACTTCTTTTTATTTCGGGAAAAAGAATATTTATGATAAACAACCGCCCGAGGAACAACCATAATTTTATAACCAGCCAAGTGAGTTAACCATCCTAAATCAACATCTTCATGATACATAAAATAATCTTCATCAAAAAGACCAATTTTCTCTAAAACTTCTCTCCTAACTAACATTGCCGAACCGGAAGCATAAGCAATTTCTTTTGGCTCACCAAAAAGATAATCCTTTTGATAACAATCTCCGCTATAGCAAAAACCTAAATAATGAATTTTATTACCTGATGTTTGAATTTTATCAGTTTCTGGCCAAAGAAGAACTTTTGGCTGAAGAATTCCTATTTTTTTGTCTTTTTCGGCTAAACTAACCAACTCTTTTAAAAAATTCGCCTTTACCTCAGTATCATGATTTAAGATAAAAAAATAGTCAAAGTTCTTTTTTAGGGCATATCTTAAACCTAAATTATTCCCGCCAGTGTAGCCAAGATTTCTTTTGCTTTCAATTAAAGTAATCTCAGGAAAATTTTTCTTTAAATAGTCAACTGTTCTTTCCTGAGAATTATTATCAACAGCGATAATTTCTAAATCTTCTTTTGGATAATCAATTTTTTTTAAAGAACCAAAACAAGCGGGAAGATATTTTAGACCATTATAAATTAAAACAATAATTGCCACTTTTGGCATATCTTATATCTTTATTTTTAAATTTAATTCCTTTTTAAATTTTTCCCAAGGAAGGGTGTTTAAAACATCTCTCTTTTCTAACCAACCCCTTCTTGCCTGACCAACGCCAAATTTCATATTATCCATTTCCATCTTATTGTGAGAATCAGTATTGATAACTATCTTTATCCCCTTCTCTTTAGCCATTCGGCAATGGATATCATTAAGGTCTAAGCGATTCCAAAAAGCATTTAATTCTAAATAGGTATGATATTTTTGACAGGCAGAAAAAATTTCTTCCATATCTAAAGGATAACCTTCTCTCTTGCCGATTATTCTTCCTGTCGGATGAGCGATAATTTTTACCCAAGGATTTTTAATTGCTTTAATTATTCTCTGAGTCATTTTCTTTTCGCTCATTCGAAAGTTAAAATGAACAGCAGCAATAACTATATCTAATTTTTTTAATATCTCATCAGGCAAATATAATCTGCCGTCAGGTAAAATATCTACTTCTACGCCAGACAAAAGTTTAATTTTATTCTTATATTTCTTCCTTATCCTCTTAATTTCTCTTAATTGTTCTAAGGCGCGTTTTCCAGCAATCCCTTGAATAATCCCCATTGGTGAAGCATGGTCAGTAATCGCCAAATATTCATATTTTTTTTCTATTGCTTTTTTGACCATTTCTTCAATAGTATGAGCACCGTCGCTCCAATTAGTGTGGAGATGTAAATCTCCTTTTATATCTTTTAATTTAACTAATTTAGGCAATTTCCCCTCCAAAGCCGCCTCTATTTCTCCACGGTCTTCTCTTAACTCCGGCGGAATCCATTTAAGACCAACCGCTTCAAAAACTTCTCTTTCTTCTTTGCCGGCTATTTTTTTATTATCCTTTATTCGGAAAACGCCGTATTCATTTATTTTTAATCCTTTTTCTAAAGCAATTCTTCTTACCCGGATATTATGAGCCTTGGAACCAGTAAAATAATAAAGAGCCGCGCCAAAACAATCAGGAGAAACAACTCGTAAATCATTCTCAATCCCGATTTTTAAAATAACTGTTGTTTTAGTCCTCCCTTTCGCTTCTATTTCTTCCACCTGAGGCAAACTAACAAAATAATCCATTACTTTAGAAGGTTTTTTTGAAGTAACTAAGATATCTAAATCACCAATCGTCTCTTTCATTCTTCTAACTGAACCGGCTAATTCAACCCTTTCCACTTCTTTGAAATTTTTTAAAGATTCAACCATTTGTTGGGCTAAAATATAAGCGCGGCCCAAAAGAAAACGCTCCTTGTGCTTTTCATAAAGTTTGATGCCGCGCCAGATATTTTCTTCTGTTTTTTCTTTAAACCCCTTATATTGAAGCAACTTATGACTTCTCAACAATTTTTTCAGTTGAGAAAGGTTAGTCACTTTGAATTTTTTATATAAAAAAATGACTGTTTTAGGACCAAGCCCTTCTATTTGAAGTAATTTGGTCAAACTTAAAGGAATCTTCTTTTTTAATCTTTCTAATTCTTTAAGCCGACCAGTTTTAATCAATTCTTCTATCTTTTGAGTAATGCTTTTGCCTACTCCGGGAATTTCGTCTAATTTTCCTTGTTTATAAAGTTCATTAATATCTTGAGGCAATGATTCAATTTCCTGAGCAGCACGACGATAAGCGCCTACTCTAAACTGATTTTCTCCCAAAAGTTCCAAAATATCAGCAACCTGATTTAAAACTTGGGCAATCTCCGCATTCTCCATAACCCTAAATTATTTATCTTTTTTAATTTTTCTCAAAGCAATCGCCCGAACAATTTCGGTAATTTCTTTATCAATTTTCTCTAATTTTATAATAATCTGGAAAAAGGAGTAGAAAAGAAACAAAAGGGAAAGATAAATCAATAAATCAGCGCCACGGCCAACTCCGACTATTTTTGCCACTACATCAGTCAAATGAGGCCAAATACTCGCTCCAGCAACAATTAACCAAAAAATTAAAGCAATAATTGCTTCTCGGCTGTTAATTTCTTTTCTTTGGTATTTAATTTTCAGCCGAATCAGGACAAAAACAATAAAAATTAAAATAATAACTTTAATCATCGGAAAAATCTGTCAAAAAATAATTCTTTTAAAATTTTAAAGCCGGCTAAATAACCTTGGCCATATTTTTTATAGATTATTCGCACCGGCACTTCTTTATATCTTAAATGGTGATGCTTTACTAAAGAAGCAATTTCTGTATTATGCGACATTCTATCTTGAGTAATCCTTATTTTTCTTAAAGCAAATTTATTTAAGGCACGAAGTCCATTATGGGCATCAGTTAGTTTTAACCCAGTTAGAAAATTGTTTAAGATAGTTGCTGGTTTAAGAATCAGCCATTTTTTTGTCCAAGGAACAAATGATTTTCCTTTCAAAAATCTTGAACCAAAAACAACATCTGCTTCTCCTTTTATAAGAGGGCTAATCAAAGTTTCAACATCCTCTGCTTGATGCTGTCCATCAGCATCAAAATGAACAACAATATCAGCCCCGTTTTCCAAAGCATACTGGTCACCGGTTTCTAAAGCGGCTCCCTGCCCTCGATTAACCAAATGGTAAAGAACTATCGCTCCGTTACTCTCGGCTATTTCTCCTGTTCGGTCAACTTTTCCATCAACAACAACAACAACTTCATCTACTTTTTCTTTCAATGACCTAACCACTTGAGCGATTGTTTTTTCTTCCTGATAAGCAGGAACAATAGCAAAAATTTTTATTTTATTTTCTTTTTGAACCATTGGACTGTCTTTTTTAGTCCATCATCTAACCTAACCTTTGGAGACCAACCTAACTCTCTTTTTGCTTTTTTAATAGCCAAACAACTTCTTCTTTGTTCGCCTTTTATCGGTGGCCCATAAATTGCTTTAATTTTCGTCTGCGTTATCTTCTTTAACATTTTAAAAATCTCCCTTACAGAAGTTTCCTTCTCAGTGCCGATATTAAAAACACCTACACCTTTCCTTCTTAAAGCCAATAAATTCGCTCTAACTACATCATCAATGTAAACATAATCTCGTGTCTGCCGACCATCCCCATTAATAACTATTTGTTCTCCTTTAAGTATTTTCTCAGAAAAAATAGCAATTACCCCTGCTTCATTTTTAGGATTTTGGCGAGGACCATAAACATTACTATAGCGAAGAGAAAAATAGGGCAAGCCAAAAACTTGATAATAATAATGAAGATATTTTTCAATAGTCAATTTAGCAATACCATAAGGAGAAGGAGGATTGGCTGGAAAATCTTCTGGTGTAGGGATATTCTTTGTATCTCCGTAAATTGCTCCTCCTGTTGAAGAAAAAATAAATTTTTTTATTTTATATTTCCGACAGTTCTCTAAAAGGTTTAAACTTCCCAAAATGTTAATCCGCGCATCTTTTAAAGGATGAGCAATGGATTTTCTTAAATTAATTTGAGCAGCGCAATGAAAGACAATCTCTGGTCTTTCTTTTTGAAAGACATTATCTAATTTCTTACTCCTAATATCCAAGTAATAAAATTTCGCCTTTGGATTTAAATTTTCTTTTAGTCCGCTGGAAAGATTATCTACAACAATCAACTTATGCTTTCTTTTAATAAGCGCATCAACTAAATGAGAACCAATAAAACCGGCTCCGCCAGTAATTAAAATTTTCATAAAAAATTAATTAAAGGTAGAAATTCTTCTCTTTTCTACGCGCATTATCTCAATTGTTTTTCTTAAACCATCTTCCAGTTTAACCAAAGGGAACCAACCTAATCTCTCTTTGGCTAAACTAATATCAGGTAAACCTTGTTTGGCTGTATAAGGAGGAGGTGCTTCAAAAACTATTTCTGACTGAGAATCAGTTAATTCAATTATTTTTTGAGCAACCTCAACAATTTTAATCCCTTGGTCACTTCCTAAATTAATTGGTCCTAATTCTGAAGATTCCATCATTCTTATTAGACCATTTATCAAATCAGAAATATAACAAAGAGAAGTTATTTCTTCTTTGTCTCGATAAATAACTACTGGCTCATTTTCTAATGCCTGATTAATGAAATCAGGGATTAGCCGGCCATCATCTAACTTCATTCGCGGTCCATAAGTATTAAAGATACGCACAATCTTTGCTTCCAAATGATATTTCTCCCGATAATTAACTACCATACTTTCAGCAAACCTTTTACCTTCGTTATAACAACTCCGAGGACCAATTGGATTTAAAAACCCCCAGTAATCTTCTTTAATTTTCCCTTCGTCCCTTGGCTCACCGTAAATTGAACCTGAAGAGAATAAAAGAAATTTTGCTTTATATTTTACCGCTAAATCAAGAATATTCTTCGTCCCATAAGAATTAGCCAACAAAGTTTCTATAGGAAATTTATCATATTGCTTTGGCGAAGTTGGACAAGCAGCATGATAAATTTCTTGGATGCCTAAAACATCTACCTTAAACTTTTTCATCTCTCTAAACTCTTCTAAGTCAATCGGCTGAGTTACATCATGTCTGATAAATTCAAAATTAGGTAATTGAAAAAGTTGGTCAATATTGCTCTCTGAGCCAGTAATATAATTATCTATGCCTATCACATTATTATTCTTGACCAACTCCTCGCACAAATGGGAGCCGATAAAACCGGCTGCTCCAGTAACAATGATATTTTTAGGGGAGTTTTTTTCTTCCATAATTTTTGATTTAATTTTTATTTATTTTATCATATTTTTTTTCTCTGACGAAAGGTCCAAAATTTATTTGCTGTAAAATTCCAAAAAAGAACAATAAATGTAGCGATAATTTTGGCTGAAACATCTTGAAGGTGCGCTTCTTTTACCAAAAGATATAAAATTAATTCATTAGAAGATAAGCCGACTAAAGAAACTGCCCAAAATTTTAGATATTGAAAATGAAATTTCTTCTCCTTATCTCTGAATGTCCAAATTTTGTTAAAAATGAAACTGTTAGTTACGCCAAGGGAATAAGCAAAGATATTGGCTATTAAATAATTAATTGAAAAAATACGCGTTAAAAGAAGATAAAGACCAAAATCCAAAAGAGTATTAGAAACGCCAACAATAGAGAACTTAACAAACTGCTTAAAAGTAGGATATCTGCGAAAAAAATAATTATTTATTAACCGATTTAACAAAGATTTAAACATTTATAATAATTACTTTCCATTTGCTTTAATTGTTGCTACTGAAAGTCCGCCATGAAAATTTTCTGTATAAGCAAAAAATTGTGACTTGGCTCTCCCTTGATAATCAAGGATTCTCACCTGTGGACCGCCACCACTTCTTGGACCAGTAATAATTTCCGCCTTACCATCATTATCCAAATCAGCACAAGCAATATTAACTCCATGATAAAAGTCGCGGTCATAAGCAAGAAATTGAGCCAAAAGATTGGCTTGATTGTCAAAAACACGAATATAAGGGCTTGCCCCTGAAGCAATACTGACAACAATCTCATCTTTATTATCTCGGTCAATATCGCCAGCAGCGACATTAATTCCTCCATGAAAACTCTCTAGATAAGCAAAGAATTGACTTTTTACTTTTCCTTTTTTATCAAAAATTCTCACTTGCGGACCGCCGTGAGACAAAGCGCCAGTAATAATTTCCTTTCTCCCATCGCCATCAATATCTCCAACAGTTAAACTCACTCCTCCCCGAAATTTAGGACTATAAGCGTAAAATTCTACTTTTAAATTTCCTCGAAAGTCAAAAACCCTAACTAAAGGAGGATAATCGCTTTGCGGAGCAACAATAATTTCATCAATCCCGTCATTATCTAAATCCCCGGCAGCCAGATTGATGCCGCCATGAAAATTCTTTTCATAAGCAAAGAAATGATTAATAAACTTCCCTTTCTGACTGAATATTCTTAAATGAGGACCACCGCCTTTACCAGCGCCAGTAAGAATTTCTTCCTGCCCATCGCCATTAACATCTCCGCTAGCAACCATTATCCCTCCGCGAAATTTTTTATCATAAGCAAAAAAGCCAATTAAAGGCAAACTATTTGATTTGAACATTCTTAAATGAGGACCACCGCCTTTGCCAGCGCCAGTAAGAATATATCTTGCTTGATAAGCATACTTCATTTGCTGATAAACTTTTCTTACTGCTTGATAAGTATTTAAACGACCGGCTCCAAGTTTATCTTTATATTTTGGATTATAAGCATCAATTTTATCGGCTGTTTCTTTGATTGTTTTGATTATTTTATCTGGAGGAAGAAGAGGATTGATTGATTTAATTAAAGCAGCAGTTCCGGCAACCAAAGGCGCAGCCACTGAAGTTCCTGACCAATAACCACCATAGTACTCGGTAAAACCATTGCCCGGGTCATAAGCCAAGGTGCTATAAATCTTTGTTCCCGGAGCAGAGATATCAATACACTTTTCGCCAAAATTGGAAAAATCTGCCTTTTTATTCTTTTTATTTAAAGCGGCTACACCCAAAATAAAATTGTCTTTATCGTTCTCATCAAGGCAAATAGGATAAACAGGATTTTTATCTAAATCATCTCCATGATTAAGGGAATCATTACCAGCAGCAGCAACCACGACAATCCCTGATTGATAAGCCCTTTTAATTGTCTGATATAATAATTCACTTCTTTCACTACCAACAAAACTTAAATTGATAACATCAACTTTTTCCTTGATAGCATAATCAATTGCCTCAATTACTGCAGCCATATCACCAATACCCTGACTATCAAGAACTCTTAAAGGCATTATTTTGCTCTGATAACTTAAACCAACAATTCCTTTAGCATTGTCGCCAACCGCAGCAATTAAGCCAGCAATAATCGTTCCATGTTCCACTCCTCCTTCATTATAAATCAAAGGAATTCGCGGACGAGGATCATTGGTGCCAGAAATAAAATCCCAGCCATAAACATCATCAACATAACCATTATTATCATTGTCTAAACCGTCATCAGGTATTTCCTTTTTATTAACCCAAATATTATCTTTTAAATCAGGATGATTAATATCTACGCCAGTATCTAAAACAGCAACAACTACGCTTGAAGACCCTCCGCGGGTTAAATCCCAGGCCTGAGGAGCCCTGATTCTTTTTAAAAACCACTCCTCAAGATAAAGAGGGTCATTAGGAAGATAAGTTGCGCGAAATAATTTATCTCTTTCTACTATTTCTACTTCTGGATTATTTTTAAACTCTTTCCACGCTTTTTCTAACTCTCTTTCATTAGAATAAGAAAACTTATAAATTTGAGAGTTGTTTTTATATTTAACCAATAACTTTAACGGCGCCTTTAATTGAGAAGAATTCAATTTAAGAGAAGAAAGATTGTTTTGGGCTTTTGAAGGAATAGCAAAAAAATTATTTCCTACAACTAAAAGAATAATTAAGAGAAAAAGAATTGTTTTCTTTCTTAAAAAAGAAATCATTTTAAAAAATTAAAAACTTAAAAATAGCAAATTTTATTATATCATCTTACTTTAATAAAAGCAAATAAAGTTTTGTCAGGGTCGCACCCTGAAGAGAATTGTTACGTAACTTGTTACGTAACTTGTTACGTAACAAAAAACATCTTCTCTTTCAAAAAGAGAAGATGTTAAAAGATAAAAATTTCTTTAATTTATTTTTTATGTTTTGCTTTATATTCTTTAATTGCTTTAACTACCTTAGAGTCCTCTTTTAGGTTTTCTATAAAAAGGATATGGTCGCGATTAATAATCATCTCGTCCTGAGGACCGTGAGGTTCATTGCCTAATTTAACCAAACTCCATTCTGGCTGCTTCTGGGTAGATTCTTTTCCTCCTTGCAACTGGATGGGCTGTTTTAATTGAAGATAATAAATATCAGTTAATTTAACATAACGGTGCGTTGGATAACTAACTTTGCCAAAATAGACCTGATTATTAGAAAGGAAAACTGCCTGATAACCCTCTAAATGAGGAGAAGCCAAATAATAAGCAAACCAAAAAATTAACCCTAAAGCAATTAGAATAACTAAAACAAAAACTAAAGTTGTCTCAGTTTTATCGCGATGAAAAACGCGACTAAAATCAATTAAATTTTTAAACATTTTTATCAATCAAAATTTATTCTTCTGAATTCACCTCAACTTCTTCTTCTGCTGAAGAATCTTCTTCAGTGGAAGAAGGATTATCTAAATCATTTTCATCATTATCTTCAACTGGCGGATTAGATAATTGATTATCTTCTTTATTAGGATTGTCTATCAAAGGAACTTCAACTTCTTTATTTTCATTGTCTGAATTATTAGAGGAATTGTCAAGTAAATTATCTGCGTTCTCTTCATCTTTAGTCAATTCATTATTTTCTTCAGAAGAAACGGCTTGATTATTATCATCTTCTTCAATAATCGGCTGATTTTCCTCAGGAGAATTAGAAACAATTATTTCTATTTCCCCTCTTGTCCCATCGGATACAAATAACTTGCTGCCTTGAGAAGGAGAAGCCATCCAATTGAAAAGCAAAGAATTTGGTTGAGGAGATTCAATTTTAATTACAAATCCAGAATTATTAACCTCATCAAGCCAATATCTCACTCCATCTTGGTTATTTATTGGAGTTAAAGTAACAATTGGCGGAGTAGCGTATTCTTCTTCAAAACTAACCCTTACTTCTCTATCACCGGGTAAAATTTTTGCCTGACCAGCCAAATCACGATAGGAAACAATTTGCGGAGTTATTTCTACTTTCTCATTAACCGGAGCGCCAACAACTAATCTATTCACTTTTTCTTCTAAATTACTAATTCTCTTTTCTAATCCTTGTTTATCAAATTTAACATAACGTCCATGTAAAGCATTATCGCTTAATTTTGATTCAACATAGCCAAGTAAATAATCTCCCGGCTGAAGTTCTTCATTAGTCAATAAATCTTTAGTTTCAAAATCAGGAATCTGAAAACCGGCTGTCTGGGCTACATAATGCCAATTTCCTCCGTAACGGAAATAAATTCTACCATTAGTGCTGTCAACACAAAGAGAACCTTCAGGAGCATATGGATCAGTGCAAGGACCAGGAGAAACCTTAGTTGCTAATCCTTTATCTGCTGCCCGCAAATATCCATGGAAAAAGGCATTATCACCAACTGTCATTCCTTTATCAACAGCCAAAACGCCATGGGCTTGAATATCTTGACCCACTAGAGTATCTTGGAGAATAGTTGTTCCCTTAATAAGAGAATTTTTATTTACAATAAAATCGCTATCTACAGTTATTCCTGCTCCCATAAAATCATGAAGTAAGCCAGCAAAAGTAGAATCGCCCATTACCATTAAACTGCCAACCTGCCCCTGACCAACAACATTTAAATTACCACCAACTTGCTGCATACCGTCAACATAGGAATTGCCAGTAGTATAAAGGTCATCATCAATTTTTACTGGTTTACTTGGGTCAGAGTTAATAATTGTTGAATCGCCAGAAACATCTAAGCCGTTTTCTGCTTTAACCAAGCCAGAGAAATTTACTCCAGCCCCGCCGGTCTGATTAATTCCCGCATTTATTGTTAAAGGACCACCCATAAAACCAGTTAACTGACCAAGAAAGGTAGAATTACCCATTACCATCAGATTACCTAAAGATGCTTGGCTATTCACGACTAAGTCGCCGTTAACTTGTTGGGTGCCATCAACATAGGAATTGCCAGTAGTATAAAGGTCATCATCAATTTTTACTGGTTTACTTGGGTCAGAGTTAATAATTGTTGAATCGCCAGAAACATCTAAGCCGTTTTCTGCTTTAACCAAGCCAGAGAAATTTACTCCAGCCCCGCCGGTCTGATTAATTCCCGCATTTATTGTTAAAGGACCACCCATAAAACCAGTTAACTGACCAAGAAAAGTAGAATTACCCATTACCGTTAGATTACCTAAAGATGCTTGGCTATTAACGACTAAGTCGCCGTTAACTTGTTGGGTGCCGTCAACATAGGAATTGCCAGTTAAGTGAAATGCCTTATCTTTATTAAAAGTAGCAAAAGGAACTCCATTTCTTTCAACAACAAAGTCACCATTGCCAACTAAATTGACTTTTAAATCATTATCACCCGAAAGTTCAAATTCTAAACTACCCTGACCTTCAGCAGAATCAATTTTTACTTTTGCTGGATTAACTCCAAAGTTATTATATGCCTCATCTAAACTTAATGATTGAAAATCTCCTAAATTCACCCAACGGCCTGCTACATCATCATAAACATAAATTTTCCCTGTGGTTGTATTGTAATACATTCGTCCACCATAAAGATTGGTCGTTGGTTCAGAAGGAAGATTTTCTATGGCTCGCGCAGAAAGGGCAAAAGCCACGCTGTTAATAGCAATTCTTGGTTCGGTCTTTTCTGGTGTTTGACCATGAGGAGCAACATAAACCTCTAACCAAAGAGGACGAGTGAAATCAACTGACCCGCTAAAAGGGACACTCTCGCCTAAATTAACCGAAAAATAACCGGCTTCTACCTTTACATCTGATTTTGTTTCTGTCCATAAGGGCGTTCCGCCGCTAGCGGTATCATAGAGTTTAAAAATAAAATCAAAATTTCCATCTAAAGCCAAGCCACTATTATCTTTAAGGCGACCCTGATAACCTAAATTATCAGGTATTCCTGAAGCGGCTTGAACCCAGTTTCCGGGAAAAATTAAAGTTAAACTCAAAAATAGAATTAAAGAGAGATAAACTACTTTTCTTTTAATCATTTTTTTAACCATAATTTTTTAGTTAATTTTTATTTATTATTTATTATCTAATAGATTTTGCTGGTTTATATTTTCTTCTTTTTGTTCTTCTTTATTCTCTCCTTCTTTATCCATATCCTTTGCTTCTGAAGAACCCTCTTCTTTTTTATCCTCTTCTGTAAATTGTCTCTCTTCCTTTTCTTTCTCTTCTGGCAAATTTTTCTCTTGACTTTGAGGGAAATTTTCTTTGGAAGATTCTTCTTTCTTTTCTTCTTCTTTCTTTTCTTCTTCTTTCTTTTCTTCTTCTTTCTTTTTACCCAACTCACCTTTCTTTTCTGCTCTTCTCAAAGAAATAAGATAGAGTAAGACAATAGCCAAGAGAGAAATAATAATTATCCAAGTCAATCTCCACCAGAGAGTTTCTTCATTAACAAAGGTGCGGATTAAACTACCTTGAACTTGCCAGAAAGCCAATCTGCTCAACCAAGATGTTCTTTGAGTCCCAACAACCATAATTTCAGTAATTCCGCTACTGACATTGCCGGCTTTATCTACTGCCCGGACAATGATTGTATGCCTGCCAAGAGACAAATTTTCTAAAAGATAAGGGCTAGTTGCTTTAACAAAGTTTTTCCCATCAAGACCAACCTCATAAAAATCAATACCTGAAGGGATATCAGAGGTCCAAAATTTTAGATTGGTCTTTTCGTTTGTTCTAATTTCTTTCTTCTCTAATTCTGGCAAAAACCGACGCGGAGGAGTTGTATCAATAAGCACCCGATAACGAGCGATATTAGAAGAACTTCCATCAGCAAAACGCGCTTGGATGCGAAAATACCAAATGCCATCTTTTACATTTTCAAAAACTTTATTATTTACTCTGCTACTTAACCATTTATCTAATTTTGCTTGAGGATTTTGGCTAAAAGTATAGAAATAAGAAATAACTTTTTTAGACCCTTTGGTTAAATACCAATTAAATTCTACTTTTTTTCTAATTGTCCATTTATTTTGATTTGGATGACTTTTACTTTGAACAATAAGTTGATTAGGAATTTCCTTTTTTGTCTCCACGCCTGCTGGCTTACCGCTCTCTGGCGAAACAGAAGGTTGAGATGGTACAGGTTTAGAACTGGGCAGGAGTTCTATCGTTATAGTATTTACTCGAGAAGAGTTAATTCTTTCTTTTCCTGCTCTAATCAATCTTGAGCGAGGACTTAAAGAAATGACTGCTTTTCCTGAAGAAATTGCTTGAAAAGTAATTGTGCCAAAAACTCCTTTTTCCGAAACTTTACCACCAAAAATTGCTCCTCCCTGAGAAAGAATCCCTCTCTGATTATCAATATAACAACCCGGCGCTTTATTAGGATACAAACTTCCTAAAGAAAAATGTGTTGCTTTAAGTTTACTTGCCGGGAAATTGACAATTGCCCGAACAGTATCTAATTCTCCTTGAGGGTCAACTAAAATATCTACATTAAAAATATCTCCTCTTTCTACTTTATTAACTGTTGAACTAAGGGTTATTATTGCCTTTTTCTCCGCGCCAAAGACAGGCAAACCCAAGGAGAAAACAAGGGAGATGATTATTAGAATAAGAAAAATTTTTCTTAATTTCATATGATTATAAATTAATCAGTCCAATGAACAGCCATTAAAGACAAATCATAATCATTAACTATTCTATCCTCATTAAAATCCGCTTCTGGCCAATTTTCCTCCCAATGGTTGGCTAATAAACTAAAATCATAATCATTAACCCGATTGTCATTATTGATATCTCCGGGAATCCGACGGAAAATAGTATGACTGACTTCTTTAGAAAATCCGTATTCATTCTTTGATTTAATAACTATTCTATTTTCACCTAATTCTAAACTAATTAATTTTTGCCAACGGCTAGAAGTTGGATAAATTACTCCTTGAGGTGAACCATTAACATAAACCTTGGGAACATTAACTGGCTTATAGCCAAAGACCAAAATTTTATCTAAATAGGTAAAACTTTTGGCTAAAATCCGCTGGTCAAAACTTGGCGGATCGGGCTTAAGAATTATTCCACCGCCCCCTCCGCCGCCGCCGGCAGATGTACAATGAGAAGTATCAAAAAGACAATTTGCCTGACAATAGAGGTCTCCTCCACTAAAGCCAAGTGTTTGGCAAGTTTGTCCATTTAAATTATTACCTTCACAATCTTCATTAATGTCAATAAAGCCATCACCGCAATAGCCAGGGAAAAAAGAACCTGATTCTATTCTATAATTTGAAGATTTAGATAAACCAATAATCGGCTCAACTGACCCTTCTAATTGATAATGCGGAGAGGTTGTCTTTTGGTGAAAAGCATCAAAACTTGAAGGGTTAATTTGATAATTTCCTGCTGAACTGACAACTGGAGAAAAAATAATTAAAAAAAGGATTAGCCAAACTAACCCTCTTTTTTTGATGATAGAATAATTTTTATTTTTTCTAATCATAGATTCTTTTCCACTTCTCCCTCCTTTTCAGAAAATACCTTTCCAAAGATTGATTAAAATCGGCTTTATCTTAAATCATCTCTTTTAAATTGTCAACCCCTGCCTGTGGATAACTTTCATTTTTCAGAATTAAAGAATTGTATCTTCAGTAATTGGTTCAGCCAAAGGATAAGCAAACTTGCTTAAATAACTATCAGGAACCCAGATAACTTTTTGCCAATGAGGGTCGCCAAACAATTTATGATAAACTTCGGCTGAAATTACTGGCCTTAATTTTCCTTGCTCCACATAAAAAACAGCAGAAGCATCCTTGCCATGAACTGATTTAGTTGTTCCGCGAAAAAGAGTCCCATCTTTAAATTTAACTGGCTCGCCTAAAGGATAACTTTCCAAAACATCAGGAGTAACCACTTCTACTGTGGAAAAATCTGCTGGATAGCCCCAAGAATGGTAAACTGCTGAATGAGGAAAAAGATGACGCTGACCATTTTTGATTAAATAAAGAGCCGGACTATCAGGAGTTTTATAAATTTTCTCCTCTTCTGAAGAAGGTAAATTTTCCTCTTCATTCTCTTCTGAAATAACTTCCTCTTGCTCTTGTTCTTGCTCTTGTTCTTGTTCTTGTTCTTCTTCTGTCGGCTGGACTTGTCTGGTTATTTTAATTGCTTTGGTCTGTTGAAAATTTCCATTAAAATCTCTAATTTTCAGATAAATAGAATGCTCGCCAGGAAGGATATTTTCCCATTGATATTGCCAAGAAGCAAAATAAGAAGAAGTTGCTTCAGGAACAAAGCATTGACTATCAAGACAAATTTCTAAACTTTCAGGATAAGAACCGCCTTGGTCTCTTGCTTTTCCTTTAATTAAATAATTGTCTTGCTGAATAATTTGATTATCTTTTAAATTTATTATTACCCCTAAAGGAGGAAAACCATCGGCTGATTGCCGAAAAGTGACTTTTTTCTGATTGACTAATTTATTTAAGGGCAAACCTCTTCCTGAGGCAAAAAAGATACCTAAATCTCCAGAGTCATATTCATTATTATTATTCCAATCAACATAAGCAGGGAGAGAGAACTGAAAACTCCGGCCATTAGTTCCGTTCTTTTTAGTTTCTAAAGAAACAAATAATCTCCTTCCAGAAGAAGGAATTTCTACTGATAAATCATTAAAAATCCAAGAATAATTATTTGCATCAAAAGTAGCCGTGGCTATTTCCTTATCAACGCCAAAACCATCAAACCCTTCTTTTCCTTCATCTTGCCATAAAACTAATTTTTCAATTTCCCCGCCTTGTCGGGCTGTTCCTTCATTTTTTACTACCAAACTATTTAAAATATCATCTTCAGCCGGCTTTAGAGTAAAATCTAAAACCAAATTATCAAAAGTTTGGCTATAAAAATAATCAACTAAATCAACTTGATTAAGTTGGACTTCTTCTGTTTTTGCTTTTATTCCTTGGGCAAGGAAAAGAAAAATCAAGAAAACAATGATAAAAAATCTTTTTTTCTTCATTTTATTGATGGGTTAATTCTTCTAATCTTTGAGCAGCCGTGGTATTTTGAGGGTCTAATTGAAGAAGTTTTTTATAATATTCAATGGCTTTGCTTTTATTAGGAACAATTTCATCATAATAAACAGCCAATTTGGCAATAAATCCTTGCTTCATTTCTGGGTATTTTTCTAATCCGTTTAATAATAAAGGTTCAATTTCTTTCTTCTTTTCAGTTAGATGGTAGCGGTAAATGTTTACTAACTCTGTATAAGCAGGCATCCATTTTGGAGTAATTTTCAAAATTGCCTGATACATTTCTTCTGCTTTTTTATATTTTTTTGAATTATAGTAAAGAGCGCCTAAATTATTTAAAACAGCAATATCTTTTGGTTTTCTTTTTCTTAATTCTTGATAAAGAGAAACTGCTCCATCAAAATCAAGTAAATCCTGTTTTAAACGGGCTAAATCAAAAAGCGCCTGATAATTATCCGGGTCCTGGCAAAGTTCTTTTTTTATTCTTTGAAAAGATTTTGCCTGTCTTTCGCTTAATTTTATTTCTGTTTGAATGGAAAAAATTTTCTCATCAGCCAGACATTTTTCTGAAGGTTTATTTTTTAAGCCAAATCTAAAAATTACTAAAAGACCAAGCAAAATTACTAAAAGAATAACTATAAAAATCTCAATTTTTTTCTTTTTCATAATTTTTATTTTATTAATTTGTTTTATTATAACCTATTTTGAAAATAAAATAAAGAGAAGCGGGCGCCTTTAGCGCGCCCGCTTCTTAATGACGGTTATGGGCTACCGCCAAACCCTATTCTCAGAGATTAGTAGGTCAAAGTATTACCATCAACTGGCAAGTTCTTGGTAGTAGTCAGGTCAACATCAGTGCCAGAACTATCCTCATATTCAAGACCACTGGTAAAGACCTTATAATCGCTAGCGCTGTTGGGCATAACAGAAATCTGTAATGATTTATCGGTTGTAAAGCCAGTTGTATCACCATAGAGTTTAATGGTGATTGTATCACCTGCTGTAATACTAATTGTATTCTCGAAGGCATCCATTGCCTTACCAATGGAATTTTCATTATGACTGCTCTGGTCATAGACATCGACTGAAGCACCTGATGATCTAGCCCAAGAGAAGCACTGTTCGTTAGTATCAACCCCGGTCTTTAGAGGAATAGAGGTATCCTCATCATTACCATCACCACCACGGTCGTCCCAATAATTGTCAAATTCAGTAGCCGTAATTGTTCCGTAAGTGGTTGAGCCATCACTACTCTTCAAAACCAAACTACCTCCAGTAATATTTCCGGTTACACCACTATAACAGAACTCTATACCATTGATGGTAATATCATCTCCAGTAGCGGCTAAATCAAGATAAATCAATGGTTTATTAGGACCGGCTGTTGAGGATCCGCTGGGTGAAGCGCTATTCAAACTAATTGTCAGGATACCTTTGTGGAAAGTAAAGGCATTAGAACCATAAACATAACCTCCGCTAGCGCCAGTGGTATTGATATTATCAATAGTAGAACCAGAAGATACACCTTTAGCCGTAATATTATATTTACCTTGGTCATTCCAATCGTTGCTGCTGTTATTAGCATCAGCCAAACCAAAATAGCGGGAAGTGGTAGAGGTAGTTACCTGGTCCTTATCATTAATATCTGCCTTAATAGTCAAGTAAACTGGTGTTCCTTTATGAACAACAAAGGTTCCTGAATCAAAGTAAACATTCTTTAGATTAGATGAGAAGACATAACCATTAGCATCACCCAACAGTTCTCCATCAACATAAAGTTTAACATTGGCTACATCAGCCAAAGTGCCGGTGAAGTAAAGAGGTAGTTTAGTAACATCAATATCTTCGTAAAGCGCCTCAAATTTATACTTAGCCACTTCTACGCCAGTAGTACCAGAGACCAATTGAGCAGCCACCGGCATATCAGCCGCTTTACTAACTTTTAGTACTCCAGAACTGGTCAAAGTTGCTTTGGCACTATAAATAGCTGTATCTGGCGTAACTGTGGCTGAAGTATTAGAACTTAAACCAACACCAGTTATCTCAGTGCTAGCATCTTTCACACCAAAATAGAAATCGCCAGAATTGCCATCAACATCAACAACAATATGGATTCTCTTAGTACTGCCTTTAGGAATAGTCAAATTGCTAATGCCAGTAAAACTAACATAATCAGGCGTACCATCAGTAAGATTCTTGGTTGTTCCATATTGAGTTGTGCCGTCAATTGCATCAATCAACCGGATATTACTAAAGGAACTATTAGCCGCACTGGTACCGTTCAAAGCAGTATCGTCATCAGCCGAAATTTTGATGGTCGTAACTTTAACATCTTCGGCTGTACCCGCGGTTAAGAGCAAGGTTCCTATAGTAACTCCGGTAGCATTAATCACATAACTACTGGCGACTGGAGTTGAAGCCATTGCCGCGGTAATTGTTGGCGAAGCCACACTCATTGTTGAACCAGTACAAGTTCCTGTCTCCTCAATAGTTTCTGAAGAATAAACACCTACTGAAGTAATATCCGTATCTTCAGTATCCATATCAATGTGGAGATAGGAAGGGGTAGTTCCTACATCACCATAGACCAAAATCTTCTTATGAGTGTCTTTAGGCACAACATAAGAGAAACTAAAACTAAACTCTCCACTACTTGGATTAGTCACTGTTGAACCTAATTGATTTCCATCTTCATCAGTAATATAAACATTACTCAAATCACCTGTCTCTACTGGATCAGTTGTGCCTGCGGTCTCATAACCGGTTAAGACCAAGTCAGTTACTTCAATATCTTCTCCAGTGGCATAAAGGTCAATGGTAGTGAAATGGAAATTAGTTGTTCCTTTAGCCACATTATCAGCGGCTGGAGAATCAGCGGCTTTAGAAACAGCCAAATTACCCTTGGCTGCTCCAGTAAAGGTCTGAGCATCTCCTTCAGCCACACCAGACAAGGTTACACCATTGCTGATGTATTCTTGAGATTCTAGACCTTTAATCCGAGCCAAAGTATTGGTTGTTCCATTATCACCGATATAAACCTTAATACCAGTTTCTGTTCCAGCAAAAGAAATGCTTACATCAGCCCGGACAATTAAGGTCTTGCTCAAGGACTTTTCTACATCAACAATTCCGTCAGTAGTATTCTCAAAAGTAATGGTTGAACCACTAATACTACCAATCACACCAGTATCTACTTCTTCACCATCTTCAATTTTATATAATTTCCAATTGGCAAAGTCAGTATTAGTCACTCCAGTTCCGGCTAGGGTAAGGACTAATTTAGTTAATCTTACTCCTTCATTAGCACCAGCAGTGAGTTTATAAGCAGCCAATTTATTACTAGGCACGCCTTTAACTAAGACAGTTCCACTGGTTGGCGCATAAGCAGCATCTTGGCTCAAAGTTGCTGAACCCTGGGTGATATTAACTGTTTTGGCTGATTGAGAAGTAAAGGCAGTTCCTGAATTATAGGTAATAAGAACTTCTCCACCAGAACTTTCACCCCGGGCAACAACATCTTTTGCTTCAGCAATCTGGAATCTTAAGGTTTTAGAAACAGTAATTCCTGCTTTTATGTCGCCATAAACGCAAATCTTTTTTGTCTTGCTCTTGGCAATATAATAAGGAGAATCAGTTAAATCAAAAGTAACCGTGCCATTGCTTGCCATTTCATCAACCCCAGAACCAGGAATTACTGTTGAACCAACTTTTAAGACAAAATTCAAAGCATCAGTAGAAGCAGCCGTGCCAATGTTGGTTAATTTAATTGATTCAACATAAAATCCTTCAGTTGAATCAGTGGTGAAATTCCAGCAACCAAGTTCTTGGTCAGTTGCTCCGGAAATCACATTGACACTTGAACTGCTGCTTACAGCGTCAACATTTAATTGGCCAACGCTTAGGTTGGCGAACTGCATTGCATTACCGGCTACGGGCAAACCGCTAACATCACCATCAGCAGTAACCTCAGTTAATTCAAAATAATCATTGGTTCCGCTTGGTGATTCAGCGATATTTGCCTTTACTGAAAGGACTTTGGTCTGACCACTGGGGATTTCCCAATTCAACCCGCTGAAAGTAACTTCATGGGTTGTTGTATTAATTGATTGGTCAGTACCAAGTTGGGTTGCTCCATCATATAATCTGACTGCATCAAAATCAGCATCATAGCCCAATCCCTTTCTCTTCAAGACAATCTTAGAAACAGTTACTTTTCCACCAGTTGCCTTGAAGTTGAATTTGGCAAAAAGAGCATTTTGGGCTTTTTTGGCGACATAACCAGCTGCTGGGGTGCTGTCGCTTAAACTAATTATTAAATCACCAACTTCTACTTCAGCTGACCACTCAGCCGGAGTTAAGAGAGCCAATTCAGCGCCAGTAATTGGGTCGCCGTCCTCATAAGTTTCTGTATCAGCCACAGTAATCAAAGGAACAGTGTATCTGCCATCAACATAGTAGCGATTAGCCACTAAGGCGTCCCAAGAACTGAAAGCCCTCTTTTTGCCATCTTGAATTAAATAGATGGCTGGAGAACCTTCATATCTAATCAAGGTTCCATTAGTATGAACATCGGCTGAAGTTACTGTATCACCTAGAGGATAGGCAAATTTAGAAAGCAAACTATCAGGCACCCAAGTAATTAAAGACCAATCTCCATTGTAAAGATTGGTATAAACATCCTCAGAAAGGATTGGTCTTAACTTGCCGTCTTCAACAACAAAGACGCAAGAGGCTGACTTTCCGTGAACTGAAGAAGTAACTCCCCGGAAAAGAGAGCCATCACGGAAAGGAACAGCTGAACCATCCTCATATTCGGCTAACTCATCAGCAGTAACGGTTTTTACCGTGCTGTAATCTGATGGATAGCCCCAAGAATGGTAAACATTGGCATGAGGAAAGACCCTTTTGGTTGACCCATCAATCAAATAAACCGCTGGACTATCCGGTGTTTTAACTAAATCTCCGTCAACAATAGTTGTTGCCGAAGCCACCGGAACAAAAGCGGCTAAACCGATGGACCAAACCACTAAGGTAATTCCTATGCCAAGGAAAGTTACCTTTTTCAATAAGTTCGACATTTTTAATAACTCCTTAGTGCCGCCAATCAATTTTACTTTTTGATGTTAAATTAGAGTAAAATTGAAAGGCGACTTAGACCTTTGGTAGAAGAAACCATCCTTGCGGATGTCGACCTTTAATGTTTCTTCTTTTAAGATAAGGAAATTAATCTCTCGACCTTTGATTAATTTCCTTTTTTGTAAAGGTGCACCGAAGCAAAAATTCGACCTTTCCCTCCGGCCACCGGCAGGAAGAAAATTATCTTTTCTGCCTGCCGCTAGTCAGAGAATCACTTTTCTTCTCGGATAATCAAACCCTTAAACTGGATTTTCTCTCTTTTAATGCCTCCGGAAAATTCTCCAGAAGGAGACAATTTTTTCTTTTCTGGCAAAAATATCTTTGGAGAATCAACTTTCTTTTTTAACGGCTTTGAGGATTTAGCCGGATGATGAAAATCTTGTGAAGTTTTTACCTTTTCTTCTTTTTTGGTCTGAGAAAGAGAATCTTCTTCTGTTTTTGCCTCTTCTTCTCCCTCCTTTTCTTTAATTTGCTTTTCTTTTTCCTCTAATTTAAAAGGAGAAACAAGGTCTTCACTGGAATTAAGGGCTATTTTTATTTTTTGCTTAACATCTTCTTCTAAAAATGGTTCTTTTTCTAAACGGGTCAACACTTTTTGATAATTCACTACTTTAAACCCGGCTTCTTTGATTAAATCATTCTTTGGTTTTAATTTAGATAAATGCTCTTTTGCTTCTTTTATCTGTTTTTGAAAATTATCCATTACTTGAACAATTTTCTCACCATCTTCTCCCTTGGCTGCTAATTTTTCTGCTTCTTCTAAGCGATTATCAGCAAATTTTAAAATCAATTGGACTTTTTTCTCTGGTTGAGAAATTAAAGCCAAGTGAAGTTTTTCCTTAGTGATTTTTAAAGGATAAAGAAAATCGCCCGGGATACTTCTCTCGGCTGCCTGAACAACAAAAATTGAACCGCCAAAAACAATAGAAAGAATAATCAACAAACTAACTCCTACTCTGACTAAACGGGAAAAAGAAAAAACTTTTTTAAAAGAAAATAAAAATTCCGGCTTTTCAGTTATACCCGGAAAGGATGATTTAGCCCGAAAAAGCAATTCTTTAGCCAAATTTTCTCGCCATTGGTTGTCGGGCTTGATTGATTTTAATTCTTTAATTTTTTGAACTAGTTCTTTATCCTTCATTGATTTAATTTTCTTCTTAACTCTTTTAAAGCGCGGTGAATAAGAACACGAACAGCCCCTTCTGACTTTTCCATAATATCAGCAATTTCTTTAACTGAGAGTTCTTCTAAATAGTAAAGGATAATAATATCTTTGTAATTATCATTTAGATTTTCCAAAGCGCTTTTTATTCCTTCTAAAGTAAGTTTTTGGTCTATTTTTTCCTCTATTTTCAGATTATCATCCACAATCTCTTTTTCTTCTTCTAATGCCAATTCCTTTCCCCATTTTCCTTGCTTACGATAAAAATCATTAACCAAATTTCGTGCAACCCGGTAAAGAAATGCCTGTAAACTTTTTATCTTTTTTGAAGAACCAACTAAATACTCAAGAAGTCGGCAAAAAACCTGACTGGTAATATCTTCGCTTTCCTCTTTAGACAAAGTTTTCAAAAAAACAAAACGATAAATTCTCTCAACATAATGCTGATAAATCTGGCTAAATGCCTCTGCTTTACCCTTTTTAAACTGCCTAATTAAGTATTTATCGGATTTCATTATATTAGACGGAAGATTAAAGATATTATTACACCTATTAATGGCTTATTTTAGTCGCTTTCTTTAAAAAAGGCAACTTTTTGGTTAAAGTTGTCTTTTTAAAAATATACCCTAAGAATATGCTTCTCTCAAACAAAAGAAAAGCCTAAATGAAAATTAACCCTCCTTTTAGGAAGTAGAAAGATATTTTTTCACTTTTTTTACTACCTCTTCTAAAGAAAAAGACGCTTTAACCAAAAAGTCAACTGCTCCCAATTTATAGCCGCGCTGAATTTCTTCCTTTTGCCCTAAATTGCTCAAAATAACCACAGGAATTTTAGCCGTGCTTTTGTCTTCTTTCAATCTCTTTAGAACTTCAAATCCATCAATTTTCGGCAAAAGAATGTCTAAAAGAATTAAATCTGGCTTGACTTCTTTTACTTTTTCTAATGCCTTTTCACCGTCATAAGCAACTTCAATCTCTATTTTCTGGTCAGAAAAACCTTCTAAAAGTAAATCAACCAAAAATTCGTCATCTTCAACAATAAGGAGTTTAGGTTTTTTAATTTTTTTCTCCTCCATATTTATTTCTTATATTTTTTAAATAAAAAGTGAAAGAAGGGGGCTTCCGCTCATTACTCCGGGAATTTCTAAATCCATCAAACGCAAAATAGTTGGAGCAATATCAGATAATCCGCCGCCAATTATCTCTTCTTCCCGAGCCAGTTTCTCTTTGGTTATTTTTCGCTTGTTTTCTGGAGTAACCAGCCAACAAGGCACTGGATTAGTCGTATGCTCAGTAAAAATTTCCCCTGTTTTTAAATCAATCATTTCCTCAGCATTGCCGTGGTCAGCGGTGATAAGTAAAGAACCGCCTAATTTTAAGGTAGTAGCAACTACTTGCTGAAGACAATCATCAACTTCTTCAGCCGCTCGCACAGCGGCTTGAAAATCTCCTGTATGACCAATCATATCCATATTAGCAAAATTCACTACAATAAAATGATATTTCTTTTTTTCTAATTCTTCTACCAGCCGGCTAGTAATTTCTGGAGCGCTCATTTCTGGAGTTTCCGCATAATTGGAAACAGAAGGTGAAGGCACTAAAACCCAATCTTCTTTTGGCCAAGGTTTTTCCCGTCGACCGTCAAAAAAATAAGTAACATGAGCGTATTTTTCAGTTTCAGAAATATGAAGTTGATTTAATCCTGCCTGACTAATTACTTGGGCTAAAGGAGAATTGACAAACTGCGGCGGAAAGGCAACTTCGGTTTTTAAACCTTTTTTATATTGGGTAAAAGTTGCAATTTTTAGATTTTTAGGCACTCTTCTTTTAAATCCCTTAAATTTTGGGTCAACAAATGCCTGAACTAACTGGCGCATTCGGTCTGCGCGGAAATTAAAGAAAATTAGACCATCATTGTCTTTAATTGTTACTATTTTTCCTTTTCTGTCTTTGACTAAAATTGGTTTAATGAATTCATCGCTAATTCCTTTTTTATAAGATTCTTCAATGCCTTTAAAAAGATTATTAACTTTTTCACCTTTACCTTCAACTAAACAATCATAAGCAATTTTCGTCCTTGACCAATTTTTATTTCTATCCATCGCATAATAACGACCAATTAAACTAACAATTTTCCCCCGTCCTAATTTTTCCAAGCGTTTCTCTAAAATTTTCAAAAAATTCAAGGATTCATGAGGGCTAGAATCTCTTCCATCAGTAAAAATATGAAGATAAACCTTTTCAACCCCTTCCATTTTTACTAAATCCAAAAGAGCATAAAGGTGATCAATATAACTGTGTACTCCTCCGCTGGAAACCAAACCCAAGAGATGTAAGGAAGAATGTCTCTTTTTTGTATGAGTAATGACTTTTAAAAGTGCCTTATTTTTGAAGAAACTTTTATCCTGAATGGCAAAAACAATGCGGGGCAATGACTGATAAATAATCCTCCCAGCACCTAAAGTAAGATGCCCTGCTTCAGAGTTACCCGGCTTTCCCCAAAGCAAACCAACAGCAATGCCAGAAGCGCGCAAAAGAGTTTTTGGATAGAATCTATCTAAACTATCAATAAAAGGAGTTTTTGCCGCTAAAATAGCATTTCCCCTTTTTTCTCGTCTAAAGCCCCAGCCATCCAAAATAACTAAAACTGTTGGATGATAAGTAGCCATTTTCTTAACTTAAAGGTAAAGTGAAATAAAAAGTCGCACCAGCCCCTTGTTTTGACTCCACCCAAATTTTTCCACCATGATTTTCAATGATTTTCCGACTCATATAAAGGCCTATTCCCATTCCCCCTTCTTTCATTTCTAAAAGGTTAGCCCCTCGGAAAAAACGGGTAAAAAAGAATTTATTGAAAATTTTTCCTATTTGCTCTTCAGATATCCCTGGACCATTATCTTTAATAGAGAAAAGAATATCTCTCTTTTTTTCTTCTAAACTCAGAGTAATTATAATCTTTCCTCCTTGAGGAGAATAATTTATAGCATTTTCTAATAAATTCCCCACAACAATACCTATTTTCTGGGGGTCCATTTTCACCCGAGGCAAAGGCGAAGAAGGATGATTATAAATAAGATTGATTTTCTTTTCTTCCAAACGAGGACTATATTTGTCTATTACTCGTTCAACAACGCTCTCTAATGAAGCAAAAATAAAATTATCTTCTTCTACCCCTTCTGACTCTATACGGGAAAGTTCTAAGAGATCGTTAATTAATTTTATCATTCTTTCATTGCTGATTAAACATCTTCTTAAAACCTCCCTTTGTTTTTCGCTTAAAGAATTTGATTCTTTGTTGCTTAAGAGCAGTTCTAAACTCCATCTCATTCCGGAAAGAGGGGCGCGCAACTGATGAGAAACAATTTTTATAAATTCATTTCTCATTTTCTCAATTTTTTTCTCACGAGTAGCATCATGAATAACCACGCCTAACCCTTTCTTTTCTTTTCCTTGAATTAAAGGAAAACTCGTTATTTCTAAAATTCTTTTTTGATAATCTCCAATAGAAAATATCTTGCGGTACAAATTAACTTTTTTGGCAATTGGGTATTCTATAATCATTTTAGCAAATTTCTCTAAACGAGGAATTTTGCTTATTTCTTCTAAGGTTTTACCTTTGAGTAGTCCTTCTTTTTCTAAACAAAGAAGTTTTTCTGCTTGAGGATTGCTTAAAATAACCTTTCCTTGATTATCAAAAACTATTAACCCATCAGTTAAATTAGAAACAATTAACTTACTCTCGTCTTTTTCTAAAGATAATTTAAGATTTGTTTCCTTTAATTCTTTTTCTTTTTCTTGAAGAAGTTTTATTGCCTCTTTAAACTTTTCTAAAAGAAAATTAAATCTGACCTTTATTCTCAAAGATAAAAAAACAATGATAATTAAATTAATTAATAAGAATATTAAAATTAAGTGGGGTAGAAAATAATAAAAGTAAGGTAAGTTCATCTTTATTTTATTTTATCTTGCTTACATTATATCAAAAACAAAAAATTAAAGCAAAGAGAATTAAAAAAGAGGGTCATTTTGACCCTCTTATCGTTCTGCTGCTCTAACAGAACGATCTATATCAAGGCGTATTAGTCAAAAGAGCGACAACTTCCCTAGGGATACCAAACATCTTCACAAATTTTTCTCCTCCGCCTTTTTTAACAAAAGGCGTGGGGTTTAAAAATCGATTATTAGCCCTCATCAGAGCAAAGTGAAGATGGGGACCAGTTGTCCGGCCGGTCATACCAATCTCCCCAATCTTTTCACCCGCTCTGACTACCTGGCCACTTTTTACCAAGATTTTTTTCAAATGAGCATATACGGAAATAATTACTTGCTTTCTGCCCCGGTGTACAATCATCACATACCGGCCCGCATTTCTGGTTCTGCCTGTCCTCAAAACCTTTCCTTCACTTATGCTAACCACGGGCGCGCCTAACGCAGCAGGTAAATCTACTCCATGGTGGAATTCTCTTTTTCCAGTAACCGGATTTCTTCTTGGTCCATAACCAGAGGTGATTCGGGCAAATTTAGCCGAAGGAAGCGGATAGATGAATTGGTATATTGAAGGAAATCCCGTTTTCCTGGTTAAAAATTCTTCTTCAGCCACCATCACTTTCACCCGCATTATTTCATCAATGTTCTGACTTAGAAAATCGTCTTCCGGAGAGTTAAGAACCATAGATGGTCTGAGATTTTCAGGAGCAGAATGAGAAAGATTAGGCGGACTAAGGATTGTCAGTATAAAGACAGCCAAGAAAACATATAAACTCATCTTGGAGAACATCTCCTTCTTTTGGGGAAACCTATAAGAAAGAAGCAAGAAGAGAATGCCTGCGAGAAAACTAATAAGCATTACTTGCCGATTATCTTTTTCTTGCTTTTCCTTAAAAACAAAGATTGTCTTTGTCTTTTCAACAACAGCCGGCACTGCTACATTAACAATTGCTGCTGAATCAGGGACAAAATCCAAATTCAAGAGAAGTTTATTATCCTCTTTTTCTGGACTAACTGAAGCAACTGGCTTTTCTTTTTCTTCTTTTTCCAACTCTTTTTCTTCTTTTTCTAACCCTAGAGGATTGAGAAATCTTTCCTGATTATCTTGAACCTGCTGACCTTGAGCAATCTGAGCAAGAAAATCTATCTCTTCTCCTACTGACCTTGACAAAGGAATTGCTAATACTTGGCCGACGAAAATCAGGTCTGGATTTTTTATCCGGTTCCGTCGTACTATTTCTGAAATAGAAACATCAAACTTACGAGAGATTAGAGTCAAATTATCCCCTGGTTTTACTACCACAAATATCTCTTCAGGAGGCGTCAAGAAAATAGTGTCTCCAGGAAAAATCAGATTCGCATTTCTTATCTGGGGATTCAGAAGTAGAATTCTTTTTAGTGACAGACCAGTTCTCTTAGCAATTTTTGAAAGGTTATCTCCTTTTTCTACCAAAACAAAACTTCTTCTTGACTCAACCGCTCCTAAGGCGGGAGTCATCAAAGCCACTAAAAGCGAAACAAACAAAATCATCCTTTTCATCATTACTCCTTTCTTTTATTTTTATTTTCTTTTTTCAAAGAACTTTCTTAAAGTATAGCACATTTTTAAGCCATTGTCAAGGGAAATTAACACGCTTGTTGCCTTTAAAATTTTAAAGAGTTAAAATAATAATATATGAAAACAAAAAATAAAAAAACAAAAAAATATGATATTGTTACCCTTGGCGGTGGTGTAAGAGACATTACTTTTTTTATTGAACAAGGAAAAATTTTAAAAGCCAAAAAAGGGAAAAAATGGATTTTTGATTTGGGAAACAAAATTAATCTTAAAAAAGTTTATTTCAGTTTAGGCGGTGGTGCTTGTAACACTGCTGTTGGTTTTGCTAAATTAGGCCTAACCACAGCTGCTATCATCCGAATTGGCAAAGACAAAGAAGGTGAAGAAATTAAAAAAGATTTAATTAAACAAGGAGTAGATATTTCCTTCATCCAAGAAGACGAAAAAATATCTACTGGTTTTTCTTTTATCTGTACTCATTCACAAGAAAGAAAGCATATTGCTTTCTTATACCGCGGGGCTAATAATTATTTAAAAATAAAAAAGGCAGATTTAGCCCGTATTGAAACAGATTGGCTTTATACTTCTTCTCTTTCCGGTAAAAATTGGCAGCAAATTTTAGAAGAAATAAGAAAATTTATTCAAGAAAAAAAAGTAAAATGGGCTTGGAACCCGGGCAACAAACAATTGGAAAAAGGAAAGTTATTGCTTAAATATTTTAAAAATACTGAAGTTCTTATCTTAAACGAAAACGAGGCAAGATTCTTGATTACTACTATTACAGGCAAACGACCTTTTAGTTTCTCTTTAAACAAATTATCAAAAACTATTGCTCAGTGGGGAGCAAAAATTATCGTTATCACTCAGGGAGAGAAAGGTGCTTCAGTTTATGATTCTCTAAATAAAAAATTCTATCAATCAAAATCAACTGGTCATAAACCATTAGATACAACCGGGGCTGGCGATGCTTTTTCTTCAGGATTTATTGCTGGCTTAATTATTTATCAAGATATAAAAAAGGCACTTAAATTAGGCATTTTAAACAGCGGAGCAGTTATTAGAGAAATAGGCGCTCAACATGGTTTATTAAAAAAAGAAAAAATAAAATTATAAAAATATGGAAAAGGATAAAATAAAAATAATCGTTGAAACTTCGGCAAGGCATGTCCATTTAGATAAAAAAACATTAGAAAAACTTTTTGGCAAAGGATATAAATTAACTCCTGATTATCCTCTCTCCCAAAAAGGAGAATTTGCCGCTAAAGAAAGGGTTATTTTAAAAACTAAAAAGGGAGAAATAAAAAGAGTACGAATTATTGGGCCACTCCGAAAAAAAACTCAAATAGAAATTTCTCGCACTGATGCTTTCCACCTAAAAATTAACCCTCCTCTTCGTCTTTCCGGCGACTTAAAAAATACACCAGGAATAACTCTAATTGGACCAAAAGGAGAAGTAAAATTAAAACAAGGAGTTATTATTGCTGCCCGACATATTCATTGCGACCCAAAAACAGCAAAAAAACTAAATTTAAAGCATGGAGACAAGGTTTCAGTAAGAATAAAAGGCAAAAGAGGATTGATTTTTAATAATGTAGTTGTCAGAATTAGAAAAAATTTTGTCTGGCGAATGCAGATTGACACTGATGAGGCAAATGCTGCTGGCATAAGAAAGACAGGAATCGGCTCTGTCAGGGTACGACCCTGATTAGAGGGTGCGACTTTCTAAAGGGTGCGACCTGACAATTTGTCAGGACTTTCTGGAGGGTGCGACCTGACAAATTGTCAGGTCGCACCCTTTTAAAAACTCTTGACAAAAATAAAGAAATATTTTAAAATAGGCGAAAAGTTCCTTGAAAAAACTTAAAAGCAAAGGAGGTAAAAGTGAAGAAGATTTTCGCTGTATTGCTCGTCTTGGTTATTTCTGCTTTTCCTGTAGAGTTAGGGGTAAAAAGCGGAACCTTCCTTCTAAAAAGTTCAGGGGTTTCTTATCGAACACCGGCTTTAGGAGGCGGTCTCTTCGTGAAGAAAGCCCTGCTCTCTAGGACTTCACTTTCCTTAGAAGCCGACTATTCCTTTAACTATCCTAATACCTCTAAATTTCCCTTGCCTGTCCGAAATCCGAAAACTGGTCTGCTTTATGAGACAGGAGAAGTAAGAACTGGATCTATGTTCCGCTTTTCCCATTCTCTACCAGAAAGAATTAATTATTTCCGGATTACTGCTTCGCTTGCTCAGGGATTTTCTTCAAACCATTTATATCCTCTTCCTTCTTTCAGAATCAGTTATACTCACTGGCAAATGGTGGATATAGCAACAATGAATCTTACTCGGCTTAATTTCGGCACAGTTCTTGAAGGTCAGGACCCAACCACAAAAGAATGGAAAAAACTTTCTGGAAATTACTTTAGTTTGGGAATCGGGTTGGAATGGCTTATTCCTCTAACTAAACACTGGAAACTAGGCATTGAAATGACAATGGATAAACCTCTAATTGGTGACGATGTTTTTGACAGGTATCTTGATTATCCGAGTTATTATTTGGGAACTGCTTTAAAACTCAGTTATGACTTCAACCCACGAGTGGAAAAAGTCAAACCCAAATACTGGCGAGAACCAACACAACCGAAACTTTTGACTAAAGTAATAGAAAAAAGAAGAAAGGAAAAAATTAGTCAAGAACAAGTTAAACCTAAACAAGCCAAACCAACCTCCAAGCCCAAACCGCCTAAGCCAGTAAAAGAACTACAATTGCAATTAGAACCAAAGCAAGAAGAACCAGAAGAGCCACCAGAAGAGCCAGTCATTGAGGTAATTTCTGTACCAAGCCAAAAACCCTTAAAAAGCCCTGTTCAAAAGCAAGCCAAGCAGAGCGAAAAAGAAAAATTAGCAGAAATCAGTGTTTCTAAACCATCACCAGAACCCACCCCAGCACCTGCTTCTACCTCTGCTGCTCTTGCATCTACTAGGCCTGTATCTCCGACTAAAGAATCAATAACTATTAGTGCTGAAGTGAAAAAGTTAGAAAAAATCTCTTTGAGATTGAAAGAAATTTCTGATTCTCTAAGGGAACTTAAAGCCATAGCCGATTCTCTGAAAGCCCAAGTAAAAGAATTTAAAAAGAGCAATACTGAACTTAGGGGCATAAAAGACACGCTTGCTCTTACTAGCGACAAATTAAAGTCACTTTTGGTTATAGGAAGGCAGATATACCTTACAATTCATTTTCCTCCATGTGGTTATTCTCTTGATTCTTCAGCAAAAAAGCAACTTGACCAACTCGCCGCTTTTCTGATTAAACATCCAGAAATAAGAATCCTTATTGAAGGATTCGCCTCCAGGACCTCAGCCAAAGGTTGCAAGAATGTAAAAGATAACCTCGAATTGTCAATTCTTAGAGCATCTACTGTAAAAGAGTATCTGGTCAATAAGAATGTGGCTCATTATAGAATAGAGTGCAGGGGGATGGGTGACCGTTTCCCCCGCGCTCCAAATACTCCAGAGGGAAGAAAAGAAAATAGAGTAGTGATAATTAAGTCAATCCGATAAAACGATAAAAAGGAGGGGAAGAGAGGATAAAAAAGGGGAAGAGGGGAGATTTACTCCCCTCTTTTTTGTTTTCCAAAGGTGCGACCCTGCCTTTGTCAGGGTCGCACCTTTCCGACTAACCAACAACCTCTTGAAGCGCTTCCTTTGCTTTTCCTAACTTTTGATAAAATTTAATTCCTTTTTCTTCCAAGGCATAAGCCATATTAGGTCCGATGTTCCCAGCAATAACTATATCAATCCCCTTTTCAGCAAATATTTGAGATAAAGCAAAACCAGCGCCTCCTCCTCCCACGGCAAAAGGATTAGAAAAAACCTCTAACAATTCTCCTTTTTCATTAAAAATTAAATAATAAGGTGCTCTTCCGCCACGGTTACTAATTTCAGAATTTTCTTCTTTATTAATTGTAGCAATAGCAATTTTCATTTTTTTAAAAATTAATTTATAAATTATTTTTGATTGCTTTTTCAACTAAAAGGCCGTTGATTATTGAAAATAAAATCATATAAATACAAAGAACAGCCACCAAAGGAAAGCCAAAGTAATAAATCATCATTGGAAGTAGGGCTGGTTTAATTGCTCGGTTATAAAGAAAAGCAACTAAATAAGCATTGCGCATCCCTTTATCCCTTAAATCTTTTAATAAAGGGTACCACATATAAATTGGTCCGGTCGAAATAATCCCTCCGCCAATGGCTAAAAGCCAACCTTTAATACCTGATTCCTTTCCTAAAAGTTTGGCAATTTTTCGTGGAGAGAGAAATAAATTAAGAATGAATAGCAGAAAAATTACTAAAATAAAAACAGGAATAATTTTAACCAATAAAATCAAAAATTGACGAATAACTTTTATTCCTAAATCAAATTTAAAAATTATTAAAAAAGAATAAATAATAATCATACTTAAAAGAAAAATCCAAGAACCGCTATTAAGTTTTTCCGATATTCTTTTCATAAAATAGATAAAGTTAGCACAGTTAAAATAGCAATAATAATTGCGCTAATAAAACTAAATAAATTCCTTATCAAGGCAAATTTTCTGCCTAAAATTAATGACTCAGCCGGCAGTTGAACAACACCTACGGTTACCCAAGAAAGAATAAAAGCAACAACCGCGATTAAACTTACCCCTTCTTTTAAAAGTTCCCCGCCGATAATATAACTAGTAATTGGGTTACCAGCAGCAACACTTCCTAAGCAAGCGCCAATCAAAGGGTCGAAGAAATTTTTTCCGGTAAAGACGGCTCGATAAAAACTTTTGGGAATTAAAACAATAAACAAACTAATAGCCATTATTACTCCCAAAAGAATAGGAACAATCCGTTGTAAATAATTTATTGTCTTTTGGAAAGATTGAGTTATTTTTGTCTTATTCATTCTGGTTATTGATAATTCTTATTGCTTTACCCTCAATTAAAGCCCGACTGATTTTTTTATAAGCAGAAGAAAGGATGCGCTGGAAAGTGCTTCTTGAAGTTTTCATCATTTTTGCTGCTTCTGCTTGGTTTAAATTTTTGATATTTTTTAATCTCAATGCCTCAACCTCCTCAGTGGTTAAATTAATTATTTGTAAATATCTCATCGGCATCCCCTGAGGTTTAAAATAGGAAACTTTTGGATTGAAATAAATTCTTCTAAATCCTCTTGGTCTGGGCATAGTTATTTTTAAGTTTTGCCCGCCTTTAAAGGCGGGCAAAACAAAAACTTATTTTTTCGCCCTCAGGTTGTCCAGACGCTTCTTAATTTCTTTTAATTCTTCTTCTAACTCCTTTTGCTGCCTTTTCAACAATTCGATTTCTTCCTCTCTATTTAAATTATTATATTGATAAGGATAGAAATAAGGATAGCCAAAACGGAAGCCATAACCAAATCTAATTCCTCGACCACGACGCCAACCTAATCCTGCTCCGCAAGGACCAAGCCCTCGTCCTGTGCCTGGACCTAAACCCAAGGGACCAGTTCCGTCAAATCCGGGCATAATTTTAATCTCCTTTTTTATTAAACAGAAATTCGACCTTTCATTTTGAGCATATACCCAAAACAAATTCTTGTCAACCTGTTCAACCTGTCAGGGTGCGAGACATTTATAAATTTATTTATTTTCTTTTGCGTTTAGAATACCAGTTGATGAAAATTATCCAGTAGAGGAATAGCAATGCGATAATACTAATCCAATATGGTTTTTCAAAAACTGGTCTCGGGAGTGTATTGAGATATGCTATCACACTTATTGTTACTATTACCGAGAGCATAGCAACAACGATTTTTCGCAGTTTACCTTTTTCCATTTTGTTTTTGTTAGTTTATTTTGTTTTACTTTGATATAATTTGTATGCAGCCAATACGCTAAGGAAAACAACAGCCAATCCTGCAGAGATTTTTGGGCTAAGCATTGCTGAAAACAACACGAAGAAAGCCACTAAGATGGCAATTATAGCCTCTGTTTTATTACTCATAATATCCATTTTATTTGCCTCTTTCCTATCTTTTTATTTGAAACATTACAAATTATGCCTTTATCTTTCATTTTTCACTAGATAAATTGTAAAATGTTGTTCTGGCAAAAAATCAAATTCTTTTTCCAAAGAATACCCTGCTTCCCTCATTTCTTGAATAATGGTTTCCTTAGGCACATAATGTCCAAACATTCCCCGGAATGTAAACGGTTTGGCTTTCTTATATTCTATTATGATTACTTTACCGGAAGATTTTAGAAATTTCTTCAGCTCCTTAAAGTAACTAACACGGTTTGATATGTGATGGGTAACATTGCGCATAAATACGAAATCCAAACCTCCTTTTGGTAGTTCCAATTTATCTTTGGCTAATACCATAACTATATTATTTAATCCTTTCTGTTTAGCATTATTATCCACGAATTCTAAAAGTTTTTCGTCTGTATCTACAGCGTAAACTTTTCCCTCTTCACCCACTATCTCAGCGAATCTTAATGTAAAATAACCACCACCTGATCCTATATCAGCAATAACTTGGCCTGACTTTAATCCTATGGCTTCAATAATCTGGTTGGGTTTATTCTGCGGATCAGATGCCTTTTTGTTGAACATTTTTGCTTTAAGATTCTTCATTTTTTTACCTCCATCATTAATAATAAAAATATGTATGAGAAGTTCATCGCAGTGAAACAAAAAGGAATTTAGGCGAAGAATTTTAGGAAAACTATAGCCCTGTATACACTGTTATCTTCTGATGTATTTCTCTTTTAAGAAACAACTCTCCGATAATTAGTCAAAATACTTTTAGATAGAGAAAGAGGTGGTATAAGAAGTATTTCTCATACCACCTTATTTTATTTACCCTCCTTTAAAATAGCAAGAGCAAAACATTAATATCCTGATGTGTCTTACTTATTTTCCGTTAACAAACTCGCGAATTTCTTTTATCCCTTGATACCATCGCCCTTTTACATATAAGGCAGGCGCTTTTTTTATCCCTAAATCATAAGAAACTGCATTTAACGAATCTCCGTCTAAGACGATGGTTGTTACAGGAATACCTCTACTCTCCAACAACTCTTTCGCTTCTTGGGAATGTCTACTACCCGGTAGCATACAAAATATATATTTCTCCATTATTTCATCACCTCCTTTTTTGTCAGGGTTTCCTTTTTTGTCAGGGTGCGACTCTGACACATTTATCTTGTTTGAGTTCCACCAATAACTTTATTAGTTCTTTTATCAACATAGACAGTCACAAAACTATCTTGACTAGGACCTGGATAATAAAATTTAACTATCCAACATTGATATTTTGACAGAACCCATTGGCATTTATTATCAACGCACTTACAACTATACCCAAAATTATCATAACACTCTTTATATAAGCAAGGGGTAACTATTCTTTCTTTCTTACCTCCGCATACCTCTCCGCTACATCCGCCCTTCTGACAATCTGAATCTACTCTACATTTTGCGTAAGTAGAAAAACCGCAAAATTTTTCTTGACCAAAGTTCTGCCAATATCCATTTGCTTCACATTCCCCTTCTTCAACTTCTATTTTCTTCACCATTGAAAAAAAATCAACCCTAGGAAAAGCGTTATGAACATATTTCTCCAAGTGCTTTCTGGCAATAGTTATTATTTTATTTTTATTTTGGGCAGGATGCTCTTGATAAGTTAAAATGGTCATTATAGATAGTATCAATACAGCAAGCCCAATAAACAATAAAAATTTATCTTTGCTCATCTAGTTTTTGTTATTTCCTGTCAGGGTCGCACCTGACAAATTGGCTTGGCTGCCGGGCCAGGATTCGCCCTATCATTCGATAGGGCGTCCCGTCGAATGACGGGACGAACCTAGGTTAACTTCTGAATTTCTTGGCTGCCGGGCCAGGATTCGCCCTATCATTCGATAGGGCGTCCCGTCGAATGACGGGACGAACCTAGGTTAACTTCTGAATTTCTTGGCTGCCGGGCCAGGATTCGAACCTGGATTACCAGGGCCAGAACCTGGCGTCCTACCATTAGACGACCCGGCA
>CAYTBZ010000003.1:0-21243 GCA_964436275.1 uncultured Gammaproteobacteria bacterium | reverse complement strand
CGGCAATAAAAACAACCAGGCATTAAAGCGTTTTCAATTTCAATTGTTTAAGAACGTCTCTTAATTGTAAGCGGAGTAAACGTTTCCCTTCTTTTTTAAATTACTAAAAATCAATCAACAATTTTACCACCAAAAAATTTTAAAACTCTCTTAAAAACTTCACTATCTTCTTCCTTTTTTTCTTCTTCTTTAACCTCTTCTAAAACTGCCTTGATTTTTATTTTACCCCCTAAAACCTCATAAAGGATTTTCTCAATAATCTCCTTTGTCTTTTTCTCCTTTATTTTTTCTAAATAGAATTTATAGGGCAAAGAGATAGTTAAGAGGTTATCCTTAAAAGAGGATAGTTTAGAAAGTTTTAAAAAAGCGCTCAAAGAATAATAGTCCTCTCTTAATCTCTCCAAAACTATGTCCCATTTGCTTCTAATATCTTCTAAGGAAATTTTTAAATCGCTCTCTTTTTGATTTTCGCTATGATTATCATCTGGACAATCTTCTAAAACAGATTCTTCTTTTTTCTTTTCTTCTTTTAAGTTGTTTTCTTTATTTTCCTGTTCTTTGTTTTCCTCTACTTTATTTTCTCCGATAAAATTTTCTCCTTCTCCAAGACAAATTTCTAAAACTGCCGTTTCTAAAGCCAGTTGAGGAAGAGAGTAAACTAATCTTCTCTTTGCTTCAGTAAATAATTGTATCATCTTTAAAATTTCTTTTATTTTGAGTTCCTTAGCCAGAGAAACAATTTCTTTCTCCAATGATTTTTCTGAAGGCAAACTTAATTTAGTCAAGTTCATTTTTGCTAAAAGAACTTTTCTTAATCCCTCAACTAAATCGCTGGTAAAATGCTCTAAATCCATTCCTTCATCGACTAATTGATTGATTAGAATAAGTGCCTCTTTCACTTTCCTCTCCTGAATCAACTTTATTAATTTTAGAACCAAATCAAAATTGCTTGGTGGCAAAATTAATTTTAACTGTTCTAAGGTTATTTTCTTTTCTTCGCTGGCTAGAGCAAAAACTTGGGCAAGCAAACTCTCAGCATCCCGTGGATGACCCTCTGAATAATAAGCAATATTTTCCAAAACTTCTTTTTCTACTTTTATCTCCTCTTTTTTAGCAATCATTTCCAATCTCTTAACAATTTTTTCCGGACTAACTGGTTTGAAACTAAATGTTTGACATCGAGAGATAATTGTTTCCGGAACTTTATGAATTTCAGTAGTGGCTAAAATAAAAATAACATATTCTGGCGGCTCTTCTAATGTCTTTAAAAGAGCATTAAATGCCTCAGTAGTTAACATATGCACTTCATCTATAATGAAAACTTTATATTTTGATTTAGTTGGCCTGAATCTCACTCTTTCCCTTAATTCGCGGATTTCGTCTATTCTCCGATTAGAAGCAGCGTCAATTTCAATCAGGTCAAGACTTTTTCCTTGATTAATTTCTAAACAAGAATCACATTGATTACAGGGTTCGCTTTCTCCTTTCTTTCTTTTTTCACAATTTACTGCTTTAGCCAACAACCGCGCCATTGTCGTCTTGCCAATTCCTCTTGGTCCAAAAAACAAATAAGCGTGAGAAATTTTCTCTGCCTTTATTTCATTTTCTAAGGTCTGCTTAATTGCTTCCTGCCCAACTACTTCTTTAAAAGTTTTAGGACGATATTTACGATATAAAGCAAGAGACATTTTAAAAATTTAAAAAATTATTTCGTTAATAAAATCTTATAATAAAACAAATAAATAATCAAATTTTGACAGCAAACTTAACTATGTTATAATTTTATGTTATACTCCTTTTAGTAGATAATAGATATTTTTAATTTTAACTTTTTTCTTATGTCTTCAAGCAAGGATGTTCTCTATTTAGTCATTGCCTTCTGCCTACTTTGGCTTACTCTTTTTATCTCTCTCCTTCTTTACTACCTTATTACTTTTGCCAAGAGAGGGAAAGAAATGGTTGATTTGATTGACAAAAAAGTTAAAAAATTGGCTGAAACTCTTGACTTTTTCAGAAAAAAAGTAGAACCAACTACCTCCTCTTTGGCTACTGTTATTGCGGAAATTAAAACTTTAATTACCTCCCTTCAGGGGTTATCCCGAAAGAGGAAAAAGAGAAAAAAATAGATTTCGATAGTCCTCTGCTGATTTCTTTTTGATTTTAGATTAGAAAAAAATTTTAATCTAAATTTATTTTTATTCTCATGAAGTTTATTCATCTCCATCTTCACAGTCATTATAGCCTTTTAGATGGATTGGCTAAAATTGACGAATTGATTGCTAAAGCCAAAGAATATGATATGCCTGCTATGGCCCTGACTGACCATGGAGTAATGTATGGAGCAATTGAATTTTATACTAAGGCAAAAGCAGCAGGAATAAAACCGATTATTGGCATAGAGGCCTATTTAGCACGTCAAAGCCGTTTTGATAAAAATCCTCACTTTAATGAAAAACCATTTCATTTAGTTCTCTTGGCTAAAAATTATCAAGGATATCAAAATTTAATTAAATTAACTACCAAAGCCCATTTAGAGGGCTTTTATTATAAACCGCGAATTGACTGGGAATTGCTAAGAGATTATAGTCAAGGTCTAATTGCTTTAAGTGCCTGCCCTCAAGGAGAAATTCCTCAAGCAATTTTAGAAAAAAAATTGGAAAAAGCAGAAGAACTAATCCATAAATATCAAGAAACTTTTGGCAAAGAAAATTTTTACTTAGAAGTTCAAGACCATCCCCATAATAAAGACCAAGTTTTAATCAATAAAGCACTCTTCTCTTTAAGCAAAAAACTGTCCGTTCCTTTGGTAGCCACTAATGATGTTCATTATTTAAATCCCGAAGATGATGAAGCCCAAGATGTTCTTCTTTGTCTCCAAACCAAAAAGAAGAAAGAAGACAAAGATAGAATGTCAATGTTAGGCGACGATTTCTCTTTCCGTTCTCCTGATTCAATGATTAATGCCTTTAAAGAACATCCTGAAGCAATTGCTAATACAGAAAAAATAGCTGAAAGTTGTAATTTAGAAATTGAATTAGAAAAAATAAAACTACCTCACTTTCCTCTTCCTAACGGCCAAACGCCTGATGAATATCTTCGTAAACTGACTTTTGAAAATTTAAAAAAGAAATATAAAAAAACAAAAGATGCTGAAGCTCAACTAAAATATGAATTAGAGGTTATTAAACAAACTGGTTATGCTTCTTATTTTTTAATTGTTCAAGATTTTGTTAATTGGGCAAAAGAGAGAGAAATTATTGTTGGCCCGGGAAGAGGAAGTGCTGCCGGAAGCATTGTTTCTTATCTTCTCAATATCACTAATGTTGATCCTTTAAAATATGGTTTAATTTTTGAGAGATTTCTTAATCCAGAAAGAGTAACAATGCCGGATATTGATCTGGACTTTGCCGACAACCGACGAAACGAAGTAATTGACTATGTAGCAGAAAAATACGGTCATGACCATGTCAGCCAAATTATAACTTTTGGAACGATGGCTGCTCGAGCCGCTGTTCGTGACGTCGGTAGGGTGCTTAACTTCCCTTATGGTTTCTGCGATAAAATTGCCAAGTTAATTCCAATGCTCTCTACTTTGGAGAACGCCCTTAATTCTGTTCCTGAATTAAAAGAACTTTACCAGCAAGATGAAGGAGCAAGAAAAATTATTGATATGGCTAAAAAATTAGAAGGAGTTAATCGCCATGCCTCCACTCACGCCTGTGGCGTCCTTATAACTCCTGAACCACTCGACCATTATGTTCCTCTTCAAAGAGCAAGTTCTTCCGACAAAACAATAATCTCTCAGTATGATATGAAATCAGTGGAAAAAATTGGCCTTTTAAAAATGGATTTTCTTGGCTTAAAAAATCTTACTTTGCTTCAAGAGGCAATTAAAAAAATTAAAATTACTAAAAATATTGATATAGACATTGAAAAAATCCCTTTAGATGACAAGAAAACATTTAAACTATTACAAAACGGCGAAACTACTGGTGTTTTTCAACTAGAAAGTTCGGGAATGAAAAGATATTTGAAGCAATTAAAGCCAACCTGTTTTGAAGATATTATTGCTATGGTTGCTCTTTACCGACCTGGGCCAATGGAATTTATTCCTCAGTATATTGCCGGTAAACAAAAGAAAATAAAAATAAAATATCTTCACCCAAAATTAAAACCAATTTTAAGCAAAACCTATGGCATTGCTGTTTATCAAGAACAGATTCTGCAAATCGCTCGGGATTTAGCCGGTTTTAGTTTAGGAGAAGCAGATATTTTAAGAAGAGCAATTGGTAAAAAAATTGGTAAACTTCTTAAAGAACAAAAGAAAAAATTTATCAATGGTTGTATTAAAAACGGAATTAAAAAGGAAACTGCAGAAAAAATATTTACCTTTATTGAACCTTTTGCCGGCTATGGCTTTAATAAAGCACATGCTACTTGCTATGCGATGATTGCCTATCAAACTGCTTATTTAAAAGCAAATTATCCGACTGAATTTATGGCTGCTCTTCTTATTTCTGACCAGCAAGATACTGAACGAATTACTATTGAGGTAGAAGAATGTAAACAGATGGGCATTGAAGTTCTTCCTCCTGATATAAATGAAAGTTTTGAAGATTTTACCGTAGTTAAAGGAGCAAAAAAACCGACTATTAGGTTTGGGCTTTTAGCCATTAAAAATGTCGGCTCTCATATTGCTGAAGTTATTATCAAAGAAAGAGAAGCAAATGGTCCATTCAAAAGTTTGGCTGACTTCCTAAGAAGAATTCAAGATAAAGACCTCAACAAAAAATCTTTAGAAAGTTTAATAAAATCAGGCAGTTTAGATAATTTAGGAGAAAGAAATCAAATGTTAGAAAATATTGACCAACTTTTACAATTTGCTCGTTTAAGCAAAAAAGAAAAAGAAAATGGACAGAAAAGTTTATTTGCTTCTCAAGCGCCAATCAATACTACCCTTAAACTTAAACCGGCTAATCCTGCTCCAATTGAACAAAAACTTTCTTGGGAGAAAAAATTATTAGGAATTTATATCTCCCGTCACCCAATGGATGATTTTCTCCCTTATATTAAAGAATTCATTACCCCTTGCGCTCATCTTTCTCTTAATAATCAAAGAAGGGTTAAAATAGCCGGAGTTATCACTAAAGTTCAAAGAGTTTTGACCAGGTCTAATGAAATAATGCTTTTTGTCAAAATAGAAGATTCAAGCGGAAGCATTGAAACCTTAATTTTCCCTTCTCTCTATAAACAAAACCCACCTCTTTGGCAGGAAGATAAAATAGTTATTGTTAATGGACGTCTTTCCGACAAAGATGGAACAATTAAACTTATTGCTGAAGATTATTCCGAATTAACTTTAGACAATATTAAAAAAATAAGAAAAGAAATCTCTTCTTTAGAAAAAAAAGAAATAAAGGAAGAAAGGATAGAAAAACCTATTTCAGAAATAAAATTAATGCTTAGCCAAGAAATTTTAAAAGACACAGCAAAAATAGAAGCAATAAAAGAAGTAATAAAAAAATATCCGGGCAACCTTCCTCTTTATTTGATAATTAAAGATAAAGATGATAAACTTAAAAAAGTAAAAACAAATTATTTAATTAAAGCCGACCCAGAATTCAAGGAAGAAATAGAAAAAATTATTGGTCCTCATTCTTTTATCTAAAAATGAAAAAGAAAAAAGCAAAAAGAAAAAAGAAAACTAAAATTAAGAAGAAAAAGAGAATTGGTCTTGTTTATCGAGATATTGCTCTAACTTTTTTTATTCTTACTCTAATTCTCCTAACAACGGTAATTTTCTTCTCCTTGGGCCGGGTAAAAATTATTATTTATCCAAAGATAAAAGAAAATAAAATCAGTTTTGAAAAAGAATTCACTTTTAACCAATCTAAAGGAGAGTCACTTGCTTATCTTATTAAGGCTTCTTTAGAAAAAGAGAAAACTTACCCAGCCACAGGAATAAAGCAAAAGGAAGACCGAGCAACTGGAGAGGTTATTCTCATTAATAATTATTATAAAGACCAACCCTTAGTAGCGACTACCCAACTTCTTTCTCAAGAGGGTGTTCTTTTCCGCTTAGCCCATACTGTTAGAGTGCCGGCAAAAGGAAAAATTAGGGCAAAGGTTTACGCAGACAAACCGGGAAAATCAGGCAACATTGGTCCAAGTAAATTTACTATTGTAAAACTCTGGCCCGGATTACAAGATAAGATATATGCCATTAGCAAAGATTCAATGAAAGGCGGAATAAAAGAAATAAAATATATTACTGCCGAAGATATTAAAAAAGGAAAAGAAGATTTATCAGAAGAAATTAAAAAACAAGGATTAGAAAAAATTAAGAAGGAGTTAGAAAAACTCATACCGCCAAGTAAAATGATAACTGATTATGAAATCAGTCCATCTTCTTTAAGTGAAAAAATTATTGAAGAAAACTTATCAGCAAAAGAGGGCGAAGAAAAAAATGAATTTAAAATAAAACTTAAGGCAGAATTAACTGGCTTGGCTGTAGAAAAGCAAGAAATCAAAAATTTAATTAAGGAAAAAATTAAAGAGATAGTTCCTTCTGGAGAAAAATTAGTTGAATTTGACCCTGAAAATTTTTCTTATTCTTTGGTGAATTATAACCAAAAGGAGAATTCTGGAAAAATTAAAATATCTTTTCCCATTAAAACAATTATTACCCCTGAAAATAAAATTTTAGAAAAGAGCAATCTTGTCGGCTTGAGCAAAAATGCTCTTAAAAAATATTTTTCTCAATTTGACGAAGAGATTGAAGAGGTTAAAATCAATTTTTCTCCTTTTTACCTCAGACATATTCCTACTATAAAAAGTAAAATTAAGATAAAAGTAGTTAATCCGAAATGAAAAAGCCAGAAAAATTGAAAAAAAACTTAGAGAAAGAAATTACCGTTCTCCCACCCTCTCTCCGAAAAGAGTTTGAGACAATGATTAAACGGCTGAAAAAATATGGCTTAAAAGATAAAGAGATTATTCAGGAAATTAAAGCCAGAAAAAGGGAAATAAAAAAAATTAAATATTCAGACAAAAGATTTGATTTAGCCAATAAGGATTATCTTATTTATCGCCTTTTTTCTTTAATTGGAAAAATTATCAGAAAAAACAATTTTAAACCTGAAGAATTTAAAAAAATAGGACGTCTATTCTTTGATTTAAACGGATTAAAAGCAATTAATGACCTTTTCAGTCATCAAACAGGAGACAAATTTTTAAAAAGAATTGCTTTAACTCTTAAAAAAGGAGAAACTACTCGGTGGCTCCGCCAAAAAATGAAAATTAAAACTTTAATTTCTTCAGAAGGGGGTGATGAATTTGGTGTTCTTCTTGTTGATAAAAAACCTATTGACCGAATAGTCAAAATAAGAAAAAATAATAAAACTAAAAAAGTTGCTTTAATAGATTTAATTTTAGATAAATACAAGAAAGAGGTAGAAAAAATTGATTTTTCTGACATTATTAATTTTCAAAAAAAAGAAATAAAAGATAAGATAAAAAATTTTTTACCTCCTAAAGGGTTTAAATTCAAAGCTATTCTCAGCGGAGGAAGATGTACTTTATATCAGGCCTGGGAGAAGGCAGAAAAAAATATAAATTTTGAAAAAGATAGTCCCCTAACTATAGTTAAAAAAATTGCTTCTTACTTTTTTGATTTAAGCGACAACGAAGCAAAAAAAGATAAGAAAAAATTAAAGAAAAAAATTAGCCAAAGCGCTAATCCTGAATTAAAATTTTTAGCAATCATCTACCAACGCAACCGGGAAAATTGGGAATTAGAGGCAGAAAATCAAAAACTAAAAGAAAAAATTTCTTCTTATCAAAAAATAGTTTCCCGAATAAAAAATCATAAATAAAATTTATGACTAAAAAGAATAAAATAGAAACTATCCGCCATTCTACGGCTCATCTTTTAGCCGCGGCTGTTCTTAAATTATTTCCCCGGGCAAAATTTGGAATCGGTCCAGTTATTGAAAACGGATTTTATTATGATTTTGAACTCCCAAGAAGTTTAACCCCAGAAGACCTGCCAAAAATAGAGAAAGAAATGAAAAAGTTAATAAAAGAAAATTTACCTTTTGAAAAAAAAGAGATTACTATTGAAGAAGCAATTAAATTATTTAAAAAATTAAAGCAACCTTACAAAATAGAATTATTAGAAGACCTAAAAAAATATGGCACAACTGAAGAAAAGAAAAGAAAAAAAACATCAGCCAAACATAAAAATGATAAAATAACAATCTATAAAGTAGGAGATTTTATTGACCTCTGCCGCGGTCCCCATGTTCATTCAACAAAAGAAATAACTCCTTTCAAACTTACTAAAATTGCTGGCGCTTACTGGCGAGGCAAGGAAACAAATAAGATGCTCCAAAGAATCTATGGCATTTCTTTTTTTACTCAAAAAGAATTAGAAAACTATTTAGAAAAAATTAAAGAAGCGGAAAAAAGAGACCACCGAATTTTAGGAAAAGAACTTGACTTATTCAGTTTTGATGAAGAAGTCGGTGCTGGTTTAGTTCTCTGGCATCCTAAAGGCGCTTTAATTAGAAAAATTATTGAACAATTCTGGATTGAAGAACATCTTAAAAATGGATATCAACTGGTCAAAACGCCTCATATTGGTAATATTCAACTCTGGAAAACTTCTGGACATTGGAACTTTTATCGGGAAAACATCTATTCACCTATTGATATAGAGGGAGAAAAATATCTGCTTAAACCAATGAATTGTCCTTTTCATATAAAAATATATAAATCAAAAATAAGAAGTTATCGCGATCTGCCTCTACGATGGGCGGAATTAGGAACAGTTTATCGTTATGAAAAATCAGGAGTACTTCATGGGTTAACTCGGGTGCGTGGATTTACTCAAGATGACGCTCATATCTTTTGCACGCCAGAACAATTAGAAAAAGAACTAATAAAAATTATTGAATTTGTTATTTATATGCTCAAAATATTTGGTTTTAATGATTTTGACGCTTATCTCTCAACCAGACCAGAAAAATATGTCGGCACGCTTAACGCCTGGGAAAAAGCAACTAACGCCCTTAGAAAATCATTAGAAAAAGTTAAATTAAAATATAAAATTGATAGTGGAGCAGGCGTCTTTTATGGACCAAAAATAGATATAAAAATCAAAGATTCTTTAGGTCGCGCTTGGCAGTGTTCAACCATTCAAGTAGATTTTAATTTACCAGAACGATTTAAAATGAAATATACTGATTCAAAAGGAAAAGAAAAGAGACCAATAATGATTCATCGTGCTTTATTAGGAAGCATAGAAAGATTCTTCGGAGTTCTTTTAGAGCATTATGGAGGCGCTTTTCCTCTTTGGCTTTCTCCTACTCAGGTCTACATTACTCCAGTCGGCAAAGCATACCAGAAAATCGCTGAAAAAATAGCCAAAGAGTTAGAAGAAAATAATATTCGGGTTTGGTTAGACGAACTCAACGAAACAATTGGCTATAAAATAAGAAAGGCAGAAAAAGAGAAAATACCTTATATGTTAGTTATTGGTGAAAAAGAAGCAAAAAGTAATTATCTTAATGTTCGGCAAAGAGGAGAAAAAAAGATTATCAAAATGGGCAGAAAAAAATTCATTGAAAAAATTAAAAAAGAAATAGCCGAAAAGAAATAATATTATTAAAAGAAAAGAAAACAAAAGGGGCAGATTGTTTGCCTCTTTAAACTTAACAAAATGGGAAAATATTTTATCAAAACTTACGGATGCCAAATGAACAAAGCCGATTCGGAAAGAATCGCTTTTCTTTTAAAATCTTTGGGTTTCGAAGAAACAAAAGATAGGGAAAAGGCAAATTTAGTTATTATTAATATGTGCTCAGTCAGACAATCAGCCGTTGATCGAGTTTATGGTTTAATCAATGAACTTAAAAAGAAAAAGAAGAAACAAATCATCTTTCTTACTGGCTGTATCTTAACTGAGGATAAGAAAAAATTGGAAAAGAAAGTAGAAGAAATTTTAGACATCAGAAAGCTTATCTCTTGGCCGAAAATATTAAAAGAATACTTTCCAGAAATTAAAGAAACAAAATTTGATTTCTCTCTTAACGACTATCTTTCTTTACCTCCCTTACGTAAAAATAAATTTTTAGCTTACTTGCCTATTATGAACGGCTGTAATAATTTTTGTAGTTATTGCGTCGTTCCTTATACCCGTGGCAGAGAAAAATATCGTCCAGCCGGGGAAATCATCGCTGAAGCAAAAAAAATAATCAAAGAGGAATATAAAGAAATTGTTCTTTTGGGTCAAAATGTAAATTCTTGGAAAGGCAATAATAAAAAGGGACCTCAAACTTTTCCTCAACTTTTAGAAAAAATCGCCTCTTTACCCGGCAATTTTTGGTTAAACTTCTTAACCTCTCATCCCAAAGATATGAGTAATGAGTTAATTGAAGTTATGGCAAAATCAAAAAAGTGTGTTCCTTATGTCCACTTACCTGTTCAATCAGGAAATAATGAAATTTTAAAAAAAATGAAAAGGAATTATACAGTTGAGCATTATCAAAAATTAATTGAAAAAATAAGAAAAAATTTTAAAAAATATCGCCAAGGATTAGAAAAATACCCAACCATTTCTACTGATATCATTGTCGGCTTTCCCGGAGAAACGAAGAAACAATTTCAGGACACAATTAAACTATTTAAAAAAATAAAATTTGATATGGCTTATATCGCCCGTTATTCCCCCCGGCCAGGGACAACTGCTTTCTATCTTAAAGATAATATTTCTTTAATAGAGAAAAAAAGAAGAGAAAAAATCCTTACAGAAATTCTCAAAAAAAGCGCTTTAGAAAATAATAAAAAATATCTAAACCAAGTAATAGAGGTATTAGTAGAAAATCAACGCCCCTCCAGAAACAAAAAAACAACTTTTGAATATTTAGGAAAAACAAAAAGCCAAAAGACAGTTACTTTTGAAGCAAAGGAAAAAGATTTAATCGGCAAGTGGATAAAAATAAAAATCACCCAAGTCAATCCTTGGGGTCTTAAAGGAGAAATTGTTAAAAGTTAAAATTATTTTTTGCCAAATTTTCTAAAAAATAACTTTGAATATTTACTCTCTGCCTCCCTTATCAATTCTAAAGTTATTATATACATCAAGATTAACCAAAGGGCTAAAGAAAGCAAGCCAAAGGGCAAATTAATTTGAGCAATAACATTGTAAATTCCGTGAAGAACAATTGCTGAGAATAAACTTAAAAATAAATATAGTTTTTCTTTCTTAAGATTGAACTTGGCTAAACCCATAAAATAGCCCATAACTCCAGCAGTCAAAGCATGCATTAAGGTTGTAGTTAAAAAACGAATAAGAATTGCTGTAGTTCCTTGGATAAAAACAGCAGCCACATTTTCAAAAGTAGCCAAACCTAAAGCAACTGTCATACAATATACTAAACCATCTAAAGGTTCATCAAAAACTTTGCGATGATAAACTAAAAGACGAACTAAAAGGTATTTTAATCCCTCTTCTACTAAACCAGCAACCAAAAAAGCCCTTAAAACAATAAAAAGAAAAGAGGAAAAAGATAAAGAGGGGAAAATATAACTTAATTCCCCTTTTTCAATTAAAAGGGCAAAAAAGCCCATTACTATTCCCCAGAGAAAAACCTGAATAATTAAGCCCGGCGGTTCAGGTCTACGCCAGTCAAATCTTATAAAATAATAAGCCCAGAAAATTCCTGGAGAAAAAGCCAATAAAATCAGAAATAGGTCTTGAAAAAAATTCATATAGTTATTTTACTAAAGAAAAATAAAACAATTTTGAATAAAGAAACTCTCCTGGTCTAATCTCTTGAAGCAAACAGGAAAAAGTTGGGTCTAAAATCTTTTCAATTCTCTCTACTAAAGATGGTTGACTAATGGTTCTTTTCTCCCAAAAATCAAATTTTTCCCGTCTAAATAATTTAAGTAATTTTATTTCATCAGAAGATATCTTTATCTTCCCTTTTTTATTTTTAAGACATTTCTGATGAACAACGCTCTGCTCTAAAAAGTCAAAAAAAACCGGTTCATTTAATTTTATTCTTTGATGACAAAGATGACAAAAAGAAAGATTCGGAGAAAAACCGATTAAATCCAAAAATTTCATTTGAAAAGCGGCAAGAAAAATTTTTAACTTTAAAACTTTCTCTGCCCCTTCTAAATGATTTAAAAAATCAAGCAAAAGATAAAAAAGTAATGGCTCTTTCTCTGATTCACTGGTAAACTTATCTAAAATATCCAAGGCGTAAAAAGAGGTTAATAACTTATTTAAGTCGTTCCTCAAAGAGTAAAATGGGATTATTAAAGAAGCGCCGGTTAATTGATTAAAATATCTTCCTTTTACCCAAGTAATTTCGCTTAAACTCAATGGCTCAAGGTGCCCGGCTAATTTACTTTCTATTTTCAAACCACCTTTAAGTAAAAAGATTAACTTACCAAAATCTAAAGTATAAATAGTTACTAATCGGTCTACTTGGCGAAAGGGAGATGATTTTAAAACTATTCCTCGGGTGCTAAAAAGAGACATTATTAAACTCTAAAATTAATTCTTAATAATCCCTAACCAAATTTTCTCCCCATCTATTTCTAACTCCTTATCATAATCAATTTTTTTCTTCTCTTTAATTACTTCACGAGCAACAACATCTTCTAATAAACTTTTTATAATTTCTGAAATCTCTTCATCTTCCGAGTAATAATAAAGAATAATAGAATCTTGAAAAGTTAAGTTTGCTTTTTTGCGTAAATCGTTAATTTGACGGACTAATTCTCTTTTTATCCATTTTTTTCTTAATTCTGGAGTTATCTCTGTATCTAATTCAATAATCTTTTCTCCAGAAGGTTTATATAATACTTCTTCTATGTTAAGTTCTTGTTTAATAATCTCTTCTAAATCAGAAGAAAGAGAAGTCAATTTAGGAAATTTTACTATTATTTTCTTTAATGGTTGGCGCACGGAAATACCTGCTTCCCCTCTGGCTTTTAAACCCAAACGACAAATTTCCCTAATTAATTCCATTTTATTTAACAATTCTTCATCAATCATCTCTTCGTTAACTTCAGGCCAGTCCTCTAAATGAACACTCTCCTTCTCCCCTTTTAAATCTAAGTATATCTTTTCGCTTATAAAAGGAGCAAATGGAGCCATCAATTTAGTCAAAGAAAGAAGCGTTTCTCTTAAAACATTTTGAGCAATTTTTTTCTCTTCTTTGTTTTTACTCTTCAACCGTTGGCGACTTCTTCTAAGATACCAAGTTGAAAGTTCATCAATAAATTGAGTAATTCCTCGCGCTGCTCCCGTAATATCATAGTTATCTAATTTTTCTTGTGTATTCTTTATAAGTAAATTTAATCTAGCGCTAATCCACTTATCTAAAATATGAAGTTCATCTTGCTTAATTGATTTTTCTAATAAATTATCTTCAGCATATAACTGATAAAAAGAATAAACATTCCAAAGAATAAGAAAAACCTTTTTTACTACATCTAATAGTCCTTTCTCGCTAAAACTTTTCGCCTCTCCTGGTTGATTAAGCGTGTATAAATACCAACGCAAAGCATCAACACTGTATTTATCAATAATTTTCCAAGGATCAATAACATTACCTTTTGATTTGCTCATTTTCTCTCCTTTTTCATCTAAAACCAGACCCAAACAAATAACATTGCGATAACTTGGACCTAAATCTAAAAGCGTAGAAATAGCCAAAAGAGTATAAAACCAGCCGCGAGTTTGATCAATTCCTTCAGCAATATAATCAGCGGGAAAAGGAATCTTTTTTATCAATTCTGAAACTTCTCCTTTCTCTTCTAAAGAGAAAGGGAAATGAACTTGAGCCAAGGGCATTGAGCCAGAATCAAACCAACAATCAATTACTTCAGGAACTCTTTTCATTAAACCGCCACAATGAGGACAAGTCCAAGTAAATTTATCAATATAAGGTCGATGAGCATCAAAATTTTCATCTATTTCCTTTCCTGACTTTTTCTTCAATTCTTCAAAGCTTCCTATACATTCTTGATAACCACATTTTTCACATCTCCAAATAGGTAGAGGAGTTCCCCAATACCTTTCTCGAGACAAAGCCCAATCTTTAAGTTCCCTTAACCATTCACCAAATCTCCCTTCTTTAATATAAGAAGGAACCCAATTTATCATTTGATTATTTTCTAATAATTTATTTTTTATCTTTGCATCAGTCATCCTGATAAACCAGGAAGGTTTAGCGTAATATAAAAGGGGTGTGCCACAGCGCCAACAAAAGGGATAATCATGAGCATACATTTCCTTTTTAAAAAGAATACCTCTATTTTCTAAATCTTTAATAATCAAAGGATCGGCTTCTTTAACAAAAAAGCCAGCCCAATTTTTGACTTCAGGAATAAACTTACCTTCTTTATCTACGGTCATCAAAAGAGGTAAATCATTCTCCTTGCTAACCTCCATATCTTCCTCGCCAAAAGCCGGGGCAATATGAACAATTCCTGTTCCTTCATCCAAAGAGACAAAATCGCCATGAATTAAGTAGTAAGCCGGCTTATCCAGAGAAATAAATTGATATAAAGGATAATATTCTAAATTTAATAATTCTTCTCCAGAAAAGCGAGCAATAATTTTATAATTATCTAAAATATCTAAACGACCTTCGGCAAGAATAAAAATTTCCTTATTTTTTGAAACAGCTAAATAAGTTTGCTCCTTATTAACTGCTAAAGCAACATTTGCTGGCAAAGTCCAAGGGGTAGTTGTCCAAACTAAAAAGTATATTTCTCCCTCCTCTTCTGGAGAAATCTTCAAGTTTTTTCTCGCCTCTTCTTGATTCTTAAGTTTAAATTTTAAATAAATTGATTCCTCTTCAACATTCTTATAGCCCAAAGCAACTTCATGGGAAGAAAGAGTTGTCCCACAACGCGGACAATAAGGAACGACTTTATAATCCTGATAAAGCAAACCTTTTTGCCAAATCTGCTTTAAAATCCACCAAACTGTTTCTATATAATCATTATCATAAGTAATGTAAGGATTTTCCAAATCTAACCAAAAACCAATTCTGCGAGTTAATTTTTCCCATTCATCTTTATATTTCCAAACACTTTTCTTACAATGTTCATTAAATTTTTCTAAGCCATATTTCTCAATTTCTGGTTTTCCGTTGATATTCAATTCTTTCTCCACTTCTATTTCCACAGGTAAACCATGAGTGTCCCAGCCGGCTTTTCGGGGAACTCTGTATCCCCTCATTGTCTTGTAGCGACAAACAATATCTTTGTAAACACGCGCCAAAACATGATGAATTCCTGGCCGGCCATTAGCGGTCGGAGGACCTTCATAAAAAACAAAATCTCCCTGAGGACTTTCTTTACTCAAGGATTTCTGAAAAATTTTTTTCTCCTCCCAAAATTTTAGAACTTCCTCTTCAATTTTAGAAAAATTTATTCCAGCCATTTTGCTAAAAATTATTTTATTCTTGAACTACTCCGCGACCTTGGGCTAAGGGATCATTAGGCAAATCAGTGCTGATTGGCTCACTTTGTAAGGTTATCTCTTCTTGAACAAAATCATCTTGCGCTTTTAAATAACTTCCCTTAGTCAAAAGAATAATCTTTCCTAAATCATCTCTTTTCGGCTGAATACCTACTTTAAAAACCGCCTTTTCTGTTTCATAAGGAGATAAAGATTTGATTGACCAATTAACCAATTTTAAATCCTGACTAAAATCTATTTTCCCGGCAGTTGAATTTTCTTCCCCTAACCAAGTCGCTTCTAAAGAAAGAGGAGTTTTTATTTGAATATCTTTTAATTTATTACTTCCGTTTTTAAGAGTCAACTCTATTTGATAACCGGTCATTTCGCCAACCCGCGGCGGTAATGGTCCAGAGCCAACTTGTTGATAATTATCAGAAAAATAATGTCCTTCTGCCGTCAAACTTACTTTCCCCTTAACTTTAAACTTAATTTGCGATGTCTCTAATTCTAAATTATCTGCTGAGGCCTTCAACCAAGTAAGAAAGTAGGGATTTTCTTCCTTGTCAGGCAGTTCTTCTTTTAAATCAACCTTAAACCTTAAAATTCCTTTTGCTTGAGAAGAAAGTTTCTCAAAATCAGCAACCTTTTCTTTATTAAAAACAAAAATATTACCCTGCTCTATTCCAGAAACATCTTCACCAATAAGTTTACCTAAAAGTTTTAAACTTCCCTTTTTTATTAAGTTGTCTCCTTGAAAATGAACCTCTAAAACAAGATTATTTATTTCTTCTTGGCTTAAATTCTGATAACTAATTTGATAAGTTAAAGAATCGCCCAAATCAACCACCTGTTCATTTTTTTCACTATCATTAATTTTTAAATCTAATTTCAATAAAGGGACGCTTAATTTCACTTTTTTTTCTTTTTGAACAATCAAAGGTGACTCTTGCCCTTCATCATTAAGAAAAAATACCCTTAAAAGAAAATCTTTCTCTAATTCATTTTCTTTTCTCTCCTTATTTTCAAAATATCCTTTAAAAGTTAATAATTTCTCTGAGGAAAGGTCCTTAATTAGCCAAATTTGTTGATTTTCTTTTCCTTCAGAAATAGTAATTTCCTCATCTAAATTTTCTTCCTTTTCTATTTGAAAATCTTGGGGATAATCTAAACTAATTTTTATATTTTTTATTTCTTCTTGAGGAAGAAAAGGATTCTTTTTAACTTTTATTTCACCGGTTAACTCCTCAGACAAACCTAATTCTTGAGGTAAAGTAAAATCTATCTCTATAACAGATGAAACAATTTTTACTTTTGCTGAAGCGGTTTCTAAAAAGGTAGAAGAAAAATTTTCCGGCTGATAGTTTAAAGCAAGATTGAAAATTTTTTCTTCCCCTTCCTGACCAAAAACCCTGCCTTTTATTTTTATTTTGATTGTTTGGTGGGGAGAAACCTTTTTAAGGGACCAAAGACCTCCAGTGCTTAAAGATTGAGAAAATTTTGGTTGAGCATCAACAAAAGAAAAATTCTGAGGGAAACTCAAGGATAATTCTGCATTATTTAAAGCAACATCTCCTCCGTTCTTGAGTAATAAGGTAAAATCAGCCAATTGACCTGAAGCAAGCGTCTTTGGTCCTTGAATTTCTAACTTTATCTTTTCGCTCTCCCACTTTCCCTGATTATTTTGAGAAAAAAATAAAAAGCCGGCTAAACTTACTAAAAAAAGAAAAAAAATAAAAATTAATCCCCAAATTAAACCACTTAGGGAAGTTTTTCGAGAAAATTTTCTTTTTCTCCGGTAATAAACTCGTTTAGAGGACATTACTCTTTCTTTTTACTTCCTTATAAACTCCTAATGTTTTTCTGGCTGTTTCCAACCAACTAAATTTTTTAGCCCTTGCTTTTGCTTTCCGAGATAGTTCTCTAACTAATTTTTTATCAGTCAAAAGGGTAAAAATAGCAAAAGATATTTCTTTTTTCTTATTGGGGTCAACTAAAAGAGCCGCGCCATCAGCAATTTCAGGTAAGGAAGAAGTGCTGCTAGTAATAATAGGTAAACCTTTAGCCGCTGCTTCTAAAAGAGGCAAACCAAAACCCTCATAAAAGGAGGGGAAAAGAAAAATTTTTGCTCCTTCATAAAGAGGATTGATATCATCTGGTTCTACATAACCGGTTAAAATAATATCCTTCTTAAATTTTGAATGCTTAACCATTCTTAAAATCTTTTTCTTATTATCGCCTGTCTGCTTACCGGCTAAAACTAATTTTAGATTCTTAAATTTATACTTTCTTCCTTCTTTTTCTTCCTTTACTTCTTCAAAAGAACTAATGATATTTACTATATTTTTACGCTTAGAAAGCGCTCCTAAATAAAGAATATAATCACCAGAAATGCCAAGCTTACGTTTCACTCTCTTTACTTCTTTATCTCCTGCTTTTTGAAAGAAGCGAGCATCCACTCCATTATAAACAACTCTTATTTTTGATGGCTTTATCTTAAAAAGATTAATAATATCTCTTTTTGTTGATTGGGAAACAGAAATGATTTTTGACGAATTCTTCAGAGCCGAAGAAACAACTTTTTTATTATATCGCCACTCTTCAGAACTAGACCACTGAGGAAATTTAAAATTAAATAAATCATGAACAGTAACAACAGCAGATCCCCGATAGGATTTCGGTAAATAAGGAGTTGGTGAATGAAAAACATCTAACTTTTCTCGGGCAATAAAAGCATTTACTAAAAAATGAGAATAAATAACTGGCAAGAATTTACTATATTGAGAAAAAGGGAAATATCTGATTATTGTATTTTTTTTCTTAAATTTATCAATTCTTTTTTCCTTAATAGAACGGTCAAAGAAAAGAATATATTGGTTTTTTTTATCTATCTTCAATAAATGTCTAACCAATTGATAAGTATAATGCTCTATACCAGTAAATCTTTCCTTGTCTGGATTTAAAATTGTTCGACAATCAATCCCAATTCGCATATAATAAAAATTATTTTATTTCTTTTTTATTATATTCTATTTCACAAATCAGGGCAAGTTGCTATAATAAAAAAACAATGGCTATTTTAGCAGAAAACAAGAAAGTTATTCATAATTATCAAATTCTCGAGAAATACGAGGCAGGTTTAGTTTTGTCTGGACCGGAAGTAAAATCAGTTAAAAAAGGGCAAATCAATCTTAAAGGTAGTTATATTACTATCAGCCCAAACCAAGAGGCCTGGCTAATAAACGCTCATATTGCTCCTTATCCTCCAGCCAAAAGAGAACAAAAAGATTATAATCCCTTAAGAAAAAGAAAGATACTACTTCACAAAAAAGAAATAATTTCTTTATTAGGAAAATCCAAACAAAAAGGATTGACAATTTTACCTTTAAAGGTATATACTAAACACGGGTTCGTTAAAATAGAGATAGGGTTGGCTAAAGGAAAGAAAAAATATGATAAACGAGAACTAATCAAGAAGCGAGAAACAGAGAGAAAAATCCGTCGTGCCTTACGCGGAAAGGTATAGAATTAAATGGGGATGAGATATCTTCGCTGGAAAAAATTAAATAAAAACGGCCTGCCGTTTTGGCAAGAACGTAAAACTTGCCAACAAAATAAATGCCAAATTAGCCGAAAAAGTTAAAAGCACGGTAGCAAAAGTTTTTGCTCCTGCTTTTAGCTTTTCAACTGCTGTTGCCTAATTTAGTCAACAGCCGTCGGTTCTGTTGATTCTCACTAGACAGAATCCGGCGTCATCAGAGTGAGATTGGGTTATGATAAGTTTGGCATCATAACCGACAACACCTAAGTCCAAACTTTGACTAAAAGATTTTTGTTTAGTTTTTATCTTTTAGTCGAGATTCAAACTAAACTACGCAGGTAGAAGTTTTTATTTAATTTTTCCAGACGGGGGTGAGAATCCCCCCATCTCCACCAAAATTAATTTTTCATTTTTATAATTAACTTTAAAACATTTGAGAAAATTCTATCGAGTCAATAATTCAATCCAAGCAGCAAATTTACGCCTGATTGATGAAGAAGGAAAAAATTTAGGAATTGTTAGCCGAGAGGAAGCATTGGCATTGGCTAAAGAGAAAAATTTAGATTTGGTAGAAATATCTCCAAAAGAAAATCCTCCGGTAGCCAAGATAATGGACTTTGGACAATTCAAATATCAACTAAAGAAAAAGGAACAAAAGCAGAAATCTAAACAGAAAAAAACAGAAATAAAAGGAATCCGTCTTTCCCTACGAATTAGTGAGCATGATAAGGAATTTAAATTAAAACAAGGAAAAAAGTTTCTTGAACAAGGGCATAAAGTTAAAATAGAAATGATTTTAAAAGGAAGGGAAAAAATTCATCTTGACTTGGCTAAAGAGATAATCAATCAGTTTATTGAACAATTAGGCGAAGTAAAGATAGAACAAGAGATTAAAAAACAAGGAGGAAAATTAACCGCGATTGTCAGTCAAAGTAAATAATTATGGCTAAAAAGACCAAAACAAGAAAATCTATTGCTAAAAGGTTTAAAATAACTAAAAAAAATAAAGTTATCCATCGCAAATGCGGACAGGACCATTTTAATGCTCGAGATAGAGGAAAAACAGTCCTTCAAAAAAGAAAAGATATTCCTTTAGCAAAAAGTTTTCATAAGATAGTAAAAAAATCAATAAACCGTTAATTAGTTTAATCAAAAATTTAAAAACCTTATTTTTTATTTTATAAATAAAATGCCTAGAGTTAAAAGAGGAAAAGTTCGACCTAAAAAAAGAAAAAAAATCCTTAAACAAGCCAAGGGTTACCGTTGGGGTAGAAAGAAACTAATTAAATTAGCCAAAACTGCAGTTAAAAAAGCAGGGGTTTATGCTTATCGTGATAGAAAAAATAAAAAAAGAGTAGCGCGACGACTTTGGCAAATCAAAATAAATGCTGCAGTAAGAGAGTTTGGCTTGTCTTATAGTAAATTTATCAATGGATTAAAAAAAGCAAAAATAGATTTAGACAGAAAAATCTTGGCCAACCTTGCTGAAGAAAAACCAGAGATATTTAAAAAAATCATTGACAAAGTAAAAGAAAAAATTTAAGGGGGCGTGGTGCAGCCTGGAGTGCACGTCTGCCTGTCACGCAGAAGGTCGTGGGTTCAAATCCCATCGCCCCCGCCAGAAAATTCTCGCTCCGCGAGAATTTTTAGTAATTAGTAATTAGTAGTTGGTAATTTGGGTAAGAAGAAACAATTAAGAAAACACAAAGCGAGAATTTTCTGCCCTAACTACAAATTACACACAAATTACAAAATTAAGTTTGCCAGCAAATTTTCGCAAAGTGAAAATTTGCTCCCAAATTACAAATTACCCACACAAATTACAAAATTCAGTTAGTTTTAGAGAGAAAACAAATTAGGCTGGAAAGAATCAGTTTTATAGAATTAGATAACATGGTTGACACTTGACAACCATTTTTTATTTTGGTATAATAGAACTATATGAAAAAAGAAAAATATATTTCTACTGCAGATTTAGCCAGGATTTTTGGTGTAACAAGACAGGCAATTCAAAAACAGTTGGCAAAGAATCCCAATATAAAAATCAAAAAAATTGGAAGCAGTTTTTTATATGAAATAGATTCATTGCCCTCAGACATAAGAGAAAGAATTAAAGAAGCTCAGAAAGAGATAGTGAAAAAAGTAATTGAAGCAACTAAAAAAGGAAAAGAAATTGATATAAAAAAAGAATTATGGGAAGCCGCTGATAAAT
>CAYTBZ010000002.1:0-78911 GCA_964436275.1 uncultured Gammaproteobacteria bacterium | reverse complement strand
AATCTCTGGCTGAATAGGAAGAATGGCTAGTATAGACTCTGGCAAAGGCAATCTTAGAATACTTATCAATAGCAGTTAGAATATATCTTTTAAGATTGTTCCAATGGATAACAATAGTATCTATTTGAAGAAGAAATCCAGATATTCTCTTTTGTTTTAACTCAGTTATCCTCTTTTTCTGAAAAGACCTTTGCCTTTTTCTCCTAATCCTAGCTGTTTTCTGGGGATGATAATAGAGCTTATGCTTTTCAATAACCTTTTGAATCTTCCAAGAAGAGATAGCTTCTCCATAGAGAGATTGATAGATTCTGGAAAGTTTCTTTTTGCCATAGCGGATATACTGCTTTCTAAGTTTGATTATCCTTAATTCCTGATGAGGAGTAATTTCTCTCTGTCTTCTTCTTTTAGGGGCTCTAGATTGTGATTCTAGGCTAGCTAGATGGTTTGGATTGTACCTTTTTAGCCATTTGTAGAAGGTTTTTCTAGAAATACCAAAGTGTCTACAAGTCAAGGAAGCATTATTGCCATGGTTCCGGTAATAATCCATCCATTTAAGCCTTAGTTTGGCTTCCTGACTAAGATTAGGCAATGGATGGCACAATTTTTTGTATCCAGGAAGCCATTTACCAACAAAGATGACTTTCATATTGATACATAGGTTAATTATCTCTTCCTAATTTTACCAAATTTTGGCATCTTAGGGGTGTTACCTATGTATCTCATCTTCTACATTTATCTTCTCTTCAAAGGCCAATCTTTGATAAGAATTCCTTTACCAAATAATTTTAAACAAACCTTTTGCCCTTCTTTCCATTTTAGTTGACGAATAAAAGAAATAGGTAAATTAATGTGATAACTTCCTCTTTTCCCTGATTGTTGAATTTTCCTTACATTTTCATTTTTTCTTCTACCCATACTAAATAAAAAAATTTGTATAATTAATTGTATAATTAATTATACAATTAATTGTATAAATTTTAAATATCTAAATTTTTAACTGTCTTAGCATAGGTCTGGATAAATCGTTTTCTGGCTGAAACCTCGCTTCCCATAAGAATTTCAAAAATTTCATCGGTCTTTTCCTTATCTTCTATTTTAACCTGTTTAAGTATCCTTGTTTTAGGATTCATTGTTGTCTCCCAAAGTTGTAAAGGATTCATTTCTCCTAAACCTTTATAACGCTGAACACTTATTTTGCTCTTTTCCTCTTGACTTAATTTCTCTTCTCCTATTGATTTTTCTTTAAACTCACTGGTTAATTTTTTACTCTTTTTTGCTTTAGGTAATGTTTTCTTTTCCTTCCCCCACTCAGTTAATATTTCTTTTAATTCTTCATCTGAATAAGCATATTTAACTTCTTTACCTTTCTGAATTCGATAAAGAGGCGGCTGGGCAATATAAAGATATCCTTGTTGAATAATTTCAGGAAAGTAACGGTAAAATAAAGTTAAAAGAAGGGTCTGAATATGCGAACCGTCTACATCAGCATCAGTCATAATAATAATCTTCTTGTATCTCAACGCCTTAATATCAAATTTTTCACCAATATTTGTTCCTAAAGCAATAATTAAAGATTTTATTTCATTATTAGAAAGAACCTTGTCCAATCTTGCTCTTTCCACATTTAAAACTTTACCCCTTAAAGGAAGAATTGCTTGAAAATTTCTATCTCTTCCTTGTTTAGCGCTTCCACCGGCTGAATCACCCTCAACAATGTATAACTCACTTTCTTCTGGATTACGGGAAGAGCAATCAGCCAGTTTACCCGGCAAAGAAAGGCCTTTGAGAACTCCTTTTCTCAGGATATTTTCCCGCGCGACTTTGGCTGCTTTTCTTGCCCGAGAAGCCAAAATTAATTTCTGGATTATGGCACTAGCGTCTTTAGGATGCTCTTCTAAAAAATTAGCAAAAGCCCCAGCAAAAGCACTTTCTACAAATGGTTTTATTTCAGCATTACCTAATTTTGCTTTTGTCTGACCCTCAAATTGAGGATTCCTTACTTTAACACTAACAACCGCTGTTAAACCCTCTTTAGCATCCTCACCAGTAAAATTCTCATCCTTTTCTTTTAAATATTCTTTTTTGCGAGCAAAGTTGTTCAATGTCCTTGTTAAAGCCGTGCGAAAACCAAAAATATGAGTTCCTCCCTCCGGAGTATAGATATTATTAGCAAAACCTAAAACAGTTTCTTTATATTCTTCAGTATATTGCAAGGCAATTTCTACCTCAGCATTTTCTCCCTTTTTGGATAAATAAAAAATATTATCATGTTTAGGAATATTAGTTCGATTAAGATAGCGAACATAAGAAACAATTCCTCCTTCAAAGTAGAAAGAACGTATTTTTTCTTCTTGGGGGTTACGTCGGTCTACTGCCATAATCTTTACCCCCTTAGTCAAATAGGCCTGCTGCCTAAGATGATCAACAATTGTTTGCCAATTAAAATCTATTTTAGGAAAAATTTCCGGGTCTGGCTGAAAGGTAATAGATGTTCCTGTGCCTTGGGCTTTACCAGCAACCTTAACTTTAGATAAAGGTTTTCCTCTTTTATATTCCTGAAAATACAATTTTCCTTCCCTTTTAACTTCTGCTCTTAACCAAGAAGAGAGAGCATTAACACAAGAAACTCCAACACCATGCAATCCTCCAGCGACTTTATAGACAATGCCTTCAAATTTTCCACCAGCATGAAGTTTGGTCATTACTACTTCTAAAGCGGATTTACCCGTTGGTTTATGAATATCTACAGGAATCCCCCGTCCATTATCCGATATTCTTACCTTATTCTCTGGCAAAAGTTCTACTTTTATCTCATCGCAAAAGCCAGCCATTGCTTCATCTATAGAATTATCCACTACTTCCCAAATAAGATGGTGCAATCCAGAAAGACCGGTGCTACCAATATACATTGCCGGTCTTTTCCTTACCGGCTCTAATCCTGACAAAACAGTAATGTCCTTGGCTTTATATTCTAAAGATGATTTAACTTTGGCTGCAGGAAGATTATCCTTAACTCTCTTTTTCTTTTCTTGAGAAGTTAATTTCTGAGATGGCGATTTCTTTTTCATTTTTTTCTTTCCCTTTTTGCTTTCAGCCACCTTCTTCTTTTTAGTTTTTCCTTTATTTTTAGGCATAAACTTAAAATTATTATTTTATTATTTTATCAAAAAAACCAAAAAAAGACAAGGAAAAAAGAAGGGATTTCCCTTCTTTTTTCAGAAAAAATAATTTATCTCTTTTTATCTTATCCTCTTAATTCCGCGCCAAATTTATTTCTTAATTTATCAACTATTTTTTTAAAAATTCTTTCTCCTTCTTCAGTGGTTAAAGTTCGGTCGCTGGCTTGAAAATCCAAATGAAAAGCCAAACTTCTTTTATCTTTCCCCAATTTTTCACTTTCAAAAACATCAAATAATTCTATTTTCTTGATTAAGGGACTAACTTCTTTTATTGTTTTCTCTATTTCTTGATAGAAAATATCCTTTTTTACTAAGATAGCCAAATCCCTTCGGATACTTGGATAAGGAGAAAACGGATGAAAACTTTTTTCTTTTTTATTTTTTAATAAAAGATTAAAATCTAATTCTCCACCAACTAAATCATCAGAAAAAACTATTTTCCCTATTTCTTTTTTTTCTAACTTAATTACTATATCCTTATCCCTTTTCTGATATACTATTTTTTCCTGATTTAAGCCAAGACGGTCAAAAATTAAGGAGAAAGTTCCTTTTATTAAGAAAAACTTTTCTTCTAACTTTTTATTAACTGCACCAAAAGCAAAAGCAACTTTTTCCTCTTCCTTAGGCAGATTATCTTTTTGAGGAAAATAAACTCGGCCAATTTCAAAGACCTTCACTTTATTAAATCTCTTTAGGTTTTCCTGAATATTTTCAAAAAGATGGAAAAGCAAACTTCTTCTTAAATAGCGTTGATTGGGGTTTAAGGGATTAATAACTAAAATATTCTCTTTTTCGTTTCCTTCTTTTTGAAAAGAATAATTGTAAACTTCATTAAAACCTGAAGAGATTAATAAGTGTCTTAATTTATTTTTTAAGATAATTCTCTCATTCGGCTTTTGAAGTTTAAGAGAAGTAATTAACTGGGAGGGCTTCATTTTATTATAGTCAAAAATTCGTCCAATTTCTTCAACTAAATCAATCGGAAGACGAATATCCTCTCTCCAAGAAGGAACAGTAACAATTAACATCTCTTTAGCATCTTTTTGACCAATTATTCTGCGCGCTTCTATAAATTCTTTGTCCCTTAAAAACTCTTTAAGTGTTTGTTCCACCACTCCTAAGCGGCCATTCTTCTTATCTCCGTTAGCATGGATTACTTTATCTTTTCCCAAATAAATACCTAAATGACTTACTCCTTTTGGATAATGGACAGAATAATGAAAATGACTATTTCCCCTAGTAAAAATTAAATCGCCGGGCTGGAGTTTTTTTAAACCTACTCTTTCCCCTAATTCAATTTGTTCAATAGAAGAACGAGGAATCTTAAAACCGAGTTTACTATAAAGATACTTGGCTAACAATGAACAATCAAAATAGTTCGGTGCCTCATTTTCTTTGGCTCCATATTTATATTTTTTGCCAAGAACCTTTTTTGCTTCCTTAATTAAAATATTTTTCGCCTCATAAGGAGAAAGAGAAGAAGGGATAAACTCAGCAACATTAAATCCCAAAGAAAGTAAAATCTTTTTTATTCTCTTCTTTTCTATCTTTATACCTAATAATTTAGAAACAAAATTTAAAGGAAGTTTTATTACTCGGCGTAAATAGATTGGCTTATCGCTTAAATATATTCTCTCCTTAACTGGCTTGCCTTGGGCTATCTTTTCTATCATTTCTGTTGCCCTCTCTAAAGCTGTTTCTGTCATATTCCAATCAACCCCTCTTTCAAAACGCGCTGAACTTTCAGTGCGTAATCCTAACTTCCTCGAAGCACGACGAATAAGAAGAGGATTAAACTGGGCAGATTCTAAAATAATCTCTTTTGTCTGATGAGTAATTTCACTTTCCTCTCCTCCGATTATTCCGGCAATAGCCAAAGGACGTTGGCTGTCAGCAATAAGATAAATAGAATTATCTAATTCTCTTAATTTACCATCTAAAGTAAGTATTTTTTCTCCTCTTCTCGCCTTTCTTACAATAATTTTTTTACTTTTTCTACCCTTATCTACTTTTTCTCCATCAAAAGCATGAAGCGGCTGGCCCAATTCTAACATTAAGTAATTAGTAATATCAACTACATTATTAATCGGTCTTAAACCAAGGGAAAGAAGTTTATTTTTTAGCCAAGAAGGAGATTCCTTAATTTTTACTTTTCTAATCACTCTGGCTGTATATTTAGGGCAAAAATTTTTATCCTTTATTTCAACCTCCAAAGAAGGAATTTTTTTGCTTCCGGGATTATTTTTTAAAATTCTTTGGAAATTATCTCTATTTAATTTAACAATTTCTTTGTTTTTTAATTCCTTACCCAGTAAAGCAGCAATTTCCCGAGCAACACCTAAATGAGACCAACAATCAGCACGATTGGCAGGAATATCTAATTCAAAAACTGCCTCGTTTTTCAATTCTAAAACCTCACGAATATCTGCTCCAATTTTTGCTCCTTTGTCTAAAAGATAGATACCTGAGTGGTCATCACCAATACCCAACTCATCTTCAGCACAAAGCATTCCTTCTGATTCTACTCCTCTAAATTTAGCTTTTTGAATAACTAATTTATTAAATTTGCCAGAAAGAACAGCCCCGGGTAAAGCAACCGGCACTTTATCTCCCTTTTTAATATTAAAAGCACCGCAAACAACATTAATGACTTTCTTGCCTATATCCACTTTAACAACCTGTAATCTATCTGCTTGAGGGTGTTTTTTAATCTCTATAATTCTTCCTACTACTATTTTCTGAATTCCTTTTCCTGGATAAACAACCTTTTCCACTTCTAAACCAAGAAGGGTTAATTTTTCGGCTAATTTTTCCGGAGATAGCTTAATTTCAACAAATTTTTTAAGCCAATTATAAGAAACTAGCATTATTCTTTTCTCCTTTTTATTTGTCTTTCAAAATATTTTCTTAAAAGTTTATTTAAGAGAAAAGCGGCTAAATTAAATTTAGTAATTATCATACGAATCCTCCTGTCTTTACATTCATTTAAACGGTCAGCAAGATAATTTTTTGCTCTTTGACAAATTTCTGGATTCTCCTTACAAAATTCATTAATTCTTTTCCGATAATTATTAATCTCCTCCTCGGCATTCTTGACTGCTTCTTGACTAATTTCCTCGCTTTGAACCAAAAGTTTATATATTTCTTCAATCAATTCTATTTCTTCTTTTTCTAAAACATTCATATCAATAAGTTGCCAGTGTGGATCCTCGCCGTCCATTTCCTCTAGTTTTTTTCTCAAGATTTCCCAATCTTCTTTTTCTTCTTCTATTTTTTCTCCTTTTATTCTCATTAGACTTTTATTCTCATTAGAATTGATTAATAAATCTTAAATCTCCACTATAAGATAAACGAACATCATTAACCCCATAATAAAACATCATCATTCTATCAATACCCATTCCAAAAGCAAAACCAGAATATTTTTCTGGACTTAATCCCATATTTTTTAAAACTTGAGGATGAACCATTCCTGAACCAAGCATTTCCAACCAGCCAGTTTGCTTACATACTGAACATCCTTTACCTCCGCAAATTAAACATTGCATATCAATATCTAAACCCGGCTCAACAAAAGGATAATAAGAAGGTCTCACTCTTATTCTTATCTTTTTTTTGAAAATTCTCTCTAAAACAATCTTTAAAGTACCGATTAAATCAGTTACTTTTATTTCTTTATCAATAACTAAACCTTCACATTGATAAAAAGTAGTCTCGTGTCCCGGGTCAGTTGCTTCATGGCGAAAAACGCGACCGGGAATAATTAATCGAACCGGCGGCTTTCTCTTTTCCATTGCTCTAATCTGCATTGGCGAAGTATGCGTCCTTAAAAGAAGTTTGCCCTCTCCTTTTATTTTCTCCTGATGATATTGCTTTAAATAAAAAGTATCCCAAACATCCCTTGCTGGATGTTCTGAAGGAATATTCAATAAATCAAAATTATATTTTTCTGTCTCTATCTCCCTGCCTTCAACTACTTCAAACCCCAAAGAAAGGAAAACATCAATAACTTTTTCTAAAAATTGAGTAATAGGATGGAGGTGTCCAAGTTCTATCTTCTTTCCGGGCAGAGTAATATCAAAAGATAATTTTTCCTTTTCTCTGTCTCTTAATTGAAAACGGCTTTTTTCTATCCTTTCTTTAATTTCTTTTTTAACCTGATTTAATAGAGCCCCAACTGATGGTCGTTCTTCTGGTGGAAGAGTTTTTAATTTTTTAAAAAGTAAAGTTATTTTGCCTCTCTTTCTCCCTAAATAATCCTTTTCTATTTTTTCTAAATCATCAAGAGAAGAACATTCTTTTATTCTTTTTAAGAATTCATCTTTAATTTTTTTTAATTTATCTTTCATAAAAATTAACCCTTTTTCCCTTTCAACTGATTTCTTTGTTTAAAAAGAGATTCAATAAAAGAAAGAAATAAAATTAAAAGAATAATAACCCATAAATTCAATAATCTTTTACTTTGTAAAATGAGACAAAAAACAACAAAAAGAGAAAACCAAATCGCTTGCCGAAAAGAAACAATTACTTGAGTAAAAATTGGCCTGTCTAAAAGCCATATTCTCAGAAAAAACCCAGCCAAAGCAAAAGTATCAGTTAAAGCAAGAAATAAACTTAAATAGAAGAGAAAAAAACCAAGAAAGCCAGCCTCCTGAGGGTTTATGAAAAAAATTACCATAAAAAAAGAAAGCCAGCAAAGAATAAAAGCTATACTCATTAAAGTTAAATACTGCTTTAAACTCATAAACCTTCTTTAAATTTAATAAGAATCCAATTTTATATAATCATAACAAATTTTTTCTAAAATCTCAATTTAAAAATTTTAATTTTTTAACTAGGTCGCTATTTATCTGTTCATTTATTTTGTTTATAATCTCCTTCTCTCTCTTTTTTATTTTTCTAACCAGATTATCTTCTAAACAAGCAATAACTAAAAAGCCGTCTTTAAGGTAAAGCGGTTTAAACTTACTTTTTGTTTCTGCGCCAAAATTATCCTCCACTATTTGCCTAAACTTAGCTAGAGCCAAACCTGCTTGGATTTTATTCTGAATTTTCGCCCTTTTTAAAGAGCGAGGCAAAATTTCTTTTATTGACCTAAACATTTATTTTATATTAAATAGCTCGAAATTCACAAATATCTTTAAAATCACAATGTTTACACTTAAAAGGACTAGGAGAAGGAGAAAACTCGCCTTTTTTTATCTCTTCAATTGTTTTAATAATCTTCTTTTTAAGCGCTTCTATTTCTTCTTTTTTTCCTAAAAAAGAAACAGAGTTATTATCATCTAAATAATAAAAAGTTAATTTTACTGGCTTTTCCCGAAAAATTTCCTCAGCAGCCATTTGGTAAATTAATAATTGTTCTTTATCATCTAAAGACAAGGTCTTTCCTGCCTTACTTTGACCAGTTTTGTAATCAATAATTTCTAACTGACCGGGAGAAAGTTCATCTACCCTGTCCATTACTCCTTTAATAGTATAATCTCCTAATTTAAAATTAAAACCTAATTCAAGAAACCTTACTTTTGGCAAACCTTCTTTTTCCAATTTTTTATAAAACTCCTTTAAGATTTTCCTTCCTTTATCTTGATATTTCTTCTGATGTTCTTTATCTAAATACCAATCTTCTATCCAGCTTTCCTCATAAATTTTTAAGAGTTCTTCCAAAGAAACAGGTATTTTCTCTAAAGAGTTAGGGGTAGTTTGTTCTTCTTTCTCATTAAATAAATTTACTTGTTTCTTCCTACTCGCTTCCATTATTCTCTGAAAAAATTTTTGGAGAGTAGCGTGCATTGATTTACCAAAACTAAAGGTCCATTTTCCTCTAACAGGAATATGAAGAATATGCTGAAATTTATATTGTAAAGGACAGGTTTCAAAGGCCTTCAATTGGGTAAAACTAAATTTTGCCGGCAGTTTTAAAAGCCAATCCTTGTTATTAAGCCAAGGACTAGTAAAATAACTCTTTCTTCTTCTAAACTCTTCTACTAAAGAAATTTTCTCTTTTTTTTCTTCTTTTTCTTTTATTTCTTCCCCTTCTTTCTTTTCAACTAATCCCAATTCCATTAGAAAACGAGAAGGTCTTTTTTTGCGAACGCCCCCATAATCGTCAGCCCAAGTAAAGAATAAACCATCTTTAGCTCGTGTCATTGCTACATAAAACAAACGTCTTTCTTCCTGAAGATGGATATCTCCTTCAGGAACAATTTCTTTTATCAACTCCTCAGGTAATTCAATTTGCTCCTTTCTTTCTATACTGGGAAAACGCCGGTCAACTAAACTTACAACAAAAACATATTTAAATTCTAATCCCTTAGCCCCATGTATAGTAAGTATTTTCACTGTTTCCGGTCCTTCTTCTGCTAAAGATGGCTTCATTGTCCCTAAATCACCAGCATCTCTAGCCAATTCAATCATTTCTTGAAAACTTTTTAATGATTTATCTTCACTTGTTCTTTCAAATTCTTCTACCTTTTTGAAGAACTGATTAAGCCAGTCAATATTATCAACCATTTCCTGACTCTCGGCTCGAGAGAGTAGTTTTAAATAACCAGAATCTTCTAAAAAAGAAAGAATAACCCGACCAACATTTTCTTCTCTTGCCTGCTGACTATGCTTTTGAATTAAACCTAAGAGACGATTAATTTTATTAAGTCCATCTGAAGAAATTCCTTGAAGAGAATTAGATTTTTCTAAGGTCTCATACAATGACCAACCTTTGCGATTAGCCCAATAACTTAAACTGCTTAAATCTTGTTGCTTTAAGGCAAAAACTGGAGAATTTAAAATTCGATAAAGGGCAGCGCTTTCGTGATAATTATCCAACAATTTTAAATAAGCTAATATATCTAAAATAACTGGTTTTTTATAAAGGCCAACTGAGGCAAGAAATTGATAAGGAATTCCTACTTTTGAAAATGCTTGGATAAAAACATCAGCATAATTATTAGCCCTAACTAAGACGGTAAAATCATTCCAACTAGCTTCTTTATCCTTATTTTTTAATTCAATAATTTTTTCAGCAACTTTCTCTGCTTCTTCTTCTTGAGTTTTTAAATGAAAAACTTTAATCTCTCCCTTGCCTTCTTTTTGAGCAATAAGTCTTTTGCTAAAATTGCTAATTTTTTCTTTTAATGAAGAGTTTGTCAATTGCCACTCTAAACGATTAGGGTTATTTAATTGGATAAAATTATAAGCTAAATCTAAAATGTTTTGATAAGAACGATAATTTTTAATTAAACAAACCTTTTTGCTCTGAGGAAAATCTTTATTAAATTGAAGAACATTACTTACTGAGGCGCCTCTAAATTTATAAATTGACTGGTCATCATCAAAACAGACAGTTAAATTATTGTTTGGCTGACTTAATAATTTAATTAATTCATATTGGGCATAATTAGTATCTTGAAATTCATCTACTAAAATATATTTAAATTTCTGACGATACTTTTCTAAAATTAATGGCCTTTCACGAAAAAGTTTTTTTAAAGTATAATTTATTAAATCACCAAAATCTAAAGCATTGTTTTCTAAGAGAAGTTGCTGATAAGTGTGATAAGCACGGGCAATCTCTTTTAAACGAAGAATTTCTTCTTTCATTAAACCATTGGAGAGAGCGGAATCTTGTGAAAGTTCTTTTTTCTCAACAAGTTTAAAATAATCTTCAGGACTTACAATTTCATCCTTACATCGGGAAAAATGTTTTACCAAAGATTGAATAAAACGAGTAGGATTACCTAATGGTTTATAATAATCTAAATCAAACCGGTCAAGGTTCTCTCTAATAAGCATTGCCTGATCAATTTGATTTAAAAGTTTAAAATTATCTGGCAAGCCCACTTCTATCGCGTGGTCATGAAGGATTCTTTCACAAAAAGAATGAAAAGTAGAAATCCATAGATCTAAATAACCATAAGGGAGTAATTTATCTACTCTTTCCTCCATTTCACCAGCTGCTTTGTCGGTAAAAGTTACTGCTAAAATCTCATCAGAAGCGGCTAAACCAGATAAAATTAACCAGGCGATTCTTCGTGTAATAACCGTTGTTTTCCCTGTGCCAGCACCAGCAATAATTAATAAAGGACCATGCTGATGAGTAACCGCTTCTTTTTGTTCTTTATTAAGCTGGTCCAAAATTGATTGAACTTCTGAATTTATTTTTTCTAATTCACTCATAATATTATTAATATCTTTTTTATCTTACAAAATCCCCTAATTTAAAGCAAGTTTCCCTTATTCTCTTTAATTTCCCTTTGTGTTATAATAAAAATAAATCCTGAGAGAAATTTTATTTAATAAATTTTTATGAGAAAAATTAAAGAAATTAAAAGCAAAAATTTAACTTGGGTTATTCTAACAAATCCTCGGAAAAAAGAGATTAATTATCTTAAAAAAAGATTCCATTTTCTTAATGAACTTGATTTAAAAGATTGTCTTCCTCCTCTTCAAAGAGCAAAATTGGTTGCTCATCCAGAATATCTCTTTATGATCTTCCAATTCCCCTTTTATGAAAGAAGCAAAAAAGAAATCAAGGCCTCAGAAATAGACATTTTTGTAAATGAAAACACGCTTATTTTAGTTCATGAAGATAGGCTTCCGCCTTTGAAAGAATTTATTGATTTATGTAGTAAAGACGAGAAAATAAGAGCAAAATACCTGATTGGCAATCCGGGAATTCTTATTTACGAAATCCTCAACCGACTTCTTAATTATTGCTTTCCTATGCTTAATCATATTAGTTTAGATATCAATGATTTAGAAAATCAAATTTTTAACGGAAGATACGAAGAGACGGTTATTGATGTTTTAAGTATTCGTCGTAACATCATAAATTTTCGTCGGGCAATGCAAGCGCACAAAGGAGTAATTGAAAAACTTCTCCAAAAAGCCCCTCAATTTTTTTCTGTGGCTCAAATCAATATTTATTTCCATAATCTTATTGCCCACCTTAAAGAAATCTGGGACGACCTAGAAACTTATAAAGAAAGCATTGAAGCACTTTACAATACCAATGAATCGCTTGTCTCTCTAAGATTAAATGAAATTATGAAAACTCTAACCGTTTTTTCAGTAATTGTCTTCCCTTTAACTTTAGTTGCCGGTATTTTTGGAATGAATACAGTAGTTACTCCTTTGGTAAATAACCCTCATGGTTTTTGGTATATTATTTTAATAATGAGTTCAATGACTATTGTTATGGCTATCTTCTTTAAGATGAAAAGATGGATTTAAATTGATTATTAATGCTTAAATTATTTAATTCTCTTACCAGAAAAAAAGAAATTTTTAAACCAATTAGAAAAAAAGAGGTTCGTATGTATAACTGCGGACCGACTGTTTATAATTATATTCATTTGGGCAATTTAAGGGCTTTTCTTTTTGCTGATTTATTAAGAAGATACTTAGAATTTAAAGGATATAAAGTAAAACAGGTAATGAACATAACTGATGTAGGTCATATGGTTGCTGATGCTGAGAGAGGAGAGGATAAATTAGAAAAAGAAGCAAAAATAGAGAAAAAAAGCCCAAAAGAAATTGCTCGGTTTTACGAACAAGCATTCTTTGAGGATATAAAAAGAGTAAACATCAAAAAAGCGTGGAAATATCCCCGAGCAACAGAACACATCAAAGAAATGATTGCTTTGGTAAAAAAACTTATAAAAAACGGATATGCTTATGTAGTCAACGGTTCAGTATACTTTGATGTAACTAAATTCAAAAATTATGGCCAACTCTCTGGAAATACCTTGGAGAAACTTCAGGCAGGAAAAAGAGTAGAAGTTAATCCAGAAAAGAGAAATCCCTGGGATTTCGCTCTTTGGATCTATGACCCAAAACATATTATGTTCTGGAAAAGTCCCTGGAATAATCATGGTTACCCCGGATGGCACTTAGAATGTTCAGCTATGTCAATGAAATATTTAGGAGAAACATTTGATATTCATACTGGCGGAGAAGATAATAAATTTCCCCATCATGAATGTGAAATTGCTCAATCAGAAGGAGCCACAGGAAAAAAATTTGTAAATTATTGGCTTCATGTAAAACATTTAATTGTTGAAGGAGAAAAAATGTCTAAATCTTTAGGCAATTTCTATACTTTAAGAGACCTTATTAAAAAAGGATATTCGCCGCGGGCTATTCGTTACCTTCTTTTAAGCACCCATTACCGGCAACAATTAAATTTTACTTTTCAAGGATTAGAAGGAGCCGAACTTTCGATAAAAAAATTAGATGAATTTATTAAAAATATAAAGAGATGGTCTAAATTAAAAGAAAAAAGCCAATCAAAGATAAAGTTAGTAAAAGAAATAATAAAAAAGACAAAAGAAAATTTTGAAAAGTCATTAGATGATGATTTAAATATTTCTCCTGCTTTAAGTTCAATTTTTGATTTTGTCCATCAGATAAATAAGTTAGGAGTAAAAGGAAAGTCGGCTAAAGAAGTAAAAAAATTCTTCTTGAAAATTGACGAAGTTCTTGGTCTTAATTTCAAAAAAGTACTTAAAGAAAAAACTAAAATTCCCAACAAAATAAAAAAACTTCTCCGACAAAGAGAAGAGGCAAGAAAAAATAAAGAATGGGAAAAATCAGATGAATTAAGAAAAAAAATAGAGGAATTAGGTTGGAAAGTAGAAGATACGCCTAATGGACAGAAAATACAAAAAAATAATTAAAGGCAAAGTGGCTTTATACCGGGCAAAATCTTTCCTTCTAAAAATTCAAGCATTGCTCCTCCACCAGTAGAAACAAAAAGATGCTTGGGCATAACTGATTTAAAAGAATTAAACAAAGAAAGAGCAGCCACTGTTTCTCCGCCACCAATAACAACAGTGGCTTTTTTGTTCTTTAAAAGTTCATCTATTATTTCTTTTGTGCCTTGAGCAAACTTTTTATTTTCAAAATAGCCCAAGGGTCCATTCCAAACAATGGTTCTTGCCTTTCTTATTTCTCCTTTGAAAATTTCTTTTGTCTCTGGGCCTATATCTAAGATTACATCTTTCTCTTTAACCTCCTCTATTCTTCTCTTAACCTTATGGCTATTTTTATCTAACACCCAAACATCTTTAGGTAAAACTATTTTCCCCCAAGTTTTTTTATTTAATTTAAAAGAATAATTCTTTTCAACTAAAGAACGACCAATAGAATATCCTCGGTCAAAAAAAATATTATTAGCTAAAGCACCGCCTAATAAAATTTCATCAAATTTTTTGGCTAAATTTTGAATAACTTTAATTTTGGTAGATATCTTCGCTCCACCAATAATAGCTAAGGCAAAATGTTTTGGTCTAAGAATTTTTGAAAGATTATCAATTTCTTCTTTTAAAAGAAATCCGGCAAAACTTGGAAGATATTTAGTAATCCCGACTACAGAGGCATGAGAACGATGAGATACAGCAAAAGCATCATTAACATAAATTTCGCCCAAAGAAGCCAATTGACGAGAAAAGATTTTATTATTTTTTTCTTCTCCTGGATAAAAACGAAGATTTTCCAGAACTAAAATGTCTCCCCTTTTTAAATGATTCACCCGTTGAAAAACTTTATCTCCTAAACAATCATTAATAAAATAAACTTTTCTTTTTAAGCAACGACTTAATTCTTTAGCAACCGGCTTTAAACTTAATTTATCTACCCTTTTTCCCTGAGGCCGCCCTAAATGGCTTATGCTAATTATCTTTGTCTTTTTCTTTAATAAAAAATTAAATGTCTTTAAAGACCTGATAATTTTATAATTACTAACTATTCGCCCGCTTTTTAAGGGAAGATTAAAGTCATTGCGAAGAATAACTGTCTTTCCGAACAAATTTTTTTCTTTTTCTATTGTTCTTATTTTTATCATTTAATTTCTTTTGAACCTATAATTTCCAAAACCCAATACCCTTTATCTTTACCCGGAGCGGAATCATAGACAATTTTTACTTGATAAAGCATATCCTTTTTTATTTCCTCACCTTCCAAAAGATAGGCAACTTTTGAATTTCCTAAATGGTCAACAATACCCATTATTTTATAAATATCTTTTGTTTTCTCTTTTTTTATCGCATTAGAAGAAATATCATAAATTCTCTTCTCTTCTTTTTGAAGATAATCATCTAATTTTTTCTCTTCTTCTAAATATTTTTTTAACTCTTTTTCTGGTTCGTATTTTTTACTGGTTAATTTTTCAATGATATCTCTTAGTTTTACTTTCAATCTCTTTCCATCCGGTGCTTTCATTAAAATACCTTTTTCTTTAATTAAATTACCTTGCTTTAATTTAAAATCAATTTCTTTATTAAATATCCGAATAAAATAACTCTGATTTCGAGGATTATAAAGGCAGTATCCGCCATATCCATAAGCCCTAGCCATTATTTGCCCTCCTCTTAATTTCCCTCCCAAATCAATGATGACATCACCAAAACGAGTAGGAACAAGAAAACCATTTTTCTTAATTTTTTCTAATTCTTTCTCATTATGTTCAATATTTTTCTTCTGTTCTCGACTTGCTTTTAGTAGATGGAATTTCTTTAATTCTTCTTCAGAGAGGATGTCCGTTTCCTTTTTTCCTTCTTGAAAAAATTTATATAAATCATCAAATTTTATAAATCTCTCTAAGCCCAAAATTGTCCGATAACTATTCTGCCAAAATTCTGGTTTTTTAAAATAAGGGTAACTCTCATTTTTGATTTTCTTAACCAAGTCAATAATTTTATCTAATACTTTTTCTTTAGATAAATAACCAAGTTCTATCAATTTTTGATAAACTAATTCTGAACTAAGAATTTTTTTGTTTTTTATTTCTTCTGGGGGTAAAAATTTTAAGGAACTAATATCTATATTTGCCCTTTTAAGCATTCCTAAAACACAGCGACCGTCAAGATTGGTATAGGAAATCTTTTTCTTTTTATCATAAGAAACTTGCTGCAAGGCAAATTCTATTTTCTCTTTGTTTAGAATTGCTTCAAATTTTTTTGTCCGATTTTCTTCTTGATATAGAGAATCTAAATTTTCTCTTGTTTTCACTCCCCTTCCTTTCCTTTTTGGATAAAAACGAGTTTTCTTAGGCAATTTAAAACCTGCCTCTTCTTTTCTTTTTTTACTTTTGATTTCCTTTCTTTCTTTCCTTATCATTTCCCCTAACGCTTCTTCCATTTTCTTTATTTCTTCTTTTTCCTTTTCTTTAATTCCTTCTTCAGTTTTAGACCATTTAAAACCCGGCTCTTCCTTTCTTTTTTGATTTTTGATTTCTTCTTCTTTTTCTTTTTCTCTCAAACTTTCAAGAACTTTATAAATTTCCTCTTCGCTCAACCCTTCTTTTTCTATCCTTCTCATTTCCTCTAATGTTTCTTCCATTTTCTTTATCTCTTCTTTTTCCTTTTCTTTAATTAATGCTGATTTTTTCTCAATCTTTTCTTTTAATTTTTTCTCATATTCTTTTATATATTCTTCTGAAAGAGAAACTTTATCCAGCCCGGCTTTCTTTTCTAACGCCTCTAAAGATTCTCTAAGTTTTTTGGTTCTTATTTTAAATCTAAAGAATTTTGACAATTCTAATTTATATTTTAAAAATTCTATTAAATTATGCTTTAACCCAACAGGCATATTTAACAATTCCTGAAAATCCGATGATTTTTTAATTTCTTGTCTTAATTCAGGAAACTTTTTCAAAACTTCTTCAAAAGATTCATCTTCTTCTATTTTTATCTCGCGACTCTCTAATTGTCCTATAAGTTTTTCTTTAATTTTAGGAAAATCAGCCAAATATTTCTTAAGCAGAGGAAATTTTTTTAATGCCTTTTCATCAATCTTAGAAACCACGCCTATTCTTTCTAATGTCTTTATTTGATTTTCCCTTATAAAAAGAAGGTTATTTAAAAAATTAAACGATTCTAAAAAAGAAATATCCTTCAATTTTTCTTTAGAAGGATTTTCTTTTAATAATTTTAAGTTTTCTAAAATATCTTCGGCTTTAAAGCCGGTTCTCTTTTCTAAATCTTCTCTTTCTGTCTTTAATCTATTATCTTTAACTAATCTCTCTAATTCTTTATAGACAAAATCTAAACTATCCTCCTCTTTTTTGTTTTTTTCTTCTTCTCTTTTCTTCTCTCCTTTTTCTTCTTTGGAAGACTCTGGTTGAACCCAGGGGTGATGATAACCCTTTTCAAACATCATAATAATATTCTTAATTAAAGAGTAGATAAAATTGTTTGACCAAATTCTAAAGCAGTTGCCGGCCCATTAGCCGTAATAATTTTTCCGTCTTTCACTACCTTTTCATCTAAATAAAAAGCACCGTTCTCTTGAAGAATTTTAATAGGACTCTTGTCAAAAGAACTTGACCAAACAGTTGCCTTTTTCCCCTTCAAAACACCGGCTTTGGCTAAAATAGTCGGGGCAATACAGATAGCTGCTAAAACCTTGTTTTCTCTAACCGCTTCCTGAGCAATTTCTAAAGCGCGAGAATTGTCTTGATAAACTACTGCTCCACTACCACCAATAAAAACGATTGCTTGATAATCCCCTACCTTAACTTCTTCTAAAGTCAAATCAGCTTTTGCTTCTCCTTGAGGATACCCTTTCAAAAATCCCTTATTCAGACTGGCTATCTCTATTTTTTTTCCTCCTTCTTCTAAAACTTTTCTTGTCTCATAGTATTCTTCCCAACGAAAATTCTTTGGAGCAAGAATAAATAAAATTGGTTTCTCTTCACTCTTTGTTTTGGAAACTAAGTTTTCTTCTTTTTGCTTAAACATTTTATTTTGATTTAAAGAAAAAGATGATTCTTCTTGTTTTAGACATCCTGAAAGAAAAACGCTTAAGATAAAAACAAGAAAAATTAAGATAATTTTTTTCATAGTTTTTAAATCATTTAATTATATCACATTTTAGAACAAAGGTCAATATTAAGTAATTGAAAACTCCTTTTTAAAACAATTTCTACACCCTTAATCAAATAAAGACGTATTTCTCTTTCTTCTTGATTAGGCGCTTTTAAAACAGGATATTTTTGATAAAATCGGTTAAAACAGGCGGCTAATTTTAAAAGATATTCAGTAACTAAATTTGGTGCATAATTATCTGCTGCCTTTCTTACTACCTCGGGAAAAGAGTAAATCAATTTAGTCAATTCCCATTCTTCCTCTTTTAAACTTATTTTGTTTAATTTATTTTTCTTAATAGGAGAAGAAAAGAATGAATTTTTTATTTTACCCTTTCTAAAAATACTTTTAATTCGAGCAAAAGTATATTGAAGATATGGCCCGCTATCCCCGTCAAAGGAAATTGACTTTTCCGGAAGGAAAAAAATATCTTGACTAGGAGAAACATTCAATAAGTAAAATTTAATTGCTGCCTGACCAATTTTTTCTGCTCTTTTTTCTAATTCTTGAGAAGAAATTTTTTGCTCTCTTTTCAAAATTTCTCTTTTGGCTAAATTGTGCATTTTATCCAACAATTCGTCAGCCTCAACCACTTTCCCTTCCCGGGACTTCATTTTCCCTTCAGGCAAATAAACCATTCCATAGGAAAGATGATAACATTTTTTAGCAAAGGAATAACCTAGAATTTCTAAAATTTTAAATAATAATTTAAAATGATAGTCCTGCTCGTTAGCTACAATATAAATTGACTTTGTCAAATTGTAATCATCAAATTTCTTCTTAGCCAAGCCAATGTCTTGGGTGATATAGACCGAGGTACCGTCTTTTCGAACAAGAATTTTCTTTCCCAAATTATATTTTTCTAAATCAATCTCTATTGCTCCCTCTTCATTCTTATAACATAACCCTTTCTTTAATGCCTGGTAAATTATTTTTTTACCTAATTGATAAATTTTGCTTTCAAAATACCATTTATCAAACTTAGTTTTTGTTCTCTGGTAAGTTTCTTTTAAGCCAGATAAGGCAAGTTGGTTGATTTTTTTTGCTAAATTTCTTATTTTTTTGTCTCCTTTTTCCCATTTATCTAACATTTCCTGCGCTTTTTGATAAAGTTTTGATTCTTTAAAGAACTCTAATTCCACTTCCTTTTTCTCTGTCTTAGTTAATTTATCCCAAATAATCCCTTTATTCTTTAAAAATTTTTTCTTCTCTTCGTTTAATTTTTTTTCAAAAAATACATATAGGTTACCGACTAAGTGGTCGCCTTTTATTTTCTGCTCTAATAATTTACTTGCTCTCAACCATTTCTTTTCTTTAGCCATTTGATAGGCGACCATTACTTTGCCTAAATGAATTCCACGGTCATTAATTAAATTCGCTCGAATAACTTTATATCCTCTGTTCTCCAATAAATTACTTATAGCCATACCTAAAACATCGTTTCGTAAATGACCTAAATGAAGTGGCTTATTAGTATTCGGAGAAGAATATTCAACCATTATTTTTTCTTGACCAAGTTTTATTTTCCCATAACTTTCCCCATTTCTTAAAATATCTTTAAGGAGAAAAGAAAAGAAAATATTCCTTTTTAAAAATAAATTTAAATAAGGACCTACGTTATTAACTCTTTCTAAAAATTTTGATGACTTAATTTTTTCAGCCAAAACTCTGGCAATCTCTTCAGGTTTTCCCCCTACTCTTTGAGCCAAATTAAAACAAGCAAAAGAAAAGTCCCCCATCTCTTTTCTTGGCGGCTGAGTCAAAGAAAAATCAAAATCCTCCCAAGAATAATTAGGATAAAAAGTTTCTACTATTTTCTTTATATCTTGGGAAAGAGTATAAATAATTTTCTCTGTTTGATAAGCCATCGTTTTAATTATAACAAAATTTTTAAACGCTCGCACCCTTTTGAATAATATAAACTATGATACCTATCACTAACTAAGCCCACTGCCAAATAATTGGACTTGACTTTTTCTTATATTTTATTAATATATAACTCCAAAAAATAGGAGGGAAAAATGAAAAAACATTTTTTTGTCGTTCTTTTATCAATAATTTTCCTGATATCACTTCTATTTCTTCTTGGCTGCGAGCAACAAGGTGAACCATATCCGCCTTGGTTGTTTGATGATAGTCCTGGTTGGTTATATTTCTATCCAGTCCATTATTCTGAATATGACTCTTTAAAAATTCTCTTTCAGGGCGATATTTATCATCTTCCCTGCACTATTCAAGGGCAAGGAGGAAAAGAATACGAATACCAGATATTAGAGAAAAAAATTATTATTGATAGTTTAAGGACAGAAACTCATATTTATTATAGTGAGATAAAAAAAGTTACTGTTATTGCTGATTATACCCTGCCTGTACCTGTTTATCCGCCTTCTGAAGAAAACAATTAAATTAAAATCCCGTCAATGACGGGATTTTTTTAATGAGTTAGATTCTCTCTTGACATTAAAATAATTTTATGTTATAATAAAATAAACTTAGAGAAGGAGGAAAAGATGATTTTAACAGGAATTAAAGGTCTGGCTATAGTGACTGGCTTAAGCGTTGCTATAAGTGTTAGTGGGTTCTCTCTTATAATTCTACTCTTTTCTCTTAGTAAACCCCCTAAGCAAGCGAGCAAAAAAAATTAAAAACAAAAACCCCTATCTATGATAGGGGTTTATTATTTTTTACCAGAATAACTATTTTTATAATTTCTTGCCAACAAAAGAGGTAAATTCAGCCAAGCGATTAGAATAACCCCATTCATTATCATACCAAGAACAAATTTTAACTAGATTTTTATTAACCATCGTTAAGGATAAGTCAACAATTGAAGAACGAGGATCTTTGCGATAATCTACTGAAACAAGAGGGACCTCTGATGTTCCTAAAATTCCTTTTAACTTCCCTTTTTCTGCTCTTTTAAAACAATCATTTACTTCTTCTTTTGTCGTTTCTCTTTTTAAGAGAACAGTTAAATCAACAATGGAAACTACTGGGGTAGGCACCCGTAAAGAGATACCATCTATTTTACCCAACAATTCAGGAAGTGTCTTGGCTGCTGCAGTAGCTGCTCCGGTTGTTGTTGGAATAATAGAGAGAGCAGCCGCTCTTGCCCGTCTTAAATCATGATGAGGAAGGTCTAATAACTTCTGGTCATTAGTATAACTATGAACTGTACTCATAAAAGCCCTTTCTATACCAAATTCTTCCATCAAAACCTTTAAGATAGGTGCTAAACAATTAGTTGTGCAGGAAGCCATACAAATCACATCCATATCTTCAGGACGATATTTATCCTCATTAACCCCTAAAACAAAAACAGGAATTTCTCTTTTTCCCTTACCCGGCGCGGAAATAATAACTTTTTTTGCTCCTGCTTCAATGTGCTGATGAGCAAGTTCATAAGTGCGAAAAACACCAGTACTTTCAATGACTATTTCTACGCCTAATTTTTTCCAAGGTAATTTGCTTGGTTCCCGTTCTGACAAAGCAAAAATCTTTTTACCATCAATGATTAAATAATCCTTTTCTGCCCTCACTTCTCCGGGATAACGACCATAAAGAGAATCATATTTAAATAAATGAGCCAGCGTTTGGTTATCAGTTAAATCGTTAATAGCTACTAATTCTAATTCAGGATGCTTATTAAAAATGATATTAACTGTTTGACGGCCTATACGGCCAAAGCCATTAACAGCAATTCTTATTGCCATAAATATTTTATTAATAATAAATTATTTCTTTTTAGGTTTATACACTCCTAAGAAAAGAATTTGAGGGTGTTCTGGATTAACAAGTAAGGCACAACCAATTCTTGAAGTAGGTAAAGCACGAGTTACCCAATTTTCTCCTCCATCATCAGTTTTAAAAAGAGTGTGATTAGTAATATAGTAAATTTCTTGATTATTTTTAGGATTAACCGCTAAAGAATTAATTAATATTGTTCCGGGTAAGGTAAGTAATTTATATGCCTGCCAACTTTTCCCTCCATTATCTGTTCTTAACAAACCATAACGGGTAGCAATTACTAAAGAATCAAATTTAGTTTGATCAAAGACAGCTGCTCTAAATTCTCTTATACCGGGAAATTCCCTTAAATCTTCTCGTTTGTCATTGACGGTTATATTTTGCCATGTGTTCCCTCTATCGGCTGTTCTATATATTCCAGTAGAAGAGGTGGCTACATAAATAATCCTCGTATCATTTTTATTAATCAAAATTTGAGCGATATTATCTTTAAAATTAGCAATGGCCTCCCAACTTTCTCCAGCATCAACACTTCTAATCAATCTTCCATCAGAAATACCAGCATAAACCTTCTTTGGATCATAAGAATCAATTGCTAAACAATTTATCCTCCGATTAGGCAATGATTCTAAATAAACATTACCCCAACTTTCGCCTCCATTAGTAGTTTTATAAATTTTGTTTCCTCGGGCAAGATAAATAATATTACGACTTTTAGGATGGACAACTACATCATCTATTCTTCCTTTAAAAGGAGAAAGATAATACCATTTATCGCCGCCATTGTAAGTAACATAAAGTCCGTCCTCACGACTGGCTAAGTAAACTGTCTGGCTATTTTGTGGGTCAAAACGTAATTTATAAACATTAACATAACCAATAGTTTCTACTTTCTTCTTTTTTATCTGACGAACAAAAACCTTTTGCTCCCAAGTTTCTCCCTTATCTACTGATTTAAATACCCCTCCATCGGCTTTACCCGTTCTTATCTTAATTTCCAAACAACTCCCTCCGATTAGAGGAAGAATTAAAAGAAAACTGATAAATAAAAGTAAATTTTTTTTCATTTTTGAAAATTAAGTAATAAATTTTCTATTGCCAAGGATGGATTAACATTCATTTCTAAATATTCTCCTGTCTTTTCGGTCTCTCTTAGTAAGTTAATAAGACCTTTTAAAGAATAGCTTTCAGCCACTTTTTTCAATCTGCTTTTAAGAAAATAATTTTTTAGCAAAGAAGATAAATCCAGTTTTATTAAAATTAAATCACGAATTATCTCTATAAGAAAAGATACTGTTTCTTTAAAAAAGGTCTGCTTTTCTAAAAATTGGCTGCTTATTTCCTTAGAATTAAGAAAATCTTTTCTTCTGATTTCTTTTATCGTTTTTAATCGTCCTCTCAAATCTTCTTCAAAAAGATTGAGAAAACTGCCAATTAATTCTTGATAGTTTTTAAAATCACTTTCTTCATTTAAAAGAGAAATAATTTTCCCCGGTCTCCCCCCAGAAAAATTAGCTAAATTGACTGCCTCTCCCTTTTTTAAAGAATATTTTTTCTCTAAAAATTTAACTATTTCTTTTGAAGAAACGGGATAAAAACGAATAACTTGACAACGAGAGACAATTGTAGGAACAATCCGATGTATGTCTTGGGTGATTAAAATAATTATCACTTTTTCTGCTGGCTCTTCAATAGTTTTTAACAAAGAATTTGCTGCCTCTTTATTTAGAAGTTCTGCCTCTTGAATTAAAGCAACTTTATAGCTACCAGATAATCGAGATAAAGAAAGAAATTTTTGTAATTGACGAATTTGACCAATAGTAATATCTTTTCTTTCTTTTTCTTTTTTTAAATAAATCACATCAGGGTGAATTCCTTTCTCTATTTGCTGACAAGACAAACATCTTTCACAAGGAATCTTTTCTTTATTTAAGCAAAAAAGAGATTTGATAAAATAATTAGCCACAATTGTCTTCCCTACTCCTGAAGGACCAGTGAATAAATAAGCATGACTTAACCTTCCTCTTTTTAGAGAACTTTCTAAATAATTTATAATATTTTTATGACCAATGATTGGCCAAAAAAATTTTGTTTTTCCCATAAATCCAATTTTAGAATAACAAAAAAATTATTTTCGGTCAAAAAAATCTTTAAGCAAACCTTTTAATTCTAAAGCATTTTCAACCGCATAACCGAAAGCATCATTGTCGAAATAAACGTAAACATCCAAGCCACTTTTTATCCATTTTTTAATTTTTTTAGCAAAAAAAGTTAATTCTTTCGTTGTGTATTTTGAACTATATAACTCTTTGCTTCCATGTAATCTTAAATAAAGAAAATCTGAAGTTATCACCTCTGCTGATGGATAATTCGGGGTAGAAGAAATACATAAACTAACATTAAATTTTTTAAATAATTGGTAAACTGAGGGAGAATACCAGGTTTTATTTCTTGGCTCAAAAACATATCGATATTTTGGAGGAAGAGTTTTTAAAAATTTCTCTAAAACTTCTAAATCAATCTTTAAATAAGGAGGCAGTTGAAAAAGAATAGGTCCTAACTTTTCTTTAAGTAGTTGAGCGTTTTTAATGAATTTCTTCCAAGCATCTTTTGTCTCTCTTAGCTTTTTAATATGGGTAATGTAACGACTTGCTTTTAAGGAAAATAAAAAATTAGGCGGTGTCCTTTTTCGCCAGTTAATAAACGTCTTTTCTTTTGGTAAATGGTAAAAAGAAGAATTTAATTCTACAGTATCAAAATATTGAGTGTAATATTCTAACCATTTATTTTGAGAAATTTCTGAAGGGTAAAAAATACCTGACCAATGAGCATAAATCCAACCAGAAGTTCCTAAATAGATTCTTGAATCCTTTTTCTTAATCATTTTTGATTAAAGAAAAAATAATTTTAATCATTCTATCTTCTGCTCCTGATTTTATCATTGTTTTAATCCTTTCTGATAATTCATTTAATTTTGACTGGTCAAATAATATCTTTCTTATTTCTTCAACAAACTTGTCTGGAGTAAGATTTTTTTCAGGTAAAACAACTGCTGCTCCCCTTTCTTGAAAATATTGGGCGTTTTTCTCCTGATGAGAATTAGAAATAGGAATAAGAATAGTTGGTTTTCCCGAAAAAGAAAGTTCGGTTAATGTAGAAAGACCGGCCCGACTAATAACTAAATCAGCGGCAGCTAAAGCATCTTTCATTCTATCAGTTAAAAAATCATAAGAATGATAACGGGAAAACTTAGTTAATCCTTCTTTTTTTAATTTACCTCCGGTCAAATGAATAATCTGACAAAACTTAACCAATTCAGGAAGTGACTGAACAACCAATTGATTTATTCTTAAAGCTCCAGTTCCTCCACCAATAATCAAAATGACTGGCAAATCTTTTTCTAATTGGAATCCGGAAATTGCCCTTTCTTTCTTACCCTGAAAAATCTCTTGACGCACTGGGTTGCCTATTAAAATAGTTTTTTTTCTGGGAAAATCCTTTAATGATTTCTCGAAAACAACAGTTATTTTTTGAGCAAATGGGGATAAAAGTTTATTAGTTAAACTAGGAACAATATCTTGCTGATGAATAAGAGCGGGAATTTTTAAACACCAACCGGCTATAACGACAGGAAAGGATACAAATCCTCCAGCAGAGACAATAACATCAGGTTTAAACTTCTGAAGAATAAAGAAAGATTGAAAAAATCCTATAAAAATTTTAAAAATATCTAAAATATTTTTAAAACTAAAATAACGTCTAAACTTTCCGGAAAAAATTGGTTGAAATTTTATTTGATAATTTTTAATCAAAAATTTTTCCGGCCCGGTTCTTGTACCTAACCAAAGAAATTCACAAGAATCTTTAGAAGTTTCTTCTTTAATTTTTTCTGCTAATGCTAAAAGAGGAATTACTGAACCAAAGGTCCCTCCTCCAGCAAAAACTATTTTCATAATAAAAAATATTACTCTCGTGTATATTTAGAAAGATTTAAAAGAATCCCTAAAGCAAAGAGAGAAACGGCTAATGCTGACCCACCATAACTTATCAAGGGCAAAGGAACTCCGGTCATAGGAACTAAATTAATCATTGACATAATATTAACAAATGCTTGAACAGTTATCCAGGAGACAATTCCTACTGCTAACAATTGTCCAAATTTATCCGGTGATCTTTTGGCTATTCTTAGACCTCGAAGAGCAAAGAAAACAAATAAAAAAACTAAGAATAGAGAAAAGAAAAAACCTAATTCTTCAGCAATCACAGAAAAAATAGAATCACTATATGCTTCGGGCACATAAGCAAATTTTCCCCTTGACTCCCCTAACCCCAAACCAAAAAGACCGCCGGAGCCAATAGATAAAAGAGCCTGACGAAGATGATAACTTAATTTAGGATAAGCATCTGGATTTAAAAACACTTTAATTCTCATCATTTGATAAGACGACTTTTTTAATAAAAAAGAGACAACCAGCAGACCACTGAGTATTATTCCTAAAATATGTGTTAATTTTCCACCGGAGACAAAATAAATAATTAAAGAGGTGGCAATAATAATAGAAAGAGTTCCCAAATCGGGTTGAGAATAAAGTAGAAAAAAAATTAAACCTATTAGTAAAAGAAAAGGCAATAGACCATATTTTATATCTTTAATTTTTTTCTCCGTCTTTGAAAGAAGAGCAGACAAATAGAAAATTAAGCTTAATTTAACTAACTCACTTGGCTGGAAAGAAAAATTACCTAATTTAATCCAACTTCTAGCCCGACCAAAAGAAGCACCTATTCCTGGAATAAAAACTGCTCCCAAAAGGAAAATGGTTAATAAAAGAAAAAAGAAGGAAATCTTTCTCCAAAAATGATAATCAGTTTTATACCCAATAAAAAAAAGGAAAATTCCCGGCAAAAGACCAAAGGTAATCTGATGGAAAAGAAAATGGTAAGGATGGTGAAATTTAGTGTAAGAAATAATAGGACTTGCCGAAGCAAGCATAAACAAGCCAATAAGCAAGAGAGAACCAATAGTGAAGATTAAAAAACGATCAGGAGCATGAGAAGAAAAACGCATATTATTGAAAATTATAATTTTCTAAAGAGTTTTATCTAATAAAGCGATAATTAAACCAATAATACCTGAGATTCCTGAGATAACCCAAAAACGCATTACTATTTTTGGCTCCGGCCATCCTTTTGCCTCAAAATGATGATGGAGAGGAGAGGAAAGAAAAACTTTTTTCTTAAAAAACTTCTTGGAAAATATCTGAATAATAACTGAAAGAGATTCTAGGACTAAAATCAAACCAATAATTGGCAAAAGAAAAGCTGAATTTGTTAATAAGGCAACGATACCCAAGGTTACTCCTAAAGACATTGAACCTGTATCTCCCATAAAAAAACGAGCTGGATAAATATTAAACCAAAGAAAAGCAGCGAGAGAACCACTGATTACTCCACAAAAGGTAGCCAAATCGAACCTACCTTTTAAATAAGCAATCGCAGCAAAAGCAGCGAAGGAAAAAAGTAAAACACCACCAGCTAACCCATCTAAACCATCAGTTTCATTAACGGAAAAACTTGTAGCTACAATAATAAAGATAAAAACAGGAATATACCAAAAACCAAGTTGATAATTTCCTAAAAAGGGTAGATGGATTAAATCCCAATCCAATTTATAGTAGAACCAAAGGGCGCCAATTAAAGCTATCAAAGAATAAAGCAAAAGACGATGTCGAATCCTCAATCCCCCGCCTTTAGCGCCAATACCCCGAATATTGAGGATGTCATCAACTAAACCTACTAAAGCCGAAGCAACTAAAGCGCCTAAAGGGAGAAGTGTCTGCGAACGAGTTAAAAAGTTTAATTTTTTGAATAAAGGAAGAGGGAAAAATTGCGGCAAAAAAAAGAAAATTAGTGTTAGAATAAGAGTAGTCACCCAAACTAATAATCCACCCATTGTTGGAGTGCCTGCTTTTTTCTGATGTAATTTGGAAAAAATCGGAGTTGTTCCATCATTGCGAATTCTTTTACCTAATTTATACTTATATAAAAAATGCGTTAAAATGGGTGTCCAGGCAATAGTAATGACAAAAGCTAAAGCAGAAAAAAATAAAATTTTTATTACTGGAAAATAGTCCATTTTTAAAGATTAACAATGGAAATAAAAAATATTAAGAAAATTAATTGACTTAAAAGAGAGGCAAATAGAAGAAAATAACTATTTATTCTTTCGTATTTATATATTTTAAAAGCAAGAAATAAATTGATAAAAAGAATTAATAAAGCCAATAAATTAATTTTAAATAATTCTGTCTTTGGCCCAATAAAATCTACTCCATAATAAATATTGTAATGAAGTGGTATAATTTGATTTAGCGATTTTACCCGGATTATTAGAAAAAGCCAAATAAAAAAATTCAAAATAATACTTATGATACCAGGAAAGAAAATGAGTTTATCCTGCCAAAAATAATGCTGTTTTGTTCTAAATAATCTCTTAATTAAATTTGAGAGTTTCATAAGGACATTTTATCATAAAGATAAGGTTTTTTCCAGAAAAGAATTGACTTTTTTAAAAGAAAAGGATAAAATAGAAAACAATAAAAAGTATTAAAAAAGAATATGGCTCACAAAAAAGCAGGAGGTTCAACAAAATTGGGTCGGGACTCACAATCACAGAGATTGGGAGTCAAATTGTTTGGCGGACAATTCGCAAAAGCCGGAGCAATTATTGTCCGCCAACGAGGAACCAAGTATCATCCCGGAGAAAATGTTAAAAGAGGAAAAGATGATACTCTTTTTGCCTTAATAGATGGTAAAGTTGAATTTTATAAGAAAAAAAGAAAAAGATTTAATGGGCAAAAAAAACTAACCACCTTCGTCAGGGTTGTCCCTTTAAAGGAAAAGAAAAAGAAATAAGGAGAAGATAAAAAATAAAAACAAGAGAAAGATTCTCTTGTTTTTATTTTTTAAAATATTAGTTTACTTTACCCAGAAACAAGGAACGTCTTGATTAAAGATATTTCATATTCTAATTGCTCTAACTTATGGTTATACTCATCCCAATATCGCTGTTCTCGATACACTGGCGGATAATAATCAACTCTTTTCTCCCAAAGCTGAATAATCTTATCCCATTTCCCTTGTTTAGCCTGAGCCCTCATCGCCCAGAAAAGACGGATGATATTTTTCTTCCCCCGAGGAAGACGGCGTGACTTAAAATCACTTCTAAAATCTTCTAATGTCTCGTTTAAAACATCATGGAACTCTTTAGATAGATATTCTTTTATCAAATCTTTTGTCTCCTCAGGCAATGATTCTGTGGCTTGAGCTAAATTTATCTTATCATCTGGATGCTTCTGGTTATAATAATTTACTTTTTCTGTTAAAAATTCTAAGTCAAAAGAAAGTCCTAAGGTATCATTTTGATAATCAGTAGAAGCTAATTTTTTAATAAACTTTTTTATTCCTTCAGCGTCTTCAGGGTATTTAAAATTCAATTCAACTTTTCCCTCTTCTTTAGCTGATGGTGTTTTATACTTTTCTAATTCTTTTTGAGTAATTACTCCTTTTTCCAAGGCCTCTTGAGTGGCTAAGGTAGTTGTATCTTTATCACTATGAGAAAGAACTTCTGCGGTGGTGGCTAAAGCCAAACTGTCTGCTTTTTCTGTCTGTTTCTTTTCTCCCCCACTGGCTCCTGCTGGAATACTTTCTAAAGCAATGGCTAAGATTAAAAGTGTTTTAACCTTTCGCGCTAAAGACCGTTCTATCTCTTTTAAACGATTAGGCGGTACTAATTTTTCAAATTTGGTTCTCGTTCTCTTCAAAAACTTATCAGCTGTTTTCATTGCTATTTTTAACCAATTTTTTCTTTCTTTCTTGTTTTGAAGAAGAATATCTTCTAAGACCCTTTCTAATTTAACTTCTGCTGCTTCTTCAATTCTTTCAGCATCTTTTTCTATTTCCTCTGCCATTCCTATTGTTTCGCGAGTAATTTTTCTTGCCTCATCTAAATTAATAACTTCCTCTTTATTTCCTCTCGTTATTTCTTCTAAATCCTTAATTCCCTCCTCTATTTCTTCTTTTGGAGAAAGAGGAAGATATTTCTCTTCTTTTTCTTCCTTTTTCTCTTTTTCTCTTAAAATTAAATTTGATTCTTTTAGCATAATTAAAGAAAATTAATAAATTATTCAATAATAAAATAAATTATTAAATTTCTTTTAACTTTTCTCTTAGTTCTTTCAGTTTTTTGTTTGACTGCTCCTCAATTCTTTTTCTAATCAGATTAAGAATTTTCTTTTTCTCTCGAAGCATAAAATTTTCCCATTTTTCGCGAAGAGCTAAAAGCTTCCTGTCTCTTTCCTTAATTATTTGCCTTAACTTCTTAATCAGATCTTTGCTTTCTCTCTTTCCTAATCTGTCTAAATTTGATAAATACAAACGTTTTTTCTTCAAATTGGCAAAGAGAGGAAATTTCAATAGAAGTTCCTTTAATTCTTTACTTAATTGGTCCATAATTTTAAACTAAAATTTCTTATATTTATATTATAAGAGAATGAGATAAAAAGTCAATTTTGATTATTTATTAATTCTTCTAAAATCTGATGACGATGTAATTTCTCATAATCAGGCAATTCTTCCCTTCTGTTAAGACCTAAATAATGCAAAAAATCAAAAGTTATATCATAAAGGGGGAGCCCTTCTTCATTCTTTGACTGGACTTCCACTAAACCCTTTATCATTAGATTTCTTAAGATTAAACTACAATTCACGCCTCTTATCTGCTCTAATTCATATTTGGTCATTGGTCCGCAATAACTTAAAACCGATAATGTTTCTAAAGAAGCAGGAGTCAATTCACCGCTCCTTTCTTCTTTGAGAAATTTTTGAATGAGCGAAGAATTTTCCGGATTGGTCACCATTTGAAATTTATTATTATTTTGGATAATCTTTATCCCCCGCTGGTTCTTATTATAATCTTCAGTTAATTCTTCTAATGCCTTTTCTACCTCTTTTTGGTCATTCTTGACTAAACGAGTTAACTGAGATAAAGAAAGAGGATGGGAAGAAATAAAGAGTAAACTCTCAATTAATGACTTTAGTTTGTTTAAATCATTCTTTTCCGTCATAAGAACTAATTTTTATTTCTTCAAAAAGATTATTTTGGATAGGGACAATTGATTTTTCTTTGGTAAGTTCTAAAACCGCAAGAAAAGTAACAATAATCTCTGAAAGAGAATTAGATTTAATTAGATATCTAAACTCTATTGTCTGTTTCTCTAAAATTATTTTTTTTATCTGTTTAATCTTCTCTTGAAGAGAAATAATTCTTTTAATCGTCTTATGAGGAATTTTAACGACTGGCTCTATTTGGGTAATTAATTCATTCAAGGTTCTGGACAAAATCTCTTTATTTATACCTTTTGGCGGATAGAAACCTTCAACAATAATAGGGTTTTGGCGAGGAAAAGAAAAATGTTTTTGAGCAATTATTTGTTTTATTTTCTTAGAAGCAAGATAATATCTCTGAAATATCTTTAATTGCTTTTCTAAACTAATTCCTAAATCCTCTTCATCTAACTCTGTTTCTAAAAGAGGAATAAATAACTTTGACTTAATTAAAATTAATTTTGCTACAACTACTAAAAAATCAGCCAATAAGCGCGGGTCAGAAAACTCTTGTCTTTCTAAATAAGCAATGCATTGGTCAGCAACCTTGGCTAAAGAGATATTACTAATGTCTAACTTTTCCTTTTCAATCAGTTCTAAAAGTAAAGGAAGAGGACCTTCAAATTGTTCCAATTTTATTGAATACTCTTCCATAAATTATTTCTTACCAAAAGAACCAAGAAAAGGATTTTCTAATTTGATAAAATCCTTTACCCTCATCTCTATTGATTCTTGAAAACTCCCTGATTGGAACAAACATTTATCTAAAATAGCTATTTTCTTCTCTAAATAAAGAGGAATTTTATAAAGAGAAGCAAAGGGTGTTATTGCGCCTGGTTTAATTTTAAACTTCTTTACCATTTCTTTTTCCGGGACCATACTTACTTTTTTAAACTTAAACAATTTTTTAAACTTATTCAAATCAAGTTTTAAATTACCAGGCAAAACAGCTAAGCAATATCCTTTATCAGTTTTTAGAACAAGTGTTTTTGTTACTCTCTTTAAATCTATCTTCAATGTTTGAGCCAAATCATAAGCAGTAAAAACAACCTTATGAGGAATAATTTTATACCTAATCTTATTGCTTTCCAATATCCTTAATAATTTAGCTGGGATTTTCGCTCGAGGAACTTTAATTTTCTTCTTTTTTGAAGTAGATTTAACTTTTCTTTTCTTTAATGAAGTTCCCTTTTTGGCTTTTGCCTTCTTTTTTAAAGAACTAACTTTTCTTTTTTTAGATTTTTTTTGAGACGCTTTTTTCTTCTTTTTAACCATAGGCAAATAAATTAAATTATTTATTTTTCTTTCTCTTTATTTTAAAAGGCAATCGACCATAATTTTTTAGAAGTTCTTTAACCACTTCTTTTCCCTTTTTAGTTAACTTTATCTCTTGAATATACCACTTTTCCGGCGTCCTCTCACCATAACCAACTAATAATCCTTTCTTTATTAATCTCTCTATACTCCGAGTAATAATGCTCTGTTTATTTTTTTCTTTCAATTTTTTATTCTGTCGCTGATAATAACTCTTTAAATCATTTTTAGGATATTTTTTCCTTCGGGAAAAATATAATTCTAACAAGATATATTGCTGAAGTTTTGATAAATACATTTTGATTACAAAAGTTTAAATTTGTTTATCTCTAAAGTAAATTTGTAACCAAGATATTCTGCTGCTTTCCGACAATAAACCATTCTTTGAGTAAATATCTCAAAATATTCCATTATCGGAACAATTTTTGTATCAATTTTTAGGGAAAGTTTTATTTCTTTTGTTTTTTTATCAATACCTAACTTACTCGCAATCGTTGCGTAATTAACTCGATTATGAATATCCACCTTTAATCTTGAAGCAGAAACCTGGGAAACTCTTTCCCGATGAACATCTGACTTATCGGCTAAAACCAAAACAGCAGAAATAGGATTAGATAATTTCATCTCTTCCTTATCATGATTAGCAATTGCCTGCATAACTAAAGCAACATCTTTAGGATTATTATCCTTTAAATAAAGTTGGCCAAAAAGTAAGGCGCCCCAGTAATGATGATGGGTTCTCCCCAAAAAATTTGCCATATCATGACAATAACCAGCTACAGCAGCAAGCTCTTGCTCTTTTTTGGAAAGACCAATCATTTGAGCCACTGTCCGAGCACGAGAAGCAACCAAATTAGCATGCCGAAAACCATGTTCAGTAAATCCCTGAACTTTAAGGGCTTTTTCTGTTTGGCGAATAAATTCATTGATTCTCGGGTCACTATTGATTCGTGCTAAGGTTATTTCCATTTGCTTTTAATTAATTTTTAAATGAAGTTCTTTAAGTTGTTTTTTATCTACTTCACTTGGAGAGTCCATCAAAGGATCACGAGCATCAGTTGTTTTAGGAAAGGGAATAACTTCACGGATATTAGTTTCTCCAGTCAAAATCATTAAAAATCTATCTAAACCAAAGGCAATTCCTCCGTGAGGCGGGGCTCCATAAGAAAATGCTTCTAATAAATGACCAAACTTCTTTTCCGCTTCCTTTTCTGAAATTCCTACTAATTTAAAAATTTTCTTTTGCAAGTCAGGCTGATGAATTCTTAAACTTCCTCCTCCTATTTCATAACCATTACAAACTAAATCGTGTTGCCAGGAATGGACTTTAGCCGGATTTTTTTCTAATAAAGGAATATCTTTCTCTTGAGGAGCGGTGAAAATATGATGACAAGGGTCCCATCTCTTTCTTTCTTTATCCCAAGAAAATAAGGGCCAATCTAAAATCCAAACAAAAGCCAATTCTTTAGGGTCATTTTTATCTTTTCTTAAATCTGGCTTATCTGTACCATACTTTTTTATTGCTTCTTGATAGGTCAACCGTTTAAATGGTTTAAAGGTTAAATGACAATCCGAAAGCTTCTCTACTATTTTTGTTAACAATTCTTCACTTATCTTCAAGATATCTTTCTGCTGACAGAAACTCATCTCCATATCTAATTGAGTAAATTCTGGTTGACGGTCAGAGCGTGGATCTTCATCACGAAAGCAACGAGCAATTTGAAAATAGTTTTCTATTCCAGCAACCATTAATAATTGCTTATATTGTTGAGGAGACTGAGGAAGAGCATAAAATTTACCGGGATGTAATCTTGAGGGAACTAAATAATCTCGGGCTCCTTCTGGCGTGGATTTAGTTAAAATTGGTGTTTCAATTTCGTAAAACCCTTTTTGATCAAAAAAATCACGGATAAATTTTATCAAACGATGGCGGAAAATCAATTTTTCTTTCATTTTCGGCCGGCGTAAATCTAAATAGCGATATTTTAAACGTAACTCCTCTTTTACCTTTTCTTTAAACTTATCTTTATTGATTTCAAAAGGTAATGTTTTTGCTTTATTGATAACTTTAATTTTTTCTACAATTATCTCCAACATACCCGTGGCTTTCTCTTTTTTAACTTGATTCTTGGGTCGCTGATTCACTTTTCCTACAACCTCAAGAACATCCTCTACGCCTATTTTCTTTGCCGAAGAAAAAACCTCCTTGTCTTCGTGCCAAACAACACATTGAAGAATTCCGCTTACATCCCTTAATTCAAAAAAGATAATCTTCCCTTTATCGCGATATGAATGAACCCAGCCCTTAAGAAGAACCTTTTCATTGATTTTTTTGACTGTGTCAATAATTTTTGTCCGAGTCATAGATATAATTATGGTCTTAAGCGATTAAGCAATCTTGGAAAAGGTATGGCTTCTCTTACATGTTTTAATCCGCAAAGCCAAGCAACTATTCTTTCTAAACCATAGCCAAAACCTGAATGAGGAACAGAGCCGTATTTTCTTAAATCTAAATACCACTGAAATTCTTTAGGAGACAAATTATTTTCTTTTAAACGTTTTAATAAGTTTTGATAATCCTCTTCGCGTTGAGAACCGCCAATTATTTCTCCGTATCCTTCAGGGGCTAATAAATCATCATTTAAAACTAACTTTTTATCCTTAGGGTCTGGCTTCATATAAAATGCTTTTAATTTTGCCGGATATTTTTCTATAAATAATGGTCTATCATAAAGTTGAGAAAGAATGGTCTCTTCGTCTCCCCCAAAATCATCTCCGTATTTTATTTTTACTCCTTTTTTCTTTAATTTTTCAATTGCTTCCTGATAAGTAATCCTAGGAAACGGCGGTTTGATTTTCTTTAATGGTTCAATATCTCTTTCCAAAATTTCTAATTCTTTCTGGTTATTTTTTAAAACTTCTTTAACTAGATAGACAATCAATTTTTCCTGAAATTTCATATTCTCCTGATGTTCGACAAAAGCCATTTCAGCATCCATCATCCAAAATTCTGTTAAGTGCCTTCTTGTCTTTGATTTTTCTGCTCGGAAAACTGGACCAAAATCAAAAACACGATTATGGGCAAAAATAGCTGCCTCTAGGTAAAGTTGGCCAGATTGAGAAAGATAGGCCTTACCCAAATCAAAGTATTTCAAACCAAATAAAGTGGTTGTCCCTTCACAAGCGATTGGCGTGAGAATTGGAGCATCTATTTTAATAAAGTAATGATTGGTCAACCATTGATAGGTTGCCTTAATTAATGTATAGCGAATTTTTTGAATTGCCCATTGTCTTTTAGAACGCAGCCATAAATGTCGATGGTCTAGTAAAAATTCTGGGCCATGTGATTTTTTTCCAAGAGGATATCTATCAGCAATTTGAATAATTTTAATTTTCTCAACCTGGATTTCAAAAATTTCCTTTTTAGTTGGATGTTGACTAACCTTCCCTTCAATAACTGCTGATGTTTCTAAACTAATTTTTTGACAAATTTCCCATGTCTTTTTCTCCACCTTACTTCTATCTACAACTGCCTGAATAAATCCCGAGCCGTCTCTTATCTGGAGGAAATAAATTCCCCCTGAGGAACGAAAATTAAATATCCAACCACAAAGAGTGACTTTTTTGCCTTTAAATTGAGCAATATCTTTAATAAATATCTTCATAATCCTTTTTTATCTAAAAAAATTATACCGCATTACTAAAATTTAGACAAACTACCAAATAAAATTAAATTTTTCCTTTTAAAAATTCAATGAAGACAAAAACAAGATAAAAGAAGATTAAAAAAAGTCCTTCCCAAGAGGACAATTCTTTTTTCGTTCGAGTAAAAACAGTAAATAAAAGAAGAGAAACCATCATAAATATGGCACTAAAAGTAAAATGAGAGGTATCAGTCAGAATAATTGGCTTAATCAAAGCGGTTACCCCTAAAACCAATGAAGAATTAATTACTATTGATCCTGATACATCACCAAGGGTCATCTCTTCATGTCCGCTTCTTGCCGCTTTCAATTGAAAGATTAATTCAGGTAAACTTGTCCCTAAAGCAACAAAAAATAAACTAAATAGTAGTAAGGGAATATTTATCTGTTTAGCAATTCTAACACCTAAAAGAACTATAAAATGGGCGCTAATCAGAAGTAAAGCAACTTCAACAATGAAATATATAAATTCTCTAAGAATTCTTTTCTTATTTTTCTTTTTATCTTCTTCTAAAATTTTGCGAAACGATCTTCCCCGAGAATATAGTTCTAAACAATAAAAAAAGAAGAGAACCAAAAGTATCCCCCCTTCTAAACGAGTTAATCTTCCATCTAAAAACATCAAGAGAGAAAAAAAAGGAATAAAAATAAAGTAAAGAAGATTTTCTTGGATAATTAAACTTTTTATTTTAATTCCCCGACTGAAAAGAGCGGCTAAACCAATAATTAAGGTAACAACAGCAATATTAGAACCCAAAACATTACCCAAAGAAAAAAGCGGTTTCTGATTGATTGCTGAACTTATCCCAACAAAAAGTTCAGGTAAAGAAGTAGCAAAAGCAACCAAAAGGAAACTTAAGGTAAATTCAGTTAAGTGAAAAGCAACAGCAATTTTAGAAACGCTTTTAATTAATAAAGAAGCGCTTTTAATTAACAAGAAACAAAAAAATACAAAAAAAAGAATTTGAAAAATAAAAATTATACTCATTGGCTATTCCTTAATTAAAATAACTACTCGATTGTTCAGACCCTTAAAAAAGTTAAGACCAAAAATAAATAAAATTATTGTAAATAAAGGAGAAGTTGATAATTTTTTATCTAGAAAAATTCCCAGAAACAAAAATCCTATCAAGGGAATGACGATAAAAAAACCTAATTGTAAAGCTAAGGAAAGGAGATAGAAAAATTTAAAATTTCTTTTAGCCATTAATTATAGCACAATTTTTTAAACCAAAAAATAAAAACTAATCTTCTGTACAATGTCGGGAAATAAAATAATATTTAGTAATTTCAATAAGACCAGCACTTATTAAGGAAAAAATAATTAAAATTAGCCAATCCTTCAATAAAAGAGGCACCGTATGCAAGACCTTTTGTAAAAAAGGAAGATAAACAGCCAAAGCGAAGAAAACAAAAACTAATAAAGAAGAAATATTGAGAAATTTATTGGAAAAAGGATTTATCTGCCAAATGTTTTTACGAAGATTTTTATAAGAAAAAATAACAAAAGCCGTATCCAAGGAAATAAGACCGAAAACCATTGTTCTAACATAGTCCAAACCAAGACCTAAATACCCCCAAAGAACCCAAAAGAAAAATAAGGCGATAAACTGATCAATTAAACCAGTAATGAAAATAAGCGTCTTCATTTCTTTAGTAAAAATAGAATGATGAGGCGGTTCTGGTTTCCTTTTCATTACATCTCCTTCAGCCGGTTCAAAAGCATAAGAGAGATTAGGCAAGGTATCTTCTATAAAATTATTCCAAAGAATTTGGGCAGGAAGAATAGGAAGGGGCCAACCAAAAATAACTCGAGCAAAACCAACTAAAACAACTGAAGTTAAGGAATCTGATAAAACATAAGCAATTGATTTTCTGATATTATCAATAATCACTCTTCCCTCTTTTATTGTTTGAACAATCGTAGAAAAACTATCATTGAGAAGAACAAGATCAGCAGCTTCTTTAGCAACTTCGGTTCCTGAACCGAGCGCTAAGCCAATATCTGCCTTTTTAATGGCTGGAGCATCGTTTATTCCATCTCCTGTCATAGCAATAACCTTACCTTTCTTTTGCCAAGCAGAGACAATTCTCATCTTATGACGAGGCTCAAGTCGGGCATAAATTTTTATTTTAGAGACAATTCTTAATAAATCTTTATCTGAAAGTTTATCTAATTGTTCTCCTGTAAGTATTTCATTATCTTTTACTTTATAATTAAGTTCTCTAGCTAAAGCTCTAGTTGTGTTCTTATGGTCGCCAGTAGCAATCACTAAAGTAAGCCCTGCCTCTTGACAAAGCTTAATTGACTCTTTGACACCCTTTCTTAAAGGATCTGCCAAAGAAACAAGTCCAACAAAAGTTAAATCTTTAACTAATAATCTTATTTTATCTGAAGAAAAGCCAGACAAAGAAGATGAGGATATTTTTTTATAAGCCAAACCAACTATTCTTAAACCCTGATTGCTTAAATCAGTAATTTTTCTTTGAAAATAATGCTTCTCTTTCTCCTTAATCTTCTTCTCCCCCTTTGAATAAACTACATTTTTACTCAACCTTAAAAGTTTTTCTGGTTCTCCACTAATAAAAAGAATAAACTTATTTTCTTTCCCTTTAATTTGATAAAGCGCTGCCTGATATTTATAGGTTGGTTCAAATTCAATTCTCTCTATTAAAATTAAATCTCGAGTTAATTCTTCTAACCGTAAACCGGCTTCCAAAGGACCACGAAGAAGCGCTTGATCTGTAGGGCTTCCACGAATAATCCAATCTTCTATATTCCCCTCTTGATTTTCTATATAGGCCTGATTAGCTAAGGCAGCAGTTTTTAAACCAAGGAAAAAGGATTTCTTTTCTTTCAAATAATTAACTTTTTTTATGGATGCACTTCCTTCTAAACTGAAAATTTTAGTAAGGGACATTTTCCCCTCGGTTAAAGTAAGAGTTTTATCACAACAAATAACAGAAGTGGAACCAAGAGTTTCTACTGAAGATAATTGTTTAATCAGCCCTCCCTTTTTTAAAATTCTCTCCATTCCTAAAGCCAAAATCACTGTCAAGGTAATTGGTAATGCTTCAGGAATACCACCTACAGCAATGGCTACTGAAGTTTCAAACATTTGTAAAACATCGGTTTTTCTTAAAATTCCTCCTAAAAAAATTCCCAAACAAATAAAAACAAAAAATATTCCTACTGTCTTGCTAAAACGAGTCATTCTTTTTTGAAGAGGCGTCTTTTCATCCTTTATTTTTTGAATCATTAAGGATATCTTTCCCAGCTCACTTTCCTGACCTACTGCGACCACTACTCCTTTACCCCAACCCCTTTCAATAAGAGAACCAGCATAAATCATATTGCTTCTCTCGGCTAAGGGAGTATCTTCGGCTATTTTATTTTTATTTTTATCTACAGCCAGCCATTCTCCTGTTAAGGCGGCTTGACTCACTTTAAGATTGTGACTTTCTATCAAACGAATATCAGCAGGAATTTTGTTCCCTGAATAAAAAACTATGATATCACCAGGAACAATCTCCTCCTGCCAAACTTCTTTTAACTTCCCTTCTCTTAAGACAGTAATTTTTGTCTTTAAGAAATGTTTAAGTTTTTCTAATGTTTGACTACTTTTATTTTCTTGCCAAAAACCAAAAATGGCATTAACAATCAAAGCTAAGAAAATAATAAAAGAATCAGTATTTTCACCTAAAATAAGAGAGATAATTCCAGCAAAGAACAGAATATAAACCAATGGACTTCTAAATTGATTTAAAAAAATCTTGCTTTTGGCTATTGGTTTTTCTCTAAGAATTTTATTTGGTCCAAACTTGGCTATCCTTTTCTTTGCTTCCTCATCAGAAAGACCCTGCTCATTAGTTTTTAGAATTTCCAAAACCTTTTTTACTGATAAATTGTACCATAAATATTTTTTATTCATATTTATATTATATCATAAAAAATACCCCCGTAGGGAATCGAACCCTAATCAATGGCTTAAAAGGCCACTGCTCTACCATTGAGCTACGGGGGCTTAGACAAAGTTTAAATAAATTATATTAAATCCTTTTTAAAAAAACAATAGGTAAAGTGGACAATTTGTGTAAAACTCCTCTTGATAAAATTTTATCATTAAGATAAGATATACCAGAATAAATAAAAAAGAAAAATGCCTGAAAATTCTATAGAAAAATTACCTCCTCAAAATATTGAAGCAGAGCGCTCTGTTCTTGGAGCGCTTTTAATTGATAAGGATGCCATTATCAGTGTCGCTGATATCATTAAACCAGAGGATTTCTATAAAGATACTCATCAAATAATTTTTGAAGCAATGCTTGAACTTTATGAAAAAAGAGAACCTGTTGACATTGTCAGTTTAAGTAACCGTTTAAAAGAAAAGGGACAGTTAGAATTAATCGGAGGAAGAAGTTATTTAGCAAGTTTAGCCAATGCTGTTCCTACAGCAAGTAATGTTCTCTCTTATGCTCAAATAGTTCAAAAAAAAGCAACGCTCCGAAAGTTAATTCAAATCTCCGGAGAAATTACTAATTTAGGTTATCAAGAAACTGAAGATTTGGCAAAAATTCTTGACCAAGCAGAACAAAAATTATTTAGTGTTTCACAACGCTTTTTAAAACAATCTTTTGTCTCAATTAAAAATGTTCTTACAGAGACCTTTGATAGAATAGACGAATTACATAAACAATCGGGTAAATTAAGAGGAATTCCTACTTATTTTATTGATTTAGATAATAAATTAGCCGGTTTACAAAAATCTGATCTTATTGTTTTAGCCGCTCGCCCTTCAATGGGAAAAAGTAGTTTAGCCCTGGATATTGCTCGCCAAGTTGCTGTTAATTCTAAAATACCTGTAGGCATTTTTAGTTTAGAAATGTCTAAAGAATCAATAGTTGACCGCTTACTTTGTGCTCAAGCAGATGTTGATCTTTGGAAAATGAGAACTGGTCATCTTTCTGATAAAGGAGAAGTTAATGACTTTACTAAAATTGGCCAAGCAATGGGTATTCTCTCTGAAGCCCCAATTTATATCGATGACTCAGCCACGGCTAATGTAATGGAAATTAGAACAAAAGCAAGACGACTCCAAGCTGAACATGGTCTTGGCCTCCTTATAGTTGATTACCTTCAATTAATGGAAAGTGGGCAAAAAAGAAGTTCGGAAAGCCGAGTTCAAGAAGTTTCGCAAATATCACGCGCTTTAAAGGCTATTGCCAGAGAGTTAAATATCCCTGTCTTGGCTGTTTCTCAACTTTCCCGGGCTGTAGAATCGCGCAACCCCCCAATTCCAAAATTAGCCGACTTAAGAGAATCAGGTTCAATTGAACAAGATGCTGACATTGTTCTCTTTATTTACCGTGAGGAAATGTATAAACCAAATACAGAGAAAAAACATATTGCAGATATCTATATTGCTAAGCATCGAAATGGTCCTACTGGAGTTATCCAACTTTATTTTGATACAGAAAAAGTAAGTTTTAAAAATTTAGAAAAAAGAATAACTGAGACAGAAAGTATTGAAAAATAAAACAAATGGTTACTTATCCTAAAACTATCCAAAAATTAATTGCTGAATTTACTAAATTCCCTAATATCGGACAAAAAGGTGCTGAACGATTTGTTTTTTACTTATTAGAACAACCAAAGGAAACAAGAGAAAAATTAATAGCGCTTTTGAAAGAACTTGAATCAAAAATTTCTCTTTGTCCTCTTTGTTTTAATTATGTAGAAAAGAAACCCTGTCCTATCTGCAATGACAGCAAGAGAGACCATTCCACTATCTGCTTAGTCAGCAGCCCTCAGGAACTTTTAGCCATAGAAAAAACTGGAGAATATAAAGGTGTTTATTTTGTTTTAGGAGGAGTTGTTGATCCCCTAAAAAATAGGAATTTGAATAAATTACGACTTAAAAAATTGATTTCTCGAATAGAAAAAAGCAGGCCTGCCATCAAAGAAATTGTCTTTGCTTTTAATCCTGATATGGCTGGTGAGACGACAATTCTTTATTTGTTAAAAATTTTTAAAAAATATAAAAATAAAATAAAATTTACCCGTTTAGCCCGCGGTTTGCCTTTGGGCGGAAGTTTAGAATACGCTGATCCGGTTACTTTAACTAATGCAATAAAAGAAAGAAAAAAGGTTCTTTAAACTAAGAAGGAGGTAAAATTGTCCAAAAAAGGTAAAAGAGATAAGGAAAAATATTATCTCATTCTACTCATCCTTACTCTGACTTTTGAAATCCTTGCTCTTTTAACAGGACAAGTAGTTTTCTGGGTCGGTTTTGGCCTTGTCTTTTATTGCTATTACTTTTTCCGAGCAGATGAAGCATCTAAAATTGCTGAGAAAAAAGCAGAAGAGGAAAGGAGAAAGGAGAAAATAAAAATCATCAGCGAAAATAATTAAAAAATAAAGGTCCTCATTTGAGGACCATTTTTATTAAAGAATTATCTTTAAACAATAATGTCTTTAATTTGGATTTTCATATAATTCTGGCGGTGCCCCTGGACCTTGCTATACCGCGTTTTTGGACGATATTTAACTACTTTAATTTTCTTATCGCGCCCTTCTTCGATTATCTTAACCAACACTTTTGCTCCGGAAATAAAAGGAGTTCCTATCTGAAATTTCTCTCCTTTCTCATCACTTATTAGTAAAACTTCTTTGATTTCAAGCTCTTCACCTTCTTTTTTGTTCTTTATCTTCTCAATTTTAACAACATCGCCTTTTTTGACTAAATACTGTTTTCCTCCAGTTTTAATAACAGCAATTTTCATAAAAATTAAATTAGGTTTTAATGATAAAATTTTAAATAATTATCCAAAAACTGTCAATGATTGACAGAAAATTTTTATTTGATAAATTTAACAAAAAGGTAGATTAAAGTTAAACCTTAAAAGGAAAAGGAGGGAAAATGCTAAACCGGAACCAACAGAGATTGCTCATTAAACTTACAGAAGCAATAATCAGAAACGACAAAGTGGAAGAATGTAAATGGAAAAGAAAACTCGCTAAAACGGGTATGCCAGCGAATTTCCTTATTGAGTTCACTGAAAAGATAAAAAGAGAGTTAATTCAAAAAGGAGGAAAAATGGAGGAAAAACTTTCTAAAGAACAGAAAGAGGTATTAAAGCAATACGAGGAGGCAGTAGCCAACAATGCCACAGTTGAAGAGGTAGAACAAATTAAAGAAGAACTCATTAGATTAAAAGTTCCTTCAGAAGAGGAAGCAAGGGCCTATCAACGAGGCTATGAAAAATTAAAAAATAAGAAATAAAACTAAGAGGCACCATTAAGGTGCCTTTTTATTAGAAATCTGTTTATTTTTATTTTTTAGAGAATGATTGATTAGCCAAAAAAGGAAAAAAACAAGACAAATTAAAACTAAAAGAGTAATAAGTTTTTGCCAACTTTTTAAAAAAAGAGTTAATAAACCAAAAAATAAAGCAATCAAATAAAGAAAAAGAACTGCCTGACGATGAGAAAGACCGAAATCTAATAAACGAAAATGGAGATGTTTTTTGTCGGCTAACCAAGGGGCTTTTTTTTCTTTAAAAATCCGCCTTATAATAACCCAAATTAAATCTAAAATAGGGATAGCCAAAACTAAAAGAGCAGTAGCAATTTTTCCGCCAGAAATTATAGCTAAATTGCCTAGAATAAAACCACAAAAAACCGAGCCCCCTTCTCCTAAAAATATCTTGGCTGGATGAAAATTAAGAAATAAAAAGCCCAAACAAGCACCGGAAAAAATTAAAGAAATAAGAGCAACTTCTGGTTGAAAAAATTTGGTAAAAAGACAAAGAAAAGCAATAATAACCCCACCAATTACTCCTAAACCAGAAACTAAGCCGTCTAAACCATCCAAAAATTTAGTAGCGTAAATAATTGTCATTAACCAAACAAAGGTAAAAATATCAGCAAATAAAGTAAAATAATAAGGAATACCCCGAAAAGAAAAAAGAAAAAATTTATATTTATCTAAATGAATCACTCCGCCAAAAGGATTAGTTACGTAATCAACTCCAATTCCAGCAGCAATCACCGTCAAAACAGCCAAAATAGGCCAAATTATCTGTTGTGAGGGCTTGAGATTATACTTGTCATCTAAATAACCTCCGACCATAATAAAAATACTTCCGACAAATATTCCTAAAATTTTTTTTAGAGGAATAGCCTGAAAAAGAGAAGGCCTAACAAGACCAAGAATAAACAAAATGATAAAAAAAGAGAAAAAGATAGCCAAACCGCCTAATAAGGGAATAGGACGAGTATGAATTTTTCTTTGGGGCGCTCTTTCGGGATAATCAAGTATTTTTCTTTTTTGAGCAAAATTCTTAACTAAAAAAGTAAGAAAAAAAGAAAGAATTGTTGAACAGATAAAGATAAGAAGATAAATCATAATTAATATTTTTCTAAATAACTTTGCAAAATAATTGTTGCTGATAAATTGTCTATTCTTTTCCTCTTTTTAGAAAATGTTTTCTGAACAATTTTACTACTCATTCTTTCATCTACCAACTCAATAGGAAGATTTATTTTTTTGCTTAAATAGTTAACTAATACTTTTACCCTTTGCGTTTGTTTTGTTTCTCTGCCTGAAAGGCCTATAGGCAACCCAAAAATAATTTTTTCAATTTTTTCTTTTTGACAAATTTTTCTTATTTCTTCTAAAAAACACTCCTTGCCTTTATTTTGAACAATCTTATAAGGAAAAGCAATTTTTTTTCTTCTATCAGATAAAGCAAAGCCAATAAATTTTTCTCCATAATCAACAGCTAAAATCCTTTTAGACATAGAAAGAATTAAGGGAAAAACAATGGAGTTAAAATTTGATAACCTTTTTCAGTTACGGCTACTGTTTGTTCAAAATGGGCAGAAAGTGAATGATCAGCTGTAACAGCTGTCCAGCCATTATCCTTAATGATTATTCGCCAATCTCCTTGATTAACCATTGGCTCAATGGCTATAACCATTCCCTTTCTTAATTTTACCCCCTCTCCCTTTTTACCGTAATTGGGAATATCAGGCTCCTCATGAACTTTCTTCCCTACTCCGTGACCAACTAATTCTCTTACCACAGAAAAGCCCCTTTTTTCAACAAAATTCTGAATAGCAAAACCTATATCACCTGTATATTTTCCCGGAGCAACCTGAGCAATACCCTTAAGCAAGGCCTGATAAGTAACTTCAATTAATTCTCTGGCTTTTTGGTCAATTTTGCCAACACCAACTGTCATAGACATATCAGTAAAAAGACCTTGATATTTCATGCCTATATCCAAATCAATAATATCTCCTTCTTTTAATATTCTCTCAGCCGAAGGAATGCCATGAACGACCTCCTCATTAACTGAAGTACAAAGAGTTGCCGGAAACCCTCGATATCCTTTAAAACTCGGCTCCCCTCCTTCTTGTTTGATTAAGTTTTCGGCTAAAATATCTAATTCTAAAGTAGAGATTCCTGGTTTTACTCTCTGAGCGACTTTTTGTAGAATTCTTCCTAAAATTAAACCTCCTTTTTGAAGAAGAGCAATTTCTGAAGAAGTTTTAATAATTATACCCATAAACCCTCAATTAACTAATTTTTTCAATAATACCAGTGATATCAATAAAAACTTTTTCAATTGATTGCTCTCCATCTATCTGATAAAAAATTTTCTTCTTTTGAGAAAAGTATTTGACCACCGGCAGTGTTTCTTTTAAATAAACTTTCCATCTTTTTTTAATTTTTGGCAGAGTATCATCTTTTCTCTGGTAAAGTTTTCCTCCGCAAAGAGGACAATATTTCTCTTCTGGAGAAATATCTCTACCAATAGTAAAAGTCCGGTCGCATTTTTGGCAGGTCCTTCTTCTTAATAATCTTTTTATACTTTCCTCTTCGCTTACTTTTAGATAAAAAACATAGTTAATCTTTCGTGAAAATTTTTTTAATAATTTTTCCAAAAAAATTGCCTCCCGTAACCTTCTTGGACTTCCGTCAAAAATAATACCTTGATCCTCCCTTATTGATTGAATTCTTAATTTAATTAAATTCATTATTAAAAAAGTCGGAACCAATTTTCCCTGATTAACTATCCGAGAAATTTTTTTTCCTAATCTTCCTTGTCGCTGAATGATTTCTCGCAACATATCTCCCGGTTCAAGATGCTCTAAATTATATTTGTCCTTCAAAAGATTAGCTTGAGTACCCTTACCCGCTCCGGGTGGTCCAATTAGAATAATGTTAAAATTATTTCTTTTCATCTTTCTTTCTCAAGACAATCTTTAAAATATCTTGAAAAACTTTTTTAATAGATTGCTCTCCATTAATGATAAAAAGTTTATCTTCTCTCTTATAAAATTTAGTTATTGGCTTTATTGTCTGATGATAGAGTTTCAATCTTTTTTCTGCTATTTCCCTTCTATCATCGTCTCTCTGGACTAATTTATGACCACAAATATCGCAAATTCCTTTCTTTTTCGGTGGTTTATATTTTAAATGATAAACTGCTCCGCAATAAGAACAAACTCGTCGGCCAGTAATTCTCTTTAGCGCCTCTTTATTTGAAATTTTTATTTCCAAAACTAAATCAGTGGGAAAATTTTTTTCTAAAAATTTTGCTTGAGTTAAATCCCGCGGATAGCCATCCAAAATTATCCCCTTCTTTGTCTTTCTAATTTTTGAAATTATTACTTTATTAACTAATTCATCAGGGACTAACTTACCTTTTTTTAAATAATCTTCTATTGCTTTCCCTAATTCACTTTTCTTTTTCACTTCTTGACGAAAAATATCGCCACTGGCTAAATGTTTCAAACCAAGTTTTTGAGAGAGAAGTTCGGCTTGAGTACCCTTGCCAGAACTCGGGGCTCCAAGCAAGACAATTCTTAATTTTTTACTATTTTTACTCATTTTTTTATTTTATCATCAATTATTCTAAAAGTAAAAAAGCCCAGAAGGGCTTTATAATAAAAAACTAAAGACCATTAGGAACAGTTTATATTTCCTCGTATTCTCTCATGGTTAATTGAGCATTGATTTGCCTTACAGTTTCAATCACCACAGAAACAACAATAATCATACTTGCACCGCTAATAGCAAAACTAGTTACACCTAAAGCGCCTTGAACAATAATTGGAAAAACAGCAACTGTTCCCAAAAACAAAGCACCAGCTAACATAATTCGATTACTTACTTTTTTTAGATACTCGGCGGTTTGACGCCCCGGTCTAATTCCTGGAATAAACCCTCCTTGCTTTTGCAAACTTTCGGCAATTTGCTGAGGATGAAAGATGATTGAAGTGTAAAAATAAGTAAAGATAATAACAAAAGCAAAATAGAGAAAATCGTAAACTATTTTATTTTGAAAAACATTGATAACAAATTGAGCAGCGGCGACTAACCAAGAAGCCCTGGCTGTAAGAAAAAAACGAGCGATTAAAGGTGGAAACAAAACCACAGAAATAGCAAAAATAATCGGAATCATTCCGGCTTGATTTACTCTTAAAGGTAAATAGGTATCTGTTCCTCCGTAAATTTTTATCCCTCTTACCCGCCGAGCATAAGAGACAGGAATGTTCCTTTGGGCTTCAGTAATAAAAACAATTCCAGCTACAGTAATCAGAATTAAAGCAATAAAAACAATAATATTGGTTAATTGACTGGGGTTTAAAGTAACCAGAGTTTGTTGGATCATACCCGGAATTCGTGAGACAATTCCAGCAAAAATTATTAAAGAAATTCCATTACCAATCTTTTTCTCAGAAATTAATTCACCTATCCAAACCAGAAACATTGTTCCTGCTGTCATCACTATAATTGTAGTAATTATTTGACTAAAATTCATTTCTCCAATAATTCCTCTTCCTGAACGTTGTAATAACACAATCATTCCATAAGCTTGTAAAGCGGCTAAAGGAACAGTTAAAATTCTTGTATAATGATTGATTATTTGATAACCTCTTTCTCCTTCTTTAGAAAGTTCTTCTAACTTAGGAACAACCATAACCAGAAGTTGAAAAATAATAGAAGAAGTAATATAAGGAGCAACTCCCAAAGCAACAATAGAAAAATTCCTCATTGCTCCGCCAGAAAGTATGTTTAAGAGACCTAAAACTTGGGTAGAATTAAAAAAATCTTTAAGGGCTTTTAAGTCAACGCCGGGTACAGGGATATGAGCAGCAAAACGAAAGACAAGCAACATAGCCAAAACAAAGAAAATTTTCTTTCTTAACTCCTTTATTTTTAAAATTTGGATTAATTTTTCTAACATCTTATTCTATTTTAATCACCTCTCCCCCTGCTTTTTTTATTTCTTCTTCAGCTGATTTAGAAAAAGCATGGGCTTTTACTGTTAACTTCTTAGTCAATTTTCCTTTGGCTAAAATTTTCACTCTTTTTTCACTCTTCTTTATTAATCCTATCTCTTTTAGCTTTTGTAGGTCAACAGTTTCGCCTTGGTTAAATTTCTTCTCTAAATCTTCAAGATTAATCACAGCCATTTTTTTCTTTCTGCTCTTAAAACCGCGTAGTTTTGGAATGTTATGCATCAAACTTTTAAATCCTTTTAATTTTAATCCCTTCTTTCCTCCAGAACGTGCCCGCTGACCCTTCTGACCACGGCCAGAATAGGTTCCTCGTTTTCCTCCACGACCTACTCTCTTCTTCCCTTTTTTTGACCCTTTCTTTGGTTTTAAATTGGATAAGGTTAAAGGCATATTTTTATTTTATCTTCATCTTTTTTAAAGCGTTGATAGTGGCAATAATATTATTTATCTTATTATTCGAACCAAGCATCTTACTCACTACATCTTCAAATCCGGCTAATTCTAAAACAACCCTAACTGGTCCGCCAGCAATAATCCCTTTACCTTTAGGCGCTGGTTTTAAGAGAACTTTGGAAGCCTTAAACTTCTCTGTAATTTGATGGGGTATTGTTCCTTTAATTAAAGGAACTTCAACTAAATTCTTTTTTGCTTTTCTTACTGCTTTTTCTATGGCTATAGCCACATCCGCTCCTTTGGCTACCCCCATTCCAACTTTGCCTTTTTTATCACCAATGACTACACAAGCACGAAAAGAAAGTTGTTTCCCTCCGGCAGTTACCCTCGTAACTCTTCTAATCTCTACCACTCTTTGTTCTAATTCTTCTTTTTTGTCTATTGATCTTTGAATTTTTTCTTCTGAACCATTCATATTTTAAAAAATTAAAATTTTAAACCTCCTTTTCTTGCCCCTTCGGCTAAGGCCTTCACTCTTCCGTGATATTTATAACCTCCTCGGTCAAAAACGACTTTTTTAATCCCCTTCTTTATTGCTTTTTCAGCCAATAATTGTCCTACTAAGTAGGCCTTTCTAACTTTTGTTGAAAATTTATCTAAATCGCCTTTCTCTATCTTTTGGGAAATCTTCTTTATTTCTAAATCATTAGCAGCCACTAAAGTATTGCCTTGAGTATCATCAATTAATTGGGCATAAATATGTTTTAAACTACGGAAAACAGAAAGCCGAGGTCTTTCCGCTGTTCCCTTTATCTTTGCTCTTACTCGCCGATGTCTTCTTTCTCTTGCTTCTTTTTTTAATTTTGCTTTTATTTTCCCCATAAAGTTATTTTTATATTTTATTTGGCTCCAGTAGTAGCTGCCTTTTTACCTGCTTTTCTTCTGATAACTTCATCTACATATTTAATTCCCTTTCCTTTATAGGGTTCGGGTGGCCGAATTCTTCTTATTTGGGCAGCAGTTTCTCCTACTAATTGTTTGTCTATACCCTGAAGAGTAATAATATTTTTTTCTACCTTTACTTCAATACCCTGAGGAATTTCAAATTCCACTGGATGAGAAAAGCCAACTTTTAAAATTAACTTCTTCCCTTGAAGTTTTGCTCCATAACCAATACCAACTAATTCTAACTTTTTTTCATAACCAGAAACCACACCTTTGACCATATTACTAATTAATCTTTGAAAAAGTCCCCATAAAGCCCGTTGTTTTCTGTCTTTTGGATTATCAACCTCAACAGTTAAAACATTGTCCTTTTGTTTAACTTTAACTTCAGGAAGGAGTTTTCTCTCTAAAACACCTTTTGGACCTTTAATTATTAAAGTATCTTCCTTTAACTCCGCTTCCACACCTTCTGGTAAAATAATGGGTTGTTTGCCTATTCGTGACATAATTTTAATAAATTTCACATAAAACTTCCCCTCCTATTCCTCTTCTTTTCGCTTCTCTATTGGTCATTATTCCTTGAGAAGTAGAGATAATAGCAATACCTTTATCATTTAATACTCTTGGCAGATTATCCTTTTTAACATAAATACGACATCCTGGCTTACTAATTCTCTTTAAAGACCGAATAGCTGGCTGACCATCCTTCTCATATTTTAACCTAATCAAAATTTCTTTAAAGTAATTATCCATTACTCTTACTTCCTTTACATAATTATTTTCTTCTAAAATCTTTGCTATTTCTAACTTTATGCGGGAATAAGGAATAACTACTTCTTCCTTATGCACAGCTAAGGCATTTCTTATTCTAGTTAACATATCGGCTATTGGGTCTGTTATTGTCATAGAAAAAATCTATTAATTTATTTAATAAAATTTACCACGAAGCTTTTTTAATGCCCGGAATCTCTCCCCGATTGGCTAATTCCCGAAAACATATCCGACATAAACCATATTCTCTAATATAACCTCGCGAGCGACCGCAACGCCAGCAACGACGAACTACTCGAGTAGAATATTTTGGTTTCTTTTTTGCTTTTACTATTAATGCTTTTCTTGCCATAAAATTAAATTTATTTTTCTTTAAAAGGAAATCCTAAAAGTTTCAAAAGAGTAAGGCCTTCTTCCCTTGTTTTAGCAGAAGTAGTAATGGTAACCTCTAAGCCATGAAATTTCTCTACTTTTGAAGGATTAATTTCAGGAAAGACAATATTTTCCTTAAATCCTAAAGTAAGGTTTCCTTGCTTATCTACGCTTTTTAAAGAAATTCCCCAAAAATCTCTTACCCGTGGCAAGGCAATGTTAATTAATTTATAAATAAAATCATACATCTTTTTCCCTCTCAGGGTAACTTTATAGCCAACAACCATTCCTTGTCTAATTTTGAAACTAGAAATTGATTTTTTGGCTAATGTCTTCACTGGTCTTTGTCCAGTAATACTTGTCAGACTTTCCTCTATTGCCTTAATAAATTGCGTATCCTTATTACTGGAACTAATCCCGACATTTAGAGTAACCTTTTCTATTCTTGGTACAGCCAAATCATTTTTATAACCAAATTTCTCCTTCATCTGAGGAACAACTACTTCTTTATATTTTTTAATTAATTCATTCATATTTTTAGTCAATTATTTCTTTACATTTTTTACATAAACGGACTTTCTTTCTTTTTTTCTTACCCTCTATCTGTTGATAAATAATTTTATAACCTACTCTAGTCGGCTTATTGCAACGAGGACAAATCAGCATAACTTTAGAAACATCCATTGGTGCAGGAAACTGAATTCTTTGTCCCTTTTCTCTTTCTCTTCTCGGCTTTACATGTTTAACTAAAAGGTTTATCCCCTCAACAATAACTTTTCTCTCTTTAGGAAAAACTTCTAAAACCTTCCCTTTCTTTCCGCGGTCTTTACCTTTTAAAATTTTTACTAAATCTCCTTTTTTTATTTTCATAATTTTATAACACCTCAGGAGCTAAAGAGATAATTTTACTAAATCCTTTGTCTCTTAATTCTCGAGCAACTGGACCAAAAATTCTTGTTCCCTTCGGCTCTTTTGTTTTTTTATCAATTATCACGGCTGCGTTATCGCTAAAACGTAAATAAGAACCGTCAGGTCTTCTTGTTTCTTTTTTGGTTCGGACAATCACAGCATAAACAATATCTCCTTTTTTAACCATACCATACGGTTGTGCCTCTTTTACAGTTGCCGTAATAATATCTCCTACACGAGCGTATCTTTTTTTATAACCACCTAAGACCCGAATGCACATAATCTTTTTAGCACCCGTATTATCAGCAACTTTTAAAATTGACCTATGTTGTATCATTATCTTTTATAATTAATTTTATTTTATCTTTCTAATTGCTCTCCATCTCTTCTCTTTGGAAAGAGGACGGCATTCCTCAAAAATAATTTCATCTCCGACTTTGTATTCATTCTTTTCGTCATGAACTTTATACTTCTTACTTTGTTTATATCTTTTTTTATATTTCGGATGCGCTTTCAATCTTTCTACTTTAACTACAATGGTCTTATCCATTTTATCACTGACAACCACTCCCTTAAAACGCCTCTTTTTTTTCTCTTCTTTTTTCATAATTATTTTTTATTATCTTCTTTTTTTTCTCGAATAATTGTTAAAATTCTTGCAATATCTTTTCTTACTTCTCTAAATTTCCGAACATTCTTCAACTGCTTAGCGGCTATTTTAAATCTTAATTCTGCCAATTCTTTACGAAGATTGTTTAATAGGGCTTGCAATTCCTTTCTTGATTTTTTTCTTAACTCCTTGGCTTTCATATTTATTCCTTAATAACTATTTTTGTCTTTACAGGTAGTTTATAAGAAGCAAGACGAAGGGCTTCTTTTGCTATCTCTAAAGGAACGCCATCTACCTCAAATAGCATCATTCCGGGTTTAACTACAGCTACATAATGATCAACTGCTCCTTTACCTCCACCCATAGGCACTTCTGAACTTTTTTTTGTTACTGGTTTATCCGGAAAAATCCTTATCCATATTTTTCCTTTACGATGAATATGATGAGTAATCGCCCGACGCGCTGCCTCAATTTGACGAGAATTAAGCCAAGCAGAACTTAAACTTTTTAAACCAATACTACCAAAATCTAATTTTGTCTTCCGTACTGCTTTTCTTTTCCCCCTTCCTCTTCCTTTCTGCCACTTTCTATGTTTAACTTTTTTAGGAATAAGCATAACTTTTACTTATTAGTAGTGGAATTATCTTTTTCTTTTTTCTCCTTAAAAACATCTCCTCGATATATCCAAACTTTCACGCCAATTACTCCATAAATAGTTCTAGCAATTCCTTGAGCATAGTCAATATCTGCCCGAAGAGTTCCTACAGGCACCTTACCCCAAGAAAGAGTTTCCTGCCGAGCAATTTCTACTCCGTCAAGCCGACCTGAGGTAATTACTTTAACACCCTTAGCACCAGCTTTTTGAACCTGAGAAATAGCCCTTTTCATCGCTTTTCGGTAAGGAACTCTTTTTTCTAAATCAGCAACAATATTTTCCAAAACTACCCCTGCTGACAAAAAAGGGTTTTTTACCTCTTGAATATTTAATTCAAAATTGTCTTTATTTTGAAAAAATTTCTCTTTTATCTCCTTTTTTAGTTGCTCAACTCCTTTGCCTCCTCGTCCAATAATCATTCCTGGTCTAGCAGCAAAAATCGTAATCCTTATTTTATCAGTAAACCTTTCTATTATTATTTTATCTAAACCTACTTTGTCTAATCTTTGACGTAAATAATCACGAACCAACACATCCTCTTTAAGCAAGGATGCCTGCTTCTTCTTATCAGCAAACCATTTTGAATTCCAATCTGTTGTCTGGCTTACTCGAAAAATTTTTGGATGAACTTTTCTTCCCATTGTTTATTTATATTAAGTTGATTTCCTTCTAAATATCCTTTTAGCAAATCCTTTTGCTCTTTTTAAGGACATCTTACTTAAACCTTCTTCTAAACGACCTTTTTCTTTTATTTTCTCTTCAAAAACTGCTTTACCCTTATCTTCTGAAGGAATTTCTTCAGGCGAGCTAACTTTCTCTATTTCTTTTTCTTTCGGTAAAGAAGAACTTTTTGCCTTCAATTCACTCTTTTTCTTTCCTAACTCCTCTTTTTCTTTTTTAACTTTTTCTTCCAAAACGATAAGAATGTGGGTACTCCTTTTTCTTATTGGCGTTGCTCGACCAAAAGCGCGTGGCTGAAACCTTTTTAAAGTCGGTCCTTCTTCAGCAATAGCCCTTTTTATATATAAATTATCTTTTTTAATTTTAAAATTTGTTTCAGCATTAGCAATAGCCGAATCAAGAACTTTTAAAATAGGCTCCTTCGCTCTTTTTTTAACAAACATCAGTTGATTTCTAGCTTCAACAACATCTAAACCCTTAATTAAATCTAAAACAGCTCTTACTTTGCGTGGAGAAATTCTAACATATTTTGCCTTTGCTTTTATTTCCATAATTTTAAACTTTATTTCTTTTCTTTAGCTGCTGCTTTCTTTTCTAACTCTCTTTGCATTTTACCTCCATGTTTAATAAACTTCCTTGTCGGAGAAAATTCGCCTAATTTGTGGCCGACCATCTCTTCGGTAATGAAAACAGGAATATGGGTACGACCATTATAAACACCAATGGTAAAACCAACCATTTCTGGAGTAATAGTAGAATCACGCGACCAAGTCTTAATTACTGTCTTATCGCCTCTTTTAAGTCGAGAAATCTTTTTTAAAAGTTTCTCATCAACGTATGGACCTTTTTTTAAACTTCTAGCCATATTTCTTTTTATTATTTATTTCCTTTTTTTCTTTTTCCTTCTCTTGAGAATCAATTTATCTGATGGTTTATTCTTCTTTCTTGTCTTTACACCTAAAGCAGGTTTTCCCCAAGGAGTTTTAGGATGTTTTAAACCAATCGGACAACCTCCTTCACCTCCACCATGGGGATGGTCACGCGGACTCATTGCCTTTCCTCTTACTGATGGCCTAATTCCTAAATGCCGAGTGCGACCTGCTTTACCTAAACGTCTTAAACGATGCTCTGATTTGCTTACTTGTCCAATAGTTGCCAAACAATTCTTAGGAACTAATCTTATTTCTCCTGAGGGTAATTTTAATTGAGCATATTTACCTTCACAGACCATTAAAGTAGCGCCAGCGCCGGCTGCCCGAACAATCTCTCCTCCTTTTCCTGGCTGAAGTTCTATATTGTGAACAACTGTTCCAGGTAAAATATGTTCTAAAGGAAGACAATTACCGATTTTTTGTTCGATCTTATTCTTTGAAGAAAGAACAGTGTCTCCAACTTTTAATCCCTCAGGAGCAATAATATACCTTTTTTCCTTGTCTTCATATTCTAGCAAAGCAATATAAGCAGTACGATTGGGGTCGTATTCTAAAGCAACTACTTTTGCTGGAACATCAAATTTATCCCTCTTAAAGTCTATAATACGAATAAACCTTTTAGCACCGCCGCCTCGATGTCTTACAGTGATTTTCCCCTTACTTCTTCCCGCCTTTTTTTTCTTTATTGTTATCAATGACTTTTCTGGTCTTTTCTTGCTTATTTCCGGATTTACTACTACACTTGCTTTCCTTCTTCCTGGGGTAATTGGTTTATATAATTTTATTGGCATTTTTTTAAAAATTATTTTTTATAACTTCCAAAAACATCTATTTTCTCCTCCTTTGGTAAAAAAACAATGGCTTTTTTCCATCTTTTTGTCTTTCCTTGAGCACGTCCATATCTTACTCTTTTACCCGGCATCTTAATAATTCTAACCTTCTCTACCTTTACTCCATAAATTTTTTCTACTGCTTTTTTGACCTCTATTTTGTTTGCCGAGTATTTAACAGCAAAAACATATTGATTTTTCTTTTGTAAATCAGTGGATTTTTCTGTAACTAAAGGTCGTAAAAGAATCTGATATAATTCTCCCGGAACCCCAGCTACTCTCTTTTTCTCTTCACTCTTTTTCTTAAGCAAAACTTCTTCTTTTTTCTGCTCTTTCAATCCCTTTTCTATTTTCTTTTCTTCCTTTTTTCCTTCTTTCTTTTTTTCTTCCTTACTTTTAGTTTTTTTAAATTTACTAAATATACTCATTGTTCTCTCTTAATTCTTTTCTTTTTTTATCTTTTTATTTTTATTTTTTAAATAAGTAGATTCAATGACTGGTAAAGAGTTCTTTGTTAAGAAAATGAATTCATGATTAAGGATATCTTTTACATTCAAACTGTCAGCTAAAATTGTCTTAACTAAGGGGATATTGGCTGAAGCCCTGATTATTTTCTTGTCAATTTTCCCTAAAACAATCAGGGTTTTCTTTTTTTTAAAAGGAAAGTTGTTTAAAATATTTACCATTTCTTTTGTTTTACCTTCTTTTAATTCTAGTTTATCTACCAAAAGCAACTTCTTATTTTCTACCCGGTCGGAAAGGACCATTAAAAGAGCTAGACGTTTAGCTTTTTTATTAATTTTCTTCTTAAATACTCTCTCTTTTCTTGGACCGAAAACCACCCCTCCGCCTATCCATATCGGAGAACGAATTGAGCCAGCTCTAGCCCGACCTGTCCCTTTCTGTCGCCAAGGTTTTGCTCCTCCTCCTCTTACTTCTCCTCTGGTTTTAGTATGAGCCAAAGGCTGTCTTTTATTCGCTTCTTGGACAACTACTACTTGATGAATTAAATAAGGATTAACTTTTAATCCAAAAATTTGGGGGTTCAATTTCTCTTCACCAATTACCTCTCCTTTTTGATTATAAACTTGGATTTTTAAATTATCTTCTTTCATAGATATTTTTATTTTTCCTCCTTCTCTTTTTGGCTATTCTGTTCACTTGTTTTCATGGTTTCTTCCTTTTCAACTTTCTTTTCTTTTGCCTCTTCTTCCTGTTTTTCCTTATCCTGTTTTTCCTCTTGTTTTTCCTCTTTTGGTTTTTCTTCTTTTGGTTTTTCCTCTTCTAATTTAAATTCTCCTTCACCCTTTATTAAAACAAGAGAGCCCCTTGCTCCAGGGACTGCTCCTTTTAAATAAAGTAAATTATTTTCTTTATCAATCTTAAAAACTTCCAAATTTTTGATAGTAACCCTTTGACCTCCCATTCGGCCAGCCATTCTTGTTCCTTTAAACACTCTTGCTGGATCAGTTGCTCCAATAGAACCAGGCATTCTTAATTGGTCTTTATGGCCATGTGAAGCCGGACTTCCATGAAAACCATGTCTCTTAACTACCCCAGCAAACCCTTTTCCTTTAGATGTGCCAGTAACTTGGACTTTGTCTCCTGGAGAAAAAAGATCAACCTTTATTTCTAAACCAACTTTAAATAAAGAAATATCCTCATCATCTCTTAAGCGGAATTCTTTTAAATATCTAAAATTGCCTAAATTTTTAAGATGACCTCTTAATGGTTTAGTCAATTTCTTTTTAAAACCAAAACCAACTTGGACCGCTTGATAGCCATCTTTTTCTTTGGTTTTTATTTGCGTAATTAAACAAGGACCTGCCTCAATTACTGTTAGAGGGACAACTTCTCCTTTTTCTCTAAAATCCTGAGTCATTTTTACTTTTTTCCCTAAAATAAATTTCATTTTTTCTTTTATTTTATTAGAGAAAGATGTCTAATAGAAAAGCCGACTCAAGAACCAGATTACACCTTTTAAGCCGGCTTTTAAAATCTGGTTAACTTTTAATTATTTTGCTTGAGACGATTAATCTCCTTAGGTAAATTATTTTCTTTTAACACTTCCCTAAGGGGGTTATTAAAAGAAAATAAAAAACCAAATAAACATTAAGAATTTACTGCATTTTTATCTGAATGTCAACCCCTGCAGGCAAATCTAAATTAGTCATTGCCTCAATTGTCTTAGGAGAAGGATCAATAATATCAATTAATCGTTTATGCTTTCGTTTTTCAAATTGCTCACGTGAATCTTTATGGACAAAAGTAGAACGCAAAACAGTATATACCTTTCTCTCAGTAGGTAAAGGAATAGGCCCAACAACTTCAGCACCCGTCTTTTTGGCTGCTTCAATTATTGTCTTAACGGACTGATCAATAATTTTATGATCATATGCCCTAATCTTCAACCTCAAACGGGGCCGATATTCCTCTTCTTGTTCATTATTCTCGGCTATTTTTTTTTCTTCTTTTTTTGCTTCCATTTAATTTTCCTCTCTTAACAGCTCTCTGTTTTTCTTTTTTATAAAAATTATTTAATGATCTTAGTTACTACACCAGCACCAACAGTTTTACCTCCTTCACGAATAGCAAATCTTTGCTTTTCTTCTAAAGCAACAGGGTAAATTAACTTTATATGTAAGTTTACTGTATCTCCTGGCATGACCATTTCTACTCCTTGAGGTAAAGTAATTTCTCCAGTAACATCAGTGGTCCGAATATAGAATTGTGGTTTATATCCGCTAAAAAATGGGGAATGGCGCCCGCCTTCTTCTTTAGAAAGAATATACACTTCTGCCTCAAATTCTGAATGAGGAGTAACTGTCCCTGGTTTAGCTAATACTTGTCCTCTTTCCACTTCATCCTTTTTGATTCCACGGAGAAGAATTCCTGCGTTATCCCCGGCTCTTCCTTCGTCTAAAGCTTTTTTAAACATTTCTATACCTGTAACCACTGTTTTTTTAGTCGGTTTTAAACCAACAATTTCTACTTCATCATTAAGATGGACTACTCCTCTTTCTATCCTTCCAGTAACTACTGTCCCTCTTCCTTCAATAGAGAAAATATCTTCAATAGGCATCAAGAATGGCTTATCTAAATCTCTTACTGGTTCAGGAATATAGTCATCAATCGCTTTTAGTAAATCTAAAATCGGCTTTGCTGCTTCACAATTAAGGTCTTTACAATCTAATGCTTTTAAGGCAGAACCACGGATTATTGGAATTTCATCTCCTGGATATTCGTATTTTTTAAGGAGGCCTCTCACCTCTTCTTCAACTAAATCAACTAATTCTTTATCTTCTACCATATCAACCTTATTAAGGAAAACAACAATAGAAGGAACACCTACCTGACGGGCTAAAAGGATGTGTTCCCTTGTCTGAGGCATTGGACCATCAGCAGCAGAAACAACCAAGATAGCACCATCCATCTGAGCCGTACCGGTAATCATATTTTTAATATAGTCAGCATGACCTGGACAATCAATATGAGCATAATGACGCTTATCTGTCTCATATTCTACGTGAGCCGTAGCAATGGTAATTCCTCTTTCTTTTTCTTCAGGAGCATTATCAATTTCATCAACCGTCTTTTCATCTGCTCTTTTCCCCTGTAAGCGAAGAATATGTAAAATCGCTGCGGTTAAAGTAGTTTTACCGTGGTCTACATGACCAATTGTCCCAATGTTAAGATGGGGCTTAGTTCTTTCAAATTTTTCTTTTGCTGCCATAAAATTAACTCCTTTATAATCCTGAAAATGACTTTGGTTATACTTTTATAGATAACCAGTCATTTTTCAGGTTAGTTATTAATTTTTTTAAAACCACTATATAGATCAAACTTCTCAATCTTCTCTTTATCTTGACTTGCTTTCCATATAGCAATTTCTCTGTTTATTTTATTGAGCAATTCTTCTTCTGTCAAGTCAGATACTCCGCTTTTGGTAAAAATTAAATCATTATAATCTTCAAAGGTCATTATCACTCCAATCGGTTTCCCTTCATTTAAAAGAATAAATTTATCTCCCGTTCTCTTTAGCAATTCAATTATCTCTTTTAGAGAATCCATAATTTTTCTTATATTTTCATTTATTGTTCTTATTATCTAATAAACAAAAAAATAAATCAATATTCTTTTATTTCTCTGATGTTTTTTCTCCGATAATCTTTTCAGCAATATTAGCAGGAACTTCTTGATAATGAGAAAATTCCATTGAATAATTACCCCTGCCCTGAGTTAATGATCTCAGGCTAGTAGCATAGCCAAACATTTCTGCTAAAGGAATCTCTCCATCAATAACTTTCATCTGTCCCCTTTCTTTTATTTCTTTTAGTTTAACTCTCCTTGAATTAAGGTCACCAACAACATCACCTAAAAATTGCTCAGGAACAACAACTTCTATTTTCATTATCGGCTCTAAAAGAACTGGATTAGCTTTTTTTGCTCCTTCTTGAAAAGCGCGAATAGCAGCAATTTTAAAAGCAATTTCTGAAGAATCCACTTCATGATAAGAACCATCATAAACAGTAGTTTTTACATCTACTACTGGATAACCGGCTAAAATACCATTAGCCATTGCTTCTTTCACTCCTTTTTCAATTGCTGGAATAAATTCTTTGGGAATAATTCCTCCTTTGATTGCATCAACAAACTCAAAGCCCTTTCCTCTTTCTAATGGTTCTAACCTTAACCAACAATGGCCATATTGCCCACGACCTCCTGATTGATGAATATATTTCCCTTCTGCCTCAGCAGGTATTTTAATTGTTTCTTTATAAGCAACCTGCGGTTTACCAACTAATGCTTCTACCTTAAATTCCCTTTTTAATCTATCAACTATGATATCTAAATGTAATTCCCCCATTCCTGAAATTATTGTTTGTCCTGTCTCTTCATCGGTTTTTACTTTAAAAGTCGGGTCTTCTCTCATTAGTTTAGTTAAAGCTAAACCCATTTTTTCTTGGTCTGACTTTGTCTTAGGCTCTATAGCTACAGAGATAACTGGCTCAGGAAAAGTTATTGATTCCAAAACAACTGGTCTTTGTGGGTCGCAAAGAGTATGACCAGTAGAAACATCTTTCAAGCCAACGGCTGCAGCTATCTCTCCAGCATAAATTTCTTTAACTTCTTCTCTTTTATTGGCGTGCATTCTTAAAATCCGTCCGATTCTCTCTTTTTTACCTGTACTTGTATCTAAAACATAAGAACCAGCAGGAAGTTTTCCTGAATATACCCGAAAATAGCAAAGATTTCCAACAAATGGATCAGCCATCAGTTTAAAAGCCAAAGCACAAAATGGTTCGTCATCAGATGCTTTTACCAAAACCTCTTCATTAGTTTGAGGATTAATACCTTTAGCCGGCGGGATATCTAAAGGAGAAGGTAAATAATCCACAATAGCATCTAATAAAAATTGAATTCCCTTGTTTTTAAGGGCTGAACCACAAAGAACTGGAACTATTTTCCCCTCAATAGTTGCTTTTCTTAAAACTCTCTTTAAATCATTTATCTCTATTTCTTCTCCCTTCAGATATTTTTCTAATAAGTTCTCATCGTGCTCAACAATTGCTTCAACTAATTGGTGACGATATTTTTCTACTTCCTCTTTCATTTCAGAAGGAACTTCTTGGTGAACAATCTCTTTACCCATATCATCCTTATATATTTCCGCTTCTCGAGTAAATAAATCTATAATACCCCTGAAATTTTCCTCTCGGCCAAGAGGAAGTTGAATAGGATAAGCATTTTTTGTCAAACGTTGATGAATGGTCTGAAGGCTATAATAAAAATCAGCCCCCATTCTATCCATTTTATTAATAAAACAAATCAAGGGAACACCAAACTTTTCCGCTTGATGCCAAACAGTTTCTGACTGGGGTTCCACCCCGGCTACTCCGTCAAAAACAACTACCCCTCCGTCTAAAACCCTTAATGAGCGTTGAACTTCGGCAGTAAAATCAATGTGTCCAGGTGTGTCAATAATATTTATCCGATGAGTCCTTTCCTTAGGTTCTAATGGCCAAAAACAGGTAGTTGCTGCAGAAGTAATAGTAATTCCTCTTTCTTTTTCTTGCTCCATCCAGTCCATTTCTGCCTCACCATTATGAACTTCACCAATTTTGTGTTTTTTTCCTGTATAATATAAAATTCGCTCAGTGACCGTAGTTTTTCCTGCATCTATATGAGCGATGATACCAATGTTTCTAACTTTTTCTAATGGATATTCTCTGGGCATAAGCTATAAATTATAAATTAATAACCAGCAAAATGAGCAAAAGCTCGGTTTGCCTGAGCCATTTTATAAACTTCTTCTTTTTTCTTTACTGCTGCTCCTTGATTTTCCGATGCCTCTATTAATTCTTCAGCCAATTTTTCTGCCATTGCCTTACCTTTCTTCGCTTTTGCTGCTTGGATTATCCAACGAAAAGCCAAAGATAAACGTCTTTTTTCATTAGTATAAATAGGTATTTGATAATTTGCACCGCCAATCCTTCGTGAGCGAACTTCTACTTCTGGAGAGACATTTTTTATAGCTAAATCAAAAACCTCTAAAGGATCTTTCTTCGTCCTTTCTTTAATAATATCAAAGGCCTGATAAACAATTTTCTGGGCTACTGTCTTTTTACCTCTTCTCATTATATAATTAATGAATTTTGCAATAATTACCCGACCATATTTAGGATCAGGATTAATTTTTCTTTCAGGTATTTTCTTTTTTCCTCTCATAAATTAATTTTTATTCTTTATTCTTCTTTTTTTGTTTCTTTGGTTTTTGTTTTTTCCTTTTTCACTCCATAAGCACTTCTACTGGTCTTTCTGCCTTCAACTCCGCTAGCATCATAAACTCCGCGAACAATATGATAACGAACGCCAGGTAAATCCTTAACTCTTCCTCCCCTAACCAAAACTACGGAGTGCTCTTGCAGATTATGACCAATACCGGGAATATAAGCAGTTACTTCTTCTCCGGAAGACAATCTAACTCGAGCAATTTTTCTCAAAGCAGAATTTGGCTTTTTAGGAGTCATTGTAGTTACTTTTATACACACTCCTCTTTTGAAAGGATTGCCCTTTTTACTTTCATAAACTTTCCTTTTCAGAGCATTAAGGTTTTTTCTTAGAACTGGCGTTTTTGGTTTCTTCTTTACTTTCTTTCTTTTTTTTCTAATTAATTGTTGAATGGTTGGCATAAAATAAAAAATAAAATAATTTTCCAAAATTCTCAATTAGTTTATCCCATTATAAAGAATACTTATAAAATTGTCAATAATTATAACTAAAAAATTATTGGAGAGCCGACAAAAAGTTTATAAATAGAAAAAACAATAGGTAAAATAAAAGGGAAACCGAAAAAAATAAATAAAACTAAAATAAAAATTCCGTATTTTTGAAGAAAAATTTTAAGAGTTGAAGATGGCAAAAAAGCAAAAAGAATATGCGAACCATCAAGAGGAGGCAGAGGTATAAGATTAAAAACAGCCAAAAGGATATTAATATAAACAATGTAGCTTAAGAAAAGATAGAAACGGGTTAAATGAGGGAACCAGTGGATAGAAAAACGAAGGAATAAACCAAAAATAAAAGCAAGCAGTAAATTTGCTCCTGGTCCGGCTAAAGCAACCTTGGCTGGACCATACTTTTTATCTCTTAAATATAGAGGATTAATTGGAACTGGCTTTGCCCAACCAAAAACAAACCTGCTTCCGCTAAAGATCAACAAAAGAGGAAGTAAAACTGAGCCAAAGGGATCTAAATGACGTAAGGGATTAAGAGAAAGACGACCTGCCAAACGAGGCGTTGGATCACCTAAAGCATCAGCTGCTAAGCCATGAGAGACCTCATGAATTATAACTGAAAAAAGAAAAATTAAAATAATAAAAATTAACTCAATCCCCATTTCTCTTGATTTATTTTTTCTTTTTTGCTAAGTTATTGATAATTATATTTTAAATTTAATTACTCAACTATGTCTCGTAAATGTGCTATTTGTGGAAGAACAGCCCTTTCTTCAGTAAAAAGAAGTCATTCAATGAGGGCAACAAAACGAAAGCAACATTTAAATCTTCAGACAAAAATTATTCAGGGAAAGAAAATAACTATTTGTACTAGATGTTTAAGAACCTTGGTCAAACAAGGGAAGATTTAAATTATTTCTAAAAATTTTAACATATTAAGAATCTAAAGACAAATAAATCTCGTTTTTAAACGAGATTTATTTAAAACAAGTAATTATTTTTTCTTTTTCAGTTGATTTAATTCTTTTAACAACCCAGATAAATTTAATTCATACATTTCAGCAATTTGACCAAGAGTTAAATTATTTGCTTCTAAAAGAGCAAAAGGACAAAAAAGGCAAGGGACATTATATTTTTCTAAAATTTCTTTACTCCCCTCAATCCTTAAAACTTCGGCTAAAATTGTTTTTTCTGTAATTCTTTTCTTCATTTCTAAAATAATAACAAAACAAATAATTTTAAACAAGAAAAAAGCCCGCAAAAGCGGGCTTTAACAAAATTATTATTTTAAAGCAAGGGCATAGGAAAAAGAAATTGAATTAGGAGGAAAAGTCGCTGCAAGTCGGAATTCTCCGTTTTTAGTTTTCCACCTCTTCATAAAAAAGAAACCTTGGAAATCTGAACCCACTCCTGTACCGATTAAAGTATTCGCCTCTGAATCAAGAATCATTTCCATGGCAAAAGCCGGCGCTACCTCATTAAAGGAAAAAAACAATTTAAACCCGAGACCATTCTTTTTTTCATCCATTGTTTTAACTGCGATAGCAGCAGCTTCTGGATTAAGAAAAACTTCTGTTGACTTGATCCTAACTCTCATGCTGACTTTTAAACCCTCTGACTTGACCAAACCAAAACCGGGGCTAAAAGGCAATTGATAATCTTGGTTAACCAGAAAGGGTAGAATCGGTGCTCCTGGAGGCTGATGAAGAAATTCATCAACTCCCAGAAAATTATTATCAATATGATGATTCTCAAGAAATCGCTTAACTGCTTCTTCTTGTGTCTCTGTTTGGCCAAAAACAGCGCTTACTATCATTACTCCTATTACTAATATTTCTAACAAAGTTTTCATTTTCTCTCCTTTCTTTTTAGAGTTTAAGTTTTAAAGATCTTACCTAATTTAATAATATCATATTTTTCGATAAAAGTCAAGGGTAAATAAAAAACCGGATGAAATCCGGAAGTTAAAAAATAATCTATTTGATAAAGTTTATTTTTGAAAAGATTTATATTTTTCTCTTAAGTACTCAATTACTCCTAAAGTTGATTTATTGCCTCTTTGAGGAGGGAACCAACTTTGTCCTTCTAATAAAGGGTGCCCTTTATGTTTTTGAAAAATTTTTTTCTCTTCTCTCTCCCAGAAAGAAAAAAGTTTATCAGAATTACGTAAATCTATTTTCTGCTCATAATCAATCATCGCCCGGTTTAGATAAAGAAAACCTTGAGGATATTTTTTACTAATTCTCAAAGTCAATTCCCAATCCTCCCAAAATTTTATCTTTTCATCCCAACCGCCTAATTTTACAATCTCTTTCTTTCGATGACACATTGTATTAGTATCAATTATAATCCGGCGGTGCCATAATCTCTTTAAATCAAAATATTTCTTATGGCCAGTCAATTCATCTCGAATTCGCTTTTCCTTTCCTTTTTCATCAATCAAAGTCAGGCGATAATTTTTTTTACAAAAAATCAATATCTTTTTAGGATATTTTTCAAAAGCCTGCTTCATCACCTCCAAAAATTCAGGATGCCAAACATTATCACTATCTAAATAAGCAATTAATTGACCACGCGCTTTTTTCAAGCCAAAATTACGAGCAGCCGACGCCCCCCGATTTTTACTTAATTTAAAATATCTGATGCGAGGATCTTTAAAAAGTTTAACTAATTCTTCTGTCTTGTCTTTAGAATTATCATCAATAATCAATAATTCAAAAAAGGGATAGGTTTGTTTTAAAACGGATTGAATAGCCCGCCAGAGAATGTAAGCCCGATTATAAGTAGGCATAATAACTGAAAAAACTGGTTGATATTTTTCTTCAACCATTTTATTTGTTTCTCTTAATTCTTTTTTCTAAATAAAAAATAACTAAAATGACAATTAAGGTAACCCCAAAAGCATAAATAAATTTTGCTAAAAGAGAATTTTTTTCTAAAGGAAAAATATTATCAATCAAGGATTTAATCGCTTCGTTCCAAGCAAGACCAGCAACTAATCCTAAAGCAGTAATAATATAAGAAAAAGTGCGTTGTTTAACAGTTTCTCTCAATTCTTGAACAGATTTTTTAATTTCTTCTTCTACTTTTTTCATTTTTTACCTTCTTAAAAATTTTTTTCATTCGCCAAGAGGAGGGCGTCCGATAAGCCGGTTTACCCGGTCGATTTCCTATTTTAGCATATTTCTTCATTTGTTTGAATTATTCATAACGAAGAGCCTCGATAGGATTTTTTTCTGCTGCTTTTTTAGCCGGATAAAGACCAAAGATTAAACCAACAATTCCTGAAACAATTAAGCCAACTATAACTGCCCATAGAGAAAAACTGAATGGCCAAGTATACCCTATCAAGCGGCTCAAAATCAAAGAAATAATAAAAGAGAAAAATAATCCTAAAATAATTCCTATTATTCCGCCTAGACTAGTTAATAAAATAGTTTCCGCTAAAAATTGATATAAAATATCTTTATTAGTTGCTCCTACTGCTTTACGCAAGCCAATCTCTCTTGTTCTTTCAGTAACTGAAACCAACATAATATTCATTATACCAATTCCGCCGACAATTAAAGAAATTGCCGCCACAGAAAGTAAAAGAAGAGAAAGAACGCGAGTAATCACACCAATCCTTTGAGCCATATCCGCTTGAGTCATTATATGAAAATCATCTTTACTTGGATCAGTAATTTTATGTTGATTTCTTAAAACTCTTTTAATCTCTTCTACTACCAAAGGTACAGATTGCTCATCTTTGACTTTAACTAATACTTCTTGATAATAGTCAATACCTAAAATGTCTTTTTGGGCAGTAGAATAAGGGATAAGAACCATATCATCAAGATTAAACATTGAGACCTGTCCTTTTGGAGGTAAAATACCAATAATGCGAAATTTCTTTCCTTTTATTCTTATCTTTTTGTTCAAAGCATCATCATTTTTAAATAATTCTTCTTTAACCCGCGAGCCAATAACCGCTACCTTTGCTCTCTCTTTTATTTCCTGCTCTCCAAATAAATTTCCTCTTTCTGGATAAATATCAAACATTTTAGCCAACCACTCTGCTGACCAACCAAGGACCATTGCATCAAATCTTTCTTTTCCTGTAGCCACCCCGCCAGGAACCAAAACAGAAGGAACAATATCCACTATTTCAGGAATATTCCTTTTATCTGACAATGCTTGAATATCTTTTTCCTTAAGGGAATTAGAAAGCATTACTTCGCCAATATCGCTCATCCCCTTAGGTGTACGACCTGGCCTGATAGTAATCACGTCAGCACCAATTGATTTAATCTGGTTAAGAATAAGATTCTTGGCTCCTTGACTAATAGAAACAATGACAATAACTACAGCAATGCCAATAACTATTCCCAAAATTGTCAAAAAAGAACGGGACTTATTAATCTTTAAACTAGTAATTCCTGTTTTAAAATAGTTCAATAAAATCATATAAATCTGTCTTTATTTGATAAATCATTTTATAAATCCGTCTTTATCAACAAAACGACGATTTTTGACTAATTCTTCATTTTCTACTAAGCCATCCTTCATTCTAATAATCCGTTGGGCGTACTGAGCAGTATAGGTCTCATGAGTAACCAAAACAATTGTATGACCCTTCTGATTAAGCTGACTAATAATTTTCATCACAACTTCTCCTGTTTTAGAGTCAAGATTGCCTGTCGGCTCATCAGCAAAAATAACTGCTGGATTATTGACTACTGCCCGAGCAATTGCCACTCTTTGTTTCTCCCCTCCAGAAAGTTGCGAAGGTAAGTGAGTTAATCTTTCTTTTAAACCAACTTCTTCAATAGCTTTAATTGCTAATTCCTTCTGTTCTTTCTCCCCCATTCCTGCATAAAGGAGAGGAAGACAAACATTATCTAAAACGCTTGTTCGTGGTAAAAGATTAAAATCCTGAAAAATAAAACCTATTTCTTTATTCCTAATCCGAGCAAGTTCTTCATCAGAAAATTCATCCATTGTTTTTCCTTGAAAAAAATATTGTCCTTTAGTTGGTCGGTCAAGAAATCCTAAAATATGAAGCAAGGTTGATTTACCTGAACCCGACGGTCCCATAATTGCCACAAATTCGCCCTGCTCTATTTCCAAATTAATCCCCCTAAGAGCAACAGTTTCTACCTCATCAGTATGGTATATTTTTTCTAAATTAATTGCCTTAATGAGCATTTTAATCTTTTAATTTAGAACTAATGACTACTTTTTCTCCTTCTTTTAGACCACTAATGATTTCAATATTCCCCTGAGTATCAAAAATTCCTGTTTTTACTTTTCTCTCCTTCACCTTACCCTTTTGCCAAATCTTTACCCATTCGTTTCCATCTTTGGTAATTACTGCTCTCCTTGGAAGAAGAAGAACATCCTTATGATGGCTGGTAAGAATGGTAATATCAGCGCTCATTCCTGGCTTTATCCGTTCATCTTTTTCTAAAAATTCAAAAGTAGTTTTATAAGTTGCTACTCCCTCAATGAGCGTTTCCGCTGGGTCAATAGAAAAAACTTTTGCTTTAAAGATAACTCTTTCTCCATAGGCATCCAAGGTTATTTCTGTCGGTTGACCAATTTTTACTTTAGCAATATCCATCTCAGAGATATTTGCTTCTACTTTATAAGGAAAAGAAGAAATTAAAGAAATAACAGGTTCATTAGGACTGACTATCTCGCCTTTTTCTATATTCTTTTTAATTACCTTCCCGGAAAAAGGAGCAATAATTTTTTTAGCTTTGATTAAACTCGAATAATAAGCAACATCCGCCTCTGCTTGTTTTACTCTACTTTGTTGAGAACTTAAATTTGCTTCCGCCTCTTTAACTCGCGCTTCTTGGGCAGTGATTTCTTCAGAAGTATAACCTGCTTTTTTAAGATTAAGTTCTGCTTGAGCCAGTTTCAAAGCATTTTCCGCTTCTTTTACTTTATCCTCAGCTGAATTAAGTTTGTTTTCATTACTAGCTTTGGTAAGCTCAAGAGATTTCTCTGCTGAATTTAAAGTAGTTTGAGCTGTATCAAGATTAACTTGATTGGTTATTTTCTGCTGACTAATTGTCTGTTTTTGACTATTTAAAGAAGAAATTGCTGTTTCAATGTTTGTCTGAGCCGTATTTATCTGACTCTTATATGTATCAATGGTTGTTTGAGATAAGCCAATCGCTCTATCAACTGCTTTATTCAAAGCATTAAGAAAAGAACGAATTGTCTTTAAATAAGTAAATCCTTTATCTAAAGCATTATCTAAAGAAGAGTAATCTTCAGAATTTAAATCCTCCAACATCTTTTGGAAATCATCAATAGCCTGATTTGCTTGAACCCTTAAATTCTCTGCATCTATTTCTGCCTGAATATCAGAAGTAATAAAAGTAAGTTGAGGATGAGCAGTAAAATCAGAAGAAAACATCTCGTCACTTTGGCTATTTACCGCGTCAATACTTTTAACATAGGCGTTATTAAGAACATCAGGTACATCGGCGTAAACATTGGCTAAACTTGTTTCAGCCTTTTCCTGGGCTGTTTGCCAAGCCCTCAAAGCATCAGATAAAGTTTGTTCTGCCTTCTCTAAATCTGATTTATTTAATTTTTTTACCTTTTCTAAATTTTCTCTTGCTTCAACTAAACTTTTTTGAGCGTTCTCTACCTTAACTTCAGCTAATTTTATTTCTTCTTCTCTTGTTCCTCTTTTAAGTTGATTAAGCTTTGCTTTTTCTGCTTTTAAACTCGCTTCTGCCTGGGCTAATTGACTTTTAGCGCTTTCTAATATTGCTTTTGCTCGCGCTAATTGTGATGCCTCTTCGGAAAAATCAAGAACGGCCAATAACTGGTCCTTTTCCACTTCATCACCAATTTTAACTAATATTTCTTTTACTTTTCCCCCTCTTTCAAAGGCTAAATCAACTTCATCCCAAGCCTTAACTCTTCCACTAACTTCTATTTCTTCTTTAATATCACCTCGCCTAACAGAGACAATCTCATATTGACCATTCCTTTTTCTTAGAAAATAAGAAAAAAGAAGAATAAGAATAAAAATTAAAAGTCCTATAATAAGAATTTTCTTTTGCCTATTCTTTTTCATATTAATCTTATTAATAATCAATAATATTATTTTTTCTGAATATTCTTATTAAGTTTTTCTAAAATTTTAATCAGTGTTTCTTTCTCCTCTCTTTTGAGAGAGGCAAGAAACTTTTTTATGTTTAAAGAAAATTTTTTTAACTCCTTTTCTATCATTTTTTCTCCTTCGGATGTAAGGGTTAAATATATTTTTCTTCTGTCTTTTCTGCTTAAAATCCTTCTAATCAATTTTTTCTTAACTAACTGGTCAATTAAAGGAGTTATTGAAGACGGCCTAACTAGAAAATGATTAGCAATGTTTTTCATAATCGGTTTACCTTTACCTTTAATGTAATGAATAGTTGCTAATTCTAAAAAGGAAAGATGTCCTCTTCTAATCTTTCTTTGAATTTTCTTTCTGATTAAACGATTAATTTCAAAGATAAGAGAAATAATTTTTTCGTTAAGTTCTTTTTTTGCTTTTTTCATAACATAATTAGTTTAATTATTGAATTATTAGATTATCTAAATAATATCAAATAAAATAAATTGGGTCAAGTATTGACCCAATTTATTATTCTATTTTTTTCTTATCTCTTGCCAAAGATCTTTTAAATGATTAAGTATTTCTTTTTCGCCTTTGCTCAAACGAGTTTTCTTTTTAAGCCGGTTTATCTCATCTTTTATCCCCTTCTCCAGAACAGCAAGATTTTTCTTTATCATCTCTATTTCTTTGTCTTTTTTCTCTTTTACTTTCACTTTTATTCCTCTTTTTCTCTTTGGCTTTTTCGCCAGTTGTAATAGAAGAATGGTTAGTGAGATAATAGCTAAAAATAGATAAGGAAGAATTGGAAAGATTTTTCTTTTGGAAAAGGAAACGCCAAGAGAGCGAACAAAGAATGTTACTTTTTTAGTTGACTTACTTTTAGCACCATACTGATTTACTGCTTCTACCCAAAGATAATATTTTCCTGGAGACAAACCTTCTTTTGATTGGTAAAACCAATTTCCATTCTTATCAGCCTTTAATTGAATCTTTCTTATTTTACCTTTATCTTTTTGATAATAAAGAACAACTTTTATGCCCGGCTTTGCCTTTCCTTTGACAGACAATAATTCTTTTGAGAGAAGTTCTTGGGGATAAGAAATAATTTTGGGTGATTCTACTGGTAAAATTTTAATTTCTATAGCAGAAGAAGTATAATTTCCTGCTTTATCTACAGCTTTAACAATAATCAAATGATTCCCGGACGAGAGCAATGGCAATTGATATTCGCTTTTCTCTTTTTCCTCTAAGGATTTCTTATCATCAATTTTTATCTCATAATGGTCAATGCCTGAAGTTTTATCAATTGATTTAAAAAGTAATGTCGGTTTAGGATTATCGGTTACCCTTCCTTCTTTTACCTTAATTTTAAATGGTTGAGGTGGTTGGGTATCAATTTGAAATTTATAATGGGTTATTTCTCCCCAGCCATACTTATTTTTAAATTGAATATGAAAATACCAAATTCCATCATCTAAATCATTAATCACTTTACTCGTAATTGGTGGAGAATAATAAACAGTCGGACTAGCAATCGGTTTATGCCCAACTAATAATTTAACTGCCTGAACATCAGAAGGGACTTTCCAGATAAATTTAGCAGTATTTTGACTATACCATTTTTCAGAATCAGGATGCGTCAAAGAAGTAATTATTGGAGCAGCTGGTGTTTTTTTAGAAGAAGATATAGGGGTAAAAGGATTGGAATTTCCCATTTTTGATGAAGAACTTTCTTCTTCTTTTTTCTCCTCTGAAGATTGAACAAGGTAACTGGCTGAAATTAATTTTGCCTGAATATCTGTGCCTTTTTCATCAGCAGCTAAAACCCGACCAAAAGAAAACTTAAGCGGCGAGGTCCCCGGGCGTTTTGTTTGAAGGGTGAAAGAAAAAATTGTTCCCTGAGTTCCTTGAAATGGCTTGGTTGTTCCGCCGGAAAAATTTATTTCTCCTGAAGAATTAGAAAAATTTGGTTCTTGTATCCAAAGGTTAAAAATTGAATTTTGATGGGAAATACTTTTCACCTCAAGTTCTTCGGGATTAAACTTTATTTTACCTTCAGCAGCATTAATCTGATTATCGCCACTATTAATTTGAACCTTTACTGAGAATGTTTGACCAACTTTAAAAGAGCCGGTTGAAGGTGAGAGATATAAAGCGCCACTTGATGCTTTGACTAAGCCAACTCCCCCAAAAAGACCTAAATAGGAAAATAAAAATAAAATTACAAAAATAGAATTAATAACTCTTTTGATTTTGATTTTTAACATAAAACAAAATAAATAATTATTAAGTTTATATTTTTATCTTAAACTAATAATTTAAATCTGACAAGGTAAATAGCATTTTTCTAAAAAATATGCTATATTAAAAACAAAAAGATTAATTTTTAAAATGATTAAACAATTTTTCAAAAAATTAAACTTCCTCTCTGACTGCAAGAAATATAAAATTCCTCTTTATCAATGCCCAAATTTTCTTTTCATTATAATGGGTGTTGTTATTATTGCCATTATTATTTTCTCTTATTATGTCGGCATTCATTACATTGCTCCTGAACTTCTTATCATTCTGCTCGCTTTAGCATCAATTATTCTCTTAATTTCTGGAAGTATGATTGTAAATAGTTTTGAAAGATTAGCCTGGGTCAATAAAACAAAAAGCGAGTTTGTTAGCATTGTCGCCCATCAACTTCGTTCTCCTCTTTCTAGCTTAAGATGGTCTTTAGAACTTTTGGGAGATGAAAAAACCGGACATTTAAGTGAAAAACAAAAAGAGATATTTGAGATTGTTAATAAAAGCAATAAACGGATGATTGACTTAGTTAATGACTTGCTTAATGTTTGTCGAATTGAAGAAGGAAGATTAAAAATAAACCCGCAAGAAATTTCTTTAGAAGAAATAGTAGAAAGCGTTGTTAAAGAACTCCTCCCCTTAGCTAAAGAAAAGAAAGTTAATATTGTTTTAGAAAAAGAAAAAAATCTTCCTTTAGTTTATGCTGATCCAGAAAGGATAAGAATGGTTATTCAAAATCTTATTGATAATGCAATTAAATATTCTAAAAAAGAAGGTGGGAAGGTAAAAGTAAGTTTACTTAAAGAAAATAATCAGATAAAATTTACTGTTAAAGATAATGGAATTGGCATACCAGCAATATTACAAAAAAGAGTTTTTGAAAAATTCTTTCGGGCAAAAAATTATCCCCCCCAAAGAGAAATTAGTGGAACTGGCCTTGGCCTCTTTATCGCTAAAGGAATTATTAAAATGTCCGGGGGAGAAATAAACTTCCAATCAAAAGAAGGAAAAGGAAGTACCTTTTGGTTTACTCTACCAATAAAATCAAAAAAATAAGTTAATAAGAAAAACCTATGTCTCCAAGAAAAAAGTTCCTTTTTTTATCCTTGTTTCTCTCCTATAAAAAAATCATTCTCCTAATTCTTGTTTTTCAAATCTTAGGAGGAATTTTTTTAATAAATTCTCACCCGGTTAAAGCTGTTGGAGAAAATTGGTATGATACTGACTGGACTTACCGGAAAAAACTAACTATTGATCACTACTCAGTTGATGCTGATTTAACTGATTTCCCGGTTATGGTACCTATAACAGATGATAGTTTAAAGGATACAGCGCATGGAGGACATGTTGCCCAATCTACTGGCAATGATATCCTTTTTACTAAAAGCGATGGCTCAACAAAACTAAGTCATGAAATAGAAAAATATGATCCTATCACCGGAGAGTTAGTTGCTTGGGTTAAAATTGATTCTTTATCTTCTTCAACTGATACGGTTATTTATATGTACTACGGTAATGCAAATTGCTCTAATCAAGAAGATGCCACTAATGTTTGGGACAGCAATTATCAAATTGTTTTACATGCTAAATCATTAGAAGGAGATACTTTAGAAGATTCTACAGTCAATAATCGAGATGGCACTAATTATGGTCATCCTAACCGATTCATTGGTTTCTGTGGTAGTGTAGATACACATAGTCATCAAGGATATACTACTAATGGAGATTATGATTATACTATTCATACTGATGCCTTATATAAATATATTTCATTTTCGATGAAACCACCCTTTGGTGGTTCACTTCAAGCTTCTAATACTGACCCCTTTGCTGGATTAAGTAATGTTGACCATTTAGGCGATGGTGATTATGAAAATGGCAAACTCTATGTGCCAATGGAACATTATAATGGCTGTGGAGATGTTTCTGATCAAAAAATTGCTGTTTTTAGTGCCTCTGATTTAAGCCGCTTAAGTGTTCATGATATCTCAGCCCAAAACTTTGAAGTTGCCGGAATTACTGTCATCCCAGAAGACGGAGCAAACGGGATTATTTATCTTGTTTCTTATTGCGATGGCTCTAAAATATGGAAATATGACCTAAGTAATTTTTCCTATCTTGGCTATATTTCTCTTAGTTCCAATATTCCTCACCCTCAAGGTATTACCCATTATAACAATTATTTTTACATCAACTCAGATACAGATTCTGCTGATTATACTTACTTAGTTAAAAAAGACGGAACAGTTTTGGGAACAATTTACCAAAGCCCCAGCCCGGCTGACTATTGGGAAGGACTAGATTATTTTCAAGGAGATGATACTTATGCACCATTTCTAAATATCCTAAAAGGAACAGGAACATCCTCAGGATATATCTGTACTTTAAATCCAATAGTAACAACCAACAGTGATGGTTCACTTAGTTTTGATGGTAATGATGATTATAGTTCATTTTCTTATACCCTACCTGACCAAGGAACAATTGAGTTATGGTATAAACCGGCTGATTCCTGGTTTGACTATAACACTATTTTTGACAATTCAGTAGGAGAAAACAATTGGGAAATGTGGATTGATAGTAATGGATTACTAAAAGCAAGGATTGATCCAACAGGCAGTACTCCAGTTTCTTATGATCTAGATAATTTAGATGGTCCAGGAGCTACTTATCATATTGTCTTTACTTGGGAAAAAACAGGAAACAAAGTTCTTTATGTAAATGGAGTTCAACGTGATTCGCAATCAGTTGTTTGGCACGATCCAGGAAGTAATTTTTACTTAGGAGGAGGCAATTCAGGCAACACTAAGGGAAAAGGAGAAATTGACGAAATACGAATCTCTAATTCTATTAGAAGTAGCAGCTGGATAAGCACTTCCTATAATAACATTTCTTCTCCTGGTGTATTCTTTAATCCAGATCAACCAGAAGAATATTTTGACCATTTTGAGATTAGTGGCTCATCCTCAATGACTGCTGGTGCCTCGCAAACAATTACTATCACTGCTAAGACAAATCAAAATAATGTCTATCCTTATTCCGGAGATATGACCCTTACTTTTTCTGGAGCCAACTCTGCTCCTGACGGAACCCAGCCAACTTGTACTGACAAAAACAGCAACGATATTAATTTTGGAAATTCAACTGTATTAACCTTTAGCAATGGTATAGCCACTTGCACAATGAAATTGTATAAAGCCGAATCAGCAAATATCGCTGTTACTGACGGGACACATAATAGTGATGGTCATAATTTAGGAGTAACGGTCGCGGCTGGCTCCCTTAATAATTTTTTAGTAGACGCCCCAGATTCAGCTACTGTGGGTTCTGCCTTTTCTACCACCATTACTAGTCGGGATGAATATAACAATACAACTACTAATTTGAGTGGTTCAACTTCCTTGACTGTTGACCAAGGAACTATTAGTCCTACTTCTTTATCAGAAAGTGAATTTACTGATGATGGAATTTGGACGGGTAATCTAACTATTTCCAATCTAAGCGCTGAACAAACTAATGTTATTCTTACAGCAACTAACGGTTCGGCTAGCGGAAACGATACCCTTTCTCTTATCAATACACCAAATAACCCAAGTAGTTTAACAGCTAACTATTCTTCGGATTCGCAAATTGATTTAAGTTGGACAGATAATTCTTCAGTAGAAGATGGGTATAAAATAGAAAGAAAAGATAATGATGGAACCTGGTCACAAATTGCTACTGCTTCGGCAAATGCCACTTCTTATTCAGATACCTCTACTTCGGCTAATCATAAATATCAATATCGAGTAAGGGCATATAATTCTGCTGGCAATTCTGACTATGCTACTTCTTCAGAAGTATATACCACGCCAGCAGCACCAACTATTGGTTCTCCAACAGTCAATTCCTCAACGGCTATTACTTGGCATTGGACAGACAATTCTTCTTATGAACAATATTTTCACTTAGATTTTGTCGTGGGAAGCGGTACGGATGTAGATAATATCCCAGCAAATTCAACTAGTTATCAATCCACAGGGTTATCGCCCAACACTGCCTATGCTGTCCATGTTCATGCTTATCGGAGCGACCGAGGCGAAAGCCCGGCTTCAAGCAATTCTTCCTCTGTTTATACTTTAGCTAATGTCCCCTCTTCTCTATCCTTAACTGCTGATTCGCAAACACAAATTACTGCTTCTTGGTCAGCTAATTCCAATCCAAGCTATACTGAATATTATATAGAAAATATTACTAAAGGAACTAATTCTGGATGGATTACTGATACCTCATGGGTAAGCGATAATTTAGAATGCGGAACTAGTTATTCTTTCCGAGTTAAAGCAAGAAACGGCGATGGAGTAGAAACTTCTTTTACTTCTACTGTTTCTACTTCTACTAAAGATTGCTCCACAGGCAGCGCTCCTCCAAATTTTTTCAAACCCCCTACCCCACCAACCGGAGGATTTAAACTCATCATTAGTAGAGGAAATAGTCCGGTTTCAAACCATTGGGTAAAATTAAAATTAGAAGGTGGTCCAGATACAACACAAATGGCAATTTCTACTTTTCCTGACTTCAGAAACGCCAGCCGGATAAAATATCAAAAAGAATATAACTTTGACATTTGTAGCGAGCGTTCTTCCTGTCCATCTGGTATATATACTGTCTATGTGCGCTTCTATAACCAATATGGCCGTCCTTCAAAAGTTATTTCTCAAAAAATTGTCTATCAAGGAACAGAAAAACAAGAAAATAAACCCCATAAAATATCAAAGGAAAAATCAGAAAAAGAGAAAAAGGAGAAAGAAAAAAAGAAAGATCAAGAAAAAGCAACTTTCCTTTTCAAGAAAACTCTTTATTTTGGCCAGAAGAATCAAGAAGTAGTGAAACTGCAAGACCGCCTTAAAGAGTTAGGATTCTTTCCTAAAGATATTGATTCTACTGGCTGGTTTGGACCGATAACAGAAAAGGCAGTAAAAGAGTTCCAAAAATCAAAAGGAATTTATCCCTGCGGAATAGTTGGTCCCCGTACGCGTAAAGCACTTAATGGAGAAAAAATAGTTGAACACCAATATTTCTTTAAAAATGACTTAAAATTTAATGACCAAGGAGAAGAAGTAAAATACTTACAAATTAAATTAAAAAATTTAGGATATTTCCCTTCATGGGTTATTTGTAGTGGATGGTTTGGGCCAATTACTAGAAATGCAGTAAAACTTTTTCAAAAAATCCATCATCTTCCTGTTAATGGAATTGTTGATCAATCAACCAGAGAGATTCTTAATAAATAAGTTATATAAAAATATAAAAACAAAAATACCGCTCCTTAAGGAGCGGTATTTTTATCGCAATTACTGAACGATGCTCGAACCTATTTTAGCAGAACTCTGCGCCCTGATAGACGCATAACCCGCCCAGTACTGGCACCTTCCGTCCTCTCTGTCCGCCTTCGGCGGACTTTGTTTTGTCAATTTTTGGGATGGATGAGGCAGATTTTATATTCTACCATTCTCCTCTAATAATCGTCTAATAGTTCCAGGTTTTATATGAGAAAATCCGATACCCCAACTAATTTCTTTTACTAAATCAATAAGCAATGTTATCCTATCATTTTTTAACTCTTTATAAGAAATTATTTTTTTAAACTCCAAATGTTGGTCTATGGGATAAGATTCAATATCATCAAATTTTATATAACCCCGAGGAGCCGGGAGGTCTTTAAAAGCAACATCGTGTAGTTTGTTAAATGATATTCTTAGGTCCAGTAAACCCCAATAACCCAATTCATTGTATAATTTAAGCACTGTCTCAAGAAACATATCTGTTCTTGTCAGAATTTCCCATAAAAGAGAATTATATACAATTTTCCCTTCATTGTTTTTACTTGCATGAGCTAAGTCTTCTCTATGATAAAATAATCCATAATGATTTATTTCTTCATATAGCACATATTTACTCCTATCGTTAACAAAAAAACCGTACGCACCGTATTGTGTAGGTAAAAATTCACTTTGTCTCATTAAGTATAAAGGAAAGGTGTAACCCCATCCGCCTGTTCGTATTTTATTAGGAATATCTTGATGTAATTTTTTATAATCTATCAATGCTTCAAATGGATAAAGGGGACATATGCCAAAGATAGCATCTGTTCTTTCTATGATTACCCCCTCCCTTTTACAAAGGGTATTAAATCTTGCTTCAGCCCTTTCATAAAAATCATTTTTTAACATCTCGGATTTTTTACGCCTATCAATGAGCCATAATATTCTATCTACGCTCGCTAATTCTTCCGGTTCATTACTTGTGTCTGTTCTAATATATACTTTCGTATTATTTTTAATTGCATGAGGAGTAAGATTACTTTGAGGGACTCTTATAACTATGAATGCTCTCTTGTCATCTTGGGATGTACACACCTGAATTTCTGGAAAAATTGGAGGCATTATATTGCCTAAAATTATATTGTTTACTTGTTCCCGCAAATGTTCTTTATACTCTATCCCTCTTACTGGCAATTTCGGTTTGCTGTCCTTTTCCTCCACTCCAATAATTATGAGTCCTCCCCATGTATTCGCCATTGCTGCTATAGTTTTTGCTACACCACTATTCAGCTCTTGTTTGTAATCAAGATTAATATTCTCTCTATATTGTTGATTACAAAATTCTATTACATCCTGAAAGGTAATTTTTTCTATTTCTTTGATGTAAAGCATAATTGAGTCATACTAAATTTATACAACTTTATGTAATTAATCTTCCATTTTCTCTTTAGCAACCTGTTTAATTTTTTGTTGGATTTTCTCTTTAAATTCCTTACCTACTAAATCAAATAAATCTAACAATTGCTCAAAAGTGTTATCTCCGCCAAGAAAATCCCAATATTCTTTGCCTATTAAAAATTCTTTACCCC
>CAYTBZ010000001.1:18178-107906 GCA_964436275.1 uncultured Gammaproteobacteria bacterium | reverse complement strand
TAATTAATAATTAAGGAGGAAATTATGTTTAAAAAAGTAAAGAAAAAATGGGCTAAACTTTTGTTTTTCTTAGTTATTTTGTCAGTCATTCTGGGTTTTAATTTTCCTTTAACCAAAATTGTTGCTGATACGGTCAATACCTCAGTAACTGTTGCTAACTCTGCTCCAAGTTTTACTTCTGGACCTCAAGAAGATCCAGTTTCTTCAAGCAGTTCTCCGACTAATGCTGGTTCTAATGTTACTTTTAAAGCAATAGCCACAGATAGCAATGGAGATAATTATTATTTAGCCATCTGTAAGACGAATGCAATTACTGCTGGCACAGGTGGAGGAGCGCCGACTTGTAATGGAGGAAGTTGGTGTATTTCTTCTTCAACAGCCAGTGGTTCAGAAGCCAGTTGTTCTTACACTACTTCAGCAAGTGATAGTGAATCTAATATCTGGTATGCTTTTGTTTGTGATGCTGCTTCTTCTGACCAGCAATGTTCTTCTTCTAGCCAAGGTTCAGGAGTTTCTGGCTCTCCTTTTAATGTAAACCATCGGCCTTCTTTTACCGCTTTTTCTGACGATTCTCCTAAAGATCCAGGAGCAACAGTAACTTGGACAACCACGGCTTCTGATTCTGATACTGATGGAACCTCTGACACAGTCACTCTGTATGTCTGTAAGACCAACTCTTTTACCAGTGGAAGCAGTCCTTCTTGCAACGGAGGAGAATGGTGCCATAGTTCTGCTAGCAGTAGTAATCCAAGCTGTACCTACGATATCCCCACACCTTATCAGGACAAAGATTACAGCGCCTATGGTTTTATTGTAGATAATCACGGATTTGCTGCTTCTGGCGGTTCTCAAGGTACTGATTCTACTTTGACAGTAAGCAATGTTGCTCCAAGCATTTCTGCTTCTTCTATTCAATTATTAGATACAGACGAAAGTGGTAATTTGACCTTAACTACTTCTGAAGGCGAAACAACTGGCTTTAAAGTCAAATTTACAGTAACTGACAATAATAGTTGTCAAAATGCGAGCGGTGGTGATGAAATTGCTTCAGCCATAATTAATGTTTATCGTTCAGGGGTTGGACAAGCTTCTTGTGACGAATCTTCAGAATATAATGCTAATAATTGTTATCCTGACGCTTATACTTCTTGGAACCCAAACTGTTCTCAAGACGCTGGCAGTTGTGAAAACTCAAGCGATTCTGATGCTACTTGGACTTGCACCTTTCCTTTGCAATACCATGCTGATCCAACCGTTGGTTCAAGTTCAAGTGATTCTCCTTGGTACAACCAGAATTGGTTAGTTTCGGTTAAAGCCACTGATGACGATGGGGCAGATTCAGGTTTAGTAGAAGATTCTGATGGCAATGAAATGGATACTTTTCTTTCTTATGATGTAACTCAGTCAGCAATAAGTTATGGTAGTTTAAGTCCTGGTGGAGAAAGTGCTGAACAGACAACTACTGTAAAAGCGACAGGAAATGTAGGGTTAGACGAAGAACTTTCTAGCCATGATGATCCAACTAAAGATTATGACCAAGATTATATGTGTACTGACTATCCTGACTGTACTGATACTGGCGGCGAACATAGAATCTCTGTTAGTCAAGAACACTATGATTTAACTAGCGGACTTGCTTGGTCGTCAATGAGTGGAACATTATCCAGTACAGCCACAGAAGTGGAACTTAATTGTCCTAAAACAACTACTACCGGTTCACCGGCTACTAAAAGTACTTATTGGAAAATTAAAATACCAAGTACTCAACCGAGTGGAAGTTATTCAGGTAAGAATGATATTGTTGGTGTAACCGGTGAGGCTACAGATTGGTAATAGGTGATTTAATTTTCTGCTAAGTTAACTCTTCTCTTTTAATAATGAATTTTAATAAGATATCTAAAATTTTAATATATCTATTTCTCTTTAATTTTCTTTTTCTTGTTTTTTCTTTTCCTGCTAAAGCAGGGTTTGGTATTTCTTCTCCTTATGTCAGGAACAATAATTTAGTCCCTGGCTGTCATTATGAGAAAAAAGTGATTTTAGTTCGTGGTAATCCGGATGAGGACTGGAAAGTAGAAGTAAAAATTAAAGTGCCACAAGCAGACAAGTGGATTTCTATAGACAAGGGGAAAGAATTTATTTTACCAAAAGGAAAACAACAGGTACCAGTGATTATTAGTGTTGATGTTCCTCGTCGGGCTAAATTTGGCAGATATAAAGGAGCAATTACTTTTATTACTTCTTCTCTTTCTTCTCAGAAAAAAGGAACAGTTTCTATCAATTTAGGCGCTCGGGTTGATGTTGATTTAACCGTAGGAAAATCAAAAATTTTTGATTTTAAAATTAGAGGGGTAAAAGTTTATGATCTAGAAGAGGGACACAAGTTCCTTTTTTGGTATATTCCCGGAAAGATAAAGTTTGAAATGACTTTTGAAAATTTAGGCAATATCAAAGCAGCGCCAACTAAAGTTGTCTTTGATATTTTTGATAATCAAGAAAAAAGAAAATTAGAGTCCATTGAGGTTACAAGAATGAAAAAGGTTGCTCCTTTTAAGACGAAGAAGATTATTGCTAAATTACCAACTAAGTTAAAAGCGGGGAGTTATTGGGCTTATTTTAAGATATTTAAAAAAGATAAAGTTGTCCGTGAAGGAAAACTTCATTTAAGTATTCTTCCTTACGGCACCATTTCAGCCAAGAAGAAACATATCTGTCATCTACCTATTTGGTTAGCCATAATTATTGGTTTGATTGTTTTAGGAGGAGTTGCTTACGGAGTTTATCGTTTGATAAAATTTTTGAAAAATAATCCTTCAGGAATCGGGAAAAAGGTAAAAAGGTGGTTCAAGATTTTAAGTTTAAAACTCAAGAAGAGAAAGAAGAAAAAATAAAAGAAATGAAAAAGTTTTCATTAACCATTCTTTTTATTTTAGTTGGATTAGGACTTAGTTTAAGCCCTATTTTTTTTCTTTACCATTCAGTAAAAGCAGAAAGTTTAACTACCTCTGTTTATGTAATTATTTGTGGTAATGGCATATTAGAAGCAGGAGAGGTTTGCGATGATGGAGCAGATAATGGAACCTATGGTCCGAGTATTAGTCAAAGATATTGTAATTCTACTTGTGATGGTTATGCGCCTTATTGCGGAGATGGCATTGTTCAGGGAATTTTTGGTGAGGAATGTGACGATGGTAATAATGATAGCGGAGATGGATGTAGCGCTACTTGTTCTAATGAAGGCGCTCCCAGCCCGGGTGGCGGCGGCGCAGGAGCGATTATTCCTCAACCGGAGACAAAAGTTGTTCTAAAAGGATTGGCTTATCCTAACACCTGGCTAAATATTCTGAAAGACGGAGAGATAGTAAAAAAAGTTAAAACGGATGAAACCGGGGAGTTTAGGGCTGAAATTTCTGATTTAAATCCAGGAACATATAGTTTTGCTCTTTGGGCAAAGGATAAATCAGGAACAAAGTCAATTACTTATGCTTTAACTTTTCAAGTAAGCAAAGGAGTGACCACAACTATTCAAGGGATAATTTTACCGCCAACAATTTCTTTAGATAAAACTGAGCTTCATCAAGGAGACCTTTTAAAAATTTTTGGCCAAACAATTCCGCAAAAAACAGTGGAGGTGCGCGTTTCTTCTTCAGAAATTGTGAAAAAAGTTCTATCTAATAAGAATGGTCTTTGGAATTTACCTTTAGAGACCGGAAATTTAGAAGAGGGGAGTCATCAAACAAAAGCAAGGGTCTGGTTAAATAAAGAGGAAAAGAGTGGATTTAGCCAGGTCTTATCTTTCAATATAGGCAAAGCCATAACTAAGCCAGAAAGCCCTTGCTCTAAATCTGACTTAAATAAAGACAGCAAGGTTAATTTAATTGATTTTTCTATAATGCTTTATTGGTGGGGGAAGCATAACGCACCAGCCGATTTAAATGGTGATGGTATAGTTAGTTTAGTCGATTTTAGTATTCTTCTTTATTGCTGGACAGGATAAATATCATTAACTTTTTCTATGAGAATTTGGTATAAACTTTCACTAGTGGTTATTATTCTTTTCTTTTTCGTTTTCCCTTGGGGAGTGAAAGGGGCTGTTTTGTATTTAGATCCTCCAGAAGTGGAGGTGCAGCCGGGTGATATTTTTGTTGAGAAAATAAAAATTGATACTCAGGGAGAAAATATTAATTTAATTGCCGCTGATTTAAAATATCCCTTAGATATTTTGAATGCGCTTGATTCTAATCTTGGGGATTCAATAATTAATCTTTGGATAAAACCCCTGACAATAGATAAAAAATCAGGCACAATTTCTCTAATTGGCGGGATTCCTGGCGGATACTCTGGGAAAATTTCTGGTGATCCAGGAGAAAGCGATTGTTTAGGAAGTATTATTTTTGAGGTTCCTGGTTTAATTGTTAAGAAGAATGATTCTTCGCCAGAGATTAAGTTTTTAGCAAATTCTCGGGTTTTACTTAATGATGGACAAGGAACCAAAGCAAATTTAATTTTAAAAGGAGCAAAAATTAAGATAGTTTCTAAAAGGAAAGCGAAATTAAAAAATGAGTGGAAAGACGAAATTAAAAAAGATACTTTACCACCAGAGGATTTTAAAATTATTCTTTCCCGAGATTCTAATATTTTTCAAAATAAGTATTTCATTGTTTTCTCTGCTTTAGACAAACAAACAGGGATTGATCATTATGAGGTTAAAGAAGGAAAAGGTGACTGGCAAAGGGCTGAAAGTCCTTATTTATTGAAAGACCAAAATTTAAAGAGTATAATAAAAGTAAAAGCAGTTGATAAAGCAGGGAATGAAAAAGTTGAGATTTTTAATCCTCAAAAGAGCAGTAATAGAAGAGAAGGAGAAGTCAATCGTCAAAGAAATGCTTTTTCGACCTTTTCTCTCTTATTAGTAGGAATTTTAATAATAGTTTTAGTTGGCGTGTTGATTAAAAGAGCAAGGGCCTAAATTTTCCATTTTCTATGTATTCTTATTTTCCAAACAAATTTTTAAAGATTGCTTTAATCATTTTAATTTCTTTTTCTTTATTGTCTTTTTTGAATTTTAGTTTGGTTATTCCTGTTTCAGCGAGTAATGCTTCTTTATATCTTTCTCCTTCTCAAGGTAATTATTTTGTCGGAGATGAATTTTCTATTCAGGTTAAATTAGATACTCATAATGAGCCAGTCAATGCTGGTGAAGGAGTAATTAGTTTTAACCCTTATGAGTTAGAAGTAGTAAAAGTTTCTCAGGATAATTCTATTTTTAGTATTTGGACAACTAAGCCAAGTTTTTCTAATTCTTCAGGAAAGATATTTTTCGGCGGAGGAAGACATCAAAGTTTTCGGGGAAATTTTGGAACAGTTATTACAATAACTTTTAGGGCAAAGGCAGTTTGCTCAACTAAAGTAAAATTTTTATCTGCTTCTGTTTTGGCTGCCGATGGACAGGGAACAAACATATTAGCCGAGATGAAAGGAGGCGTCTACAAAATAAAGACCAAAGAGGTTATTCCTCCTTCAAAGCAAGTGCCGGCAGAAGAAGTTTCACCAAAGGTTCCTTCAGAAAAGGGATATTTTCCTTTGTCTGCTTCATCTAAAGCCCCGCCGATTCCAGTTATTTATTCTAAAACTCACTCGCCCGGTAAATGGTCAAATAATAATCAGCCAGAATTTTATTGGCCATTGCCAGCCGGGGTAGAAGCAGTAAAAATCTCAGTGGATAAAAATCCTAATTCTTTACCCTCAATTCTTTATCAACCAGCAATTACAGAAAAAAAGTTAGATAAATTAGAAGACGGAGAGTGGTATTTTCATATTAGATTTAAAAATAAATACGGTTGGGGAGGGATTCTTCACCGTCAAATTTTGATTGATACTCAACCACCGAAGCCATTTAAAATAAAAGTAGAAGAAAGAAAGGATTTAACTGATCCCTCGCCCCTTCTTTCATTTAAAAGTGAAGATTCGCTTTCTGGCCTTGATTATTACCGAGTAAGAATTTTTGGTCAAAAAGTATTATCTGTCTCTCCTTTAGTTTTAGAAGGTAAACCTTATAAAATACCCCCATTGAAACCGGGGGAACATCTTATTATTGTTGAAGCGGTTGATAAAGCAGGAAATTCTAGCGTTGCTTTAACTGAATTAAAAATTAAACCATTAAAAGCACCAATAATTAAAGAAGCTCCTCATTTATTAAAAAAAGGAGAACCATTGATTGTTCGCGGTTCTTCTGATTATCCTCAAAGCGATTTACTTTTATTTATTAAAAAACCAGATGGATCAATAGAATCAGGAGAAGTTATTACCAGTGAAAAGGGGGATTGGATATATATTCACCCTCATAAATTGGAAGAAGGAGTTTACCAGATATGGGCTCAAGTTATTGATAAAAGAGGAGCGCAAAGCGAATTAACTAAAAAAATTACTTTGGCTGTTAGGCCTTCTTTTATCTCAAGAATTGGTCGTAAATTAGTAGATTATCTGTCTTTTATTGTTACCCTCGTTTTGATTATTATTTTCTTTGTCTTTTTAATTCTTTATGGCTGGCATTGGATTTTGCTTCCAGAGAGAAGGAAGTTGGGTAAAGATATAAGTCGGCGTGAGAGAAAAGTAAGGGATGCCCTACGCTTTTTCTCTAAAGGGATTTCCCGAGAAGTAGATTTATTAAGAGAGAAAAAGAACTTAACTTTGAGAGAAAAAGAAGTTTATCAGAAACTAAAACGTCTTTTAAATATGTCCAAAGATTTTTTAAGAGAAGAAGAAAATAAAAGATAAATAAATTAAAAATTGCCTCGCTTTTCCATTGTTGTTAGCCAGACAATTTAAAATAAATAGATAAACTCTATAAACCCGATTTATAAATGGTCGGAGCGGTGGGATTTGAACCCACGATCTCTGGCACCCGAAGCCAGCGCTTTAGGCCCCTAAGCTACGCTCCGGTGTTTTTATTATAAGTTAATTTTTTTTATTTTTCAATTTTATTTTCTAATCTTTTTATGGTAAAATAATAAAAATAATAATACATTTATGGCTTTATTTAATCAAAAAAGGAAGGAAATAAAAAGACCTTTAGCTGACCGTTTAAGACCAGAGAATTTGAGCGAGTTTTTTGGTCAGGAAAAAATAATTGGGCCAGATACTCTATTGTTTAAATCTCTTAAGAGGGGCGAACTTTTTTCAATGATTTTTTGGGGACCGCCGGGTTGTGGTAAAACAACCTTAGCTAGGATTATTTCTAAAATGACTAATTCTAATTTTATTGAATTTTCTGCTGTGGTTACAGGGAAAGCAGATATTCGGCGGGTGATTGAGGAAGCAAAATTAAATTTAAAGGCATATGGTCGCAGGACGATTTTATTTGTTGATGAATTGCATCGTTTTAATAAAGCCCAGCAAGATACTTTTTTGCCTTATGTAGAAGATGGGACAATTATTTTAATTGGGGCAACAACTGAAAATCCTTCTTTTGAGATTATCAGCCCCTTACTTTCTCGTTGCCGCGTTTTTGTTTTAGAACCATTAAAGCCGGAAGATTTGAAGAAAATTATTAAGAGAGCTTTAGAAGACAGAGAAGTTGGCTTAGGAGATTTGGATATTAAGTTAGAACCAGCGGCTATGGATTTTCTTATTCAAGGAAGCGGGGGAGATGCTCGGATTGTTCTTAATGCTTTAGAAATAGCTGCTCAGACGGTTAAGGAAGAAGGAAATAAAGTTATTAACCAAGAATTAATTAGCCAGGCGCTTCAACATAAAGCGCTTATTTATGATAAGGGAGGTGAAGAGCATTACAATCTTATATCTGCTTTTATAAAATCTCTTCGTGGTTCAGATGTTGATGCTGCCTTATATTGGTTAGCCCGAATGATTGAAGCCGGCGAAGATGCTCGTTTTATTGCTCGGCGGATGGTTATTCTTGCTTCTGAGGATATTGGTAATGCAGATCCAATGGCTTTATTAGTGGCTGATGCCGCGGCAAGGGCAGTGGAATTTGTTGGTTTACCTGAAGCCCAAATCAATTTAGCCCAAGCAACTGTTTATTTGGCTAAAGCACCGAAATCTAATGCTTCTTATAAGGCGCTTTTAGCGGCAAAAGAGGATGTTAAGCGTTATCTTAATTTACCTGTTCCTCTCCACTTGCGTAATGCTCCTACTCAACTTTTACGGGAGTTGGGCTATGGTAAGGATTATCAATACCCTCACAATTTTCCTCAAGGAAAAGTAGAACAAGATTATTTGCCAGAAAAATTAAAGGGAAGAAGATATTATTTTGAAAAATAATTAAAGTTATAAAAATGACTTTGAATTTTTCTACTCAAGAAGAAAGAAATTTATTTATTAAAAGCGTTCTTTCTTTTTTTATTATTCAATTGATTGGTCTTTTTCTTGGTTGGTGGTTGGTCTTAAAAGAAAAGGTTGGAAAGTATTATCAAGTTGCCCATTTTGACTGGTGTTATTTTTTGTTTACTTTTATTTCTTTTACCCTTGTTCTTTGGCTTCTATCTAAACTTTTTAAAAGAAATGGTTTTTTTAAATTTATTTTCGCCTTACTAATTGTTTGGGGAGCGCATTTTGTTTTTTCTTATTTTTTAACAATGCCCCTTTCTTTAGCCCTGGCAATTGTTTTTATGATTATTTACTTTTTTTATCCCCGTTTGATTATTCATAATTTAGTTATTTCTTTTCTTGTTTGGGCGGCGGGTATTTTACTTGGTTTATCTATGCAATTGTTTGATATTTTGATTGTTCTTTTAGTTTTGGTTATTTATGATTTTATTGCTGTAAGGAAAAGTCAATATATGGTTGGTTTATTTAAAAATTTAAGTCAGCGAGGGTTGTTTTTGGCTTTAGTGATTCCGCGTAAATCAGATTTCTATTTTCATCATTTAGTTTCATTAAAAAGGAATGTTTCTTTAGGAGAGAAAGGGAAAAAAGATTTTGTCTTTCTGGGAAGTGGAGATTTAGTTTTCCCTCTAATTTTTTCTGTTGCTGCTTTAAAGTTTAACCTTGCTTGTTCTCTTTTTTCTTTTCTTGGGGGAGTTGGCGGATTTGCTTTGGCTAGTTATTTGCTGTTAAAAGAAAAGCGTCCTTTGCCCGGTTTGCCTTTTCTTGTTTTAGGCAATCTTATTGGTTTTCTTTTTGCTTTTTATATTTTTTATCTTTAGAAATTTATGCCTCGAGAAATTTCTGTCGGCGCAGTTGTTTTTTTAAAGGAGAATAAAAAAATAAAGTATCTTTTGCTTTACCGAGCAGCACATAATTCTTATCGTCAGGCATGGACTATTCCACGGGGTAATCAAGAAAAGGGGGAGAGTGAGGAAGAAACAGTTCGGCGGGAAATTAAAGAAGAGACAGGCATCACTGATTTAGAGTTTATCGCTGGCTTCAGAGAGGAGGTTTCTTGGTTTTATCGTCAAAAAACTAATCAAGGAAAAGCGCTTACTATTTTTAAAACAGCAATTTTTTACTTAGCCAGAACAAAGACAAAAGAAATAAAGCTTTCTAATGAACACCAAGATTATGCCTGGTTAAGTTTTGAAGATGCTTACAAAAAACTTACTTTTTCTTCAGCAAAAAGAGTTTTAAAATTGGCTAATGATTATTTAAAGAAGAAAAAGATATTATGAGACATTTTAGATATTATTTTCCGTTAATTCTTTGGGCAGGGATTATTTTTTTTCTTTCTTCTTTGCCCGGCTCAACTTATCCTTCTCTTCCTTATTTAGATAAAGTTGCTCATTTTTTTGAATACTTTATTTTAGGATATTTTCTTGTTAGATTTATTTTTAATTTTGATTTATCTCTTACTTTACCGGGCGTTTTTTTAACTTCAATTATCTTGGGTAGTTCCTTTGGCTTTTTAGACGAAATTCATCAGATTTTTGTTCCTTTACGGAGTTGTGATTTTTTTGACTGGTTAACAGACATTTTAGGAATTTCTGCTGGTATTCTTATTTTTCTAAAAACATCTTCTGAATCTAAAAAGCCAAAGATGCTTCTTCACCTTTGTTGCGCTTCTTGTGGGGTTTATGTAGCCAATTTGCTTAAAGAAAAATTCAGATTAATTCTTTATTTTTATAATCCCAATATTCATCCAGAAGAGGAATATAAAAGAAGATTAAAGGATGTAAAAAAATTAGCTCAAGGAATGAATTTACCTCTAATTATCGGAGAATATGAAGTAGAAGAGTGGTTTAAACAAATAAAAGGATTGGAAGAAGAACCAGAAGGAGGCGAGCGTTGTTCTATTTGTTTTAGAATAAGATTAGAAAAGTCAGCACAATTGGCTAAAAAATTAAATTGTTCTTATTTGGCTACGAGTTTAACTGTTGGTCCTCAAAAGAATGCTTCTGTTATTAATCAAATTGGTCGTCAAGTTGCTCAAAAGTATGGTATAATATTCTACGAAGCAGATTTTAAGAAAAAAGAGGGTTTTAAGAAAAGTGTTATTTTAAGTAAAAAGTGGGGATTCTATCGTCAAAATTATTGCGGCTGTATTTTTAGCCGTCGTGAAAATAATAATTTAAAAATATGACAGATAAAAGATGGGAAGACATTAAAGGTCTTATTGAAGAAAGGTTTGGCTTTTTAGATTTGCGGGAAGAGAAGATAGTTGTCGGAGAGGACGAAAAGGGAAAGCCAGTTGAAGGGGTGGTGGAAATAGTTGAATTTAAAACTCCGCAGGGAAAATTTAAACTGGAAAGGACAACCAAACCGGCAATCATTGACAAAAAAGTTTTGTCTTCAAGAAGAATAGGGGCAGAGAAGAATATAGTTTATATTTATTCTCAGGAAGAGATGATAAAAACATTTAAAGCATATCGTTGGCAAGAGGAAAAGGGAGAATGGGAAGAAATAAAGCCAGATTTTTTAGAAGAATCTTAATTTTATGTCTTTTCTTAAAAAATATCTTCCATTATTAGTTACCCTTATCTTTTTAATTATTTTAGAACTGATTAAGTTTTATCCGTTTTTGATTTATTGGCTTGTTCCTCTTTTATTTTTGTCTCTCTTTTTCTTTCTTTGGTTTTTCTCTCAAAGAAAAATTGATAAAAAATTTCTTTCTTTGGCTATCTGTCCTTTTTTCTTTATCCTTGCTTTGCTTTTTTTCTTTGTTGTCTTAACGCCTCAACATCTTTTTTTAGTTCAGATTTATATTCTTTTTGCTTCTTGCCTTCTTTATTTCCTTTTGAAGAATCTATCTTTATATTTAATAAAAGGAGAAGCGTCTTTACCTACTTCTCTAGTTAATATTATTTTCTTTTTTAATTTATTAAGTGTCTTTCTTTTTTTCTCTTCTTTTTATAGTTTGGCTATTTTCCCTTATCTTACTTTTTGGCTAATAGAACTTGCTATTATCATTATTATCAGCGCTATCGTTTATCAAATATTTTGGATTTATGGTTTTTTGACCCCAAAAAATGTTTTATTTATTTTAGTTATTACTTTAGTTTTAGCCGAACTTTTCCTTGCTATTTATTTTTTGCCGACCAGTTTTTATGTTAATGCTTTATTCTTGACTATTTTTTACTATTTACTCATAGATATTAGTTATTTCTTTCTTTTGGGTAAATTAAATAGTAAAATTATAAGAAGTCATTTTTTGATTATTTTCTTTATTCTTTTAGTTATAATTTTGACCATGCACTGGGGTTAAATATAAAAAAATTAAATTATTAAACTATGAAGCAGAAAAAAATAAAGCAAAACATTAAAAAGGGAGAAAATTTGTCAAAAGATTTTATCCAGCGAGGTTTAAAAAGCGGAGAGGTTATAAAACGAATTTACCAAAAGAGGGAAAATGTTACTTTTCAAAAACCGCCTTCAATGAGTAAAAAAATTATTTTAATTGTCATAGTTTTAGCTATTATATTAGGAATTATTTCTGGTTTAATTGGCGGTTTTTTAATTTTAGTTAGCCGAAGAGTTGTCCTTCCTTTCAAGGGGGAAATCAATTTAGACCAGTATTTGCCTAAGCGAGAAATGACTGTAGAGACGATTAAAAATGTCACTGTTACTCCTGATGTTAGAGTTAGTGAAGTGGTAAAAGAAGTTCGGCCCCAGATTGTTACTATCTATCAAAAGAAAAAAGAAGAGAATAAAGATATTTTGAAGCAAATTTATCAGCCTGATGAAATTTTAGGCGAAGGACTTATTTTAACCAGTGACGGTTGGCTTATTTCTCTTAAAGAGGTTATCAATTTAGAAGATGAAAAAGCCGAATATGTAGCAATTGACAGCGAAGGGAATGTTTATCCTATTAAAAAAATTATCTTTGATCCATTGACTGATATTATTTTCTTGAAAATCAAAGCAAAAGATTTACCAGTGGTAAAATTAGCCCAAAAAGAAGAAATAAAAATTGGACAGGAAGTTTTACTTCTTTCTTCAACAGAAATGAAAAGAACCGAGATTAGTCAGATGAATTATTTTCCTTACAAAGATGAGAGGAGTAGAATTAAGTCAATAGAGAAGTTTTCTGATTTTTTGAAACTTAGTGATAATAACTTGAATAATTTTCCTCAAGCAACTCCCTTAGTAAATTTATCCAGCGCTCTTGTTGGCTTAAAGACAAAAGAAAATTTGATTGTGCCTACTTTTTATTTAAGAAATTTAATTACTCAGGTCTTGAAAAAAGGAGATAAGTTACCTGACAGAACGTATCTTCAACGACCAAGTTTAGGAGTAAATTATCTTGATTTAGCCAAATGTTTTGGTATTGCTGATAAAAGATTTAAGGACTTAAAAGAAGGCGCTTTAGTTTATGGAAGTCCTAAAAAGAATAGCCCGGCTCAAAAAAGCGGCTTGCGTAGCGGTGATGTGATTTTAAAGGTTAATCAAGACAACTTGAGTCAAGGCAATAATCTTTCTGAGTTAATTTGGCAATATGAACCAGGGAGTACTTTAGAACTAACTATTTCAAGAAGAGGCGAAACAAAAAAGATAAAGGTTGTCTTAGATAAAATAAAAGAGTAAAATATCTGAATATTTAATTAAATTATATGGGAAAAGAATTTATTATTATTTTATTCTTAGTTATCATTGGGTTGATAATAATTTTTTTACTATTGAAGAGAAGAAAAGAAAAGACAAGTAGTGAAGTATCTATGCTTCAAGACCAGTTGAAAGAAATCCGCCAACTTTTGGCTATCCATCAAGGAAATATCCAAAAGCAAATTTCTGAAAGTTTTAAGATAATAGAAAATGTCAGTGAAAAGTTAGCCCGTTTAGATGATACTAACAAACAGGTGATTAGTTTTGCCAAGCAACTTCAAAATTTAGAGGATGTTCTTAAAAATCCTAAACAAAGAGGAGTTTTAGGTGAGTATTTTTTAGAGACCGTTCTTAAAAATGTTTTACCGCCAGAATATTATCAAATGCAATATAAATTTAAGGATGGAGAAATAGTAGATGCAGTTATTATTACTAAAGCAGGATTGATTCCTGTTGATTCAAAATTTTCTTTAGAAAACTATAACCGACTTCTAGAAGAAAGAGATGAAAGCAAGCGTAAAGAGTTAGAAAGACAATTCAAGCAAGACCTGAAAAACAGAATTGACGAGACAAGTAAATATATCCGCCCCCAAGAAAAAACTACAGATTTTGCTTTTATGTTTATTCCTAGTGAAGCAATCTATTATGATTTATTGGTTAATAAGGTTGGAGCAGTTAAAGCAAATACACGCGATCTCTTAGAGTATGCTTTTCGAGAGAAAAGGGTTATTATTGTTTCACCAACAACATTTTTTGCTTATCTTCAGACCGTGCTTCAAGGGTTTCGCGCGTTGAAAATTGAAGAAAGCGCCCGGGAAATCAGAAAAAGGGTAGAGATGTTAGGTAAACATATTAAAGTTTATGATGAATATTTAAGAAAATTAGGTTCTCATCTTTCTACAGTAGTTAATACCTACAATCTTGCTTATAAAGAATTTGCTAAAATTGATAAAGATATATTAAAAATTTCTGGCCGAAAGGAAGAAGAGAATATTAAACCATTAGAATTAGATAAGCCATCAGGAGAATAATAAAAAATTAATTAAAAACTTATGAATCAGATTTTTTCTCTGCCCCAATGGCTTCTTCTCTTAATAGTTATTTGGGTTCTTCCTTGGAAAGGAATTGCCTTATGGCGAGCCGCTCGTAATAAACAGCTGAATTGGTTTATTGCCTTGCTCATTCTTAATACCTTGGCAATTTTAGAAATTATTTACATTTTTTATTTTTCTAAGAAGAAAGGAGTAAAAGAAAAGAAAGTTAATGAAAAATAAGGAAGGAAATTTTTACAAATCCGTATCTATTCTGGTGGGAACAGTCGTTGGCGCTGGTGTTTTTGGTCTGCCTTATGTAGTAGCAAAAATCGGTTTTATTCCGGGTATGGTTTATCTTATTATCTTAGCAGCAGCCGTTTTAATAGTAACCCTAGGCTATGGCGAGGTGGTTCTCCGCACCAAAGGTAATTATCAAATGAGTGGGTATGTGGGAAGATATTTAGGTAATAAGGGAAAATTTTTTATTACCCTTTCTTTAATTTTAGGCATTTACGGCGGTTTATTGGCTTATACCATAGGCGTGGGCAATTTTCTTTTTGCTATTTTACACCCATTTTTAGGTGGAACTCCTCTTATTTATTCTTTAATTTTTTGGTTAGTCGCAAGTTCGGCTGTTTTTTATGGATTGGACATTATTGCTCCTTTAGAATTATTTATGGTTGGATTACTGGTCTTTGTAATCTTCTTTATTTTTGGGATTAGTTTGCCGGAAATTAGATTAAGTAATTTAACTTATATTAGCTTTCATTATTTATTTCTTCCCTTTGGAGTAATGCTTTTTGCTTTAGGTGGCGCTTCAGCTATACCAGCAATGAAAGAGGTATTAGAAAAAGGAAAACAGCTTTCTTCTTTAAAGAAAGCAATAATTTTAGGAATGGTGATTCCAGTAATTATTTATTTAGTTTTTTCCTTTGCTGTTGTTGGCGTAAATGGTCCTGCTACTAGCGAGCAAGTTGTAAGTGGACTTTCTCCGGTTTTAGGAAGAAAAATTGTCTATTTAGCCGGAATTTTAGGTATTTTAACAATGGCTACTTCTTTTTTGGCGCTATCTTATGTTTTAAAAGGGGTTTATCAGCGAGATTATCATCTTTCTCCTTTTATTGCCTCTTTTTTAACCTGTTCTCTTCCTTTGATAATTTTTCTTCTTGGTTTACGTAGTTTTGTCCAGGTTTTGGGAATCTCAGGAGCGATTTTAAGCGGTTTTCAGGGCATACTTTTACTAATGACTTATCAGCGGGCGAAGCAATTGGGTAACCGTCGGCCTGAGTATGAATTAAAACTTCCTCACTTTTTTCTCTATCTTTTATACTTTATTTTTTCCTTAGGAATTATTTATCAAATTATTTATCTTTTAATATGAGCAAAAGGATTTTAGTTATCAATTCAGGTAGCACTTCCTTAAAATATAAAGTTTTTGATTTTGAAAGTTTGAAACTCATTCAAGAAAATAAATTTTCTTCTATTGATAACCATCGTCAGGCTATTAAAAACGCCTTACGAGAGATAGAAGAAATAGTCAATATAACAGTCATTGGTCATCGAGTGGTGCACGGAGGAAAGGACTTCCGAGAAACAACTTTAATCAATGAGGATATTATTAGAAAATTAGCGAATTATAATGAGTTGGCCCCCCTTCATAATCCTTTCAGTTTAGAAGCAATCAAGGCCTGTTTAGAGTTTCTTCCCAATGTTCCTAACATTGCTGTTTTTGATACTGCCTTTTTTAAGGACCTTCCACAAAGAGTGTTGGTTTATCCTTTACCCTATGAGTATTATCAAAAGTATGGAATTCAAAAATTTGGTTTTCATGGTATTTCTCATCAATACGCTGCTGAGGAAGCGGCGAAAAAATTAAAAAAAGATATTAAACGATTAAAACTAATTACTTGTCATTTAGGAGGAGGGGCGAGTATTACAGCCATTAAGAATGGTCAACCCATAGATACAAGTATGGGTTTTACTCCCTTGGAGGGTTTGATGATGATGACTCGGCCGGGCGATTTAGATCCTGGCGTTATTCTGAAAATTTTTGAACTTCTCCCCCTTGGTTCAGGACTAAAAGAAGTAGAAGACCTGTTAAACTTTCAGTCAGGGATTAAGGGAATTTCTGGCTGCAATAATTTTTTAGAACTTTTAAGAGAGGTTACTTTTGGTAATCAAAGAGCAAAGCTTGCTTTAGAAATTTTTATCTACCGAATAAAGAAATATATTGGTGCTTATTATGCTGTTCTTAACGGTTGCGATGCTTTAGTTTTCACTGGAGAGATTGGAGCGGGCAAACCGGAAACAAGAGAGAAAATTTGTCAAGATTTTTCTCTTCTTAAAGGGGTAAAAATTTTCTCTATTCCCCCAAATGAAGAATTACAAATTGCTCGTGAGGTTAAAAAGTTTTTATTAGAGAGGAAAGAATGAAGTGGAAAATTGCTAAAAAAATATCTCCTGATTTCAAAAGTCAATTTCCAGAAATTAACCCGATTATTCTTCAACTTCTTTATAATCGGGGATTAAGAACTCAGGAAGAAATTGATGCATTCTTACTTCCTGATTATTCTCAAGACCTTTACGACCCCTTTCTTTTTGTAGATATGGAAAGGGCGGTTAAGAGAATTTTTCTAGCCATCAAGAAAAAGGAAAGGATACTTATCTATGGTGATTATGATGCTGACGGTATTTCTGCCGCTGTTATTTTATTTGAATTTTTTAGAAAATTAGGAGTAAAGGTAGATGTTTATTTGCCTGATAGAGAAAGAGAGGGCTATGGATTAAACAAAGAAGCGATTAAAAATTTTGTTCAACAAAAAATAGATTTAATTATTACTGTTGATTGCGGAATTAGCAATTCATCTGAAGTTGATTTAGCCAGTAAATCAGGGATTGAGATTATTATTACTGACCACCACAATGAGCCAAATCAATTGCCAAAAAGGGCTTATGCTTTAATAAACCCCAAATTATCGCGAGAACATTATCCTTTTAAATTTTTAGCCGGGGTAGGTGTTTCTTATAAACTAATTCAGGCATTGATAGCAAAACAAAAAGAATTTTTAGGAGAAGAAGTAATTAAAAGCGGTTGGGAAAAATGGCTTTTAGATTTAGTTGCTGTTGGCACAGTAGCCGACCTAATGCCTCTTTTAGGAGAAAATCGGACTTTAGTAAAATATGGTTTGATTGTTCTCAATAAGACACCGCGAATAGGTTTAAATGCTCTTATAGAAAAAGCCGGTCTATCTAAAAACAATCTAAGTACGGATAATATTGCTTTTCAAATTGCTCCTCGTTTAAACGCTGCTGGCCGAATGGATCACGCTAATGTTTCTTTCAAATTATTAACCACTGAGTCCTTAGAAGAGGCAGAAAAAATTGCCTTGGAATTGAATCAGATAAACCAGCAAAGGCAAAAATTGATTGAAAAAATAGTCAATGAGATTAATCAAAAATTAGAAAAAGAAGATTTTCAAAAAAAGTCAATTTTAATTTGGGGGAAAGATTGGCCAGTTGGCATTATTGGCTTAATTGCTGGCCGTTTAACAGATAAATGGTATCGTCCGAGCATTGTTTTAACAGAAAAGGAAAGAACGATGGTTGCTTCAGGAAGAAGCATTAAGGAGTTAGATATTATGGAGGTTCTCAAAGAATTAGATGATTATTTTCTTAATTATGGAGGACATTCCCGTGCCTGTGGTTTTACCTTAAAAGATAAAAAATTACTTGAGAGTTTTCAAAAAGATTTAGAGGAATTAATTGAAGAGAAATTAAAAGGAGTAGATTTTGAAGGCGAATTGTTTATTGAAAGTCAGGTCTCTTTGAGAGAAATTACTTGGCAATTTTACGAGGATTTAGAGAAATTTGAACCTTTTGGTCAAGATAATAATCGCCCGAGATTTCTGGTTGAAAATGTAGAAGTAATTGGTTTAGAGAGGGTTGGTAGTAATGGTCATCATTTAAGAATTTTTGTTCGTGATGATGAATTTATAACTAAAAAAATGATAGGTTTTAATTTGAGTGAGAATTGGGCAGAAAAATTAAAAATAGGCGATAGAATTGATGTAGTTTTTGAACTTTCAGTTAATCAATGGAATGGCTCTCAAGAATTGCAATTGAAAATAATTGACTTAAAAATTAATCAATAATTTATGGCTAAAAAGTTGAAGATATATACTGATGGAGGGGCGCGGGGTAATCCTGGCCCGGCTGGTGTCGGAGTGGCTATTTTTGATGAGAAAGAGAATTTAATTAAAACAGCCAAAAAATATTTAGGTAAAGCGACGAATAATCAGGCAGAGTATAAAGCATTGATTTTAGCATTAGAGTTAGCCAAAAAATTAGGTGCTGAAGAGGTTGATTGTTTTTTAGATAGTCAGTTAATAGTTAATCAATTAAATCGGAAATATAAAATAAAAGACCATCAACTCGGTTCTTTGTTTATCAAGGTTTGGAATCTCTCTTTGGGTTTTAAAAAAATTAAATTCCATTATTTACCCCGAAATAAGAATAAAATAGCCGATAAATTAGTTAATCAGGCAATCAACGCTCATTTTAAAAGTTGACTTTTTGCCGATTTTCTGATATAAAATAGTAAGGTTAAGCAGACCGGACGGCTGCTCTGTCTTAATCAGACAGAGAGGAAAGTCCGAGCACTCTCTCTTCTTTAAGAAGAGAAAAAGGGTAGCGGGTAACACCCGTCGTCCCGCTTTTAGCGGGATAGAGGTGCGAACAGAGACGCCCAAGGAGTAATCTAAGGGCAGCCTGGACCTCTTCTTATTAATCAGGCTGAGCTCGGTTATAAAAGAGGTCAAAAAACCGAGGTGAAACGGCTAAATCCTTACCCGGGTGAAAGACCAAATTTTGGTAGGTCGTTAGAGCCGGTTAGTAATAACCGGTCCAGATAAATAGCCGTCGCTCCTTTTTGGAGTACAGAACTCGGCTTATAGGTCTGCTTAACCATCTTTAATAATTTTTATGAGGAAATCAGATTTATTATTTTCTTTCATTCTCGTCCCTGTTGATTTTTTAATGATTGTCCTTTCTGGTTTAATTGCTTATTTTTTAAGATTTAGGACTTTAGTTGAGTTAAGGCCGGTTATTTATGAAATACCTCTAAAACAATTTTTATTCAATTTGGTAGTTATTGGAATAATTTGGTTAATAATTTTTGCCTTAGCCGGTCTTTACTCTATTAAACCTCGTCGGAAATGGACAGAGGAGTTTTCTAAAATTTTTCTCGCCTGTTCTACAGGAATAATGCTCATTATTATTGCTGTTTTTTTGAAGAGAGAACTTTTTTCTTCTCGTTTTATTGTCTTAGCTGGTTGGGTATTAACCATTATTTTCGTCAGTTTTGGCCGCCTAATTGTCCGTCTAATTAGGCGTTCTTTATTTAAGAAGGGAATAGGGATTCATCGGATTATTTTAATTGGCAATAATAATATCGCTGAAGAAATAGATAGGTTTTTGTCTAAAAATCTTGCTTTTGGCTATCGCGTCGTTGAGCGAATAAAAAATTTAGAAGAAATTAATGCTGGTCTTTTAGAAAAAATTTTTCAAAAGCATAATAAGGAGATTGACGAGGTTATCTCAGCTGATCCGAATATTGAAAGAAAGAAAAATTTAATTATTTTAGATTTTTGTAATGAGCATCATTTGGTTTTTCGTTATGCAGCCGATCTTTTTGATGCTAAAGCCAGTAATATAAAGACAGATACGCTTTCCGGCGTACCTATTGTGGAAATAAGGAGAACGCCACTTGATGGATGGGGAAGAATTTTTAAAAGAGTTGTTGATATTATTGGTTCTCTGATTGGGTTAGTCCTTTTTTCGCCATTATTTTTGATTATGCCTCTTATTATTAAACTTGATTCAGAGGGACCGGCTATTGTTGCCTTAAAAAGAGTAGGGGAGAAAGGAAAGATATTTAAACTTTATAAATTCCGTTCAATGGTTAAAAATGCTGAATTACTTAAAAAAGAGTTAATGAAATACAATGAGAGGAAAGGTCCTTTATTTAAAATAAAAAATGACCCGCGAATTACCCGAGTAGGAAGATTTATTAGAAAAACGAGTATTGATGAAATACCCCAACTTTGGAATGTTTTAAAAGGTGAGATGAGTTTAGTTGGTCCTCGTCCTCATGAGCCAGAAGAAGTTGCTCTTTATGAAAGGGGATATAAAAAGCTTTTATCTATTAAGCCGGGGATAACTGGTATGGCTCAGGTTTCCGGCAGGGCTGAGTTAAGTTTTGAAGACGAGGCAAAGTTAGATAGTTATTATATAGAGAATTGGTCTCCACAACTTGATTTACAAATAATTTTAAAGACCCCTTTTGTTGTCTTATCAAGAAAGGGAGCGGTTTAAAAATATGAAAGTTGCTTTAGTTCATGATCATCTTAATCAAATTGGCGGCGCAGAAAAAGTTCTTTTGGTTTTTAAAGAAATTTGGCCTAAAGCGCCGATTTATACTTTGTTATATTATCCCCAAAAGACAAGAGGATTGTTTAAAAATTTTGAAATAAAAGAATCGTTTATTAAAAAATTACCTTTCTCTCATAAATTTTTTAAATTTTATTTACCTTTAATGCCTGCAGCAATAGAAGGGTTAGATTTGACGGATTATGATTTAATTATCTCTGACGCTTCAGCTTTTGCTAAGGGAGTGATTCCTAAACCTTCGGCTCTTCATATTTGTTATTGCCATACTCCTACGCGTTATCTTTGGAGTGATACCCATTCTTATGTGCAAAATTTAAATTATAGCCGGCTTCTTAAAAAAATTCTTCTTATTATTCTTAACCGTTTGCGTTCTTGGGACTATCAAGCTGCTCAAAGGGTGGATAAATTTATTGCTAATTCCTACTTTGTTGCTCAAAGAATAAAAAAGTATTATCATCGTTCTAGTAAGGTTATTTATCCGCCGGTAGAGACAGATAAATATAAAATCAGTTCAGATATTAGAAATTATTTTTTAATTATTGCCCGCTTACGACCTTATAAAAAAGTAGATTTAGCCATTAAAGCATTTAATCGCTTAAGGATTCCTCTAAAAATTATTGGCAAGGGTGAAGAAGAAAAAAAATTAAGGAAAATGGCTAAAGAGAATATAGAGTTTTTAGGAGCGGTAAGTGAAGAAGAAAAAGTAAAATATCTAAGTCATTGTCAGGCATTGATTTATCCTCAAGAAGAAGATTTTGGAATTACCGCTGTGGAAGCAATGGCTTCTGGTCGGCCAGTTATTGCCTATAAAAGCGGTGGGGCTTTAGAAACAATAATTGAAGGAAAAACAGGTCTGTTTTTTGAAGAACAAACTTGGGAGGATTTAGCCAATGAAGTAATCAAGTTTAATAGCAAAGATTTTAATCCTTATGAAATTAAAGAACATGCTCAAAAATTTAATCCTGAGCGATTTAAAAAAGAAATAAGAGAGTTTGTTGTTAAAAGTTTGCAAGAACATCAAAATAATTAGATATATTTTAACAATTAATAAACAAAAAATGCAAAAAGAATCTAACAAGGAATTAGACCAGTTTTTAGGCGAGTCCAGCAAGAAGGAGGAAGAGATAGAAAAGGCGATGGTAGAAAGTTGGCCAGAGTATCAGACAGTTAAAGAATTAATAGAAACGCCGATTGAGGATGTTAAAAATTTTCTTCCTGAAGAGCAAAAGCACTTTGTAAAGAAATTAGAAGCAGCAATTGAAGTTCTTGAGGGTAAATTTAAAATTATTGCTCAAGGAAAGGACATTGATTGGGAGAATTTAACCCCGCCGCTTCAAGAAATTATGAATGAGATTGAAACTTTAAGAGAGAAAAAGAAACGTTTAGAAACGATGATTTCTCCAAAAGAAAAGAATAAAGGAAAAGAAGATACCCCTCTTTATTACAAATTATAAAAAATTTTTGAATAATCAATGAAAATCGGGATTGATATTCGGCCTTTAATGGAAAAACCTTACTTTGGAGTAGGGGAATATACTTTTCATCTTTTGGATAATCTTTTTAAGATTGACCAAAAAAATGAGTATTTTTTGTTTTATAATTCTCTGAAATCGGTTACTGAAAATTTACCTAAATGGGATTATCCTCAAGTTAAATTTATTGGTTTTCGTTGGCCAAATAAATTTTTTAATTTATCTCAAAAATTTTTTCATCTACCCAAAGTTGATAAGTTAATCAAAGGCGGGGTAGATGTTTTTTTTCTTCCTAATCAGCATTTTATTTCTCTTTCCTCAGATTGCTATAAAGTAATTACAGTTCATGATTTAACTTTTGAGCAATTTCCTGAATTTTTTACCTTTAAGCGTTGTCTTTGGCACAAACTGGTTAATCTAAAAAAGTTGACCCAAGAATTTGATAAAATTATTAGTGTTTCCCAAAGTACAGCAGACGATTTAGTTAATTTATATGGTTTAAAAAGGGATAAGATTGTTGTTATTCATTCTGGTTTGTTTAAAGACAAGATTGATGAGGATACAATAAATAGAGTCAAAATAAAATACAACCTACCTAAAGAATTTATTTTTTGTTTAGGAAGGTTGGAGCCGCGGAAAAATATTTCTGGACTTATCTTGGCTTTTGATAAATTGATTGAAGAGATAGGGGAAAGAGGGGATGATAATTCTTTAAGACAGTTACTTATTGCTGGTTCTCCGGGTTGGCTTTGGAGAACAGTCCAGAAGGCCATAAAAAAAGTTAAGCATAAAAATAATATTCGTTTTATTGGATATCTTCCAGAGAAAGATAAATTCGCTTTTTATCACTTAGCCACCTTATTTGTTTACCCTTCTTTTTATGAAGGTTTTGGCTTTCCTGTTTTAGAAGCAATGGGTTGCGGCTGTCCAGTAATTACAAGTTTTTCCTCTTCTTTGCCAGAGTTAGTTAACTCAGCCGGAATTTTAGTTGACCCAGATAATTTAATTTCTTTAAAAGAGGCAATGAAAAAGTTATTGTTAGAAAAAGAGTTAAGAGAAAAGTTGAGTGAAGAGGGGTTGATTCAGGCGAGAAAGTTTGATTGGCAACAAACCGCTCGAAAAACTTTAGAAGTTTTATCTGGGATTTGAAGGGTTACACTTCATTGTCAAATTCTCTACCCTTGACAACAAGGGAATTTCTTTTTACAATTTTTTTAATAGAAAAGCAGAAAAAGCACCTTGAAAACCTGAAAAAAACAAGAAAGGAGGTCTGAAATGGCCGAGGCGAGAGATGTACACAGATTATTTGATGAGATTTATCTTCATTTTATCCCTCCTTATGCTGTTTTCGATGATATGGTTAAGTATAATCCGGAAAAGCCAGCCCTTATTTCTGGAGTAGATAGAAAGAAAATGAGTTATCAAGAATTACAGGAAAAGAGTCAGCGCTTTGCCAATGCTTTGCAAAAGATTGGGGTGAAAAAGGGTGACCGGGTGATTATCTGTTTGCCTAATTGCTTCCAGTTTGTTATCTCTTTTTTGGCATTGAATAGGATAGGTGCGGTGGCTATTTTACTTGGTCCTCGTGAGAGAACCTGGAAGATTAAAGAAGTAGTTTCTAAATCTCAGGCAAAAGTAGCTATTTGTTCAGATGATAAGGTTGATGACTTTGACTTTCTAAGAAAGAGCAGGAGAAGTTCTTTAGAGCACATTGTGAATGTTCATCTCTCTCCTGGACCATTCAAATCTTCCTCTTCTTTCCATTTTCCTCTTCTAGTAGCAGAGAATAGCCCTGATTTCTCGCCAGTAAATATTGTTCCAGAAGAAGATGCCGCAGTGATAATTTATAAAACAAGAGGTAAAGAACTAGTAGGGATAAGTCATAGCAATGTCACGGCAGCAATTTATCAATTGGGTAAATGGTTCCTTCAGCATCGGCCAGAGATTTTTTCTTCTCCTGAAGAAAGGGCATTCGTTTTTGCTCCTTTTGAATATCCTGGGTTGGTTAGTTTACTTTTCTCCTTGACAGCCGGATGTTCCTCAGTAGTTTTCCCCAAACTTTATTCGGATGAATTGAAGAGAGGACTGGTTCGCTGGAAAAATCACTCTTTTCTTTGGACAACGCCAGGGCTTCTTAATGAATTAATAAAGGATTTCCAAAGACCAGATCTGTCTTTCCTGCGGTTCATCGGCGTGTTGGAGCAGAGTTTTAATCCATTCCTGGAGAAGAATCTCTATGAGAAATTAGCCGGAGAAGTAGAAATTATCCGTATTCTTGGCTTTCCAGAGGCCTTTCCTATGTTTATAGGTCTGAGCGGAGGCGCTTTTTCAGAAGTAGAGGGCATGGAAGTAAGAGTAAAAATGGGAGAATTTTTGGTTGCCGGACCTCAAGTGTTTAGAGGATATTGGAGAGATAAAGTGCGAACAGAAGCAGAAAGGGAAAATGGATTTTGGCGAAGCGGTTTAGCAGGTAAAAAGAACGGGGGAAGTATAATTATTACTGACCAGATAAGGAATGAACTTATTTATTCTTCTTTTGGTGGTGAGGTTTCTCCGCAAGAGGTAGAGATGGTTTTGGAATCGCATCCAGGAGTGAAGCAGGCAATAGTAGTGGGTAAGAGGACAAAGAAGAAGCAGATTGAAGAAGAGGTTATTGCTTTGGTTATTTTGAGGAGGGAATCTGAACTAACCGAGAAGGATCTGATAAATTACTGCCGCTCTTTGCTTAAACCAGAAGAGGTTCCTTCTAGAATAGAGATATTAAATTTATATTCAAAAGGAGGGAGGAAAAGCATAGTAAAAATAATGAAGAAAACAATAATGGGCTAAATAGGCCCCTTTAGACCGGGATTTTCCCGGTCTTTTTTGATGGGTGCGACCTGGTTTTAGTGCGACCTGGTTTTAGGTCGCACCCTGACGAAACCCTGACGAAAGCACACTTTTTGTGGTATAATAAAGTAAACTATTTTTATTTTATTGTTTTTATTTATTTATGCCTTCTAAAAATACAGTCAAAAAATATGTAAGCGGAGGAATTTATCACGTTTATAATCGTGGAGTAGAGAAGAGAAAAATTTTCCTAGACGAACAGGATTATAAAGTTTTTCTTTATTATTTAAAGGTTTATCTTAGTGAGCCATGTTTTGATGGGTCGCACCCGTCAAGCTTGACGGGTGCGACCCATCAAATACCATTTAATATACTTCGACTGGGTAATGATTATGATCTTTATAAAAGGGTTAAACTTTTAGCGTATTGTTTAATGCCAAACCATTTTCATTTTATGTTAAAACAGATTGATGAAAGAGCAATGAGAGAATTTATGAAACGGTTGGCAAATGCTTATGTTAGATATTTTAATGAAAAATATGAAAGGGTTAGTTCTCTTTTCCAAGGGCGTTATAAAGCAGTTTTGATTGATAAAGAAAGTTATCTTCTTCATCTTTCCCGATATATCCACTGTAACCCATTGGAGTTAATAAAAGGATCAGATCCCAAGAAACTAATTGAGTATTCTTATTCAAGTTATCCAGATTATATAGGCGAACGAAAAACTTCCTGGGTTCATCCAGAAGAAATTCTCCAATATTTTAAAACAACCGGAGATAAAGACATAAAAGCTTTTGCTTCTTATCAAGAGTTTGTTGAGAACTATATTATTGATTCTAAAGAGATTTTAAAAGAAATGACTTTAGAATGACTTTTAAGGTGTTTTAGGGCGCGGTTTTTTAGGGTGCGACCTGGTTTTTTAGGGTGCGACCCTGACGAAACCCTGACGAAGAATTTGACAAGATACTTAAGATGTGCTAGTTTTAAGGAAAAATTTGTTCTTTGAAAAGGATGAAAAACAATAAAAACAAAGGAGGTAAAAAGTGAAGAAGGTTTTATTAGTTCTCCTCTTTTTATTTATCTCATTAATTGCTGAACCTGATTCTCTTATCGTTACTGGAGTAGTGAAAGATATGGTTCTAAAGGAGAATTATTTAGGTATGGTTGCTGGCCTTGCACAAAAGATTGGTCCTTTTATAAGTATAGTTAATGTTGATAATATTGACTCCCAGAAAGTTGTTGTACTTTTGGATAAGGATAGTTGGGAAGAGCTTAAGACGATAGTTAGTAAGACAGATAAGTCGTTTCAGGAAACTCAAGAGAACTATCAGGAACTCGCTGATTCAGTTCTTATCATTGGTTCGGTAGAAGATAGAATAAGAGGAGAAAATGTTTTTTTGGTTATTGGTATTTGGTTTGAAAAGGAATTTGAGAAGAAGGTCGGAGTCAAAGGTCCTTACATAACTATAGTTAGTGTTAATAAAATAGATGCCCAAAAGGTTACCATAGTACTTGATAAGGATAGATGGGAAGAGTTTAAGAAGACGATTAATAAAACTGAAGAGACGTTTCGGGATATCCAGAAGAAGACAAAAGGATTTAAAAGAGGGATCACAGAGGAAGAAGCTACGGGTATAGCCGGAGGATTTTTTTATAAAAATGTGCATTTTAAGGACTCTGGAGTAGGGTATATTAAAGTAATAGGTGAAATGACTAATAACTCTGGTAAGGATTATCTTTTAGCGCATTTCAGAATCAGTGTCTATGATGAGGATGATAATCTTCTTGAATCTGAACTTATTATTATTTCTAATTTCAGTAATGGTCAGACGAAGACATTTGAAGGTTATATTTATACTGATTACGACTTGAGCCAAATGAGTAAGTATAAAATTGAGTTTGACAGTGGAATAGAGGAGGAATAAAAATTTCTCAAAGTTGAGAGGCTGAAATAAGTTCTTTTTAGACCGGGATTTTCCCGGTCTTTTTTGATGGGTGCGACCCATCATTTAGAGAAGAGAAAAATTTTCTTAGATGAACAAGATTATAAAGTTTTTCTTTATTATTTAAAGGTTTACATGTTTTGATGGGTCGCACTGTTTTGATGGGTCGCACCCATCAAGCTTGACGGGTGCGACCCATCAATCCTAATACCTAAAAGTGTTACCTATGTACCCTTCTAGTACAGGAAATTGACAAAACACAAAAATTATGCTATTTTTAAAAGAAAAGAAACCTTACAATTTTGTTCTTTGAAAGTTAGGAGGAAAAAGAAAGGAGGGCGTATTTTATTTTTTAAGTTTTTTAAGTTAAGGAAAGAGAAAATAAGAAAAGGAGGAAAAGGTGAGAAAGGTAGCTATAATTACAAATTTAAGAGACAAATCAGATATACCAGCCGTATTTCCGGAGTGCGAAAGTAAAAGAAATCTTCCCGCATATAAAGTATGGGGTGAATTTAATATTTTTGATAGAGCTAAGGGTTATGTGATTACACTAGGTGTGACCGGAAAAGATATGATGTCACCGGGTAATATAAGGAAAGTCAGAAAAGATATTTTGGATGCTGTAATCTGGGCCCAAAATTATTTAGGGGTAGAGTTTGTTGCTTTAACCTCATTAACTTCTTCTATTACTGATAAAGGACGTTGGCTTGTTATTCAAGAAGGCGTTACTGCTGCTATCACCCACGGAGATAGTTATGCGGCCGGAGTTTCCCTGGAGGGTTTAGATTTAATTGCAGAAGCTATGGGCACCTCTTTAGAAGAGTTTACCATAGCTATTGTCGGAGCATATGGGTTGATAGGTAAAGCCCTGACCTTGTCTTTATGTAAGAGAGACGTGTCTTTAATTTTAATAGGGCACAATCCAACACGACTCCAGAGATTTATAAGTAATTTACCTTATCCTCGAGCAGCGAAAATAAAAGCCTCTGTTTCTTTAAGCGATATATATCCAGCAGATATTATTGTAACAGCAACAAGTCACCCCGATTCACTTATAAAAGCAGATTATATTAACAAAGATAAACGAGTAGTGGTCTATGAAGTTTCTGTGCCTCCTAATCTTTCAAAAGCTAGCTATGAAATAATTCGTCAGATTAGACCGAATTTACTTAAAATTGACGGAGCCATGGTAAATATCCCCAATATAGAATTAGGAGTAAGAGTACCTGGTGTCCGGTCAGGGACAACGTTTTCTTGTTGGGCGGAAGCAATAATTCAGTGTTTAGAAAATGATCATTCTGATCATATCGGAGAAATAGATATTTCTTATATGGAAAGGATTCTTGTTCTAGGAAGGAAATATGGTTTTCTTCATGCTCCTTTTACCTCTTTTGGAAAGTTAGTTGATATGGACTTTTTCAAAAAAGTTACTATAACGAAAAGATAGAACATAGGCAGAGGGGATTGATTAATCCCCTCTTTTATTTTTTGTTTACTATTGATATACTAGATAATGTAAACAAATTGTTATTATTTTATTTCTATGAATACATATTTAATCTCTCTTATTCCTTTAATAAGTGCTCTTTTTGTCTTTGCACTTGGTATTATTGTATTTTTCAGAAAGAAGGTTACGACCCTCAATTTAATTTTCTTTTTCATAACAATTGCGGTAGGTAATTGGTTATTTGGCACATTTAAAATGTTTAGAAGCACAGCTGGAGAATCCGCGATTTTTTGGGACCGTTTTATTTACGGAAGCGTTGTTTTTATCCCCGCATTATTTTATCACTTTGGAGTAGTTTTTACTCAGAAAATCAGAGAGAAACTACAAAGATCTTGTGTAGTTTTAGGATATTTATTGTCTATCTTTTTTTTGATACTTAGTAGAACTGACTATTTTGTAAGCGGATTATTCAGATATAAGTGGGGGGTACATACTAAGGCTAGATTGTTTCATCATGTATTTTTAATTTACTTTTCTATCTATCTCATTCTATTTATTATTAACTTATACAGATATTATAAAAAATCAGCAGGGCCAATAAAGAAAAATCAATCTTATTATATCTTTTTGGCTTTCTTTATTCTAATTTTAATAGGCCCTTTAGGATATTTACCTGCTTATGAAATCCCTATTCTTCCTTTTCCTTTTTTATCGGGATTGTTTTTTGTTACCATCTTAGCCTACGCCATTACTCGTTATCGGCTTTTTGATATTCGAGTGGTTGTTAGAAGAGGAACGGTTTATGGGCTTTCGCTTGGTGTTGCTGGAGGATTGGGAGTTTTACTGGTCTGGCTAGTAAGTCGATATTTGGGTGAAAAGATAACCGGGCTTTTGCTTTTAGTTGATTCAGTAGCAATTTTGCTTTCAATAAGTGTGTTCTTTCCCATAAAATCATTTTTTGAAAAATTAGCCAATAAATATCTTTTTGCCAGTTTATATGATACCCGTCGAAAGATTGAAGAATTAACCCAAGCCCTGCCGAAGATATTTTATTTAGATGATATTGTCAATTTAATTTATAAGACAATTAACGAAACTCTACATATTGAGAGGTTTGGCGTTATTGTTAAAGAACCGGGTGAGGAAAACTTAATAGTTTTAAAGAAAAAACCTGACAGTTTAGTAATTTCTCCATTTAAAGAATCCCTTTTTTACTTTTTAAAAAAGTTAAAGCAGACAATTCTTTTACAGGAAATTGAAATCATTCTTTTATCACCAGAAGAGAAAGAAAAATTAAAAAAGATATTATCAAAGTCAAAAATTAGCATGGTTTTACCTTTGGTAAGTAAAGGGGAAATTTATGGGATGATTCTTTTAGGAGAAAAAGCATCTGGTGATGCTTTTACTGTTCAAGATATTCGTCTTTTGGAAAACTTGGCTCTTCAGGCGTCTATTTCTATTGAGAATGCCCTTCTCTTCAGAAAAACACAACGTTTTGCTGAAGAATTAAAAATAAAAGTAGCCCAGGCAACCAAAGATTTAAGAGCGGCTAATGCTGAATTAAAAAGATTAGACCAGGCAAAGTCAGAATTTTTAAGAATCGTCTCGCATCAGTTAAGAACCCCAATGACTATCTTACGTTGGTACGCTAAAGCACTTTTAAGGGGCGATTATGGAAAATTAAACAAAAAACAATTAGAAGTGGCTAATGATATCTATCAAGCGACTTTAAGGCAAATAAAATTAATCGGTAGTTTTTTAGATGTTGCCCATATTGAAGCAGGTAAAATTACTGTGCGGAAAGAGAAGGGGAATATAGAAGAGTTAGTCAATGATGTGGTATCCGAATTAAAAGTTTTGGCTGAAAAAATGGGTATTTATTTAAAGGTTGAAAAACCTAAAAAGGAAGTTCCTGAATTTTATTTTGATTATGAGAAAACAAGGGAAGTTTTAAGAAATATTGTTGACAATGCAATTAAATATATTGAAAAAGGAGGGGCAACAGTTGGCTTTAAGTATGATGAAAAGAAAAAAGAGGTTCTTGTCTATGTCAAAGACACAGGTATTGGTTTTAGTCCAGAAGAGAAGAAGAAATTATTTATGAAATTTTCTCGTCTAAGAAATAATAAAGTTAATCCTTGGGGCTCTGGTTTAGGCCTTTATATTTGTAAAAGATTGATTGAGGTGCAAGGCGGAAAAATCTGGGCTGAGTCCCCAGGGAAAGGTAAGGGTTCAACTTTTTATTTTACTTTACCAGTTAAGGATAATTAACTTAAAAATATGGCGCAAGAATTAGAAGAAAAAATCAAAAAAGCAAAGGTTTTAGTAATTGAGGACGATGAAATGTTAGTAAAATTTCTTAAAGATGAACTTCAGGAGGCAGGGATTTCTAGTGTAGAAACAGCAGTTTACGGTAAAGAAGCATTAGAAAAGATTAAAAAGAAGAAACCAGATTTGATTCTTCTGGATTTAATTTTACCTAGGATGGATGGCTTTGAATTTTTAGAAATCATTAGAAACAACGAAAAAACAAAAGATATTCCAATTATTATAATGACCAACCTTACCCATGGAGAAGACAAAAGAAAAGCATTTCAATTAGGTGTAGATGATTATTTAGTTAAATCTGAATGTGATCCTGAAGAGATTATTGAGCGAGTGGTTAGGGTTTTGAGAAAGCACTTGAATTAAAAACTACCTATTTTTATTTATAAATATTAAAAAGAGAATAAGATTCTAACTTTTTAATATATGCCCGAACTACCGGAAGTGGAAACAATTAAAAGAGAATTAAACAAGGAAATCATTAGTAAGACAATTGTTGATGTAGAGATTCTTTATCCAAAAGCGATTAATTTACCTCCTGAAGAATTTAGAAAAAGAATAAAGGGAAAAAAGATTGAGGAAATTAAGCGTCGCGCTAAAGTTCTACTATTGAAACTTAGTAATAATTTAAATTTAGTTATTCACCTAAAACTTTCTGGTCAATTAATTTTTCGAAAGCAAAAAACAAAAGAAAAGTATACATCTTTAATAATTTATTTTAGTGATAAAAGTTTGCTTTATTTCAATGATGTTCGGAAATTTGGCTATGTTAAACTTTTCGATAGTCAAGAATTGACTTCTTTTTGGCAGAAAATGGGGTTTGGCTTAGAACCTTTAAGTAAAGAGTTTACTTTGGAGAAATTTAGGCAAATTTTAAAAGAAAGGTCCAAGTCAAAAATCAAGCCCTTGTTGATGGACCAGTCAGTTATTGCTGGAATTGGCAATGTTTATTCTCAAGAATCTTGTTTTTGTGCCAAAATTTTACCCTATCGTTTGGCTGGAAGTTTAACCAATCAAGAAAGTAAAAATTTATATAATTGTTTGATTAAAATTTTGCGGGCGGCTATTGATAAGAAAGGAAGTTCAGTTGATGATTATTTAGATATTTATGGAGAAGAGGGTAAATATCTTCCTTTTTTAAAGGTTTATCGTCGGGAGGGGGAGAAATGTTATCGTTGTGGAGCAAAAATTAAAAAAATAGTTTTAGCTGGAAGAGGGACTTATTTTTGCCCAAATTGTCAGAAATAAATAAAAGAATGGACTTAGATTATCTTTTGTTTAAAATTATAAACAATTTAGCCGGGAAGTATGGCTTTTTAGATAAAATAGGCATATTTTGCGCTCAACTTTTGATTCTTATTTTACCTTTGGCGATTTTGATAATTTATTACTTTCATTCAAAAAAAGTTAAAGCAAAACTAATGATTTTAACTGGGGCTGGTTCAGTATGCTTAGCAATGTTTATCAATTATTTTATTTCTTTGTTTTATTTTCGTCCCCGTCCTTTTGTTTCTTATCAGGTAAATCAACTAATAGAGAAATCTTCTTTAGATAAATCTTTTCCTTCTGACCATGCTGCTTTATCTTTTGCTTTAGCTTTTTCTATTTACTTTTTTAACAAGAAATTAGGCATTATTGCCTTTATTATTGCTTTATTGGTTAGTTTAGCTCGTATTTTCTGTGGATTACATTATCCTCTTGATATTTTGGCTGGTTTAATGGTAGGATTTTTAAGTGCTTTTATTTCTCAAATTATAGCTAAAAAAGTTTTAAATAAGAGCGATGAGCAAACTAGTAGACCAATTAATTGACCAAGGGATTTTAAAAACTCCGGAGATTATTGCTGCTTTCCGTAAGATAAACCGGCGAGATTTTATGGTTGAAGCGGCTAAAGACAAAGCCGAGGTTAATGAGCCCTTTCCTATTGGTTTTAACCAGACCATTTCCCAACCTTCAACTGTTGCTTTTATGTTAGAGTTGCTTCAGCCAAAAAAGGGGCAGATAATTTTGGATATTGGCTCAGGTTCAGGTTGGACAACGGCTCTTCTTTCAGAAATAGTTGGAGAGACAGGAAAAGTTTATGCTGTAGAAATCATTGAGGAATTAAAAGAATTCGGCGAAAAGAATGCTGAGAAATACGGCTTTGTTAGTAGGGGAATTGCTAAATTTATTTGTGCGGACGGTTCTAAGGGGTTAGAAGAGTATGCTCCTTTTGACCGGATTCATGTTGCCGCTGCTGCTTCAGAAATTCCTCGTCCACTTTTAGAACAATTAAGGATCGGCGGTCGTTTGGTTATTCCTGTCGGTGTCTACACGCAAGATATGGTTCTGGTCAGAAAAATTGACGAGGACCAATACGAAAGGGAAAAGCATCCCGGTTTTGTTTTTGTCCCTCTAATTAGCAAAGACAAAAGTTAAAATCTTTTTATGTCAGTTTCTAAAAAATTGATTTTAGATGTCATTATTGTTATTATTGGTATTTTTTTGATATTTCTTACTAATCTTTATTCTCCGGTAGAAATAAACGGAGAAAAGCGAATTGAAATAAAAAGGGGTGAAAAGGTTGAAGAAATTGCCGACGACCTTCTTGAGCAAAATTTGATAAAAAGCAAGTTTACCTTTACCCTTTATTTAAATTTTAAAAAGGCGTGTGGTAAAAAAGTTTTGGCTGGAGAGTATAAAATAGGAGGTAAAAAAAATATTAAACAAATAGGAGATATTCTTACTTCAGGCGAGGGGATAGTTTTAGAAAAGAAGATAACTATTAAAGAGGGCTGGACCAAAGAAAAAATTGCTCAATATTTAGTTAGTCAGGGTTTAATAAGAAAAGAAGAAGATTTTTTTACTGCTTTAGATAAAATCCAAAGGGAAATAGATGAGAATAAATTTTCTTTATCTTATGATTTTTTAAAAGATAAACCGAAGGGTACTGGTTTAGAGGGATATCTTTTTCCTGATACTTATCGTGTTTATAAACAGACCTCAGCCGAAGCATTGATAAAAAAATTTTTAGATAATTTTGATAAGAAAATGAATCCCCACTTAAGAGAAGTAATAAAAGAGAAGGGGAGAACCATTCATCAGATTGTTACTTTAGCTTCTATTATTGAAAAAGAAGTGGCTAAAGATAATGATAGAAGAATTGTTGCTGATATTTTTTATAAAAGATTAGAAAACAACTTGCCTCTTCAAGCTGATTCTACTATAAATTATATTACCAAGAAAAATAAATTAAGAAGTTCTATCAGGGATACCAAAATAGATTCTCCTTATAATACTTATAAATATAGAGGTTTACCGCCAGGACCAATCTGTAATCCGGGTATGTCTTCTATTTTAGCGGCTATTTACCCTCAAAAAACAGATTATTGGTATTTTCTAACCACACCTGAGGGTAAGGTTATTTTTAGAAAGGATTATGCAGGTCATATCTCAGCAAAAGAAAAATATTTAAAATAAAAGATATGTATTTGCGAAAGATTAATAAAGAAAAAAATAAAGTAAATAAACCACTGATGATTTCTCGGGAAATGGAAAATTTTCTTAGAGAAAGGGCTGATTATCTAAAAAGAAAAAAAGAACCAGTTTTAGCCCCAACTATCCATGTTGATGAGGTTAGCAGTAAAGTTGCTGTCTTTTATGAAAAAATCAGAAAAGTTGTTGATTGGAAAGAGGAACATTTAATGAGAAGGATTGCTATTGAGCGTGTGTTAAAAAGAGCATTATTTTTAAAAAGAAATTCTTTTAGCAATGTTGGAGAAGAAACAGTCCTCAATTTAATCCGGGGTGGCTATTTTCCCAATGATTCTATTAAAAAATCAATTATTCCTCGAGTCCAAAGATTATTGGAAAAGTATAAATATATATTAGAAAATGCTCCTGAGCCACCGGAAGGAGTGACCAAGCCGCAATTTCAGGATGATATTTTAAAAATTGCTGCTTGTGAAACTGAAGAAATACTTGACCCTTTAAGTTATCGTAAAGCCGATATCTTAATAGAATTGATGGAAGGAGTAATGAGCCGGCGAGTGAGAGTAAGTGAAACCGCTAAGAGAATAAGTAATTTAACTGAAGGAGATAAAAAGATATTAATCTATATTGCTGTCTGTCAATCGCTTTTTAAATTAGATAAGCCAATTATCACTTATAATTTAATCAAAAGATATTACCCAAAATGGTTTAGTTGGGAAGAGGAATCCATTAAAGAAATCACTGAAAATATCCACCGTCTTTTAGGAAAAATAGAAAGTTATTTTTCTCATCTTTTAGCCGATCGTTTTTACGATGTTTTTGAATTATATGATACCCCTTTTCTCCTATTAGGAGATGTCTTTTTTAACGAGGAGGAAGAACTCCCTGATGATATTCTTGATCCAAATGTGATGAGAAAAGAAATTTTTGCTGCTTATAAAAAAAGATTATCTACTTTAAGAAAACGACTTTTTCGCTCTGCTTTTTATACTACTCTTTCTGTTTTTTTAACTAATGTCTTTTCTCTTTATTTAGTTGAAATTCCTTTTACAAAGTTGGTTACCGGAAAATTTAATTTAGTTTCCGCCTTATGCGATATTTTTGTTCCAACAGGTTTGATGTTCTTTCTGGTTTCTACTATTAGATTGCCTCCAAAAAATAATTTTGATTTAGTAATGGAAGAATTAGAGAATAGTATTTATCAAAAAGAAAATATTAAACCAATTGATATAGAATATTATCCTCCAAAAGGTCCAATAACTAAAACTATCTTTGGTTTTATTTATGCTTTAGGGGCTGTTATTTCTTTAGCAATAATTATTGGCTTTTTATATTTTATCCATTTTCCAACCGTTCTTTCTTATGCTATTTTCGTCATCTTTACTTCTTTAATTTTCTTTACTGGTTCGTTAATCAGAAAAAGAGCGCGCGAGCTTCATATGACCAAGGCGAAAGAAGGTTTATGGACGTTTTTAATTTATCCTCTTATTCTGCCGATAATTCATTTTGGTAAATGGTTAGCTGCTCGTTGGAGAAAGTATAATGTTGTTGGTATTTTCTTTACTATTTTAATAGATAGCCCATTTGTTTTATTTGTTGAGTTTTTGGAGCGTTGGCGCTATTTCTTAAAAGAGAAACAAGAGGAGGTGCATTGAGTATAACCTATTGACACTTTCTTCTTGTTTGATATACTTATCTTAGTTGCCCAAGACCGCAGGTCTGCTTTTGCAGATAAATCCTGCCGAGGCGACCGAAGATTGATGAATTTTAGCGGTCTGGGAATACAGACCATTTTTAATTTATTTTTATGACTAAAACAAGACAAGAAAAAGAGAAGATTGTTAAAAATTTAGTTGAGAAGTTAAAAGCAATGAAAAGTGTTGTTTTAGCCAATTATTTTGGTTTAAAGGTTAATGAAGTTGATGAATTGAGAAGCAAATTAAAAAAGGAGGGAGGAGAGTATTTAGTTGTTAAGAAAACATTATTGAAGATTGCTTTAGAAGAGACAGGAATTAATGGGGTTGATTTAAAAAAGTTTGAAGGTGGAATTGCTTTGGCTTTTGGTTTTGAAGATGAAATTTTGCCGGCAAAGATTCTTTATGAGTTTAGGAAAAAACACGAGGCATTGGAAATTTTTGGAGGATTTTTAGGGAATAAATTTCTTGAAAAAGAAGAGATAATCTCATTGGCTAAATTACCCACAAAGAATGAATTAATTAACCAACTTATTGCTTCAATTAGAGGTCCTATTTTTGGTTTGATAAATGTTTTGTCTAGTCCTTTGCGCAGTTTTACTTATATTTTAAAAGCAATTCAACAGGCTAAAGAATAATTTAAAATTAATCATAAAACTATGAGTGAAGAAAAAAAACAAGAAGAAAAAAAACAAGAAGAGAAAAAACAAGAAGAGAAAAAAACAGAGGAAAAAGAAAAAGAGGAAGTAAAAGTTCCTGAGAAGTTTAAGAAAATAGTTGAAGAAATTGAAAAAATGTCTGTTTTAGATTTGGCTGAATTGGTGAAAATCTTAGAAGATAAATTTGGTGTTAGCCCGATTGTCTCTATGGCTTCTGCTCCAGCTGGTTCTCCGGGTCAAGGAGCTTCTGGAGCAGGAGAAGAAGAAAAATCTACTTTTGACTTAGAACTTTCTGAAGCAGGAGATAACCGAATTGAAGTGATTAAAATTTTAAGAGAAATTACCCAAAAGGGGCTTAAGGAATGTAAAGACATAGTTGATAATGTTCCTCAGGTAATTAAATCAGGAATTAAAAAAGAGGAAGCAGAAGAATTAAAAAAGAAACTGGAAAGTGCGGGCGCTAAAGTAACCTTGAAATAATTTTAGAGACATCAGTAAGTGATTTAGATTTAATAAAAGCGCTGTTTTCTAGCGCTTTTATTATTTATTTTTATAACCAAAAAATAATTTGACTGACAATAAATTATTTAAATTGGATTAAATAGATTTTTGCTTTATTTAGCAGATAAATTTTTCCTGCTGGTTCATCAACAATTATATCTTTTAAATCATCAAATTTATCTGATTCAAACTGCTGATATAATTTACCATTCTTATCTAGAATAATCACCCTTTTACTTTTAGCGTCAATAATATAAAGATAGTTATAATCTAATTTAGTATAAATTTTATTTATTGAATTTAGAGGAGGATCAATTTTTGCTTGCCAGTTTTGTTTTTTACCTAAATAAAGTTTAACAATTTCACCATTACTTTTAGCTAGCCAGATATTGCTGTCAATAGCTAAATTGACTGTTTCTTGAAGGTTTATTTTGTCTTTTAGCCAAGTAGTTTCTTTGCCCAGACCATTTTTTAGTTGGAGGTATTTATAAATTTGATTGTTAGTTTTATCTAAAAGATAAAGGCGATTAGCGTAGATTTCAATATCTTTGACTTCTCCTAAATGGTGTTTTGTTTCTACATTTAACGGAGAGAATGACTTTTCTTTTAAGTCATATTTGAGAAAATTTTGCTTATCTGTAAAGAAGATGAGAGAATTTTCATCAAAGACATCAGCCAGTTTTAAGTTGCCTTGGTCTGATGGTGAGTGAGCAATTTTTTTTATTTTTTTATCTCTTAAATTAATTTGATAAAGATTATATCCTTGCCAAAAATAAAGGTTATCCTTAAAAACAAGAAGGTGGTTCGGTTGAAAGTTTGTTTCTTTTGTTTCTAAATTTACAAGAAGAAAGGGGTTTTCCAATTTGACTAAATGACGTACTTGATTAAGTTGCTGCTCATTCTTTTCTGATAATTCTTCATATATACTTTGCCAGCGAGATTTGTTGGAAGGTATTTCTTGGAGAAGTTTGTTCACTTCTGAGAGAAGGGCTTTTGCTTTTTTTTCATTACGGTAAATTAGGGCTGAACTAATCAAAGTTTGTTTTTCTTTAATTTCATTGATTACTTGATGATAATATCTAATTTTTTTCTGATGAGATTGGTAAAGCAAGGAAATAGAAATTCCTAAAATGAGAATTATAGCAATGGTGACAGCACCGACAAAATAAGTGCGATTGTGCCGAGGGATTTTAACTAGTTTTGCCTTAATTTTCCATTGAGGCAATTTGATATTTATTTTTTTTATTCGAGGAAATCTACTGACTATCTTATTATTCAAAGAAATTACTTGTTCTCCAATAAAAGAGGTAATTTTTTTTCTCTTTATTGAGTTTATTAAAGATAGAAGTTGACTTTTTACTTTTTTTATTTCCTTTTTAATTTTTTTAGATTCTTTTTTCTCTTTTAGAGATTTTATTTGATTGACTATTTTTTTAAATGGAAAACGGAATGAAGGAATAGGTGAGGGATGAATAAATTTTTCTGTTTCTTTTTGTTTAAGAATTAATTGACTTAAGGAATCTTCTGCCTGCACAGGAAGATGAATGGTTTTAGGAATAGTTTTCTTTTGGGGAGTTATTTTTAGAATGATAGCCGAGAAACTTCTTGATGACTCAATGGGCTGGATTAAACTTTGTAAATAAGAGGCTGCCTTGTCCGGTTGGTATTCTTGGAGAATTCTTTTTATTTTTTCTAAGGAAAAATAATCCAAAAAATTATCAAAGCAGAAAAAAATAATTTCGTTATTTTTGAGTTTACCTGAGACAATATTAGAGAATGGCTTAAAAATGTTTATTTTATTATTTTCTTCTGAGGACGAAAAAATATCCACTATTTTATTTTCTCTAATTAAAAGAGCGTGGGCTATACCCAAACGGGAAAAAGAGATATTGTTTTCTTTAACTGCGCCAACAACAAGATGAAGGGTTTGAAGAATTCTTTTAAAATCTATCTCTTCTAATATCTCTGAATTTTTTGTTAAATTTTCTTGCCATTCTTCATTTACTTTTTCCAATGTTTTTTCTAAGGGTTCTTCGGGTGTTGGACAAGATGGCTGGTCAAAATAATTTTTTCTTATGGATTCAATTAAAAAATTAATTAATTCATTAAGGGCTTGTTGCGGTTTTTCTTTTTTCTTGGGGAAAGCGTTTATTTCGCCTATAATAAACAAACTGCCCAAAAGATTATCTTCTTCAGAAATAAAAGAAAAAGGAATGGTTTTTCCTTCTTTTTCTTTGGGAGAGACAATTAGTTTTTCCAGCTGTATTTTATATTTGAACATACTTTTCTTTACCTTTCCCTTCTTAAATATTATAATAATGATAAGGAAAAAACAAGTTTTATCTCTATTTTCTATATGTTAGAAAAATTATTTGGCTCCAAAACAAGAGCAAAATTATTGAGATTTTTCTTAACGGAAATTGACTCAACATTTTATTTACGAGAAATGTCTCGACAATTAGGGATTCATTTAAATGCTTTACGTCGGGAAATAGAAAATTTAAAAAAAATTGGTTTTTTGAAAGAGTTAAGTAATAAAGAGTTAAAGGAATTAGGAATTGAAAGAAAGGGAAAGATTAAGAAGAAATATTATCAAGTTAATAAAAATTTTGTTCTTTATCCGGAATTAAAAGCATTGGTTACCAAATCTCAACTTTTATTAAGAAACTCTTTAGTTAAGAAGATTCAAAAAGCAGGGAAAGTTCATTTGATAATTTTAACCGGAATATTTACCGGGGTTCCTAACACCCAGACAGATATTTTAATTGTTGGTCGAATAAACAGAAAGAAAATTAAGAGAATCATCAGAAAATTCGAAAGAGAATTAGAAAGACCAATTTTTTATACGATAATGACTCAAAGAGAGTTTATTAACCGTCGAGAACTGACTGACCGTTTTATCTTTAATATCCTAGAAAACAGAAAAATTATTCTCCTTAATAATTCTAAATTGAAGTCAAAAATAAGATGAAGAAAAAGAAAGATGTTTTTCTAATAATTCAGACAACCCAACGAGATAAAATAATTATCGGATTAGCTAAGAACGATTGTTTAATTTCCCATTCAGTTTTTAGAAAAGGTGTAAAAAAGCATTCAGAGAAATTACTTTTTGCCATTGATGAATTATTGGAAAAAAATAAAATTAAGCCGGCAGAATTAGCCGGGCTTTTTGTTGTGAAAGGACCTGGTTCTTATACTTCTCTAAAAACTGGCTGTGCTGTAGCGAATGCCTTTGCTTTTGTCTTAAAAATTCCTGCTTTAGGATTTAGACAAAAAGAGTTTAATGATTTTCAGGAATTAGCCAAAATTGCTTTTAAAAAATATCAAAAAATTAAAAATAAAAAACAACCAAAATTCGTTTTTCCCTTTTACGGAGAGTTGGCTTATTATGAAAGATAAAAGAATTTATTAAAGGGACGGATTTAGAAGTAAAAAAGAGGGTGAAAATCCGTCTTTTTTTATTATTAAATTTCTCTAAAAAGTTATCCACAGCTTGATAGTTGTTTGGTGGGGGAAAATGGTGTATACTTATATTAGTTGTGGATAATTGTGGATAAATGTGGGGATAAGTCAAAAGAATTGTGGATAACTTTATTAATATGTTTATTGGAGAATTCCATCATACCATTGATCAAAAAGGACGTCTCTTTATTCCAGTTAAATTTCGTCAGAAATTAAGCAGGGGAGCAGTAGTAACTCGGGGACTGGATAATTGTTTGTTTTTATACCCAGTTGAAGAATGGAAAAAACTGGCTGATAAATTAGTTAAACTTCCAATTAGTAAGGCCAATACTCGGGCATTTTCTCGTCTGATGCTCGCTGGAGCAATGAATGTCCAAATAGATAAGCAGGGTCGGATAATCCTACCTGATTATTTAAGAAAATATGCTAGTTTGAAGAAAAAAGTAGTGATTGCCGGACTTTTTAACCGATTAGAAATTTGGGATGAAGAAAGTTGGGAGAAATATAAATCAAATACAGAAAAAAGCAGCAGTGATATTGCTGAAGCATTAGGGGAGTTAGGAGTATAAAAAATATGGGAATTTTACATCGGCCAGTTCTTTTAAAAGAGGTTATTAAATTTTTTAGACCGAAGAGCAATGAAAATTTCATAGATTGTACTTTAGGAGGAGGCGGACATGCCTATGAAATTCTTAAGAGGACTTCTCCCCAAGGAAAGTTGTTGGCTATTGACCTTGATAAAAAGGCGCTTCAACTAAGCCGGGAGAGGTTAAAAGAATTTAGCGATAGAATTATTTTAGTTCAAGATAATTTTGTAAATTTAAAAAAAATAGTCAATGAGCAAATTCCAAATCTTCCAATTAGTGGTATTTTATTTGACCTGGGTTTATCATTGGACCAAATTAAAACTGGGTGGTTAGGGTTTTCTTTCTCTCAAGAAGCAGAGTTAGATATGCGTCTTTCTGGAAAGGGCTTAAAAGCAGAAGAAATAATAAACCAATGGTCAGAAAATGAATTGTCCAGCATCTTTAGGCGATATGGCGAAGAGAAATTAAGCAGGGAAATTGCTCAAGAAATTTGTCAACAAAGAAAAAGGAAAAAAATAAAAAGCACAAAAGAATTGGCTAATTTGATTGTTAAGGTCTATCAAAAGAAGGGTAAGAGGAGAGGGAAAATTCATCCAGCAACTAAGGTGTTTCAGGCATTACGTATTGTAGTTAATCAAGAATTAGAGAATTTAAAAAAAGCCATTCCTCAGGCAGTAGAACTTTTAAAACCAAAAGGAAGAATAATCGTCATTTCTTTTCATTCTTTAGAGGATAGAATAGTGAAGAATTTTTTTCTAGACAATCAGGATAAATTAAAAATAATTACCAAAAAACCAGTACGTCCTTCTGAGGAAGAAATAGAAATAAATATTCGGGCTCGAAGCGCAAAAATGAGAGTAGCTGAAAAAATATGAATATAATTAATTTTAAAAATATGGCTTATTCAAACATTTTATCTCGTCGTTACCATTATCACTTTTTCGCTCGAAGGAAAAGAGGATCTTTAAAATCGTTTATAAAGTATTTAAGTGAAGCTAAGAAGATAAAATACTGTCTCTTTATTTTTGTGATATTAGCTCTCTTCTTTTATCTTTTTTCAATAAACAATCTTACTATTTTGACTTTTAAGTCAAAAGAATTAGATAAACAGATTAGTAAGTTGGCGGATATTAATAAAGAATTAGAATTAAAAGTAACCCAACTTCAATCAATTGAGAATTTAAAAAGAGTTTCCCAAAGATTAAATTTAGTTAAAATTAGCCAAAAAGATTTTGTTTCGCCTATTCCTTCTACTGTTGCTCAGAGATGATTTAAAGATAATTTGTCCTTCCATTATGTTTAGAATAAAAAGGACAAGAAAGAGAGAAAAGAAAACCGGAAGAATTACTTTTTTAGCGGTTTTCTTTTTTCTTTTAGGGGTCTTAATTGCTGGTCGGCTTTTTCAGCTTCAGGTCTTGAATTATAAAACCTATCACCTCCAAGCATTAAAAATAAGAAGGGCTACAAAGACGATAGAACCAAAAAGAGGGGAGATTTTCGTTCAAGACCCAGAAAGTCCTAACGGTCTTCATTTAATAGCCACTAATCGAGATTTATATTTGGTCTATGCTGTTCCCAAACTTATTGTTGATCCTGAAGAGACAGCAAAAAAACTTTCCGAACTTTTAGATGTCCCTTATGATACTCTTTTACAGCGATTATCTAAAGAGAATGATCCTTATGAACCAATAAAACACTTTGTTGAATCTAAAAAGGTTGAAGAGATTAAAAAACTTGATATTAAGGTTAAAAAAGGAAAGAATTCATCAGAGAAAGAAAAAGCAATTGGTTTCCTTCCTGAGCCAGCGCGTTATTATCCAGATAAAGATTTATTTAGCCATATCTTAGGTTTTACTGGCTATAAAGGAGATAAAAAAGTGGGGCAGTATGGAATAGAAGAGTATTTTGATGAAATTCTTCGTGGGCAAGAAGGATTAATTGTTGGGGAAAGAGATGCTTTAGGAAGGTTTATACCCATTTCTACTGAAATTAAAAGAAAAGCGGAAGATGGCAAGGACATTATTCTTACCTTAGATTATCCTATTCAATTTTTTGCTTGTTCAGAATTAAAAAAGGGGATAAAAAAATACGGTGCTGATAGCGGAACAGTTATTGTGATGAATCCCCAGACCGGAGCCATTTTGGCTCTTTGCAATTATCCTGACTTTGATCCTAATGAATATAATAAAGTAGAGAATATTAATTTATTTCTTAATCCAGCTGTCTCTTATACTTACGAGCCTGGTTCGGTCTTTAAAGCAATTACCTTTGCTGCCGCTTTAGACACTAATAAACTAACTCCAACTACTACTTATGAAGATAAAGGAGAGGTAAAGATTGGCAAGTATACAATCAAGAATGCTGATTTAAAAGCCCACGGTAAAAAGACAATGACCCAAGTTTTAGAGGAATCTCTAAATACTGGAGCCATCTTTGCTGTGCAAAAGACGGGGAAAAAAATTTTTAAAAAATACGTAGAAAAATTTGGTTTTGGCAAAAAAACGGGGATTGAATTACCGGGAGAAGCAAGGGGGGATATCAGTTCTTTAAAGAAAAGAGGGGATATTTATACAGCTACCGCCTCTTTTGGTCAGGGAATTAGTGTTACCCCTCTTCAATTAATAGTTGCCTTTTCTGCCATTGCTAATCAGGGCAAAATGATGAGGCCTTATTTAGTCGAAAAAATTATTGATAAAAATAAGCAAAAGATTATTGAAGAAAACAAACCTAAGGTTCTTTCTCAGGTTATCTCCTCTCAAACTGCTTCAACCTTAGGAGCAATGCTCGTTTCTGTGGTAGAGAATGGATATGGGAAAAAAGCCAGAGTAAAGGGGTATTATCTTGCTGGTAAGACAGGAACGGCTTTAGTTTCTAATCCTGAAAGAAGGGGATATTTACCCAATAAGACGATTCATTCTTTTTGTGGCTTTGGACCAATAGATAATCCTCAATTTACTATTTTGGTAAAATTAGATTACCCTCGGGCAGTAAGATTTGCTGCTGATTCAGCCACGCCGATTTTTAGTAGGATAGCCAAGTTTATTTTAGATTATAAAAAAATTCCTCCAGAAAGATAACTTTTAAATGATGAAAAAAATTATCCAAAAATTTTTAAAAGTTTTAGCAAAATTAATTGTAAAAAAATATAAACCATTGATTATTGGAATTACTGGGAGTGTTGGAAAGACGTCAACTAAAGAAGCAATTTTTTCTGTTCTAAAAAACAGATTTTCTGTAAGAAAGAGCGAAAAGAATTATAATAACGAAATTGGTTTACCCTTGACGATAATAGGTGTTGAATCAGCCGGGAAATCTCTTTTTGGCTGGTTAAAAATTTTATGGCAAGCAAAAAAATTAATTTTATTTCCTCTAAAAAATTATCCGCAAATTTTGATTTTAGAAATGGCCGCTGATCGACCAGGTGATTTAGAATATTTGGTTTCTTTTGCTCCTCCTAGAATTAGTGTAGTTACTGCTGTGGCGCCAGTCCATTTGGAATTTTTTAAATCATTAGAGAATATTGCTCAAGAAAAGAGCGTTTTAGTTAAATGTTTGCCTTCCTCAGGTCAGGCTGTTTTAAATGCTGATGATGAAAAGGTTTATCAGATGAAAGATAAAACAGATGCTAAGGTTTTAACTTATGGTTTTTCTTCTCGAGCAGATATCATGGCTTTTGATTGGGAGAATGACTTTGGGGTTTTAGAGAGTAAAGAGTTAATTGGCGTACGTTTTAAAATCAACTATAAAGGTAAAATTATTCCTGTATTTTTACCATATGTTTTAGGCAAACAGCAGACCTATGCAGCCTTAGCTGCTATTGGCGTAGGTTTGTCTTTAAAAATGAATTTAATAGAAATTGTTGAATCCTTGAAAGAATATAATCCGCCACCGGGAAGAATGAGATTAATTGCTGGAGTAAAGAGGACTCTTATCATTGATGATTCTTATAATGCTTCTCCTTTAGCCGTGATAATGGCTTTGGATGTGTTGAAAAAGATACCTTCAAAAGGAAGAAAATTCGTTGTTCTGGGTGATATGTTAGAATTAGGAAGTTATTCTACAAAAGCCCATTTTGAAGTTGGAGAAAAGGTTGCTTCTTTAGACCCGGATTATTTAGTAGCAGTAGGAGAAAATGCTAAAAATATTATTGAAGGAGCAAGAAAGCAGGGGATGCCTTTAGAAAAAATTTTTCATTTTTTTCAAAGTGATGATGCGGCTAAATTTTTAAAAAATATCATTCAGTCCGGAGATGTTATTTTAGTCAAGGGCTCTCAACGTATGAGAATGGAAAAGATAGTTAAAGAATTAATGGCTTATCCGGAGAAGGCAAGGGAGTTATTAGTTCGTCAGGGTAAAGGTTGGAGATAAAGTTTGATATAATAAAAGAGACCCGATAAACTCGGGCCCTTTTTTATTTTGGGGTTTTAGGTTTGATAAAACTGTCTAGTTTCCTGTTTAGTTCTACAGAATCCATTTTCATTCCAATAACCAAAAGAGATTCAAGAAAAGATATCGTCTTTTTCTGTTTAGAAATAAGTCTTTCTGTTGCAAATAAGTTGAGGAGGAGTCCGAAATTTACTTCTGATAAAGAGTCAATAGTTGTCTTCGTTATCCTTAATGAGTTTTGCGTTTCTTTTAGAACAGAAGAAACAAACCGTAAAGAGTCAGAAAGAGAAAGAAAAGAATTGTTGAGAATAAACAAGGAATCGCTTAGAATTTGCCTTTCTTCAACTTCTATTTCAATTTCCGTTTTTAACAATTTTAGTTTCTGTTCTGTTTTTATTTTTTCAGAAAAACTGATGAGATTAACAATTATTAATACGACAAAGATGACAAAGAACAAAGTTTTAAATCCCTTCATTTTTCCCTCCTTATAATTTGTTTAAGTGTATCACATTTTTTTAAAAAAGTCAAGAAGTTAGAAATCTATTGACAAAGTAATAAGAATACCTATATAATTTAATTGGCACTCACAATCTTAGATTGCTAAATTTGCTAAAAGGTTTATAATTAAAATTATGATAGATAAAAAGAAAAATCTACTTGCTTATATTGTCCCAGAATATGTCAAAACATTTCATCCAGTTTCTTCTGGTCTTTTAGTCAAGAAATTTCATTTAAATATAAGTCCGGCAACTGTTCGCTATCAGATGGCTGTTTTAGAGAAAGACCATTATATTTATCGTCCTCACATTTCTGCTGGTGGTATTCCTACAGAAAAAGGGTATAATTTCTATGTGAAGAATTTTCTTAAAAAAATAAAATTTTCTGAGAATAAGTTTGGGATTTTAAAGAAAATAAAAAATAAATTTAAAAACAGAAAAGAAAAGAAAATTAAGGAAATTGCTAAAAAGGTTGCTGAGATTTCCCAAGAAGCAGTTATTGTTCTTTTCAATCAGGAATATGCTTATATTACTGGTTTGACTAATTTAGCTAATAAGCCAGAATTTAAATACTCTAATTTTCCTTGTCAACTCTTTTCTTCCCTTGATTATATAGAAGAAAAAAGTTCTCTCCTTTTCCAAAGATTAGAAGAAGGAGAGAAGATAAAGATATTAATTGGTCAAGAGAATCCCTTAGGTAAAGAGTGCAGCATAATTTTTACCCCCTGCCGTATATTCCCAGAAGAAAAGAGTTTATTTTCTCTGGTCGGGCCAATGAGAATGGATTATGATAATAATGTTGCTTTAATAGAATATATAAGCAATTTATTATAAAATAATTAAATTAAAATGAGTGAAGAAAAAAAAGACAAAGAAAATTTGAAAAAAAAGTTAAGTGAGTGCGAGAAGAAACTTAATGAGTATAAGAAAAAGGCTGAAGAATATTTAAATGGATGGAAAAGGGCCAAAGCGGATTACTTAAATTTTAAAAAAGAAGAAGAGAGGAGAAAAAGCGAATTTGTTAAATTTGCTAATCTATCTCTTATTTTAGAACTTTTGCCCTTGAGAGAGAATTTTAAAAAGGCATTTAATCATTTACCTAAGGAATTAGAAGAAAATGATTGGGTTATCGGAATAAAACATATTAAAAACCAGCTCGATGAGTTATTTAAAAAATTTCATATTGAAGAAATAAAAACAGTTGGCGAAAAATTTAACCCAGAAAGGCATGAAGCAGTAGGTAAAGAAAAAAGAGATAATTTAGAGGAGGATACAATTATTAAGGAAGTAGAGACAGGTTATCTTATGGAAGGGAAAGTAATTAAGCCGGCTAAGGTGATTATTAGTTATCATTAAATTAAAGGTCGAATTTGAAATAAATAATTAATATATCCAGCAATATATCTGCTGGATAAAGGAGGGTAAAAATATGGCAATTATAAAGTGGGAACCATTTTTAAGACCATTTGACTGGGAAAAGGATTTGGAACGCTTTTTTGAGGATTGGTCTTCTTTATTTCCAGAAAAAGTTTCTGGGTTTATTCCGGCAATGAATATTTATCAGACAAAGGACAAGGTAGTGGTGGAAACATCTTTACCAGGTGTTAAGCCCGAGGATATTGATATCTCCATTGATAATGATGTTCTGACAATCAAAGGAAAAAGCGAGGAGAAGGTAGAGCAGGAAGAAAAGGATTATTATCGGAAAGAAATTCGTTCTGGTAGTTTTTATCGCTCTGTTTCTTTGCCAGCCCACGTTCTTGGAAATAAGGCGGTGGCTACTTGCAAGAATGGCTTGCTAAAGATTGAAATTCCTAAAGCGCCGGAGGAAAAAGGAAAGAAAATTTCTATAAAAGTGAAATCATTAGAAGGAAAGAAAAAAACAAAGAAGAAGAAATAGCATAATTAGGTCACCTCTTTTCAGAGGTGATCCTAGACAAGGGGATTTAACAATTTATGTTTATCCCTGTTAATTCCCCTTATCTAGGGTTTTTCTTAACCACAATTTATCATTAATATAAAAAATTATGTCTAAAATTTTAGGGATTGATTTAGGAACAACTAATTCTTGTATGGCCGTTGTTGAAGGAGGAGAACCGCGAGTAATAGAGAATAAAGAAGGAGGAAGAACTACTCCTTCAATGGTGGCTATTTCTAAATCTGGCGAAAGATTGGTAGGATTATTAGCTAAAAGGCAAGCAGTGACTAATCCGGAAAATACGATTTTTTCAGTTAAACGATTAATTGGCCGAAGATTTGATGACCCAGAGATTCAGAAAGATATTAAATTGATGCCTTATAAAATTGTTAAAGCCGGAGAAGGAGTAAAAGTAGTAATGGGAGGCAAGGAATATACTCCTCAGGAGATTTCAGCAATGATTCTTCAAAAGTTAAAAACCGATGCAGAAGAAAAATTAGGTGAAAAGATTAGTGAGGCAGTTATTACTGTTCCGGCTTATTTTGATGATTCTCAAAGGCAGGCGACCAAAGATGCCGGAGAAATTGCTGGGTTAAAAGTAAGGAGAATTATCAATGAGCCAACGGCTGCAGCCCTGGCTTATGGTTTTGATAAGAGAAAAGGAGAGCAGATTGCTGTTTATGATTTAGGCGGAGGAACCTTTGACATTTCTATCTTAGATATTGGCGAAGATGTTGTAGAAGTTAAAGCAACTGCTGGTGATACCCATTTAGGCGGTGATGATTTTGATCAGAGAATTGTTGAATGGATTATTGAAGAGTTTAAAAAGGAGCAAGGAATAGATTTGTCTAAAGACCAGTTGGCTCTTCAAAGGCTAAAAGAAGCGGCTGAGAAGGCAAAAATAGAACTTTCTACCGTCCAGGAGACAGAAATTAATTTACCCTTTATTACTTCAGACGCTTCTGGGCCAAAACATCTATTGTTAAAATTATCCCGAGCAAAATTAGAGGAACTTGTTAGTGATTTAGTAGAGAAAACAGTAGGACCTTGTCAGGAAGCTTTAAAATCAGCCGGTTTAGAAGCAAAAGATATTGAAGAGGTAATTTTAGTTGGCGGTCAGACCAGAATGCCTTTGGTCCAAAGGAAAGTTGAGGAAATTTTTGGCAAGAAACCGAATATAAGCTTAAATCCAGATGAAGTAGTAGCCATGGGTGCGGCTATTCAAGGAGGTATTTTAGCCGGAGAAGTTAAAGATGTCTTGCTTTTAGATGTAACACCTCTTTCTTTAGGTATTGAGACTCTTGGTGGGGTGATGACAGTGTTAATTCCTAAAAATACAACTATCCCTACTTCTAAAACCCAGATTTTTTCTACAGCAGCTGATAATCAAACTTCTGTAGAAATTCACGTTTTACAAGGAGAAAGGCCAATGGCTGCTGATAATAAAACCTTGGGCAGATTTATTTTAGACGGCATTCCTCCGGCTCCTCGGGGAGTTCCTCAGATAGAAGTTACTTTTGATATTGATGCTAATGGAATTTTAAATGTTACTGCAAAAGATAAAGCAACGGGTAAAAAGAGAAATATTATCATTAAAGCATCTACTGGTTTAACTAAAGAAGAGATTGAGAGAATGAAAAAAGAAGCCGAGATTCATGCAGAAGAAGACAGAAAGAAAAGAGAATTGGCTGAAACAAAGAATCAGGCGGACAATTTAATTTTCACTGCGGAGAAATCTTTAAAAGAAGCAGGAGAAAAAATTAGTCCGGAAATCAAGAAGGAAATCGAAGAGAAGATAGAAAAATTGAAAAAAGCCAAAGAAGGCGATAAAGTTGAAGATATTAAGAGAGAAATTGATGATTTAAGTAAGACCCTTCAAAAGATAGGTGAAGCGATGTATAAAGCCAGTTCAACAGAAACAAAAGACAAAGAATCAACATCTTCTCAGGATAAAGACAAAGAAGAGCCAGTTGAAGGAGAGGTTGTTGAAGAGAAATAAGTAATGAATGATAAAAATAAATGGCAAAAGATTATTATAAAATTTTAGGTGTTCCCCGAGATGCCTCCCAAGAAGAAATAAAAAGGGCTTTTCGTCGTTTAGCGCACAAGTATCATCCTGATAAAGCCGGAGGAGATGCAGAGAAGTTTAAAGAGATAAACGAGGCCTATCAGGTTTTAGGTAATCCAGAAAAAAGAAAAAAATATGATACTTATGGAACCACTTTTGAAGAAATGGGTGGTTTTGGCAAAGGTTTTAGTTGGGATGATTTTATGAGGGCAGCAACTTCTGGCGAGGGTCGGGAGGGATTTTCTTTTGATTTTGAAGATTTAGGTTTAGGCGATATTTTTGATGAGTTTTTTAACTTTGGCCGGCGATCTAGAGAAAGAAAGACAAAAAGAGGAGAAGACATTTATTTTCCTTTAAAATTAAAACTTAAAGAAGCGGCTTTTGGATGTGAGAAGTCAATTAGATTAAGGCGTTGGGAGAAGTGTCCCCATTGTCAGGGAACCGGGGTTGAACCGGGAAGTAAAATGATAATTTGTCCTATTTGTGGAGGTCGTGGAGAGGTAGAGCAGATTCATCGTTCTCTTTTTGGGCATTTTTCAATAAAAACAACCTGTCCCCGTTGTCAGGGAAGCGGTAAGATTCCTGAAAAAAAATGTAGAGAATGTCAAGGAAAAGGAAGAGTAAGAAAGTTATCTGAATTAAAAGTAAAAATTCCTGCAGGAATAAATGAGGGTGAAAAAGTTAGAATAGTCGGTAAGGGCAATGCCGGGGAAGTAGGCGCCCCTAATGGAAATTTATATTTGGTAATTTCTCTGGAAAAAGATCCTTATTTTGAAAGAAGGGGAGATGATTTATATGCTAAAGAAAAAATTCCCTTTTCCTTGGCTGTTTTAGGTGGTAAAATAAAAGTGAAAACATTAGAAGGAGAAGTTTGGTTAAAGATTCCCCCTTATACAGAGAATGGAAAGGTTTTTCGTTTAAGAGGAAAGGGGGTCCCTCATCTTAAAAGAAATGGGCGTGGTGATGAGTATATTCAAGTTTTTATTGATGTTCCACGCAAATTAACCAAAGAACAGAAAAAACTTTTAGAGAAATTAAGAAGCGAAGGATTATAAAAATAAATTTATCAAAGTGTTAGGTTTATTGGCTTTGAATTTTAGTCAAAAACTTGGTGAGTTAGGTTCCAAGGTGAATTGGTCTAATCCTAATTGGAACCTTTTTATTCTTGTTCTATTTTTTATTTTTCTTTTCTTTTTTCTTATTTTAGGAAAGAGTCGGATAATTATTTTGACTTTAAGCACTTATTTAACTTTAGCAGTTATCAATTTTCTTCCCTTAAGTGGTCATAAAATTCTAAAATTTTCTTTTACTACTCACCCCTTTTTTGTTAAAGTTATTATTTTTTGGGTCTTTTTTCTTTTAATAAATTTACTCATTCTTAACTCAGTAATTTATAAATTTTTACATAGTTTCTCTCGGAGAATAAAATTAGGAAAGATTATTATCCTTAATTTTTTCTTAGTTGGTTTTTTAGTAAGCATAAATTTAAGTTTTTTGTCTTTAGACAAATATTCTTATTTTTACCCTCTGGTCCAAAAGGTGTTTCTTAGTGGGATAGGAAAGTTTTTTTGGGCTATTTCTCCTCTTATTTTTCTTTCTCTAATTAGAGGAAGAAAGAAAAAAGAAGAGAAGGAATAATCCTTGACTCAATCTAAAAAGAATGATATATTTAAAAAGCAATATTAGTAGATAATTGTTATAAAAATGAAGAAAAAAGTAATTTCTTTTTCTAAAATTAAAAAAGATTTTTTAAGTTTACTTGATTCTCTTTCATCTCGAGAAAAAGATGTTTTAATTCTTCATTATGGGCTTTCTGATGATCTAATAAAAAAAGAAAAACCAAAAATGAGTTTGCAGGAGATAGGAAATTATTATCAAATTAGTCGAGAAAGGGTTAGACAAATAGAATCAGGTGCTATAAAAAAGATACAAAAAAACTCTCTTTTTACTAAGGAATTGGTAGAGATAAAAGAGATTATCTTTTCTTTATTGAAAAAATTAGGTGGTATTGCCGAAAGAGAGTTTTTTTTGAATAAACTTTTAGAAAAATTCGGAATTAAAGATGAAAGAGAAGCAAAATTGGCTAAAAACTTTTTTATTTTCATTATAAATAAATTTTTAAACGACTCTATTGAAGAGTTCCAAAAAGATAAAGAGTTTGAAAGGGGATGGAGATTTAAAGACGCTTCTTTAACTTTTGTCAGAAAGGCTATTAGAGAATTGGTAAGAATTGTAGAGAAAGAAGGAGAACCGATTTCTGAAAGTGACCTAATCAAAAAATTCAAACAGACGGGATTTTATTTAAATAATAAGAAAAAACTTACTGATTTATTTATTTTGTCGTTATTGCATCTGACTAATAGAATGGGTAAAAATCTTTTTAATGAGTGGGGGTTTAGTTTTTGGGGATTAGTTCAGTTAAGAAAAATTAGCGATAAAATTTATTATGTCCTTAAAAAGGAAAAAAGACCCCTTCATTTTACAGAGATAGTACAGTTGATTAATAAACATTATTCTCTTCAATCAGCACACGAAGCAACCGTAAGGAATAATCTAACCGCTGATATAAGATATGTTCTGGTCGGCCGAGGTATTTATGCACTGGCTGAATGGGGTATAGAACCGGGAACAGTAAGCGAATTGATTGAAAAGATATTAAAACGAGCCCAAAAACCGTTGCCTAAAGAAGAGATTATAAATGAAGTTTTAAAGCAACGCTTAGTTAAAAAACAAACAATTTTAGTCGCTTTGGGTAATAAAGAAAAGTTTGAGAAATTGCCCGGAGGAAAATATCGGTTAAAAAAGATATAAAAGTTTTTAAGATATTATGTCTTTAACTATTGATTTGACTTTTTTAAGTGAATGGGGCGGTCAGCCGCCTTGGGTAATAATGTGGAGCATTTTTAAACATGGTGGCTGGGTTATTTTTATTTTTTATCTTTTAGGAATAATTTGGAATATTATTCTAAGTAATAAAAGACAGAAATATTTAGCAAGTATTGATTATTGCCTACTTGCTATTGATGTTCCAAGAGACAATGAACAAGGTCCAAAAGCAGCAGAACAGATGTTTGCTCAATTAGCCGGGGCAAGAAAAAGTTATGACTGGATAGAGAGAAACATCAAAGGATTTCTTCCTATTCCTTTTAGTTTAGAATTGATAAGTATTGAAGGATATGTGCAATTTTTAATTAGAACTCCAAGAAATCTTCGTGATTTAGTTGAATCAGCTATTTATGCCCAATATCCTGAAGCAGAAATTACTGAGGTAGAAGATTATACTGATGCCGGACCGGAAAAATTTCCTTCAGAAGAGTATAATCTATGGGGAGCAGAGTTAGTTCTTTATAATAAAGATCCTTATCCTATTAGAACTTATTCTCAATTTCAAGACCCTTTAGATAAGGAAAGTTTTAAAGATCCAATGGCTGCTTTATTGGAAGCGCTTAGTAAGATAGGAGAAGGAGAACAAATCTGGTTGCAACTTTTAATCACACCTACTGGTTCTGAATGGAAAAAGAAGGGAGAGGAATTAGTAAAGAAATTGATTGGCAAAAAGAGTAAATCAAAACCAAGTATTTTTGACCGCATTTTTGATTTACCTATTGAATTAATGGAATCTTTGCATAATCATATTTTTGGGCCATTTCCGCCAACCAAAAAAGAGTCAAGTTCTTTAATTTCCCAAATGCAATTTCTTTCTCCTGGTGAAAGAAAGATAGTTGAAGCAATTCAAAATAAAATTTCCAAACTAGGTTTTAAGTCTAAATTTAGAGTTATTTATTTAGCCAGAAAGGATGTTTTCTCTGCTGCACGAGGAGTTGCCTCAGTTTTAGGTGCGATTCAACAGTTTAATACTTTAGATATGAACGGATTTAAACCACATTCTAAAGCAAAAACATCTGCTCCTCGATTTCGTGGCCAGAAAATTTTAGCAAAAAAACAAACAGAAATTCTTAATCAATATCGGCGAAGAAGCAATTATACAGTAGCCAGTCATTTTATTCTTAATACTGAAGAATTAGCCACCATTTATCATTTTCCTTTAAAAACGGTAAAGGTACCTTTACTTAAAAAGGTAGAAGTGAAAAAGGCAGAAGCCCCGGTTATTCTGCCTACTATTGAAGAAGTAAGGCAGCCGGTTATCCGCATTGCTAATTATGAGCCAAAGGAGAAAAATCATAAAGAGGAGAAGGAGAATAATAAAGTAAAAAATAATAAAGTAAAAAATGAGGCGGAAATAAAAGAGAATAAAAAAGGAGGAGAACCGCCGCCTAATTTACCTGTTGCTTAATAAATTCTTATGACTAACAATCAAGAAAATGAAATAACTTTTTTTGCTGAGACAAATTTCCGTGGTCAACGGCGTATTTTTGGTATTAAAAAAGATGATCGTCGTCGTCATATCTATATTGTTGGTAAGACAGGAATGGGTAAAACAGTTCTTTTAGAAAATATGACTATTTCAGATATTGAAGCGGGTAATGGTTTAGCAGTGATTGACCCTCATGGTGAATATGCAGAAAAAGTTTTAGATTTTGTTCCTTCTCATCGAGTTAATGATGTTATTTATTTTAATCCTGCTGATATTGAGTATCCTATTTCTTTTAATGTTATGGAAAAGGTAGATCCTGCTTTTCGTCATCTTGTTGCTTCTGGTTTGATTGGCGTTTTTAAAAAAATCTGGGCTGATTCTTGGGGTCCAAGATTAGAATATGTTCTAAGAAACGCTATTTTAGCCCTTCTTGAATATCCGGGGAGCACCCTTTTAGGAATTATGAGAATGTTAGTAGATAAAACCTATCGAAAAAAGGTGGTTTCCAAGATAAAAGATCCAGTAGTTAAGTCATTCTGGACAGAAGAATTCGCCCGTTATCCTGATCGTTTTGCCACAGAAGCAGTTGCTCCTATTCAAAATAAAGTTGGACAGTTTTTATCAAGCCCGTTGATTAGAAATATTGTTGGTCAAACTAAATCAAAAATCGATTTACGTACAGTAATGGATGAAGGAAAGATCCTTATTATGAATTTATCTAAAGGAGCGATTGGTGAAGACGCTAGTCATCTATTAGGCGCAATGATGATTACTAAAATTCAGTTAGCGGCGATGAGTAGAATTGATACTCCAGAAGAGGAGAGAAGAGATTTTTATCTTTATGTTGATGAGTTTCAAAATTTTGCTACAGAGTCATTTGCTAATATCTTATCAGAAGCAAGAAAATATCGTTTATCCATTACTATGGCTCATCAATATATTTCTCAAATGGATGAAGTTGTTAGAGACGCTGTTTTCGGCAATGTTGGTACAATAATTGTTTTTCGAGTAGGCGCTGCTGATGCAGAATTTTTAGAAAAGGAATTTGCTCCAACTTTTACAGCAAATGATATGGTGAACCTTCCTAAGTTTCATATTTATTTAAAGTTAATGGTTGACGGAATTGCTGGTGACCCGTTTAGCGCAGTAACTCTTCCTCCTCGTCCTTTACCTCAAAAATCTTATCGTGATTCTATTATTAAAGTTTCTCGAGAGAGATATGCGGTAAAAAGAGAAGTTATTGAAGACAAAATTGCTCGTTGGAGTGGGGTTATTGAAGAAGAAAGAAAGGAGGAAAAGAAAAACATTTCTTCAGAAGAGGAGAAAAAAGAGGTTAAAAAATATGAAGCTGAATGCTGGGCTTGTGGTAAGAAGACAAAGGTTTCTTTTAAACCAGATGGTGTTAGACCTGTCTATTGCAAAGAATGTTTAAAAAAGGTGAGAAAAGGACTTATCAATGAAGACGCAGTGATAAAAAAACATCTCCGAGAAAAAAAGGCAACTGCTCCTGAAGAAAAACCTATAAGTTTAGAGGAAATAAAAAATAAAAAGCCCGTTTCCTTCCATTAAAATGATAACTTCCCAAGAACTACGAAAAAAATTTTTAGATTTTTTTAAAGAGAAGGGGCATCAAATTATCCCTTCTGCTTCTTTAATTCCTGAAAATGACCCCACAGTTTTATTCACTACAGCGGGAATGCATCCACTTATTCCTTTTCTTTTAGGAGAAAAACATCCTCAGGGTAGAAGATTAGCCAATTGTCAAAAATGTATTAGAACAAGTGATATTGAAAAGGTAGGAGACGCTTGGCATTTAACTTTTTTTGAAATGTTGGGTAACTGGTCATTAGGAGATTATGGGAAAAAAGAAGCTATTGAGTGGAGTTTTGAGTTTTTAACTCATCCTCGTTGGCTTAATTTATCAAAAGATAAGTTAGCCATCACTCTTTTTGAAGGTAAGGGAAATTTGCCAAGAGATGAGGAGTCATTTCTCTTTTGGAAAAAATTAGGCATTCCTGAGAATAGAATAGTTTTTATGGGAGAAGAAGATAATTGGTGGGGTCCGGTAGGAGAGATTGGACCGTGTGGTCCGGACACAGAAATGTTCTATTATTCTAATAAAAATTTGCCTTCTTTCCAAAGTAATCCAAAAAATGAGCCAGAAAAGTGGGTAGAAATTTGGAATAATGTCTTTATGTTTTATTATAAAGATAAAAATGGACAGATTAGCGAATTGAAACAAAAAAATGTTGATACAGGAATGGGATTAGAAAGAGTTGTTGCTGTTTTAAATGGTTTCCCTGATGTTTATTATATTGACTCTCTTTGGCCAATTATTCAGAAAATTGAAAAACTTTCTTCTAAAAAATACAATGATAATGAGAAAATTAAAAAGGCGATGAGAATTATCGCTGACCATTTAAGAGCCGCAACTTTTATTTTAGGCGATAAGAGAGGAATTACCCCTTCAAATTTGGACCAGGGTTATGTTGTGCGTCGACTTATCCGTCGAGCGATTAGATATGGTCGAATGATTGACATTAAAGAACCTTCCTTTACTTTCAAAATCAGCGAAATAGTTATTAACCAAATGCAGGATATCTACCCAGAATTAAAAGAGAATAGAGATTTTATTCAGGAACAGTTGATTAGAGAAGAAGAAAAATTTAACCGCACTTTAGAAAAAGGATTAAAAATGTTTAATAAGTTAGTCAGTATTAATTCAAAATTGAACGGTGATATTTTATATTCTCTTTTTTCTACTTATGGTTTCCCGCTGGAAATGTCATTAGAAATTGCTAAGGAAGAAAAAATAAAGGTTGACCCAAAAGCAATTGAAGATTTTAATAAACTTATGGAAAAGCATAGAGAAATTTCACGGGCAGGAGCAAAGAAAAGATTTAAAGGAGGTTTGATTGACCACTCAGAGATTTCTAAAAAATATCATACTGCCACTCATTTACTTCATCAAGCATTAAGAATAGTTTTAGGAGATAAGGTTAGACAGATGGGTAGTAATATTACCCCAGAAAGATTGCGTTTTGATTTTTCTTTCCCGCGTAAATTAACCCCTGAAGAGATAAAGAAGGTAGAAGATTTAGTCAATCAACAAATAGAAAAAGATTTACCAGTTATTTGTCAAGAGATGAGTTTGGAGGAGGCAAAAAAGGAAGGTGCTATTGGACTATTTGAGAATAAATATGGAGAAAAAGTAAAGGTCTATTCAATAGGAGATTTCTCTAAGGAAATTTGCGCTGGTCCTCATGTGAAAAGGACAGGTGTTTTAGGCAAGTTTAAAATTATTAAAGAGCAGTCATCTTCTGCTGGAGTAAGAAGAATAAAAGCAATTTTAGAATAAATTTATGTTGATTACCATTATCGTTTTTATTTTAATTTTAGGCGTATCAATTTTTGTTCACGAATTTGGCCATTTTATTTTTGCTAAAAGAAGAGGAGTCAAAGTAGAAGAATTCGGTTTTGGCTATCCGCCGCGGATACTCGGGTTGAAAAAAGTTAATGGCCGAAGAAAATTATTTTTCGGGAATCAAAAAACAGAAGAAATTAAGTCGGAAGATACTATTTATTCTTTAAATTGGTTGCCTATAGGTGGTTTTGTAAAAATAAAAGGTGAAGCCGGTGAAAAAGCAGAGGATGAAGATAGTTTTGCTCATAAAAAGATTTGGGAAAGGGGACTAATAATTTCAGGTGGCGTCTTAATGAATTTTGTTCTTTGTATGATTTTATTATCTATTGTTTTTTCTCTGGGATCACCTCAGGTGATTGATAAAAGCAATAAGAATTTTAAAATAAAAGATGAAAGGATAGAGATAATTTCTCTTCTTAAAGATTCACCAGCAGAAAAAGCAGGACTTAAAATAGGTGACGAGATTTTAGAGGTCAATGGGGAAAAAGTTTATAAAATAGAGGATTTTAAAGAAAAGGTAAATCAATCAGTCAACCAACCCCTTAATTTAAAAATTAAAAGATTTGATAAAATTTTAGAGAAAAAAGTAATTCCTCGCCCCCTAACTGAATTTAAAAATATATCTTTTCAAACAGAGGAATTAGAAGGAAGCAAAGCCCTTATTGGTGTAGGTTTAGTTAAAGTAGGCACTATTAGTTATCCCTGGTATTTAGCCATTTGGAAGGGGATAAAAACGACTATTATTTTAATTGGTAAATTTATATGGTTTATCTTTTTGATGGTTAAGGGTCTTATTTTAGGAAAAGGCATAAAAGGAGGAGTAACTGGACCAATCGGTATAGCTGTTTTGACTAATCAAGTAGTTCACTTAGGATTCATTTATCTTTTACAATTTACTGCCCTTCTTTCTTTAAATTTGGGTATTATTAATATTTTGCCTATACCTGCCTTAGATGGAGGAAGATTAGTTTTTCTTTTGATTGAAAAAATCAGGGGTAGAAAGATAAAAATTGAAATAGAGAACGCTATTCATACTTTTGGCTTTATTGCCTTAATGATTATTGTTTTAATAGTAACTTATTTCGACCTTGCTAGGTATGGAGGGAAAATTATTGGGGTATTTAAAAGGACGATTGGTTGGTAAAATGAAGATTTATTGGAAAAAACAGATTAAAAAAAATCTCTATGATTTAATTAGACGTCTTGGCTACCAGTGGCGAGGAGGACAAAAAGATAATTTAGTAAGTGGAATTAGAAGAATAGGAAGAAGCGCTTATCCACGTTTCCATCTATTTATTAAAAAACTTAATAACCAAGAAGGTTTTGTTCTATCTCTTCATTTAGACCAAAAAAGGACTGTTTACTCAGGTAGTCGGGCTCATAGTGGAGAATATGATACTCCTTTAGTTAAGCAAGAGGCAGAAAGAATAAGAAGTGTTTTAAAAACTTTGGAATATTGACCAATTTTTCTATTTTGAATAGTATAAGAAAGGTCTCTCTTACTAAATTTATTATGCTACAATCAGAATTATTTACTAAAACAATCAAAGAAGTTCCTAAAGAAGAAGTGAGTATAAATTCCCAGCTTTTAATAAAAGGCGGATTTATTTTTAAGGTGATGGCTGGGGTTTATGCTTATTTACCTCTTGGTTTACGAGTTTTAAATAAAATAAAAGAGATAATCCGTCAAGAGATGGAAGCAATTGGAGGACAGGAAATTTTAATGCCAGCTTTAACTCCTAAAAACTGGTGGATAAAAACTGGACGGTATAATAATTTTAAGGCATTGTTTAAATTTAAGGGTTTAGGAGATAAAGAATATGTTTTAGGAGCCACCCATGAAGAAGTAATTACTCCTTTGGTTAAAAATTTTGTTCAATCTTATAGAGATTTACCGGTTTATGTTTTTCAGATTCAAGATAAATTTCGTAACGAACCAAGAGCAAAATCAGGGCTCTTACGAGGAAGAGAATTCAGTATGAAAGATTTATATTCTTTTCATACCTCTAAAGAAGATTTAGACAGATATTATGAAAAGGTGAAGAAAGCTTATTTTAAAATTTTCCGCCGTTTGAAATTGAGTGCTTTTACTTATTTAACTTATGCTTCTGGTGGGGTGTTTTCTGAATATTCCCATGAATTTCAAACTATTGCTTCTACTGGAGAGGATACTATTTATCTTTGTGAAAAATGTAAAATTGGACTTAATCAAGAACTAGCAGAAAAAGAGGGGAAAAAGTGTCCACAGTGCGGCAGTAAAAATTTGGTAAAAAAACAAGCAATTGAAGTAGGGAATATCTTCAAATTAGGAACAAAATTCTCTCAAGCTTTTAATTTTACTTATGTTGATAAAACTGGAAGAAATAAACCAGTTTTTATGGGATGTTATGGTATTGGACCTTCAAGAATTATGGGAGCGGTAGTTGAAGTTTATCATGATAAAGATGGAATTATCTGGCCAGAAGAAATAGCTCCATTCCAAATTCATTTAATTAATTTAGCTAAAGATGAGAAGAGAGCAAGGAAAATATACCAATCTTTACAAGAGAGGAATTTTGAAGTACTATATGACCAACGTAAAGAGTCAGGAGGAGTAAAACTTAAAGATGCTGACCTATTAGGAATTCCTTGGCGTTTAGTGATTAGTGAAAAAACAGGTAATAAAATAGAAATTAAAAAAAGAAATAAAAAAGAGGTAAAATTAGTTAATTTTAGAGAATTATTTAATTATATAAAAATAAAAAATGTTTAAAAATTTTTTAGGAAAATTTTCTAAAGATATAGGAATAGATATGGGAACAAGTAATACCTTGGTCTGTGTCAAGGGCAAAGGAATAGTTATAAATGAGCCTTCGGTCATCGCTATTAATACCCGAACAGATTCAATTTTGGCTATGGGCGAAGATGCTTTGAAAATGGTAGGTAAGACACCAGCCCATATTCTAGCCACCCGTCCACTTTCTCAAGGAATTATATCTGATTTTGAAGCAGTTGAAAAAATGTTGGGCTTTTTTATTGATAAGATATCTCAAGAGAAATTTGGCTTTTTTAGTCGGCCACGAATACTTTCTTCAATTCCTTTAGATATTACTGGCGTTGAGAAGAAGGCTGTAGAAGATGCAGCAAAACAAGCAGGAGCAGGTGAAGTACTTTTAGTGGAGAGTCCCTTAGCTGCGGCTGTAGGTGCAAAGTTGCCAGTTCAAGAGGCGACTGGTTCAATGATTGTTGACATCGGAGGCGGAATCACACAAATTGCTGTTATTTCTTTAGGGGGGATTGTAATTGGAAAATCTTTTCCCGTGGCTGGGGAAGAGTTGAACAAAAATATTATTCAATATGCGCAAAGTGAATGGAACCTTCTTTTAGGAGAGAAATCAGCTGAGGAATTGAAAAAGAGAATTGGTTCGGCTTTCCCTCTTAAAGAGGCCTTAGAGACAAAAGTTAGGGGAAGAGATGCAATTTCCGGACTTCCTAAAGAAATAATAGTTAATGATTCTCAGATAAGAGAAGCAATTCAAAAGTCCTTAAAAATAATTTTGAATAATATCAAGGATATTTTAGAAATGACTCCTCCAGAATTGGTCGCTGAAATTTATCAAAAAGGAATTGTTCTTTGTGGTGGGGGTGCTTTGTTGAAAAATATTGATAAATTAATCTCCAAAGAAATTAAAATTCCTGTTCATATTCTTGAAGACCCTCAAACAGCAGTTATTAGGGGAGTTGGTTTTATTTTAGAAAACTTTGAACAGCTTAAGGAGTTAGCCGTTTATCCTGAGGAAGAAGAAGCAAAGATTAAATGATAATTTCCTTGTAATACTTCTTATGAAAAGGAAAAAAATTAGTCTTTTACTTTGGATTATTCTCGTTTTTTTTATTCTCTTTATACTTTTTGAATTGCTGTCTTTTTCTAAAGGTATTCAAAAAAGAATAACTAATCCTTTACTCCAAAAATTTTCTTTTTTATCTCATAAAATTGATAATTTAAGGAGTTTCTTTAGGTCTAAAGATGAATTATTAAAAGAGAATAAAGGACTAAGAGAGAAAGTCAATGACTTATTAATTGAAAACAGTCAATTGAAAATTTATCGAGAAGAGAATAAAAGTTTAAGAGAAGCGCTTAATTTTTTCCTTAAACAAAGGTATAATTTTGTTTTAGCTAATGTTATCGGTCAAATTAAGGAGGCTCCTAGTGCTCAAATTGGATTAATTATTGATTTAGGAGAAAAAGATGGGATAAAACCTGGTTATCCTGTTGTTTTTTCTAAATCTATTCTCCAAAATGATGAAAAAGAGCCCCAAGGTTTTTTAATAGGAAAAGTAATCAAAGTTAATCCTTATTCTTCTTTTGTTCGTTTGATTACTGATTACCAAAGTGTTTTTGCTGGCACTGTTCTTAATGAAAAAGAAAATGTTGATTGTCTGGTTCAGGGGGTTCATGGATTTTATTTATCTTTAAGTTTAATTCCAGTAGATAAAGAGGTGAAAAGAGGGGACATTGTTGTCACTTCAGGAAAGGAAAGATATATTCCCAAAGGTTTAATTATTGGTGAAATAGAAGATGTAGAGATCAAATCCGGAGAACTATTTCAGGATGTTTTGGCTAGACCATTAATTCCGTTTAAAGAGATAAACTTGGTAGCTGTTCTTAAGCCAAAAAATGAGGATAAATAAAATTTTATTTCATATTTTAATAATTTTTATTTTAGGAATTTTTCAATTAGTTGTTTTAAGAAATTTTTCCTTTCTTTCTTCTTTAAACTTGATTTTATGTTTTATTATTTTCTTTGTTTTGTTTGATTATCGTTTAAGTTTCTTCTGGAGTCTCTTTGGTGGATTTATTTTATCTTTTTATTCTTTTTATCCTTTCGGCACTTATATCGTTCTTTTCTTATTTGTAAGTTATTTTGCCCACTATCTTTTCAAGAAGTTTTTTCCTCGTTATTCTTTAGTTTCTTTAACTATTTTTTCCTTTTTATCCCTTTTGATTTATCAATTATCTTTTACTTTTTTAAGTTTTTTATTTTATAAATTAGGTATCATTCAAATACCTGTTGTTTTGAATAAAATATTCTTTACTTCATTATTAAATACCCTTATTTTAAATACAGCAGTAATAGTTATTATTACTTTTCTTTTTACTCTTTTAGAAAAAAGGAAATAACTTATGAGAAATCCTTCCTTGTTTCCAGAAAATAAATTTTTTAACAAGAAAAAGGCCTTGATAAAAAGATATTCTTTTAAAAAACACGAAGGAGATGAATGGTTAATAGATAAGCAAGAGAAACCTTTAAAAAAAGTTATTGATTATTCATCTATTAAAAGAGTTTTCTTCTTTATTTTCTTGTTGACCTCTTTATTGTTTATAAGGCTATTTTTTCTTCAAATAGTTAAAGGGAAAACATACCAAAAGATAGCCGAGGGAAATAGAATTAGAATAATTGAGATTAAAGCAAGTCGAGGATTAATTTATGACCGACAAGGTAAAAAGTTAGTAGAAAACATCCCTGATTTTTATTTAACTATTGTGCCGGGTGATTTTCCTAAAGAAGAAAATAAAAGAGAGGAAGTTCTAAATAAACTGGCTAATCTTTTTGACTCTTCAATTAAAGATAAAGCAAAAAAAATTTTAGAAAATAATTCCCCTTATTCCTATCAACCAGTAATTTTGACTGAAGAAATTGGCTTAGAGAAGGCAATATTGTTTAAAACAATAGAAGACCAGTTACCGGGAGTAAAATTAAAAATAAGGGGTCAGAGACATTATTTAGCAGGACAATCCTTCTCACATTGTTTAGGATATTTAGGCAAAATAACTAGAGAAGAGTGGTTAAAAAAAAGAAAGGAGGGATATTCTTTTGACGACTATTTAGGTAGGTCTGGTTTAGAAGCGTATTATGAAAATTTATTAAAAGGAGAGAAAGGAAAAAAACAAATAGAGGTTGATTCTTTGGGCAGGGAAAAAGAAGTTCTAAATAAAAAGAAAGCGAAACCGGGAAAAAGTTTAGTTTTAAATATTGATAGCCAATTACAAAAAGATCTTGCTAACGCTTTAGAAAAAAATATAAAAAGAGTTAAAGGAAAGGCAGGGGCAGCTGTTGCTTTGAACCCCCAGAATGGTCAGTTATTAGCCCTTGTTTCTTTTCCAGGATATGATAATAATCTGTTTATTAAAGGTCTTTCTCAAGAGAAATTTGAGGAGTTAATTAATAATCCTCTTCATCCATTATTTTTTCGGCCCGTTTCAGGAAAATATCCTCCTGGTTCAACAATCAAACCTTTAATTGCTTTAGCTGCTTTAGAAGAAGGAATTATCAATTCTCAAACAACAATAAATAGTCAGGGGGGGATAAGAATTGGTAAATGGTTCTTCCCAGATTGGAAAATCGGAGGACACGGATTGACTAATGTAAGAAAAGCCATTGCTCAATCAGTTAATACCTTTTTTTACTACATTGGCGGAGGATATAAAAATTTTAAAGGTTTAGGAATAGAGAAAATAATTGCCTATCTTAAGAAATACGGATTAGGCAAGGAAACAGGCATAGATTTATTTGGTGAAGCAAAAGGATTTCTTCCATCTCCTCTTTGGAAAGAGAAAGTTAAAAAAGAGAAATGGTATATAGGTGATACTTATCACTTGGCTATCGGACAAGGAGACATTTTAGTTACCCCTTTGCAAGTAGCTAGTTATACAGCAATGATTGCTAATGGTGGAACTCTTTTTCATCCTTATCTAGTAAAAAAGATTATTGATAATGAGAGTGGAAAAGTAGAAATAGTTCAACCAAAAATAATAAAGAGTAATTTAGCAAAAAAGGAAAACATTAAAATTGTTCAGCAGGGAATGAGAGATGCAGTTCTTTATGGAAGCGCCCGGGCTCTTATAAATTTACCAGTAAAGGTAGCCGGAAAGACCGGAACAGCCCAAGTAGGTGGTAAAAAAAAACCAGATGCTTGGTTTACTTGTTATGCTCCTTATGATAATCCAGAAATTGTTATTACTGTTTTGATTGAAAACGGAGGGGAGGGACATCAAGCCGCTTTACCTGTGGCAAAAGAGGTTTTAGAGAATTATTTTTTAAGAAAAAAACAATAAAATAAAGGGTATATTTTAGAATTTTAATTTTTAAACCTATGCCTACTTATTTATCTAAAGAGAAGTTTGAGGAACTTAAGAAGAAACTTCAGTATTTAAAAACAGTAAAAAGAGAAGAAATAGCTGAGAAAATTAGCGAAGCCAAAGATTATGGTGATGTTTCTGAAAACGCTGAATTTACAGCAGCTAAAGAAGAATACGCTTCTAATGAGAAAGAAATTTTAGAATTGGAGGATTTAATTAGAAATGCTATTATAATAGAGGAGGGTAAAGGGCCGAAAAATAAAAAAGTAGTTAGTATTGGAGATACTTTAGAGTTAAAAATTAAGGGTCAAATTTATACTTATACAATAGTTGGTTCTGAAGATATAGATTTGGCTAATAATAAAATTTCTAATGAATCACCCATAGGTAAGGCATTATTAGGGAAAAAAGTAGGAGATGAGGTTATTGTTCCTTTGCCTGAGAATGGTCAGATAAAAGTCAAGATACTAAAAATTAAATAATAAGGTTATGGAAAGAGAAGATAGAATTAAAAAACTAAAGAAAATAAAGGAAAAGGGAATTGATCCTTATCCATCAAAAGCAGAGAGAACATTTTTTATAAAAGAAGTTTTAGAGAGATTTAATCAATTATTAAAAAAGAAAAAGGAGATTATTTTAGTAGGAAGAATTAAGAGTATCCGACTTCATGGCGGTTCTTGTTTTGCTGATATAGAAGATGGAAGTGCTAAAATTCAAATTTATTTAAAGAAGGACCAACTAGGTGAAGAAAAATATAATTTTTTCACTGAACTTATTGATTTGGCTGATTTTCTACAAGTAAAAGGTAAACTATATTTGACTAAAAGAGGGGAAAAGACCCTTTTAGTTGATGATTTTAGGTTGATTGCTAAGTCCTTACGTCCTCTGCCAGAGAAATGGCATGGTTTAAAAGATATAGAGACCCGTTTCCGCAAAAGGTATCTTGATCTTTTAAGTAATCCTGAAGTAAGAGAGATTTTTCGCAAAAGAAGTTTGATTATAAAATTAATTCGAGACTTTTTAGATAAGCGTAACTTTTTAGAAGTAGAAACGCCTATTTTACAGCCCATACCCGGAGGAGCAGCGGCAAAACCGTTTATTACTCATCATAATGCTTTAGATATAGATTTATATTTAAGAATTGCTCCTGAACTTTATTTGAAAAAATTAATCGTTGGTGGTTTTGAACGGGTTTATGAAGTAGCGCGTTGTTTCCGTAATGAAGGAATTGACCGGGCGCATAATCCTGAATTTACGCAAATAGAATTTTATCAAGCATATGCTGACTATAATGATTTAATGAATTTGACTGAAGAATTAATTTCTTTTTTGATTAAAGAATTAAATATTAAAAAGGGGATTATTGATTATGACGGAAATAAAATCAATTTAAATCCTCCTTACCCAAAAATAGATTATCGTGAGTTAATGATTAAACAACTTCAATTAGATTTAGATAACTACCCAGACCAGACATCTTTGTTTAAAAAAGCAAGAGAATTAGGCGTGGAGGTTGATAAGAATGCCGGTCGAGGTAAAATTATTGATAATATTTTTAAAGAATTGATAAGACCCAAGCTGATTAATCCTATTTTTTTAATCAATCATCCAGTAGATTTATCGCCTTTAGCAAAAAGGATTCCTCAACGTCCTAATTATGCAGAAAGGTTTCAACTGATTATTGCTGGAATGGAAATAGTCAATGCTTTTTCTGAATTAAATGATCCTTTAGACCAGGGCCAGCGCTTTCAAGAGCAGCAGAAATTATTAGAAAACGGCGATGAAGAAGCCCAAAGGATTGATAAAGATTTTTTAGAGGCCTTAGAGCACGGTCTTCCTCCAACCGCTGGTGAGGGAATAGGAATAGACCGATTAGTTGCCTTATTAACTAATTCTCATAATATTAAAGAAGTCATTCTGTTTCCAACAATGAGACCGGAAAAATAACGATTAAATAATGACTAGAGAAGAGGCTAAAAAATTTTTAGAAAAATATATAAAAAATAAGAATTTAATTAAGCATAGTTTGGCTGTTGAGGCAGTAATGAGAGAATTAGCCAAGTATTTTCAAGAGGATGAAGAAAAATGGGGTCTAACCGGATTATTACATGATATTGACTATGAACAAACAAAAGATAAGCCAGGAGAACATAGTTTAATTGGCGCGGAAATTTTATCTGAGAAAGGACTAGATAAGGAGATTGTTGAAGCAGTAAAATCTCATAATGAGATTCATGGAATAAAGCCAAAGACAAGGATGGCAAAAGCCCTTTTTTGTGCTGACCCTTTGACCGGCTTAATTGTCGCGGCTACTTTAGTCCTACCCAGTAAAAGATTAAAGGATTTAACGGTTAGGTCAGTTCTTAAACGTTTTAAAGAACCACGTTTTGCCGCTGGAGCTAATAGAGATATTATCGCTCAATGCAAGGAATTATTAAATTTAGATTTAGAAAAGTTTATTGATATTTCTTTAAAAGCAATGCAAAAAATTAGTCAAGATTTAGAACTATAAAAATATAAAAAATATATGTTAGACATCAAATTTATTCGGGAAAATCCAGAAAAAGTTAAAAGGGCCTGTGAGAAAAAACAGGTTAAAGTAGATATTGACCTTCTTTTAAAATTGGATAAGCAAAGAAGGGAATTAATTAAAGAGATTGAAAAACGTCGAGCCCTTCAAAACCAGTTTTCTCGAAAAATTAAAGAGTTAACTCCAAAAGAGAAGAAAGAAAAAATAGAAGAGATGAAAAAGATAGTTAAAGAAATTGATAAATTCAAAGATAAATTAGCTGAAATTGAACCTTTGTTTAAAAAAATACTTTTAGAAATTCCTAATCCACCCTTGGATGATGTAAAAGTTGGTCTAACTGAGGCAGATAATGAGATTATTCGTCATGAAGGAGAAATACCTAAATTTGATTTTCCTCCTAAGGACTATTTAGAATTAAATGAGGCATTGGATCTAATTGATACTAAACGCGCTAGTAGAACTTCAGGGTCACGTTTTGGCTATTTAAAAAATGAAGCCGTTCTTTTAGAGTTTGCTTTGTTTCGCTTTGCTTTAGATACTCTTTTAGAAGAAGGTTTTATTCCGGTTATTCCTCCAGTAATGGTAAAAAAAGAAATAATGGAGGCAATGGGCTATTATACACGAGGAGCGGAAGAAATATTTCATTTAGAAAAAGATGATTTATATCTTATTGGAACAGCAGAACAAGCAATCGGCCCAATGCATATGAATGAAATTTTAAAAGAAGAAGATTTGCCTCTTCGTTATCTTGGCTTTTCTTCTTGTTTCCGTAGAGAAGCAGGTAGTTATGGTAGAGATGTTCGAGGTATTTTACGTGTTCATCAGTTTGATAAAGCAGAAATGTTTTCTTTTGTTCATCCTAAAAATTCCCGTCAAGAACATTTATTCTTCCTTTCCTTAGAAGAAAAGATGATGAAAGCCCTAAAATTGCCCTATCGGGTGGTAAGGATGTGTACGGCTGATTTAGGCGACCCAGCCGCAGATAAATATGATATTGAAACTTGGCTGCCAGGCCAGCATGAGTACCGAGAAACCCATTCTACAAGTAATTGCACCGACTTTCAGGCAAGAAGATTGAATATTCGTTTTAAAAGAAAAGGTAAAAAGGAAACCGAATTTGTTCATACAGTTAATGGAACTGCCTTTTCTCAGCGCCCAATTATTGCTATAATGGAGAATTATCAAACCAAAGAAGGAGATATTATTGTCCCTGAGGTTTTAAGAAAATATATGAATGGAATGGAGATAATAAGAAGAAAAAAATAGGTCCATAATGGACCTATTTAACTTAAAAGAGAGAGAATATCAGGATTAACGCTGAGAGCAAAACGATCAAAGAGAGAAGGACAGTTATTACAGCATTTTCATGGTAGAGATGTTGTTTATCATAACTTCTGACATAGCGGGCTATTTCTTCCAATTTCCTTCCTTTATGGAAAAGGAAGAAGCTTAGAGTAAGAAGGAGAATTATTAAGATAATTTTTACTCCTGTTTCCAATTTTTCCCTCCTTTTAATACTTAATATAAAGAACTTTTTTATTTTTATAAACCAAGAATAATATAAAAAGGATAAAATGTCAAGACCAATTACTTGGGTAGAGATTTCTAAAAAGGCCTTTAAACAAAATTTAGAACAATTTAAAAATGTTTTGTCAGGAACTAAAATAATGCTTGTAGTAAAAAGTAATGCTTATGGCCATGGAATGCTGCCAATGGCTAAATTAGCCGAAAAATTTAGGATAAATTGGTTAGGGGTAGTAAATTTAGAAGAAGCAAGAAAATTAAGGGAGGGTGGTATAAAAACTCCTATTTTAGTATTAAGCTATTATCAACTAAACAAAGAAGAGATTAATTTTGCTATTAAAAATGATATTCGTTTAGTCGTTTATTCAGAAGAACAATTAAAAATTTTGGATAATTTATCCAAAAGAGAAAAGCAAAAATTAAAGGTCCATCTGAAAATAGATACTGGTTTGTCTCGTTTAGGCATTTTAGTCGATAAAGCAGATTCTTTTATTCTGAAATCTGTCAAAAAATATAAAAACCTGATTTTTGAAGGAATTTTTTCGCATTTTGCCGCATCAGAAGAAAATTTAATGTTCTCTCAATTCCAATTAGATAGATTTAATGAGTTAATCCAAGGATTAGAAAGAAAAAATGTCAGTTTTCCTTTAAAACACTTTGCTTGTAGTGCCGCTTCTTTGGTCTTGCCCAATTCCCGGTTTAATTTAGTCCGTTTAGGAATCGCTGCTTACGGGCTATGGCCTTCTTCTAAAACAAAAAGAATTGTTCTTTCTAAATATCCTAATTTTACTCTTCATCCTATTCTTTCAATGTACACAAAAATTGTTCAATTAAAAAGGATACCAGCAAATAGTTTTGTTGGTTATGGTTGTACCTATAAAACTAGGAAACCAACCATAATAGCTGTTTTACCCGTTGGTTATTGGGAAGGATATGACCGAGGTTTTTCTCGTAAAGGGAAAGTTATTATAAAAGATAAATTTTGTCCTGTTCTTGGTCGGGTTTGTATGAATATGATAATAGTTGATGTGAGTAAAGTTAAAAACTTAAAAATAGGAGATAGGGCAATAATTATTGGTAAAAGTGAAAGTAAAAAAATCAGTGTAGATGATTTAGCAAAAATGATAGGAACAATCAATTACGAAATAGTTACTCGGATCAATCCTTTAATTCCGCGATTCTATGTTTAAATTTACTTTTAAAAAGAAGATAAAACCACCTTATCGTAAATCATCTAGGTCAATCAAACCTAAGAGAATAAAAAGAAATTTCTTTCTTGAAAAAAGAAAAAAAAGAAAGAAAATAAAACTATTTCTATTTTTCATCTTTCTTTTCGCCGCAGCCATTTATTTCATTTTTTGGTCAGGTTTTTTTAAGATAAAGAAAGTTAATATTGTTAGAAAAGAGAATGCTTATCATCATCTATCCAACAAAGAGATAGAAGAAATAGTTGGTAAAATTTTAAAAAAGAGACGCTTTTTAATTTTTCCACAAAACAATCTTTTATTTTTTTCTAAAAACTTAGTTAAAGAAGAAATAGAGAAAAGACTGCCAATTGAAGAAATAGATATTAGCAGATTATTAATAAAAAAAGAGATAAAAATTGTCATTAAAGATAAGCTTCCTGTTCTTGTTTTAGAGATGAAGAATAAATTTTATTATTTAGATAAGGAAGGAAAACCAATAAAATCGTTTGATAAACGAATAGAAAACAACCTTCCTCTTATTTTATTTAAATCCTCTTTAGAAGAAGATAAGCATAAAAAGAAAGAAGGAGAAGAAGGAAAGGAGGAAAATCTTAAGAAAAAAGAAATCAAAAAGAAAATCCTTTCTCCTCAAATATCTAAAGAAAGAGCGAAGTTTATTCAACAAATTAACAAGGAACTTCCGAAGTCAGTTTCTGGATTAAAAGCAGTTTCTTTTATCATTCTCGATCCAGATTTTTCTGATTTACAAGTGATTACTTCTCAAAACTATTCTCTCTATTTTGACCAAGAAATTCCTTTAAAAATGCAGTTAGACCACCTTTCTCTTGTGATTAATAAAAAACTTAAAGATAAAAATCTTGATTATATTGATTTGAGATATAAGGATAGAATATATTATCGAGAGAGGTAATTTTGAGAAACATTAAGAAGTATTCTAAAAAAATTTTTCTAAAGCTCTCTTTACCTTTAAGAATTTTTTTTCTAAAATAAAAGAATAAAGAAGAATAATTATGATGAAATTGAATAAAAAAGATAAAGAAGTTCTTGACTTGTTTTTTCAGGGAAAGAAAGAGAAAGCTATTAAACTGATTGAGAAAGAAATTAAAGAGTCACCGAAAAATGTTCGGAATTATGAAATTTTAGGAAATATTTATTTAACTTTAGGAAAAATAACTAAGGCAATTCCTCCTCTGATTTGGGCAACTAAATTAGCTCCTAAAAGAGTGACTGCTAATTTTCTTTTAGGTGTAGCTTATGCCAAGAATTTACAATTTAAAGAAGGGTTAAAATATTTAAAAAGGGCTTATAAGTTAAAGCCCAATGATGATGAAATAATAAGAAATTTGGGATGGGTGAGTTGTCTTTCAGGAAAGGTGAGTGAAGGACGCAGATTACTTAGAAAAGCACTGAAAATAAATCCTAAAAATTCCTTAATTTATAATGATTTAGCGGCTAGTTATATTTTTACTTCTGATTTCAATCTTGATGAAGCGGAGAAGTGGTTTAAAAAGGCATTAGAAATAGAACCAAAAAATCCTTTCATCCGGCAGACCTATCAAAGTTTTTTATCTTTTAAAAAACTCTTTTCTTCCTTAAAAAAACAAGAAAAGAAACAAATCAACAAAAAGATTCAAGAAAAAAAACAAAAAGGAGAGGAAATTGAGAGAATTTTTGTTATCAAAAAAGAGAGAGACATTGAACTTTTCCAAAAAATTGTCCAATTTGGTAATGCAAGAAAAATTTTTATGGATAAAATTTTCTTTTTGTTAGACAAGGGTTCTCTAAGCGCTGTCCTTCTCCAAGAAGAGATAGAAAAAATTGCTCATTATTCTCGTCTAAGTGAAGCAAAATTATATCAAGTTGCTGAATATCTTTCTAAGAATAAAATTCTTCAGAAAGAAGGGGATGAGTATAGGAAAAAAATTACTTTTCCAATTTCTGAAACATTTAAATTTTTAAAAAAATGTCAGAAATTGTTAAAAGAAATCGCCGGAATAGAAAGAGAATGGGCAATAGAAGGATTATTATTTTCTACCCAAATTGAAGAATTAAGAAAATTCTTCTTAGAGAGATTTCCAGAAATAAATTCTTTGGAAAATACTTTGAAAGAAAAGAAGAAAGAAAATGTCTAAGAAGAGGATATTAAAAAGTTTGGCTTATCTGTTAAAATTTGCTTCCTTTATTTTTCTTATTCCTATTCCTTTTTCTATTATCTTTCACGAAGAGAAATGTTTTTTTGTCTTTATTGTATCTGGAGGGATAATTTTTTTAATTAGTCGGTTGTTTTTAATTTTTGTCAGAAAAAAGAAAAAGAATTTGGACGATGAGATAACTTTTGCTGAATCACTTGTAGTAGTTGCTCTTTTATGGCTAATAGTGACTTTAATTAGTGCTTTACCGTTTTTCTTAACTGGTCAGGGAAGTTATCTTGATAGTTGGTATGAAACAATGAGCGCTTGGACAACAACGGGCTTTTCTCTTTTTAATCCGGATGTTTTGCCTAAGACACTAATTCTCTGGAGAAGTTTAATGGCTTTTATTGGTGGCATAGGCATTGTTAGTTTAGCCATTAGCGGGCTGATTAGAGTTGGTTCAACCTCTTTGGCTCGGGCAGAAGGATTTTCACAAAAAATTCGGCCAAATATTTTAAATTCAGTGAAAGTCATCTGGAAAATCTATCTTTTCTTTCTTGTGTTGGGCACCCTTGCTTTAACTTTTATCGCTAAGATAGATTTATTTCGTTCTTTTAATTACGCAGCAGTAGCAATTTCTACGGCGGGTTTTACAACAGATAGTTTTGGTATTATTGGTTTTCATTCTCTTTCTTTAGAGATAATTTTAGTAGTTTTAATGATATTAGGAGCGACATCATTTTACACCCATCATCTTTTCTTTTCAGGAAAAATCAAAAAAATTTTTCGTTCCCAACAATTTAGATTATTTTTTATTTTATTAATTATAGGAATAGCCGGTCTGTTGCCATTATATCCTTTCCGTAAAAATATATTTCAAGTAGTTTCTGCTTTAACTACTTCTGGTTTTAATACAGCTGAAATAAGTTATTGGGATAATTTTAGCAAATCAATCTTAATTTTTTTGATGTTAATTGGCGGTGCTTCAGGATCCACAGCCGGAGGTTTAAAACTTTCAAGAATGATTATTGTTTCAAGAGCGATTATTACAGAAATAAGAAGAATATTTCAACCGCATTTAGTCATTGTCCAAAAAGTTGAAGGAACAATTTACCGACATAATGAGGTTAATGCTGTTCTAAAATTTGTCCTTCTGTTCTTAATAATTCTTGGTTTTTCTACTCTTGTTTTTATTGCTTACGGCTATCCTCCAATAAATTCACTCTTTCAGACAACCTCAGCTATGGCTACTACCGGACTCTCTGTTATTTCTAATTACCGAAGCCCAATTCTTAAGTTAACTATTATTTTTGATATGTTTTTAGGAAGATTAGAGATTTGGGCAATAATAATATTAATAATTTCTATTTTTAAAAGAAAGGAGGATTAAAATTATGTATATTGTCATTGTTGGCGGAGGAAAAATTGGAGAAAATTTAGCAAAAAAATTATCTCAAGAAAAGCATGATGTAGTAGTTATTGAGAAAGATAGGGCAAGGGCTGATAAATTAGCCGAGGAATTAAATGCTAAAGTTATTTGGGGAAACGGTCAGGAAAGAAAAATCCTTCAAGAGGCAGAAATAAAGAAAGCCGATGTTTTACTAGCAGTGACCGGAAAAGAAGAGACAAATTTAATGATTTGTTTAGCCGCTAAAGAGATTAAGCCAACCCTGAGAATGATTGTCCGAAGCGGAAGTAAAGAATTTTATAAGATTTTTTATCGTGTAGGGATTAGAGAAGTTATTTCACCAGAAACGCTTACCGCAGACCAAGTCACAGCTATTATTACTCAACCGGATATTTTAGATTTAGTTATTTTTCATCAAGAAGTTGATTTAATTGAATTTAAACTAAAAAAGAAAAATCCTTTCATTAAAAAGTCAGTCAATTTTGTTCAAAAGATGACCCCAAAGGAATCTATGCTTATAGCCATTAGACGCAAAGAGAAATTTACTATTCCTCAGCCAAACTTTAAATTAGCCGAAGGAGATGCCCTTATTTTCATCAGTAGAAAGAAAAATTTTAAAAAATTAAAAAAGATGTTTGGTTAAAATAATTATATGAGAAAAATTGCTCTGGTTTATGGAAACGGGAGATATAAAAATATAGTAAAGGCGTTAAATCTGCTTCGGGAAGAGATTAGAGAAAGAATAAAAGATAAAAATAAAGTAGTAATAAAACCAAATTTTGTCCGAACTTCTGTTCCTTTAGCCGCTACTAATGTTATGGCGGTTAAAGGAATTTTAGATTTTTTAAAACAATTTAATTTATCTGAGATTACTATTGCTGAAGGTGCTTTTGAGGGCCCAACGGATAGGGGATATAAGGAATATGGATATTATCAGATATTAAAGAATTATCCGGTTAAGTTTGTTGATTTGAATAATGACGATTATCAAGAAATAGAAATAAAAGATTCTTTAACTCCTCAATATTTTACGACACTTAAATTAAAAATAAGCAAAACTATTTTAGAAAGCGACTTCCGAATTAGTGTTGGTCCACCCAAAACCCATGAATCTGTAGGAGCGACACTAACTTTAAAAAATTTAGTTGTTGGCAGTATTATTACTCAACAACGAGAAAAAGATGGCAATTACTGGCGTGGAGAAATTCATCAATATGGGAAAAGGGCCTTGGGAAGAATTCTTTTTTATTTAGCCAAAATTATTTCTCCTGATTTATCTGTTTTAGATGCCTTTGAAGGAATGGAAGGAGATGGGCCAAGTTTTGGAGAACCGGTAAAAATGAATTTAGCCATTGTTGGTTTTGATTTTGTGGCTGTTGATAGCTTAGGAGTATATTTAATGGGTTTTAATCCACAAAAAATAAATTATTTACGACTTTGTGCAGAAAATCAATTAGGAGAACAAGATTTTTCTCAACTTAAAATTGTTGGCTTAAGAGGAGATTTAGAAAAATATCGTCAGAATTTCAGACCTAATCCTCAATATCCTTTTTCTTTAAAAGATTAAAAAAGGCCTTTTCTCATTATTACGCGTCGTATAAGATATATTGTGCGAAGCATAGTATTTAATTTTGAAACCGTTTTTTCTATTCTCCCCTAATAAAAATAAAATAAGCGGCTTCTTAAAAGCCGCTTATAGTTTGTTTTCTATTAGCTTTTCATTTTTTGTATTTTTTTCTATCAAAGAAAAGTGGAGACTTTTGGAATTTCAATCATCAGCTGAAGTAGATTAAAAGAAAGTGACCCCGTAGTTAGTACAATATCACTATCGACCTCCTTAATTTTTTCGCAGATACAACCTAGAAAATAACTAATTGCCGCCAAAATCATTTGGGTCTTCTCTCTTCCAAGAATATCTAGGACATCAGCAACAACATTTTTCATCTCTAGGTAAAGTTCATAATCGTTAGAGCCATTATAGTCATAATGAACAATAATTTCTGTTAATTTCTTTATATTTTTATCTTCTGAAAGGTGCGAAAGATGCGGGTCTAATAGATCTTCTAAATTTTTCTTTATTTCAACATTTCCTGACTGTTCGGCAATACCTGTAAGAACAATAGCAATTATTGTTTTTTCTTCTTTACTTTCTCCGAAAATCAAGACGGTCTCGAGCATCGCCTCTAACAATACTTTCCCCTGTTCCTGTTGTTCTAAATGATTTACAATCTTTTCCATCCTTCTCCTCCTTTTATTTTGATTTCTTTTGATTTAATCCCTACATTCATTTATCAAAGAAAAGCAAGAATTCGGGGAATGTCAAATAGGGCTCGCAACAGATTTATTGACAATGAGGCTATGCTCGCTCTGACATCTGTATAAATATCTTCAGGAGCGAAGTCACGACTTAAAGAGACACCAATATATCCCAAGAAAAAGCAAATTCCTGCTAAAACTATTTTCGTCTTTTCCACTCCAATAGTAGGAATTAACTCACCAGCAATTTCCTTTATTTTTAATTTCGCCTCAATTTTGGAACTCTTACTCCCATTATAATAACGATGATAGTAAACGATTACTCCTACTAGCTGCAGGACGCTTCTCTCTTTTAGAATCCGGGGATCTAAGGGACCAAATCTCCTCTCTATTGTTCTTCTAAGATCTTCTGATTGAGTAATTTCTTGAGCAATGGCCGTTAGAATAGTAACGGTTGTCGTCTTTTCTTCTTTTCTTTCTTTTCCGAAGAAAACCTTTACTGTTTCTTCTATTGCCTGTAGGAAAATTTCTTCTGCTTCTTGTTTTATACAACAGCTTGGAATCCTTTCCATTTTCTCCTCCTCCTTTTAATTTTTTGATTTAAAGAACAAATTTTGTTTCTTTAGATTAATACTATTATTCTAAATAGTCAAGGGGGTTGACGGGAATACCTTTTAATCTTACTTCAAAGTGAAGATGAGGACCGGTAGAAAAACGTCCAGCCCCGGGCGTTCCTGGTAGCCCACCACTTAAACCAATAACCTCTCCTCGACTGACAAAAGTATCTTCAGAAACATAAATCTTGCTTAAATGACCATAAATAGTAGAGATGTTATCATTATGAACTATCATTACATAACTGTAACCCCTTAATCCCCCATTCTTTGCTCGAGCAACATAACCTGGAGCAGCAGCCCGAACAGGTGTTCCTTGAGTCGCTCTTAAATCAATACCTGAATGTTCACCAATCCATCTTCTAAAAGGATAATCCGGATCGTGAAAATAACAAGTAATTCCATTATAAGGGACTGGCCAAGAAAGTTTTCCACCGCTCCATAATTTCCCTCCTAAATTTTTCTGAAGAGAAAGTTTTTTTCGTATTTCCTTTTCTAAACGAGCAATTTCTGAATTAACTTCTTCCCATTCTTTCCTCACTTCAAAGAGAAGTAATCTAAATTTTTCTTCTGCTCCTTTGGTCTGAATAAGAATATTATTTTTTAATCCCTTTTCTGCGTTTAATCTTTCTTTTTTAACAATTAAATCGTCTTTTAAATTTTCTAATTCCTTCTTTTTTCTTTCTAAATCATTTTTCTGAACGACTAATCCTTGCTTAATTGTTATAAGTTTATTTAACTTTTCTTGTAAATCGCTTTGAAGATCTTCTGAATATTTAATCTGATTAAAAAAATCGGCTAAAGAATTATTGCTTAAAAGTATTTCTAATAAACTTTGCTGGTCAGATAAATAGATTAATCTTAGTGTCTCCCCTACTCTTTCTTTGTTTTCTTTTATTTTCTCTGTTTTGTCTTTAATTTGAAGATTGATTCTCTTTATTTCTAATTTGACTTGGTCTATTTTTGTTTCTGTGCTCTGAATAGCCAGATTCGCCTTTTCTAATCGGTCATCTAAAATAGAGATTTGATTTTTTAAATTTAAAACTTCTTTTCTTTTTGTCTCAATTATTTTTTGGTAATATTCGGTTTTTCTTTTTATTTCCTCTACTTTTCTCTGTTTTAATTTAATTTGTTGGTCAAGTTCTTCTATCTCGTTTTGAATGGAGCGACTAACTGCCTTTGCTTGATAATTCCTTATTATAGGAATATGTAAAGGAAAGATAATTAGGCAAATAATCTCTAAGAAAAGTATTATTTTTAATATTTTTTTACTTTTTATCATCATTTTTAAGCAAATTTTGGGCGAATTTAAGCCTTTTTAAGACCTTATCCTTACCTAACACCTCGGCTATCTCAAAAGGGCCAGGAGAGCCCTTTAGGCCGCTTAGAGCCACTCTTAATGGCCATAATAACTCTCCGCGACCGGTTTTTTGGGCTAATTTTAATAATTTTTCTTTTAAAATTTCTTTGGTAAAACTTTTCTCGTTTAAAGAAATAATTAGTTTTTCAGCAAGAATTAAATTTTTTAGAATTTGTTCTCTGCTGGTCTTTTTCCAAATGAGAAGCTTACTAGGATATTTTGGTTGGCTTATAAAGAAAAATTTAGCTAATTCCCCTATCTCGCTTAATTTCTTTAATCTTTCTTGTTCTAAAGCAACAATCTTTTTAATAAAATCTATATTAACAATTTCTTTTGTTTCCACTATTTCAAACCGAGAGTCAGAAATTTTTTTAATTAGATTCGCTTTTTCTAAATATGGAAGACAATACTGGGTTAATTTATCCAGAGATAATTTTCTTATATAATATCCATTAAGCCAGTCAAGTTTTTCTAAGTTAAAAATAGCTCCTGATTTTTTTACTCTTTCTAAAGAAAATTCTTGAATAAGTTCTTTTAAAGAAAAAACTTCTCGTTCATCGCCGGGATTCCATCCGAGTAAAGCAATAAAATTCAAAAGGGCTTCTGGCAGATATCCCTTATTCAAATAATCTTCTACTGCTACATCACCCTGCCTTTTACTTAATTTTGTCTTATCTGGATTTAACAATAAAGGCAGATGGGCAAATTTAGGTATTTCCCAGCCAAAAGATTGGTATAAAAAGATATGTTTTGGAGTTGAAGAAAGCCATTCTTCTCCTCTAATGACATGAGAAATTTTCATTAAGTGATCATCAACCACATTAGCTAAATGATAAGTTGGATAACCGTCAGATTTGAGTAAAATTTGGTCGTCAATATATTGATAGTCAAATTCTACTTTTCCATGAATTAAATCGTCAAAAGAGATTTTTCCTTTCTCAGGAATTTTTAATCTAATTACATAGGGTAATCCTTTCTCGATTTTTCTCCTGATTTCCTGGGGAGAGAGTTTTCGACAACGCTCATCATAAATTGGCGCTTTTCCTTGAGCAAGTTGTTCTTGACGCATTTCTTCTAATTCTTTTGGAGAACAAAAACAATAATAAGCCCTGCCCTTTTTTAATAATTCTTGAGCGTATTTTTGATAAATTTTTATCCGTTTTGACTGAATATAAGGCCCACAATCACCTATCTCCTCTATTTTTCCTTTAATAATCTTTGGACCCTCGTCATAATCTAAACCCATTTGTTTCAATGTTTTGATTAGATTCTCTGTTGCTCCAGTAATTTTTCTTTTAATATCAGTGTCCTCAATTCTTAAGATGAAAGCCCCTCCTTGTTGTCGAGCAAAAAGATAATTATATAAAGCCGTTCTTAGACCTCCAATATGTAAAAAACCGGTTGGGCTTGGAGCAAAACGAACGCGAATTTGTTTTTTTATTGACATAATTTAAAATCTATGAGAAAATTTTATTCTCAGTTCTTTACAAAAAAGTTATAAAAGGAGGATATAATGACATTATTAAAAGTTAAAATAAGGCAAATTATTAAAGTTCTATCTTATCCTTTTATCTATCTCCTTCTAATTTTTCTCTATCTTTTTCTTCTTTTTCTAAATCTTTTCATCCAATTAGGGAATATAATTAAATCAGTATTGATAAAGATAGGGAAATTAATTTTATTTCTTCTCCTCGGCTTATTAGTTCTTATATTCCTGGTTGTAACTGGCTGTATGCTTATTGGTGGAATGGTTATAAAATATCTATTCCTCAACTGTAAAAACTTTTTCCTGAAAACAACAAAATAATTTTTCTTTGGGGCTGGACAAACCAGCCCTTTTTATTTTAGCAATTTTTTCTTTTTTAGAAAATTAAAAATATTAATAAATAATTTTGTTGACATAATCTCAATTATATGATAGATTTTATTTAAGATCCTTTCTTTTAATTTAAATAAAAAGGAGGAACAATGCAAGTTCTTTACAAATTTCTAACCTTTCTTCTCTTTCTACCCGGATGTATTTTATTGATAATACTCTACTTTCTTCTCTTTATTTTTCTAGTTCTTCTATATGTCTTCGACAAGATAATTATGGTGATAAAAAATGTTTGGCTAGGAATAAAAGTTTTCTTTTACCTGCTCTATCTCTTCATAAGTTCTCTTATAGTTTTTGTTATAACGGAGATAAAAAAGCTCTTTAAGAATTTTCTTTCTGTTTCTCTAACAGAAACGAAAAAAAGTTAAATTAAATGGGTACAGGAATAAACTTAAATTTGGGGCTGGACAAACCAGCCCTTTTTATTTTAGCAAAATTATTTAGAACTTTCTATCCTAATCCAGATTTCTTTAAATTCTTTTCTTCTTATTTTTAAATCAATAAAAATAATTATCCAAAGGTAAATTCTGGCTAAGAATAAGAGAATTGTCCAAAAAAATTCCTTTAAATTCTTAGGGAAACTAAAAAATAGTTTTAACCCATACCACCCTTCTTTTAGAAAATTTCTAGTTTTTAACTCCCTATTTTTTGTTTTAAATTGGATTGCTCCACCAGCACTACGCCTTTTTTGTTTTAACCAGTCAGAAAAAGTTGAAGGATATTTTACTCCTACTTTTGCTTTTGGCTCATAAATGATTTTATAATTTGCTTGCCAGATTTTTCGAGAAATATAAATATCATCAGAAAAAGTATTTTTAGGTATTTCTCTAATAATATTACTTCGAATAGCATAAAGATAGCCGGAGCAATCAAAATATTTTTTCTTTTTGGATAAATCCAAACGTCTTTGATGGGCAGCATTTAATAGCCAATGAGACCAATAGCCAAGCATTTTCTTTCGTGGAGAAAGAGATATCGGACGACCACTGACTGCCCCTACTCTTTTATTCTGAAAATGCTTTAATAATTTATTAATGCTTCCTTTTTCTACAATAACATCACCATCGGTTAAAACAAGAATTTCCCCTCTTGCTTTTTGAAAAGCAAGGTTAAGAGCCGCTGGTTTCCCCTCTCCTTTATCAGGCAAAAATTTTATCTGTGGGTATTGAACAAATTTTTTGTTCACTACTTCCCTACTCTCTTTATCAGGCGCAACAACTAAAATCTCAAATTTTTGGTCTATTCTTTCTTTCAAGATATTTTTTATTGTCTTTTCCAAGGTTATTGGCTCTTTATAAGTGGTAATAATAATACTTACCATTTTGGATAATTGTTAAGGGCTAAGAAGGAAATTTAAATGATTTTATAATTTTATATTTCGGTCCAAGAGGGCTTAACTTACTTTCCATTATTTCTATACTTTGCACCTCAAATTCTTCTCCAACTAAACTATTTTTTATTAAACTTAACTGTCCTCTGCCAGTTTTATTTCGGCCAAGAGTAATATGGGCTTTCCAAGGTCTTGAATCAACAAAGAAACCCATTTTTTTCAACTTTTGGCCTATTTCCTTTTGTAAAAAATAAATAGAATTTTCTCCAATTTCTTTTGTTTTTAAAAAAATAACACGAGGACTACTAAGACGAGGAAAACCGCCAATCTCTTCTAATCTTAATCTTGTCGGCTTTGTTTGAGAAAGAGAACTTTCCACAATTTTCTCTACCTGAGATAACTCTTTATCTTCTAAATAACCAAGAAAATGTAAAGTAAGATGTAAATTTTCTTTTTCCACCCACTTAATTCTTAGATGAGAATTCTTTTCTTTTAAAGATTGGATAAATAAAAAAATTTTTTCTTTAATGGCGGAAGGAAGATTGATAGCAATAAAAACTCTTTTTTTCATATTTATATTATAGCATTTTTACCTCTCTTTGCCTACAAGCCATATTGTTCTTGTAAAAAATTAATTTTTATGTTAAAAAATAAGAAGGTTCTTTTTAAAGGAGGTTAAAATGTCTTTTAATTTACCTCACCGTAATATGTTCAATCAGGAAATTCCTGGAACTGAGGCAAAGTGGTTAAAAGACGATCAAAAGATAGATGTTTTCATTCCCTATTTAAGTTTAGAAATACTTGAACTACTAATCAATAAAAATCATGACCCTCAAATTACTGTCTATCCTCAATCTGACTCAAAAGGAGAGAGAATGACCCCTAAAATTGTTAAACTTTCAGAAATTGAGTTGCCTACAAGAAAATAGTTCTTTGTATTTTGTATCAAGAGGGGTTAAACCGCCCCTCTTTCTTTATTTTTTCTTTTTGGGATGGTATAATTTAAAAAATATGAAAGAAGCCCTTCTTTATAGAAAATTAAAAAATAATAAAGTCCGTTGTTATCTTTGCTCTCATCAATGTTTAATTAACCTTGGTAAAAGGGGTATTTGCGGAGTAAGAGAGAACAGAAGGGGCAAACTTTATACTCTTGTCTATGGCAAAGTAATTGCTTTCGGCGTTGATCCCATTGAAAAAAAGCCCCTTTTTCATTTTCTACCGGGAAGTTTAGCCTATTCTTTAGCTACGGTTGGCTGCAATTTTCGCTGTCAAAATTGTCAAAACTGGCAAATTTCTCAGGCGCCTCGTTTGTCTAAAAGAATACAAGGATTTAAATTTTCTCCTTCAGAAATAGTTGAAGAAACTTTAAAAAATCGATGCCAAAGTATCGCTTATACTTATACCGAACCAACTATCTTCTTAGAATATGCTTTGGATATAATGAAAATAGCGAAAAAGAAAGGGTTAAAAAATGTTTGGGTCAGTAACGGATTTATGAGTTCTAAAGCACTGGAATTGATTTCTCCTTATTTAGATGCTATTAATATTGACCTAAAATCATTTAAAGACAAAACTTATCAAAAATATTTTGGCGGAAGATTAGAACCCGTCCTGAAGAATCTAAAAGAGATAAAAGAAAAAGGAATTTGGTTAGAGGTTACTACCCTAATTATTCCTGGAGTAAACGACCAAGAAGAAGAAATTCGTCAAATAGCTCTTTTTATTAAAAAAGAATTAGGCAGAGAAACGCCTTGGCATATTTCTAAATTTTCACCAGAAATTTCTTGGCAAATGCAATCTTATTCCCCTACTCCGAAAGAAACAATTCAAAAAGCAAGAGAAATCGGACTAGAAATCGGCTTGAAATATGTTTATTCAGGGAATTTATGGGATGATTTAGGAGAAAATACTTATTGTCCAAAATGTGGAGAATTAAATATTGAAAGGAAAGGATATTTTATAAGAAGATTTGACAAGCAAGGAAAATGTTGGAAATGTGGAGAAGATTTAGATTTAATTTTGGAATGATTGACAAATAAAATATTTTTTCTAAAATAGAAATAATTAGCAGTTATAGCAATTGATTGCTAATTAAATAATCAATAACTTTTAATTAAAAATTATGCCTACTTTTGGAAATTTTACTTTAAAATCACAAGAAGCCCTTCAAGCCGCGCAAGAGTTAGCCCTTTCCCGTAACCAACAAGCGGTTGATGTTGCTCATCTTCTCTATGTTCTTACAGAACAAAAAGATGGGGTTGTTTCAGCTATCTTAAAAAAGTTAGAAGTTGATTTAGAATATCTTAAGAAAGAGTTAGAAAAAAAGATTGAAGAAATTCCTAAGGTTATGGGCGAATCTGCCTTAGGAGCAATTTATATTACCCAAAACTTGAAAAGAGTAATGATTCAAGCGCAAAGAGAGGCAAATAAATTGAAAGATGAATATATCAGTACTGAACATTTTCTTTTAGCAATGCTTGAGGTTCAAACTCCGATAAAGCCAATTCTTCATACTTTAGGCGTTACTTATGATAATGTTCTAAAAGTGTTAAAAGATGTACGAGGAAGTGAAAGGGTAATTGACGCTGAACCAGAACAAAGATATCAAGCATTGGAAAAATACGCTCATAATTTGACGGATTTAGCACGACAAAAGAAACTTGATCCAATTATTGGTCGTGATGAAGAAATCAGGAGAGTAATTCAAGTTCTTTGTCGTCGCACAAAAAATAACCCGATTTTAATCGGTGAGGCTGGTGTAGGAAAAACTGCTATTGTTGAGGGTTTGGCTCAAAGAATAGTTGAGGGTGATGTGCCGGAAAGTTTAAAAGATAAAGAAATTATTACTCTTGACTTAGGCGCGTTGATTGCGGGAACAAAATTTCGGGGAGAATTTGAAAGTCGTCTTAAAGCAGTGCTTAAAGAAATAAAAAAATCTGAAGGCAAAATCATTGTCTTTATTGATGAATTTCATACCCTTGTTGGCGCTGGAGCAATTGAAGGGACGATGGATGCCTCTAATATGCTTAAGCCGGCATTAGCAAGAGGAGAATTACACTGTATTGGCGCCACTACTTTAAAAGAATACCAAAAATATGTAGAAAAAGACCCTGCTTTAGAAAGAAGGTTTATGCCAATTTATGTTGCCGAGCCTTCAGCAGAAGACACAATTGCTATTTTAAGAGGAATAAAGGAAAAGTACGAACTTCATCATGGTGTAAAAATAACTGATTCAGCCCTAGTTGCTGCAGTAAAATTGTCTCAGCGTTATATTACTGGCCGTTTTCTTCCGGATAAAGCCATTGATTTAATTGATGAAGCAGCATCATCTTTGAGATTAGAAATAGAAAGTGAACCCGAAGAATTAGATAGATTAAAAAGAGAAATAAGAAGATTAGAAATAGAAAAAAGGGCTCTTCAAAAAGAAAAAGATGAGAAAAGCAAGAAAAGATTAAAAGAATTAAACAAAAAATTGGCTAATCTGAAAGAAAAAGAAAAAGAATTTACTCTTCGTTGGAAAACGGAAAGAGATATAATTACTTCTATAAAATCATCCCGAAAAAGATTAGAAGAATTAAAGGCAGAAGCAGAGATTGCTGAGCGAAAGGCAGACCTTCAAAGAGTGGCAGAGATAAGATATGGAGAAATTCCTCAATTAGAGAAAAAAATTAAAAGTGCTGAAGAGAAATTAGCAAAAATCCAAAAGAATAAAAGAATAATTAGTGAAAAAGTAACTGAAGAACATATTGCTGAGGTAGTTTCTCGGTGGACAGGAATACCAGTAAAAAGGATGCTTGAAAGTGAAACGAAAAAATTAGTACATATGGAAGAAGAAATTCATAAGAGGTTAGTTGATCAAAAAGAAGCAGTAAAAGCCGTAGCTAACGCAATAAGAAGATCTCGGGCAGGAATCAGTGAGGAAGACAAGCCTATTGGTTCTTTTCTCTTTTTAGGACCAACAGGCGTAGGAAAAACAGAATTAGCTAGATCACTAGCTGAATTCCTTTTTAATGACGAAAATGCAATTGTCCGTTTAGATATGTCTGAATATATGGAAAGGCATGCTGTCTCTAAAATGATTGGTTCTCCTCCGGGTTATGTTGGTTATGAAGAAGGAGGCCAACTCACAGAGAAAATTAGACATCGTCCTTATTCTATAGTTCTTTTTGATGAAATAGAAAAAGCCCATCCTGATGTCTTTAATATCCTTTTACAAATACTTGATAATGGTAGATTAACAGATGCTAAAGGAAGAACAGTCAATTTTAAAAATACGGTCATTATTATGACTTCTAATATTGGAGGAGAAATCTTCTCAGAATTGGCACATAAAACCAGTTTAGGGTTTACTTCTGAAGAAGATAAAAGCGAAAGTAAAACAGCTATTAAAGAAAGAATAAACAAAGAGTTAAAGAATTATTTTAAACCAGAATTTCTCAACCGTCTTGATGAAATTATTATTTTTAACCCCTTAACCAAAAAAGATATTGAAGAAATTGTTGAACTTCAATTAAAAAGGGTGGAAGAAAGATTGGCTGATAAAAATATTAAAATTTCTATTTCAGCTAAAGCAAAATCTCTTATTGCTGAAAAAGGATTTGACCCCCTCTTTGGAGCAAGACCATTAAAACGAGTTATTCAAAATTTAATCCTTAATCCCCTTTCCTTAAAAATAATTGAAGGGAAAATTAAAGAAAGACAAAAGGTTAAAATTGATGTTGAAAAAGGAAAAATTGTTTTTAAATAGTCCTATGATAAGTTTGTTGAACATCCGCCGCGAATTTAGAAAAATAATTTCCCTCTCTTTAATAATTACTTTTTTGTTTATTAACTCACTTTTGCCGTTAAATTGTTCTGCCGCATCTTTTAATCCTAATTATATTCTTTCAAATCAAGAACTGACTGATTACCAATCAATGTCCCTAGGGGCTATTCAAAGATTTTTGAATTCTAAATCTGGAATTCTTAAGAATTACCAAACAAAAGATATTGATGGAAAGAAAAAGACAGCAGCAGAAATTATCTTTCAGGCAAGCCAAAGGTATAAAATAAATCCACAGGTTATTCTAACTTTATTACAAAAAGAACAAAGTTTAATTGATAATCCTAGACCCACTTCTTACAACCTTGATTGGGCTTGCGGTTATCATCGTCCAACCGGCTCAGATCCCAATGACCCTAAACTACAGCCCTATAAAGGTTTTGCTGTTCAAGTTGACGGAGCAGCAGCCACTTTTCGCTGGTATATAGACCATTATCCTACTCCTTGGCTGAGAATAGCCGGGAAAACTTATAATTTTGACGGACATTTAATTACCCCGCAAAATATGGCTACTGCCGCCCTTTATAACTATACCCCCCATTACCAAGGAAATTATCAGTTTTGGAAAATCTGGCAGAAATGGTTTGTTAAAATATATCCTGATGGTACACTTCTTCAAGCAGAAGGTGAACCCGGAATTTGGTTAATCCAACACCAAAAGAGACGCCCTTTTCTCTCTCGAGCGGCTTTTCTCTCCCGATATAATCCACAAAAAGTAATTTTAGTTTCAAAAGAAGATTTAGAAAAATACGAAATTGGCCAACCGATTAAGTTTCCTCAATATTCTCTCCTTCGTTCCCCTGGCGGCACAGTCTATCTCTTGGTAGATGATGAAAGAAGGGGGTTTCGCTCTAAAGAGGCCTTTATGATGATGGGTTTTAACCCCGAAGAAATAATTGATGTAAGTTGGCAAGATTTGTCTATCTATCCCGAAGGAAAGCCAATTACTATAAAAAGCGTCTATCCTGTAGGCGCTTTGCTTCAGGACAGAAAAACCGGTGCCGTCTTTTATGTCAAAGACGGAATAAAACGAGGAATTATTGATAAATCAATCTTAGAAATAAATTTCCCCCATTATCATCTTATTCCAGCGGCTGAGGGAGAATTAGAAAAATATTTAAATGGAAAACCATTAGGAATAAAAGATGGCGAATTAGTTAAGGCATCCTCTGAATCCTCAGTTTATGTAATTGCTAATGGCCTAAAAAGACCTATTATTTCTGCAGAGGTTTTTGAAAAATTAGGTTATAAATGGGAAAACATAAAGGAAGTTCCTAAAAAGGTTCTTGACCTTCTTCATCCTACAGGACCAATTATTGATATAACCCATTAACTTAATATCTATGTTGGTTTTTAGTGCTATTTCTCCTCATCCTCCAATTTTAATTCCAACAATTGGTAAAGAAAATTTGGAAAGAATAAACCAGACCGTCCAGGCAATGAAAAAATTAAACGAAGAGTTAATCAAAGCAAAACCAGAAACTATTTTAATAATTTCACCCCATTTACCTCTGTTATCAGACGCCTTTTCACTCCTCTTTGCCCAAAATTATCTGGGCGGATTTGAAGAATTTGGTGATTTTTCAACCAAATTGGAATTTAAGGCGGACATAAAATGCCTTTATCAAATTAAAGAAAATTTAGAAAATCAATTTCCTCTTGTTTTTATTAATCAATCAAAACTTGACCATGGTTCTCTAGTCCCCTTGTATTATCTCACTAAAAATATCAATAATTTTTCTATAGTACCTCTGGGATATTCTTTCTTGGACTATCAAACGCACCTTAATTTTGGTAAAGCATTAAAAGAAGAGATTTTCCGAACTAATAAAAGGATTGCTGTAATTGCTTCTGGTGATCTTTCTCATCGGCTAACATCTGATGCACCCGGCGGATATTCTCCATCAGGTAAAGTATTTGACCATAAATTAATCGAATTACTTAAGGAAAAAGATGTTCAAGGAATTCTAAATCTTGACCATCAACTAATAGAAGAGGCTGGAGAGTGTGGTCTTCGTTCTTTTCTTATCCTGTTAGGAATTTTAGAGGAAGTAAATTATCAGCCAGAATTACTTTCTTATGAAGGACCCTTTGGTGTAGGATATTTAGTAATGAATTTTAAATTAGGAGATTAATGAATAATTATTATACTCGATTAGCCAGAGAATCTATTAAACACTTTCTTCAGACAGGGAAAATTATGAAAGTTCCTTCTGATTTAGATGGGGAAATACTAAACAAAAAAGCAGGGGTTTTTGTCTCGCTTCATAACAAAGAAGATAATTCACTCCGTGGTTGTATTGGCACCTTTCAGCCATCTTATCGTAATATTGCTGAAGAGATAATTCAGAATGCTGTCCAAGCTGCTTTTTTTGACCCTCGCTTCCCTCCTTTGAAAGAAAAGGAATTAGACAAAGTAAAAATTTCTGTTGATATCCTTTCACCATTAGAGCAAGTAACATCAGAAAAAGAACTTAATCCAAAAAGATTCGGTATTCTAGTTGTTGGTAATAAAAGCAAACGCCGCGGACTTTTACTGCCAAATATAGAAGGGGTAAAAACCTTAGAACAGCAGCTCAGTATTGCTATTGATAAAGCAGGAATAAATCCTCTTAATGAGGAAATAACTTTATACCGTTTTACAGTCAAAAGATATGAAGAATAAAATTATGGCTCAAAAAAACAAAAAGAAAAAAACTAAAAAAAGTTTAAAAAAAGAAAAAAAGGAAACGGAAATCCAAGAAATTGTCAATCACTACTTTATGAGTAAAGGGCTGTCCTTAGAAGAAATAAAAGAGAATGCCCGAAAGAAAAAAATTATTTATTCCCGTCATGTCCGCCCGGCTAAACAACTATTAGAATTAGCCGGCTCAGTCAAAAAAGCAAAATTAGCCATAGATAAAGTTGCTGCCTGGGCTAAATCGCGAGGACTTGACTATGCTATTGAAACTGTCTTTAAAAAATGGTTAGAATTAGACCGACTAAAACCTAAAGAAATAGTTAAAAAACCGTTTTATGAAAATAATCCTATGGTCTGGAGTCAAACCAAAAGAAAATGGTTTGTCATTATGCCTGATGGCGAATGGAAAGAATACGCTGATGATGAAGATAAAATTGAATGGAGAATAACTAAATAAATGAATTCTTTACCCTACAAAATAGTTTTTTTAGGCACCTCTGATTTTGCCCTTCCTGGACTCAAAAAATTAATTGAGAGTGATTTCGTTGATTTAAAATTAGTAATTACTCAGCCAGATAAAATTAAAGGAAGAAAAAAGATAATTACCCCTCCCCCAGTCAAAATTTTAGCCCAAAAATATAATCTGCCAATTATCCAGCCGAAAAAGATAATAGAAGCTGAAGAAAAAATTAAAGCAATTAATCCTGAAGCTATTATTCTTATTTCTTATGGTCAAATTATTCCTCCAGAAATTCTAAAAATTCCTTCAAAGGGTTGTTTAAATCTTCATCCCTCTCTTTTACCTAAATACCGAGGCGCTTCACCTATCCAGTATACTATTCTTAATGGAGAAAAAGAAACTGGTGTTACTCTAATTTTAATGGATGAGAAGATAGATCACGGACCAATTATTGGTTATAAAAAAATAAGAATTAATCCTCAAAAAGAGGATTTTCCTTCTTTAAAAGAGAAATTGGCTAATTTGGGAGCTAAGTTATTAGAAGAAATACTCTTACCTTATCTCAAAGGAAAAATTGAACCTCATCCTCAAGATGATAAACAAGCAACTTTTACTAAAATTCTTAAAAGAGATGACGGGAAAATTGATTGGCAAAAACCAGCCGAGCAAATAGAAAGGCAAATTAGGGCTTTTCGGCCTTGGCCAGGAAGTTTCACTTTTTGGCGAAATAAAATGATAAAAATACTTGAGGCTAAAGTAATAGAAGAAGAAAACCATTATCCTCCCGGCAAAATTTTCTTAACAAAGAATAAAAAAATGGCTGTCCAATGTGGCCAAAAATCACTTTTAATAGAAAAAATCCAAAAAGAAGGAGGTAAAATAATGGATGGCCAAAGTTTTATTAACGGCCATCAAGAAATAATTAATGATTCTTTT
>CAYTBZ010000001.1:0-18078 GCA_964436275.1 uncultured Gammaproteobacteria bacterium | reverse complement strand
GGCAAACCGAACCCTTCATAAAAGGAAGGAAAAACAAAAGCAGTCGCTCCATTAAGAAAATAAACTAAAATCTCAGGAGTTAACCAATGAACAAAATGAACTTTATCTTCTAAATCTAATTTTTTTACTTCTTCAAGAATTTGTGAAAAACCATATCCTTCCTTTCCTATTAAAACTAATTGAAAATCTGAAGAATATTTTTCTTGAAAAATCTTAAAAGCGCGGATTAAGCCAAGAATATTCTTCTTATTTTCCCAACGAGCAATATTTAAAAAAAATGGCTGTCTAACTTTATATTGACTCAAGATTTTTTCCAATTGTGATTTGTCTTTTAATGGCCGGTAGATTGATTTATTTATTCCTAAATAAATTACTTTAATTTTCTCCGGATTAATTTTATAGAATTTAATAATTTCTTTTTTAGAAAATTGAGAAATAGTAATAATTTTTTTAGCTGCTTTCCTGATAAATTTCATTATCCAATGGTGATAAATCAATTCTTTGCGGCTATATAATTCAGGAAAACGAGCAAAAGCAACATCATGGATAGTAATAACCGAATTTTGAGGATGAATTAAAGGAAGGGTATGAGCAGGAACAAAAAGAATGTCAGGTTTTTTAGCGCTAAGAAGCATCTCTGCGGAAAGACGAACTTGCGTCCAAAGATATTTAAATGGCCAAGTAAGGACCTTCTCTTCAAAATTTTCTGGATTATTGGCAAGTTCTCCTCTTAATTTTTTATCAGTATATAAAAAATAGTGGTTTTCTTTGTCTATTTTTTTAAAATTTTGGATTAAATAATAAGAATACCACTCTACCCCGGTTTTTTTTAATTTGTTTGCTCGCGAAGCATCAATACCAATAATCATATTTTTATTTCACGGCTAAGAGGCTCCGCTTATAAGAATCTAAATTTTCTAAAGCAATTCCTATCCCCTTAATTACGCAAAGTAATGGCTCAGAGGCAACATACATAGGGATATTAAGTGCTTGAGAAAAAAGTCGGTCGATATTACGCAAAAGAGCACTACCTCCAGCTAAAACTATGCCTTTATCCATAATATCTGCCGAAAGTTCAGGGGGCGTTTCTCTTAAAACTGATTTAATTGCTTCAATAATTTGTTCTAACTCATTGCCAATTGCCTCAGTGATATCATCAGAGGTAATAGTTATTGTGTGAGGAAGACCGGTGACCATATGTCTTCCTTTTACTCGAGTGCTTAATTTCTTATCCAAAAACAAAGCTGAACCAATTTCAATTTTTATTCTCTCCGCTGTTGTCTCTCCAATAGCCAAATTATATTTCCGACGAATATATTCTAAAATAGCAGTATCAAATTTATTCCCTGCGACTCTCACTGAAGAGTTAGTTACAATTCCTCCAAGAGAAATAACCGCAATCTCAGTTGTTCCTCCACCCATATTTACAATCATTCTTCCTGATGCTGAGCCAATTGGTACCGAAGCGCCGATAGCTGCTGCAATTGGCTCTTTAATAATATAAGCAGCCCGAGCGCCCGAAGAAATAGTTGCATCAATAACCGCTCTTTTTTCAGTAGAAGTTACTCCACCGGGAACAGAAACCATAACTTCTGGTCTAAAAAGGCGAAAACGCCCTAGGGCTTTACCAATAAAATAACGAAGCATTGCTTCGGTTGTTTTATAATCAGCAATAACCCCGTCTTTTAAAGGCCGGGAGGCAACAATAGTATCAGGTGTGCGTCCAAGCATTTCTTTGGCTTCTTCTCCTACAGCCAAGACCTTTTTATCAATTAGAGAGATAGCTACTACTGATGGTTCGTTAATAATCACCCCTTTTTGTGGAACATAAACAAGGGTATTAGTAGTGCCTAAATCTATGCCAATTTTCTTAATAAACATAATTTTCTTTTTTATTCAGTTTAGCAAAAGAAAGAAAATTGTCAATTTCTTGGTCTTTTCTTAAATAAATACTTTAAGAAATATTTAAGCCAACTTTGAATATGAATTCTTGTTCCCCGATTAAAAAATAAATCCCAAATTCCCCCTCTGTTAAGAGAAGGACGGCCATGATAATGGACAATCTCAGCATCGGCAAAGTAATAAACAGGCCAATTCTTTTCCCAAAACCTTCGACACCAATCAGTATCCTCAAAGAACATAAAAAATCTTTCATCCATTAAACCAACTTCTTTTATTGCTTTAGCACGAACGAACATCCCTGTTCCCAAAACCCAATCCACTGGTCGTCTTTCCTGGTGGTTCCAGTCAAGCATTAAAAATTTCTCTATTTTCTTTTTTACCCAAGGCAACTTACCTAAACCTGTCCGACGATAGAGAGGAATTAAAAAAGAAGGAAACCGACAGCAAGAGGGCTGGATGGTTTTATCTGGGTTTATCAATTTTGGTCCAACCATGCCTATTTTGGGATTTTCTTCCATAAATTGATAAAGGCGGTCAATCACTTTCTTTTCTAAAAATAAAGTGTCAGGATTAAGAATAAAATAATATTTTGCCTCAATTGCTTTTATTCCCTTATTTACTGCCCGGGCATAGCCATAATTTTTATCTAAGGCAATCAATTTTACCTGAGGAAATCGTTCTTTTATCATCTCTATTGTTCCATCTTGAGAATGATTATCAACAACAATAACCTGATAATCCAAAGAAGAATCTTTTAAATTCTCAAAGATAGAATTAAGGCAATTTTTTAATAGTCCTCTTGTTTTGTAACCAATAATGATAATGGCTAAATCTTTCATTTTAATTATTAGAGTTAAACCACTTTCTTAAATCCTTTGCTTTTATTTTTCTTTTTTGCTTAATTATTTTTCTTTTTTTAATTACTTTAGGTAATAACTTTAAAATATCAACCAATCCCTTTAGAGTTTTCCTTTCAAAAATGAGTAAATAAACAAATTTTTTAAATTCATACCAAAATATCTGAGGAAAACATAAAATTAAGTTGCTAAAAAATTCGTTCTTTAAAATCACTAATAAGTGATTGCGATAAGAATGATAATTGGCGAATTGTGATTTTAAGGAACGATTTTTTATTATATCACCTTTTTGACTTGTTGTGCGGTCATGATAAGCAATGGCTTGAGGAACAAAGAATGAAGACCAGCCAGCAATTCTTAAACGAAAAGCCAAATCAACATCCTCTTTATAAGCAAAGAAATCTTCATCAAAATATTCGTTATCAACTTTTATATCTTCTAATGCTTTACGTCGATAAAGAGCAACAGCCGCTGAAGGGCCAAAAATTTCTTTAATTTGATTATACTCTCCCCTATCCTCCTTTCCTTGCCCTTCATCAATAACTCGATGATTTCTAAAGACCTTTAAGCCAACTGTATCAATAATTTTTGTTTTTTGATTTTTTTCAAAATCCCAGCGATAAATTTTTCCGGAGAGAGAACCAACTTGCGGATGACGGTCTAAAAAACTAACAAGTATTTCTAAAAAATCTGGTTCTAAAATAACGTCTTGATTTAAACAAAGAATATAATCACTTTTTGTCCAATGAATAATCTGATTGTAAGCACGTGAAAAGCCAAGATTCTTCTTATTTTGAACAATCTCCGCTTCAGGAGAGTGTTTTCTTAAAAAACTTACTGAACCATCCTGAGAATTATTATCTACTACAAAAAGACAAAAATTTCTAAAGGTTTGCCTCTTCAAAGAATCTAAGCAAAAAGGAAGATATTTTTCACCATTAAAAGTTACTAAGCCAACAACTACTTTATAATTCATAAAAAAGTGATTATTCTTTTTCTAAAATAGAAAAAATAGTCGTACTAAGAATCAAAAAGCCAATACCTAAAGGATGATTTAAATAGGGGCTAAAAATGTTAGTTGAAAGCAAAGCAATGATACTCAATAATATACCTAAACTTACAAAAGAATAATTTTCTTTTTCGAACTCTTTTCTTTGAACTTTTCTCTTTAAAATAAGCCAGCCCTTCTGAAAAATTTTTAGAATGAGAAGAAAATAGAAAATTAGTCCGGCTAAACCAATTTTTAAAGCTATGTCTAAATAACCCCACTCAAAGGCATATGTTGTATACCAACCCTCGGGATTAGTTCTGGTAACCACTCTGGGGTCCCTACTTTTATAGGTAACTGTTGTCCCAAAACCGGAACCGATAAGAGGATGACGGGCTATGGCTTTCATCAAAGGAAGCAATTGATTTATCCGACTAATCCCGGCTGCTTCTTTTTTTGTTATTCTCTCTTCAACCAGAGAAGTAAAAGATACGACTTTTCCGCTCGAAGGTCGGGGGTAATTAATTAATAAATAAACAATTCCCATCTCTAAAGCAAGGAAAATAATTAGACACCCGACAATTTTAAACAATTTCAGCCAAGAATTTCTAAAAATAAATTTGAAAAGATAGAAGAAAATAATTAAAGCAATAAACAAGCCAAACCAATAACTTCGTGAAAAACTTAAAAGTAAAGTCAAACCAGCAAACAAAAAAAGTAAAGATAAAAATATTTTTTTCTTCTTAACTAATTTAGATAAACTAAATTTTTCTGATTTAAGAAATATTGTTTTACCCAAAATTAAAGACAAAACAATAAAGAAAGCAAAAAGAACATATACCTGACTGGTGAAAAAAACTCGGTAAAAATTATGAGAAACAGGAGAAATTTCGCCTAAATAAAAATCAGCTAACCAACGGTAAAGAAAAGGGATAACTTTCTTGAATTGATGAGAGAAAACAAAAAGAACAAAAATTGATTTTAAGGTTAAAAATGATAAAGAAGCAAAGAGAATATTAAGAATTATCTTTATTTGTTCCTTGTCTCTAATAGTATCAATGAAAACGAAAATAAGTAAAAAGAAAAGCCAGGCATTAAAATCAAAAAAAACATTATCAAAACTATTTCCCTGAAGAATTCCTTGTAAAAATCCCCAGACAATAAAAATAAAAAGAAAATAATACCACTTGGCTAAATTAGATTTTCTTAAAAGAAGAAAATCTTCCGGAACAATAAAAAATTTTCTCTTCTTACGAAATTCTTTTAACCATGCTTCAAAAAATTTAAGTATCCAGACAGATAAAACAATCAGGAAAAGCGTTATCCTTAGAGAAAAGATTAATTTGTTATTTAGATTAAAAGAAAAAAGATAACCCTTAGAACCGATAAACAACTCTGCTAAGACAATATAAAGGCCATATTCTAATTTATTAAGAGAAAGAATTAAGGTTAAAAAAGAAATAATAAAAAAGCAAAGAGTATTGATTGGCGGATGTAAATAAGAAAAAAAAGAAAGCAAATCAACCAAAATAAGAAAAAGAAGGATAGTCCGAAATTTTAGGTATTTCATATAAGTCGTTTTAAATTTTAAACATTTGAGTTAAAGCAGCGAGAAATAAACTTAACGGACGAAGCAAATTTATCAATAAATAATTTATAAAAGAATGATGTTTTTTAAAATAATAAGACAGGCTACGATTATATATTCTCTGCTTGTCTAAACTCAATCTTTGCTTAAAACTTTGCCCAAAATAATGAATGATTTTTGCTTGAGGGCAATAACAGACCTTTTTTCCGGCTTTTTTTACTCTTTGACAATAATCTACTTCTTCAAACCAAATCCAAAAATTTTCATCTAAAAGGCCAACCTCCTCTATTACCTCTCTTCTTATAAGAAAAAAGGCGCCCATTATTTGATCAACTTCCTGTTTTTTATCATAATTAAAATCTTTTGCTAGATAAGCCCGGAGAGGTGGTAAATTTGGTAGAAAATGATGAATTTTGAGTAAAATAAGAGCCTGGTCTAAAAAACAAGGAAAACGTCTTACTGATGGTTGTAAAGAACCGTCAGGATTAAGCAATTTTCCTCCAGCTACTCCACAATTTGGATTTTCTTCCATAAAATGAACTATCTTTTCTAAAGCATTGTCTAAAATTTTGGTATCTGGATTTAATAAAAGAATAAATTTACCTTTGGTTAAACGAATTGCTTGATTATTGGCTTTGGCAAATCCCAAGTTTTTTTGATTAACAATTAAATGAACTTGAGGAAATTTTTCTTTTACCATTTCTACTGTGCCGTCTTGAGAAAAGTTGTCCACTACCCAAACCTCATAGGTAATCTTTTTCGTCTGATTGAAAATTGAGTTTAAGCACTCTTCTAAAAGTTTCTTGACTTTCCAGCTAACGATAACAATTGACAAGTCCATATAAGAAAATAAAATTGATTTTATTAAATTCTACTATAATTAACCCGATAAAGCAATAATAAAAAGCCGTCCTTTTAAAAGGAACGGCTTATTTTTTATTATGGATGTCGAGATTGAGGTTTAGACGCTTCTTCAAGGATAAGTTTTTCTACCAGAGATTCTATTTGTTGTATAATATTGCCAACGGTTGCTTCCGGACTGCTGATACTGAAACATTTTTCGCAGATTTGGTCAGGAATGATAATTCCCAACGAATCTTCTAAGCGCAAAACAATTTCTGAGCAATCATATTCGTCTGCGCCTAAATCTGCTGTCAGATGGGGGTTTTCACTAAGACTTTCCTTTTTAATGCCAAGAACTTCTCCTATAACCTTTTTCACAATTTTCTCTACTTCGCTCATTTCCCCTCCTTTTAAATTTAAATAACTTCTATTTTCCCTATTTCAACAACGAGCCTTTCAAGCTCACCTATTGTTGAAAACAAAGATGGCTTAGAAAGACCGTTAAATTTCAGACCAAAACTTTTTTCTAAATCTTTTATCACCTCCTCTAATTCTTTCTCCTGAATTCCTAACTCTTTTAATGTTAATGTGCTTTCTTTTCTGATTTTCTCTGGATTAAATAAATTGACTGAATTCAGAAATAGAATCCTTTTGATTTCTTCAATAATTGAGACCTCTGACATTACATAGGCAATAGTTTCTCCTACTTCTTCAGCAACTTTCATTTTTTCTCCTTTCTTCTAAAAGAGCCTAAAATAAAAAAATTGATTTCTACTTTCGTCACTTCATTTTTCTCTAAGATATCATATTATTCTCATTTTGTCAAGAAAAATTAATTCTATGTTTTTGAAAAATAATCTTTTTTGCTTTCTCATATTCTTCTAATTCTTTAATCCTAATTCCTATCTTTTTCCAGGGAATTTTAAAGAATATCTTAGGAAACCATTTACTCATCCCTTCTTTTCTTGGTTTTATTTTAAAAAGAACCTGAGGATACCAGACACCGATATGTCCTTGTTCTAACATTGTCAGCCATAAATCCCAATCCTGAAATTTTTTCAACGATTCATCAAATCCGGGAAAATCTTTTCTTTTCATCATTGAATTAGTAGTAATAAAGTTGACTTTTTTTAGTTTGTCAACATCAAAGGGACCACATTTAAATTTTTTCCAACCAAATTTAAAAGAAGAGTAAACATAAGAGGCCTGAGGGTGATTTTTTAAAACATAAAGCATTTTTTCAAGCATTTCTTTTTTCATTATTGTATCAGCATCAAGGAAAATTAAATAACTACCCTGCGCCTCTTTAGCCCCTCTATTTCTCGCTGAAGAAGCCCCTTTATTTTCTTGGGAGATAAATTTTACTTTTATTTGAGGATGTTTTTGGCAAAATTCTTTAACTACTTCTTTTGGATTATCTTGATCTGAACCATCATCAACAATAATTACTTCATAATTTTGATAGGTCTGTCTCAAAATACTTTTCAAACATTTCTTTAATTCTTTTGAATGATTATAAACAGGGATAACAATACTAATCATTTTGATAAAGATTAATAGTGTTCTCTGCTATTTTCTCCCAAGAAAATTTTGTTTTTGCCAAGTTATAAGCATACTCCCCCATTTCTCTTAACTTTTCTCGGGGTAAATTATAAAGTTTCAAAATTGCTTTAGCCAAAGCCCGCTCATCTCCCGGAGGAATTAAAAGTCCGCTTTTCCCTTCATCAACTACTTCAGGAATTCCTCCTACTCTCGTAGAAATAACTGGCCGATGAAAAGCATAAGCTAACTGAATTGCTCCACTTTGATAAACCTGATAATAAGGCAAAACGACTAAATCGGCTGAATAAAAATATTGTCCAAGATATTTTAAGGGAATATAAGTTAAATAAAAATTAACCGAATCACGCACTCTCAAAAGGTCAACCAAATCTTCACATATTGCTTCATCTTTAATATCACCAGCCACAATCAATTTTATCTGAGGAATATTACGTAAATAAGCCATTGCTTTAAGAAGAGTATCTAAACCACGATAAGGACGGATATTACCAAAGAATAAAAGATAAAAATCATCTTTTTCTAAGCCCAAAATCCTTCTTGCTTCAATCAGGGTCAACTCAGGATTAATTTCCCTTAAAGAAAAGTAATTACCATGAGGAATAACAGCAATCTTTTTCTCGGGAATATTGAACAATTCTATCAAAGTTTTTTTATTTTGTTGAGCATGAACAATAATTTTATCCACGGCCTGATAAATACGCCGATAAACCTTTTTGTCAGAAATTCTAAATTCATGAGGCAATAAATTATGAGCCGTATAAATGACCTTAATGCCCATTTTTTGTAATCGATAAATGAATTTATAGTCAAAACGAGCTGAAAGAAGCCATTGGAAATGAATCACCTTTACCTTTCTTTCTTTAGTTAAACGAATGATAGCTTTTTTATTTTTAAGATAATGGAAAAATTTAGTAAAAATCTCCTCTGTTAAGGGGGTCAGAACTCTTTCTACAGGAAATTTAGGTGAAAAATAATCAATCTCGTTTTCTCCTTTAGTAGTAACTAAACTAAAATTTAATCCCTTTTGAAAAAGCGCTTGAGACAAACTATAAGAGTAATGACAAATTCCACCCTTAGGAATTGGGTTGATAATCAAAACATTCATCTTGTTAAAATTTACTTTCTAAAAACCCTTTTTAAAAAGTAAATATCTTCTTTTCTAATCGCTTTAAAAAGATATAGAAGGGAAAAATAAATAGCAATTGCTGGAATAATCAACAAAATAAAAGAAATATATTTTTTGAGAGAAAAAATCAAAAAAGAAATAATCAAAGTAGCCAGTAAACATTTTAAAAAATATTTTATCAATCCAATTTTATCATAAGAAATAGTTTTTGTCACATAAAAGATGCTTATAAAAGTTAAGAAGCTATAACTAACTAAAGCAGCAATACTCGAGCCAATAAAGGAATAACGGGGAATTAAAACAAAATTTAACACAACATTAATCACCATTGCTAAGCCAATATTTCGCGTATTTATCCCCTGTTTATCGCAGGCATTAAGAATTGAACCTAAAGGATAATTTAGAAAAACAAAAATTAAAACACAGATGAGGATACGCAGCGGAATAATAGAGGGAAAATATTCTTGACCATAAAGAGTTAAAATAAACTTATCAGCCAAAACAAAAATACCTCCAGTTAGAGGAAGAGCAAGCATTACTAGATATCTTACTGCCTTTTCAAAAGTTTGTTGCAATTTCTCTTTAGAATAAGCATAAAAATAAGAAAAAGCCGGAAAAATAGAAGCACCAAAAGCTGCCGGGATAAACTGGAAAGCAAAAGTTAATTTATAAGCAACACTATAGAGGCCAACGGCTGTACTTCCAGCCAATTTAGAAAGCAAAACCGAATCAATATAAGAATAAATACGAATAAAAATACCGGCTATGGCAAAAGGTAAGGCGATTTTAAATAAAAAACTGATTATTTTCTTATTTAAAGAAAAATAGATTTTAACCTTTTTATTTTTGTAAAGAATAAAAAAAGAAAAAAGGAAATTAAATAAACTGGCAGAAACAATGACTAAAATAAAAGAAAAAAGAGGAAATTTCAAAAGAAGAAAAATACCACCTAAAGAAACGACGATTATTTGATAAACCATCGTGCCTATGGCTTCATATTTTAAAGTTTGAAACCCACGAAGAACAGCATAAAAACTCAAAGTAAAAGAATCTAAAACCATCACTAAACCAGCTAAATAAACCAGTAATCTGGTAGTAAAAGGATAGTTAAGAAGATTTATCAAAACAAAGACCAAAAAATAAATGATTAAAGAAAAGAATATCTTTAAAGAAACGACGTTGCTTAAATAATTACTGGCTTTCTCCTTGTTTTTGGCAATCTCGCGAGTCAAAACCGGGCTTAAACCAAAATCAATAAAAACAGAAAATATTGTGGTGAAGGAAAGAGCAAAAACATATTGACCGACCTGACTTGCTCCTAAAAATCTAGCCAATAAGGCAAAATAAATAAAAGCTAATATCTTTTGAAAAATATAAGCAACAGTAAGATAAAAAGTATTTTCAGTAATTTTCCCTAATTTTTCAGTCATCTTTAGAAGTTTTTTTTCTATTTTAGCATATTTCAAACTAAAAAGAAAAAACCGTTTCAAAAAACAGAAACGGTTTTTGGAAAATCCAATTATCTCTTCTGCCATTGAGGAGCACGGCGCGCTCTCTTTAATCCAAACTTTTTTCTTTCTTTCATTCTCGCATCTCTGGTTAAAAATCCTGCTGGTTTTAAAACTTGACGAAGTTCTTGATTCATCTTAACCAAAGCCCGGCTTATTCCATGTCTAATTGCCTCCGCTTGGCCTCGTCTTCCGCCGCCACTTACTTTAACTGAAATATCTACTTTTCCCTCAAAGCCAGTCAATTTTAATGGGTCTAAAACTATTTTTTGAAATTCGAAATAAGGAAAATAATTTTCTAATTTTTTATCGTTAATAATAATTTCTCCTTTACCTTGAGGATAAACCCTTACTTGAGCAGTTGAGGTCTTTCTCCCCCCTTTTCCGTAAAAATATTCTCTCTTTTCTTCTGTTTTCGTTACCTCCTGCTCTTGACTTGAAGAAGCTTCTTTTTTGTTTTTTTCCTTTTTAGCTGACATATTATATAATTAAGAAATTTTTAATCTCTTCATTCTCTGTTTTCTTAACTTGTTTTTGGGTAACATATTGTAAACTGCTTTGGCTAAAAGTTCTGCTCGGCTAAATTCTTTCATCTTTTTTTGTTTCAATCCCCCAGGATAACCACTGTGCCGATAGTAAATTTTATTATCTAATTTTTTACCAGTAATTTTAATTTTATCAATATTAATTACCTCAACTTTGTCCCCTTTATCTAAATAAGGAACAAAGTCTGGCTTGTGTTTTCCTTGAAGAATTAAAGCAATTTTAGAAGCCAACCTGCCTAAAACATATTTGCTTGCATCAAAAGTATAGGTCTCTCTATGTATTTTTTTCTCTTTTTTCATAACTTTTATTAACAATTTAAACAAAACTAATCTGAACTATTTTTGCTGCATCGCCCTTACGATTTTTGACCCTTATAATCCTTAAATAGCCACCTTTCCTTTCCTTATATCGGGGTCCTAAAACTTCCAAAACTTTATTAACAGCATTTTTGTTATATAAATAACTTAAAAGACGACGACGATTAGTCAAATTATTTTCTTTGCCTATAGTAATTAATTTTTCTACTAAAGGCCTCAAAGCTTTTGCCTTGGCTTCGGTTGTTTCTATTTTCTCAAAAATAATTAAGCTTTGAGCTAAATTTCTTAAAAGGGCTTTTCTTGGCCCTGTTTTTCTATCTAAAATTTTTCCTTTTTTTCGATGACGCATAATATTCTTATTTTTTCTTTTTTCCTCCTGATTTTTTCTCTGACTTTCCTTTTGGTTTAGTTTTACTTTCTTTTTTGACTTTTTTCGTTTTTTTCGCCTCTTTTTGCTTCTTCTCTTTTCCTTTCTCACCCTTTTCTTCATCTTCTCTTTCAACTTTCTTTTCGCCTTCTTCAAGTTCAGAAACTTCTTTCTTTTCTTCTTCTCCTGAGACAACAAAATTAAAATGTCTAACTAATATTAAAGCAGATTTTTTTAACGCCTCTTCTGGAGTTATTGTCCCGTCTGTTTCTATATCTAAAATCAATTTTTCAAAATCCGTCCTCTCACCTACCCGAGTATTTTCTACTTTAAATCCAACATTCACTATTGGAGTAAAAATGCTATCCATTGTTATTGTATCAACTTCCCATTCTCTTTTTTCTTGCTCTTCTGATGGCAAATAACCTCGACCGGATTTTGCCCATAATTTCATTTCTAAATGAGCTTTCTTATCAGTCAAAGTAGCAATTTCTAAATCAGGATTAGCAATTTCTACATTAGGCGGGGTTTTGATATCACTAGCCTTAACTTTCTTTTCTCCTTTGACATCTAAATGAAGCATCTCTAAATTATCTCCCTTTATTCTTAAGCGTAATTGTTTTAAATTTAAAATAATGTCAACCACATCTTCTTTGACATAAGGAATAGTAGAAAACTCATGATGAACACCTTTTATTTTTACTGCAACCAAAGCGCCACCTTTTAAAGAAGAAAGCAAAACTCTTCTTAAAGCATTGCCTAAAGTTATCCCATAGCCGGGATAGCAAGGTTCAATAATAATAGATGCTTTGTTTTTGTTTTCTTTAGATTTTTTAACTTCTACTTTTGTAGGTAAGGGTATGTTTTCCATAAAACCTCCTTAATTTTATTATTTAGAATAAAATTCAACAATTAAACGGACATCAATATCTTTAGGTAAATCTTCGGCCTTTGGCTCACTTAAAATTTTAATTTCTAAATTTTTCTCATCTACTGAAAACCAGCTAGGCAATTCTATTTGTTTTATTTTTGCCTGGACTCTTTCTTTAATTTGAGAAAAAAGTCGGCTTGTCTTTTTTACCTTAATAACATCATTTACTTTTACCTGATAAGAAGGGATATTTACTTTATGATTATTAACTAAAATATGACCATGATTAACAATCTGCCGCGCCATACTTCGTGAAGAAGCAAATCCAGCCCGATATATTACATTATCTAATCTTTTTTCCAATAACTTTAACAAATTTTCACCAGTAAACCCTTTCTGACGATATGCTTTCTTAAAATAGTTTTTAAACTGTTTTTCTAAGATTCCGTAAATTCTTTTTGCCTTTTGCTTTTCTCTTAACTGTAATCCATACTCAGAAAGACGGCCAGTTCTCTTAAGGCCATGAATACCCGGTGGATATTTTCTTTTGACTAAAGGACATTTTGAAGTATAGCAAACTTCTCCCTTTAAAAATAATTTTGTCCCTTCCCGACGACATAATCTACATTTTGGACCAAGGTATTTTCCCATCTTATTAACTTAATTAAACTCTTCTTTTTTTACGACGACGACATCCATTATGAGGAATGGAAGTCACGTCTTTTATAGAAAGAATATTAATTCCTTCATTATAAAGAGCGCGGATAGCCGCTTCTCTTCCTAAACCAACGCCTTTAACAAAAACATTTACCTCTTCTAAACCTCTTGGCTTAACTTTTTGCACAGCATCTTTGACAATAACACTTGCTGCGTAAGGAGTTGCTTTTTTAGGACCACGAAAACCAACTACTCCGGCTGAAGACCAAGCAAGAACATTACCATTAGGATCGGTCAGGGTAACAATAGTATTGTTATAAGTGGCTTGAATATAAGCGCGACCTCTTTTTACTTGTTTAAGCGGACCCTTTTTCTTTTTCTTTGAACCCTTTTTCGTTGACTTCTTTTTCTTTTGAGCCTTAAGTTTCTTTGGAGCAACTTCTTCAGAAAGCCATTCTTCTTTCTTCTCTTCTACTGATACCTCTTCACCGCTTTTGTTGTTTTGCTTATTATCTTTTTCTTCCATAAATTAATTTTAATCAATTAAGTTTTAGCCGGCGCCTTCCTCTTGCCACTACCAACCGTTCTTCTTACATTACCTCTCACTGTTCGGGTATTAGTTCTTGTTCTTTGCCCCCTAACTGGTAAGTGTTTACTGTGTCTAATTCCTCGATAAGCGCCAATTTCTTTTAATCTTTTTATATTAGAAATAATTTCTCTTCTTAAATCTCCTTCAACCTTATATTGCTTTTCAATAATTTCTCTTAATCGACTTACTTCTTCTTCTTTTAAATCCTTAACCCGCGTATCAGGATTAACCTGGGCTTCTTTCAAAATTTTGTTAGAAAGACTTCGGCCAATTCCAAAAATATAAGTTAAACCTATTTCTATTCTTTTGTTTGAAGGTAAATTTACTCCTGCTATTCTAACCATAGACAAAAAATTAACCTTGACGTTGTTTGTGTTTAGGGTTTTTACAAATTACATAAAGACGCCCTTTTCTTCGGACTATTTTACAATTACGACAAATCTTTTTTACTGAAGCGCGGACTTTCATAGAAAAAATAAATAAATTAATTAATAGCGATAAACAATTCTTCCTTTGTTCAAATCGTAAGGCGAAATTTCTACCTTTACCTTATCACCGATAGAAAGACGAATCCTGTATAACCTCATCTTTCCCGAAAGATAAGCAATAATTTCTCGTCCATCTTCAAGTTTGACTTTAAAAGTAGTAGAAGGTAAAAGTTCCTCTACTACCCCATTCATTTCTAAGAAATCTTTCTTTTTTACCATTTAATTACTTTTTCTGATTATTTTCTGATTATTATTTAAGTTTATTTTAATCAAATTACTTTTATCTGTCAACTCTTAAAACCTACATAGACAATTTCTTCTTCTAATTGAATGCCTAATTTATCTCTGACTTGCTGTTTAATTAAACTTATTAAAATCAAAACATCATCTGCTTTAGCCCGTCCTAAATTAACAATAAAGTTACAATGTTTTTCTGAAACCATTGCTTGACCAATTTTCATCCCCTTTAATCCACAAATCTGAATAAGCAAACCTGCTGGAATCAATTCTTGCTTAAGAAGATAAAATTTATCTTTATCTAATAATTTTTTTATCTTTTTCAAAGAATCCTTGGTTAAAGATTTCTTAGCAATGTTTTTAAATATACTGCCTGAAGAAAAAAAATTCAAGGGTTGGGTCCTCTTTCGATAATTCAAATATTGAGAGATCTTATTATTTATTTTTTCAATATCCCCCTTTTTTAACTCTAATTCTGCTGAAAGAATAACTAAATTTTTATCTTTTTTAAAAATTGAGTTACGATAGGAAAATTTTGCCTCTTCTGGCTTTATTTCTCTAATTTTTATTTTTTGATTTCTAATATCTAAAAGACGAATCTTTCTAACCACTTGAGAAATGGAGCCACCAAAAGCACCAGCATTCCCTCTTATTGCTCCGCCTAATGTTCCCGGAATGCCCGCTGCCCATTCCAGACCGGTTAATCCTTTTCTCTTTGCTAAAGATAAAATTCTCCCCAAAGAAACGCCTGCTTCAGCAAAAATAACTTGTGGTCTTTTTTTGTCAAAAACCAATTTTTTATTATTTAATTTAATGACTAATCCGTTAAACCCGTTATCAGAAACCAAAATATTAGTTCCTCCCCCTAAAATAAAAAAGGGTATTTTAAATCTTTTACTCGTTTCTAAGGCATTCTTTATTTGCTCCTGATTATTGGCTATATAAAAATATCTTGCCTTACCACCAATTTTAAAGGAGGTATATAATTTTAAAGAAACATTTTCTTTTAAACCAATTAATAATTTTTTTATTTGAGGAGAATTCATTTTCTAAAGAGTTGTTTTAGTTTTTCTTATTTTTTCAGTAACATTAAAACCCAATCTTTTCCCCAACATTAAATGAGTTTGAGCATCTAAAGCAGGAATAGAACCAAAAACAATCATTGTTAAAGGAAGGAATATCCATTGAATTATCATCAATGGATAAATAATTTTTTTCTTTTTACTTGGTGGAGGGGGTAAAATAATTGTACTTAGAATAGCTGAAAATACTAAACCGATCATCCCAATAGTCATTATATTTTGTAAAACATAAGGCGCGTTTTGAGCCAAGACAGTTGCCTTTTCAGCCTTATTTACCACTGCCAAAGGAAGATAGCCCAAAACAAATAATAAAACTGGCGCAGTTGGCCAAGTATATTCACCTTCAGCAAAAAAGAAAAAATATCTAAATTTCTTCTTAAAAGGAATTTTCTTCTTTGGTTTAATAAAAAAATTCCAGACCATATAAGGGAAATGCTCTATTGCCCAGCCCCATCTTCTTACTTGTTTATACTGATTTTTTAAACTTTTCCAAAATGTATCTGCTAAAACCGTATCCATAGAAATAGGAACGAAAATAGGTTCTACTTGATAATTTCCCCCATAATGAATAAAACACTGGAGGAAAATTCTTGAATCTTCAGTAACAATGTCTTTTTCCCAAAAACCAACATCCACCAATGCTTTAAAACTCATAGAATGAGAGGAAAAAGTAAAAAGGCGTTCTGGACGAGCAACTTCAGAAAGTAACCAAAAAGTAGTACAATTAGCCACTACGCGAAGAAAAGCAGGGGTATCCCAAATATTATTATGATAAAGGGCAATGGGCTGAAAACTGGTATGAGTTGGATCAAAATGAGTAATATATTTATAAGTTAGACAACTAAAATAATGAGGATAGACACAAGAATCAATATCAAATGAAGAGACAATAACTTTTTCGTAAGGGATATCTAACTTATCAATAAACTTTTTTGCTTCTTTAGCCATCCAGACAAGATTGGACCCTTTACCAGGAATTTCTCCGGGTAAATCTTTGGGGTGAACGGTTATTAATAATTTAAAAAACTTTTCTCCAAACTCTTTTTCAATAATCTGGGCATTTTTTAGAAAATTCTCTTTATCTCTTTCTTCACCACCTAAAATAACAATAAACCTATCTAAAGGATATTTTGACTGAGCAAGAAATTTAAATGATGTTCTAATTATTTCTATTCCCTCTTTATAGGTGGGCATAAAAATAAGATGATAATAATCGCGCCAGCCAGGAATCTTTTCTAATTTAGCCAACCAATCTACTTTTATAGCCCTTCTCATTTTCACCCAAGAATAAACCATATAAATTAAGAGATAATTTATTCTTACAATCCAATAGAAAGAAAAAACAATAATAAAATAAATAACCCATAACGGTTTAAGAAAAGAAAAAAGAAGGGCTAAAAAATAGGTTGTCCAAACCAAAGCCCCAGGAAAAATTTCAAAAAAACGATATTTAGAATAATCTGATAAACTAACCATTATTAAAATTATGGTTATTGCCTTTAAATATTAAATTAATCATTAACTTTATACCAAAACGATATAAGAAAATTAAACCAACAATTAAAGCAATTACATCTAAAGCGCGTAAAATTAAGCCCAAAACTACTCCAATGCTTGTATGTAGTCCCAATGACTCAAAAGCAAAACCAAAAGAACTTTCATATACTCCTAAAGCACCCGGAATAGGAACTAAACTTATAAGCAAAGAAAGGGCGCGTATAAGCACAATAAAATAAAAAGAGATATTATAACCTAAAAAAATTAAAATTATTTTAAAGAGAACTAAAGAAAGAAAAATCTTTATACAACCAAGAATAATTCCTAAAGTCAATTGCTTAGGTCTATCCCGAAAAAACGTTTGCACCTCTTCCTCTATTTGATGAATTTTTTCTTCATTTCTTTTTAAATACCTTATTCTAGTCAAACCAAGAATTTTTAAAAGGCCGACAAAAAACTTCTTCTTTCCCTTAATCATTGAATAAAAGAAAATAAAACCAGAAAAAGACATCAAAAACATTAAAGCCGCCACCAAGTATCCTTTAAAAGAATTAGCATTAAAAACCAAAAGAAAAGTCCCCAAGATAAAGAGAATTCCACAAGCAATTAAAGTTAAAATTTTATCAGAAATAATTGAGGCAAGTCCTTTACCAAAAGGAGTATTAGTTTGTTTCTTTAAAACATAAGCCCTTACCCCTTCACCGCCGATATAAAAAAATGGAGTTACATAAGAAACAGTAAATCCTGAAAGTTTTGCTGAAATTATCTTTAATAAAGGAATTTTATATCCTTCACTTCGGAGAACCAAACTCCACTTTATTGTCCCAATACAAAAAATTAATAAATAAATCAGTAAAGAAAGAAAAACTCCCAGAGTAGTCAATTCCCCTATTGCTTTACCAATATTTTCCAATCCCGCTCGTTTTAAAGCATATATAAGAAAAAGAACCCCAATTATTAAGGAAATAAGAGAATAAAACAGTTTTTTCATATCTACTAGGAATTACCTTATCCCCCCTTTTCTTATTATAAAATCCTATCACTATTATAAA